>NZ_BBIV01000019.1 GCF_000730665.1 Pseudomonas plecoglossicida NBRC 103162 = DSM 15088
ATGGCTGAAAAATCTCGACGCTTGAAGCCTTTCAGTACTGCCGTTTTCCTATGCAAGCCCACTACCCGTAGCTATCATGCCAGCCTTATTCCAAGTCGAGACTGGCATGCTCAAGTTGTTGAATCTTCTCAAGGATGGCCGGTTCCATTCCGGTGAAGCCTTGGGGGCAGCCCTCGGTGTAAGTCGCAGCGCCGTCTGGAAGCAGCTGCAGCACCTGGAGAGTGAGCTGAACCTCACCATTCACAAGGTTCGTGGCCGCGGTTACCAGCTTGCCGCGCCACTGGCTTTGCTCGATGAGCAGGCTATCGCCGAGTTCGCCGAGGGCGAACAGTGGCCCATCTTCATCCACGAAAGTATTGATTCGACCAATGCGGAGGGCTTGAGGTTGGCCGGTGTTGGTCAGGCGGCGCCTTTCCTGGTGCTTGCAGAGCGCCAGAGTGCCGGGCGTGGTCGTCGTGGGCGGCAGTGGGTAAGCCCCTTCGGCGAGAACCTTTACTACAGTCTGGTACTGCGTATCGATGGTGGCATGCGCCAACTCGAGGGCTTGAGCCTGGTGGTGGGGCTGGCGGTCATGCGCACACTGCAGGCTTTCGGCGTAAAGCAAGTGGGGCTCAAGTGGCCTAATGATGTGCTTGTTCGCGATCGAAAGATCACCGGCATTCTTCTTGAGCTGGTCGGTGACCCTGCTGACGTCTGTCATGTCGTGCTGGGGGTTGGCATCAATGTGAACATGCAAGCCAATACGGAGGTCGACCAGGCATGGACCTCGATGCGGCGCGAAACCGGTGCGGCAATTGATCGCAATCGCCTTGTCGCAACCCTCAGTCAGCAGTTGCAGCACGAACTGGCACGCCATCGCCGCTATGGCTTTGCCGCTTTCCAGGAAGAATGGGAGCAAGCGCATCTTTGGCAGGGGTGTAATGTATCGCTCATCGCGGGTAGTGCCCGTATCGATGGTGTGGTGCTGGGCGTAGATGGTCAGGGCGGCTTGCGTCTTGAAGTCGAGGGTGTAGAAAAGAGCTTCAGTGGCGGAGAGCTCAGTTTGAGGTTGCGTGATGATTCTTGAGCTCGATTGCGGTAACAGCTTCATCAAGTGGCGGGTGATTCACACTGCCGATGCCACCATCGTGGGGGGCGGTATTGTCGATTCGGACCAGGCGTTGATCGCGCAGGTGACGACCTTGTCGGCACGTCTGACTGCTTGCCGCATCGTCAGTGTGCGCAGCGAGGAAGAGACGACATCCCTCTGTGCATTGATAGATCAGGCTTTTGGTGTTGTGGCGCGAGTTGCTCGGCCAGCCCAGACAATGGCTGGGGTGCGTAATGGCTACGAAGATTACCAGCGCTTGGGGATGGACCGTTGGCTGGCCACCTTGGGGGCTTTTCATCTGGCCAAGGGCGCGTGCCTGGTGATTGATCTCGGGACTGCTGCCAAGGCCGACTTCATTGCTGCCGATGGTGAGCACCTGGGTGGTTACATTTGCCCGGGCATGCCGCTCATGCGCAGTCAGCTGCGCACGCATACCCGGCGTATTCGCTACGACGATGCTTCCGCCGAGCGCGCGCTGGCCAGTCTCGCGCCTGGGCGCTCCACGGTCGAAGCCGTAGAGCGTGGCTGTGTACTGATGTTGCAAGGTTTTGCCTGCGCTCAGCTCGAGCAGGCGCGTACCCTATGGGGAGAAGATTTCACCGTCTTCCTTACCGGTGGCGATGCGCCCTTGGTGCGCAATGCAGTGCCGCAGGCGCGCGTGGTTCCTGACCTGGTATTCGTTGGCCTGGCAATGGCCTGCCCACTGGACTGAGGTGCTTATGCGTTGGTTGTTTCTGCTGTTGCTGGTGCTCAATGTCTTCTACTACGTCTGGCACCAACAGGAAGCCCCGCTAAAAGCCAAGGATGTCGCTCCGCTGTCGCTGTATAAAGGAAGCCAGCAGGAGATTCGCCTGTTGCGTGAAATGGGTGGGACCGGGTCGGCGCGTCGCCGTGATGAATGCCTGGTGGTGGGTGGCTTCGCGGAGCGTGAGCAGCTCGACGCCTTGCGTCAGCGCCTGTTGAGCCTGGATATCAGCGCTGCACCGGTTAGTGGCCAGCTGCCGGGCGCCGACGGTGTCTGGCTGAAGATCGCCCCGGAAAGCGAGCGTTTGCTGGACCAAACCGTCCTCGCAAGTCTTTCCAATGATTTCAAAGACTTAAAACATAGAATTATTTTCTGCCAGGGTATTGCAACTGGCGAATAGCTTGATAGAATGGCGCCCGCTTCACAGGGAACACCACTCAGGTGGTAGAACCGGAAGCGGTGTCAAAGCAGCTAAGTTTCAGATTTGATTGAAAAAATTTGAAAAAACGCTTGACACTAGGGCGGCAGACAAATAGAATGCCGGCCACATCTGGAGGGATTCCCGAGCGGTCAAAGGGGACGGACTGTAAATCCGTTGCGAGAGCTTCGAAGGTTCGAATCCTTCTCCCTCCACCAGTTTTAGCGAGAGCTGCAAGCTCCGCGGGTATAGTTTAGTGGTAGAACCTCAGCCTTCCAAGCTGATGATGCGGGTTCGATTCCCGCTACCCGCTCCAAGTTTGCCGGTTTTTTGCACAATGTGTTTCGCTCTTGTAGCTCAGTTGGTAGAGCACACCCTTGGTAAGGGTGAGGTCAGCGGTTCAAGTCCGCTCAAGAGCTCCATATAAACAAGGCAGATATGAAAATATCTGCCTTTGTTTTATCAGCGTTGTGACTATTTCTTCTGCGGAGGATTGTATCGATGGCTAAGGAAAAGTTTGATCGTTCCCTACCTCACGTTAACGTCGGCACTATCGGCCACGTTGACCACGGTAAAACCACTCTGACCGCAGCTCTGACTCGCGTCTGCTCCGAAGTTTTCGGTTCGGCAGTCGTTGAGTTCGACAAGATCGACTCGGCTCCGGAAGAAAAAGCGCGCGGTATCACCATCAACACCGCTCACGTCGAGTACAACTCGAACATTCGTCACTACGCTCACGTTGACTGCCCAGGTCACGCTGACTACGTGAAGAACATGATCACCGGTGCTGCCCAGATGGACGGCGCGATCCTGGTTTGCTCGGCCGCCGATGGTCCGATGCCACAAACCCGTGAGCACATCCTGCTGTCCCGTCAGGTTGGCGTTCCGTACATCGTGGTCTTCCTGAACAAGGCTGACCTGGTAGACGACGCTGAGCTGCTGGAACTGGTCGAGATGGAAGTTCGCGACCTGCTGTCCGCCTACGACTTCCCAGGCGACGACACCCCGATCATCATCGGTTCGGCTCGTATGGCCCTGGAAGGCAAAGACGACAACGAAATGGGCACTACCGCTGTCAAGAAGCTGGTAGAAACTCTGGATGCCTACATCCCTGAGCCAGTTCGTGCCATCGACCAGCCGTTCCTGATGCCGATCGAAGATGTATTCTCGATCTCGGGTCGTGGTACCGTTGTTACCGGCCGTATCGAGCGTGGTATCGTCCGCGTTCAGGATCCGCTGGAAATCGTTGGTCTGCGTGACACCACCACCACCACCTGCACCGGCGTTGAGATGTTCCGCAAGCTGCTGGACGAAGGTCGTGCTGGTGAGAACTGCGGCGTCCTGCTGCGTGGTACCAAGCGTGACGACGTTGAGCGTGGCCAGGTTCTGGTCAAGCCAGGTTCGGTCAAGCCGCACACCAAGTTCACCGCAGAAGTCTACGTCCTGTCGAAGGAAGAAGGCGGTCGTCACACTCCGTTCTTCAAAGGCTACCGTCCTCAGTTCTACTTCCGTACCACTGACGTGACCGGTAACTGCGAACTGCCGGAAGGCGTTGAAATGGTAATGCCAGGTGACAACATTCAGATGACTGTTACCCTGATCAAGACCATCGCAATGGAAGACGGTCTGCGCTTCGCTATCCGTGAAGGCGGTCGTACCGTCGGCGCCGGCGTCGTAGCAAAAATTATTGAATAAGTAGTTGATTTACTTGATCAGGCCGGTATAATGGCCGGCCTGATACAGCGTTACAGGTCAGTAGCTCAATTGGCAGAGCGACGGTCTCCAAAACCGTAGGTTGGGGGTTCGATTCCCTCCTGACCTGCCATTCACCTCAGTGTGATTGGCTTTCTTCTTACAGGATCCTCCCCGATGACTCCCAAAACTGAAGCCCAAGAATCGCGTTTTGATCTGTTCAAGTGGCTGGCTGTAGTGGCTTTGGTTGTTGTTGGTGTTGTGGGTAATCAATATTACTCCGCCTCTCCAATCCTGTATCGCGTCCTCGCACTTCTCGCCCTGGCTGCTGTCGCAGGCTTTGTAGCCCTGCAGACTGCGAAGGGTAAGTCGTTCTTTGCGCTGGCGAAGGAAGCTCGTACTGAGATCCGTAAAGTCGTGTGGCCGACCCGCCAGGAAACCACCCAGACCACGCTGATTGTCGTGGCTGTCGTGCTGGTTATGGCACTGCTGCTGTGGGGTCTCGATTCCCTGCTCGGCTGGGCGGTCTCCCTGATCGTTGGCTAAAGGTGTCCCGTGGCTAAGCGTTGGTATGTTGTGCATGCTTACTCGGGTTACGAGAAGCATGTAATGCGCTCCCTGATCGAGCGCGTCAAGCTGGCTGGCATGGAAGACGGTTTCGGCGAGATCTTGGTTCCGACCGAAGAAGTCGTTGAAATGCGCAACGGCCAGAAGCGCAAGAGTGAGCGTAAATTCTTCCCTGGCTATGTACTGGTCCAGATGGAGATGAACGAAGGGACTTGGCACTTGGTCAAGGACACCCCTCGTGTGATGGGCTTTATCGGTGGTACTGCAGACAAACCTGCGCCAATTACCGATAAAGAAGCTGAAGCTATCCTGCGTCGCGTTGCCGATGGTAGTGACAAGCCGAAGCCGAAGACGCTGTTCGAGCCGGGTGAAGTGGTTCGAGTCATTGACGGTCCGTTCGCTGACTTCAATGGTAGTGTCGAAGAAGTTAACTACGAAAAGAGTCGCCTCCAGGTGGCGGTGCTCATTTTCGGTCGCTCTACTCCGGTAGAGCTCGAGTTCAGCCAGGTCGAAAAGGTCTAGGCGGACGAAGCATCCCATACCCCGCAGCCCTGTGTGCTGCGGGGTTTTGTCGTCACTGGGATAAAACGCAAGTCATCCGGGGAGCCATCTGGCGTTCGTACCCGATATTGGAGTAGCTCATGGCTAAGAAGATTCAGGCTTACATCAAGCTGCAAGTTAAGGCCGGCCAGGCCAACCCAAGCCCACCCGTTGGTCCAGCACTGGGTCAACACGGTGTGAACATCATGGAATTCTGCAAGGCCTTCAACGCCCGTACTCAGGGTCAAGAAGCCGGCCTGCCGACTCCTGTGATCATCACTGTTTACAGTGACCGTAGCTTCACTTTCGAAACCAAGAGCACCCCTGCCTCGGTTCTGCTGAAGAAAGCTGCTGGCCTGACCAGTGGTTCGGCTCGTCCGAACACCGTCAAAGTCGGTACCGTTACCCGCGCTCAGCTGGAAGACATCGCCAAAGCTAAACAGGCTGATCTGACCGCTGCTGACCTGGACGCTGCTGTACGCACCATCGCTGGCTCTGCCCGCAGCATGGGCCTGAACGTGGAGGGTGTGTAATGGCTAAGCTGACCAAACGCCAAAAGGCAATCGCCGAGAAAATCGAAGCAGGCAAGGCCTACAACTTCGAAGAAGCGGCAACTCTGCTGGCCTCGCTGCCTGCTGCCAAGTTCGTCGAGTCCTACGACATCGCCGTGAACCTCGGTGTTGATCCGCGTAAATCCGACCAGGTCGTACGTAGCGCTACTGTGCTGCCACACGGCACTGGCAAGACCGTTCGCGTTGCCGTCTTCACTCAGGGTCCAGCTGCTGAAGCCGCTCTGGCTGCCGGCGCTGACCGCGTAGGTATGGACGATCTGGCTGCCGAAATGAAAGCCGGCGACCTGAACTATGACGTTGTCATCGCATCGCCTGATGCCATGCGCGTTGTAGGTCAGCTGGGTCAGGTTCTGGGTCCTCGCGGCCTGATGCCTAACCCGAAAGTTGGTACCGTGAGCCCAGACGTAGCCACTGCCGTGAAGAACGCCAAGGCTGGTCAGGTTCGCTACCGTACCGACAAAAACGGTATCATCCATACCTCCGTTGGCAAGGTCGGTTTTGAAGCTGGCAAGCTGAAGGAAAACGTTGAAGCCCTGATCGCTGATCTGAAGCGTATCAAGCCGGCTTCCTCGAAAGGTATCTACGTCAAGCGCGTTACCCTGAGCACCACCATGGGCCCAGGTCTGGTCATCGATCAGAGCTCGCTGAACGTGTAAGAACATGGCGGTGCGACCAGTCGCGCCGCCAGCAAAAATTGGGGTCCCTGCCTGGCGGGGGCTATCCAAGACCGTAGGCGGCGCAAGCCTTAAACCACAAGCCTACGCAGATGGTGCTCCCGATTCGTTTACCGAATCAGACACCAAAACGACATCCGGCTTCGGCCAGATGAAACGGTAAAAACCAGGAGTAAACCCGTGGCAATTAAACTCGAAGACAAGAAGGCCATCGTCGCTGAAGTCAACGAGGCTGCCAAAGTCGCTCTGTCCGCTGTCGTGGCCGATGCCCGTGGTGTGACTGTAAGCGCAATGACCGGACTCCGTAAAGAGGCCCGCGAAGCTGGCGTTTACGTACGTGTCGTACGTAACACCCTGCTCAAGCGCGCAGTTGAAGGCACCGAGTATTCGATCCTCAACGACGCGTTCAAAGGCCCGACCCTGATCGCTTTCTCCAACGAACACCCGGGCGCTGCTGCCCGTCTGTTCAAAGAGTTCGCCAAGGGTCAGGACAAGTTCGAGATCAAGGCAGCTGCGTTTGACGGCAATTTCATTGCAGCGAACCAGATCGATGTGTTGGCTACCCTGCCGACCCGCGACGAAGCTATTGCGAAACTGATGAGCGTGATCCAAGGCGCTACCAGCAAGCTGGCTCGTACTCTGGCAGCCATTCGCGACCAGAAAGAAGCTACCGCTGCCTAAGGCACGCGAAACTCTTTCAAAATCATACGTTTAATTTGATGGCTGCGTAGGCTGTCACCCCAATACAGGATTTAAGTCATGTCTCTGACTAACGAACAAATCATCGAAGCAATCGGCCAGAAAACCGTTCTGGAAGTTGTCGAGCTGATCAAAGCAATGGAAGAAACCTTCGGCGTTACCGCCGCTGTTGCCGCTGCTGGCCCAGCTGCTGCTGCTGCCGTTGTTGAAGAGCAGACCGAGTTCAACGTTGTTCTGGTTGAAGCCGGCGACAAGAAAGTGAACGTGATCAAAGCCGTTCGCGAGCTGACCGGTCTGGGCCTGAAAGAAGCCAAAGAGAAAGTCGACGGCGCTCCTCAGGTTGTAGCTGAAGGCGTTTCGAAAGAAGCCGCTGAAGACGCTAAGAAGAAGCTGGAAGAAGCAGGCGCTAAAGTCGAGCTGAAGTAATCTCGACCTTGCGACTCCAGCCGGAGCGTTGAGCGAAGGCTGATGGCTGGTGGCTTATGCCACCGGCCTTTTTCCGTTATTGGTGGTCGACCAGGTCGGCCCCGATAACAAGCTGCAAGACACCCATGTGGGTGGCGCAAACCAAGGGGTTTGCACGATTTTCTGGCTGCTCCCGCCGGGAGAAGCCAAACAAGCAGGTGACCAAGCTGGGGAACGCTGATGGCTTACTCATACACTGAGAAAAAACGTATCCGCAAGGACTTTAGCAAGTTGCCGGACGTCATGGATGTGCCTTACCTCCTGGCCATCCAGCTGGATTCGTATCGCGAATTCCTGCAAGCGGGAGCATCCAAGGATCAGTTCCGCGACGTCGGCCTGCACGCGGCCTTCAAGTCGGTATTCCCGATCATCAGCTACTCCGGCAATGCTGCCCTGGAGTACGTAGGCTATCGCCTGGGCGAACCAGCCTTCGATGTGAAGGAATGTGTCCTGCGTGGCGTGACCTTCGCGGTCCCACTGCGGGTCAAGGTGCGCCTGATCATCTTCGACAAGGAATCGTCGAACAAAGCGATCAAGGACATCAAAGAGCAAGAAGTCTACATGGGTGAAATCCCCCTGATGACTGAGAACGGTACCTTCGTTATCAACGGTACCGAGCGTGTAATCGTTTCCCAGCTGCACCGTTCGCCTGGTGTGTTCTTCGACCACGACCGTGGCAAGACTCACAGCTCGGGCAAGCTGCTGTACTCCGCGCGCATCATTCCGTACCGCGGTTCGTGGCTGGACTTCGAGTTCGATCCGAAGGACTGCGTGTTCGTGCGTATCGACCGTCGCCGCAAACTGCCGGCTTCGGTACTGCTGCGCGCGCTGGGCTACAGCACCGAAGAAGTACTGAACACCTTCTACACCACCAACGTGTTCCACATTTCCGGCGAAAAACTGAGCCTGGAACTGGTACCTCAGCGTCTGCGTGGTGAAGTTGCGGTCATGGACATCCATGACGGCAGCGGCAAGGTCATCGTCGAGCAAGGCCGCCGTATTACCGCGCGCCACGTCAACCAGCTCGAGAAGGCCGGTGTCAACCAGCTGGACGTTCCAATGGAATACGTCCTGGGTCGCACCACTGCCAAGGCCATCGTGCATCCGGCTACCGGCGAGATCCTGGCCGAGTGCAACACCGAGCTGACCACCGAGCTGCTGATCAAGATCGCCAAGGCTCAGGTCGTTCGCATCGAGACCCTGTACACCAACGACATCGACTGCGGTCCGTTCATCTCGGATACCCTGAAGATCGACACCACCAGCAACCAACTGGAAGCGCTGGTCGAGATCTACCGCATGATGCGTCCAGGCGAGCCGCCAACCAAGGACGCCGCCGAGACCCTGTTCAACAACCTGTTCTTCAGCGCCGAGCGTTACGACCTGTCCGCCGTTGGCCGCATGAAGTTCAACCGTCGTATCGGTCGTACCGAGATCGAAGGTTCGGGCGTGCTGAGCAAGGAAGATATCGTCGAGGTCCTCAAGACTCTGGTCGACATCCGTAACGGCAAAGGCATCGTCGACGACATCGACCATCTGGGCAACCGTCGCGTACGTTGCGTCGGCGAGATGGCCGAGAACCAGTTCCGCGTTGGCCTGGTGCGTGTCGAGCGCGCGGTCAAAGAGCGCCTGTCGATGGCAGAAAGCGAAGGCCTGATGCCGCAAGACCTGATCAACGCCAAGCCGGTTGCGGCGGCGGTGAAAGAGTTCTTCGGCTCCAGCCAGCTCTCGCAGTTCATGGACCAGAACAACCCGCTCTCCGAGATCACCCACAAGCGCCGCGTCTCCGCACTCGGCCCGGGCGGTCTGACCCGTGAGCGTGCAGGCTTCGAGGTTCGTGACGTACACCCGACCCACTACGGCCGCGTGTGCCCGATCGAGACCCCTGAAGGTCCGAACATCGGTCTGATCAACTCCCTGGCAGCCTATGCCCGCACCAACCAGTACGGCTTCCTGGAAAGCCCGTACCGCGTGGTGAAGGAAGGCGTGGTCAGCGACGACATCGTGTTCCTGTCGGCAATCGAAGAAGCCGATCACGTCATCGCCCAGGCTTCTGCCGCGATGAACGAGAAGAAGCAGCTGATCGATGAGCTGGTAGCGGTCCGTCACCTGAACGAATTCACCGTCAAGGCGCCGGAAGACGTCACCCTGATGGACGTTTCGCCGAAGCAGGTTGTTTCCGTTGCTGCCTCGCTGATCCCGTTCCTCGAGCACGACGACGCCAACCGTGCATTGATGGGTTCGAACATGCAGCGTCAGGCTGTACCGACCCTGCGCGCGGACAAGCCGCTGGTAGGTACCGGCATGGAGCGCAACGTTGCCCGTGACTCCGGTGTCTGCGTGGTTGCTCGCCGCGGTGGTGTGATCGACTCGGTCGACGCCAGCCGTATCGTTGTTCGTGTCAACGACGACGAAGTGGAAACCGGCGAAGCAGGTGTGGATATCTACAACCTGACCAAGTACACCCGTTCGAACCAGAACACCTGCATCAACCAGCGTCCGCTGGTGAGCAAAGGTGACAAGGTTCAGCGTAGCGACATCATGGCCGACGGCCCGTCCACCGACATGGGTGAGCTGGCACTGGGCCAGAACATGCGCATCGCGTTCATGGCGTGGAACGGCTTCAACTTCGAAGACTCCATCTGCCTGTCCGAGCGTGTGGTTCAGGAAGACCGCTTCACCACCATCCACATCCAGGAACTGACCTGTGTGGCGCGTGACACCAAGCTTGGCCCAGAGGAAATCACTGCGGACATCCCGAACGTGGGTGAAGCTGCACTGAACAAGCTGGACGAAGCCGGTATCGTCTACGTAGGTGCTGAAGTCGGCGCTGGCGACATTCTGGTCGGCAAGGTCACGCCAAAAGGCGAAACCCAGCTGACTCCGGAAGAAAAACTGCTGCGCGCAATCTTCGGTGAGAAGGCCAGCGACGTTAAGGACACCTCCCTGCGCGTGCCAACCGGCACCAAGGGCACCGTCATCGACGTACAGGTCTTCACCCGTGATGGCGTCGAGCGCGACAGCCGCGCCCTGGCCATCGAGAAGATGCAGCTGGACGAGATCCGCAAGGACCTCAACGAAGAGTTCCGCATCGTCGAAGGTGCAACCTTCGAGCGTCTGCGTGCTGCCCTGAACGGCCAGGTGGTCGACGGTGGCGCGGGCCTGAAGAAAGGCACCGTGATCACTGACGAAGTGCTGGACGGCCTGGAGCACGGCCAGTGGTTCAAACTGCGCATGGCCGAAGATGCACTGAACGAGCAGCTGGAAAAGGCTCAGCAGTACATCGTCGATCGTCGCCGTCTGCTGGACGACAAGTTCGAAGACAAGAAGCGCAAGCTGCAGCAGGGCGATGATCTGGCTCCGGGCGTACTGAAGATCGTCAAGGTCTACCTGGCAATCCGCCGTCGCATCCAGCCGGGTGACAAGATGGCCGGTCGTCACGGTAACAAGGGTGTCGTCTCGGTGATCATGCCGGTGGAAGACATGCCGCACGACGCCAACGGTACTCCGGTCGACGTCGTACTGAACCCGCTGGGCGTACCTTCGCGTATGAACGTCGGTCAGATTCTCGAAACCCACCTGGGCCTCGCGGCCAAGGGCCTGGGCGAGAAGATCGACCGCATGATCGAAGAACAGCGCAAAGCCGCTGAGCTGCGTGGCTTCCTCACCGAGATCTACAACGAGATCGGTGGTCGTCAGGAGAACCTGGAAGAGTTCACCGACGAAGAGATCCTCGCCCTGGCCAACAACCTGAAGAAAGGCGTGCCAATGGCAACTCCGGTCTTCGACGGTGCCAAGGAGCGTGAGATCAAGGCCATGCTGAAGCTGGCAGACCTGCCAGAAAGCGGCCAGATGGTGCTGTTCGACGGCCGTACCGGCAACAAGTTCGAGCGTCCTGTGACCGTTGGTTACATGTACATGCTCAAGCTGAACCACTTGGTGGACGACAAGATGCACGCGCGTTCCACTGGTTCCTACAGCCTGGTTACCCAGCAGCCGCTGGGTGGTAAGGCGCAGTTCGGTGGTCAGCGTTTCGGGGAGATGGAAGTGTGGGCGCTGGAAGCATACGGCGCGGCATACACCCTGCAAGAAATGCTCACAGTGAAGTCGGACGACGTGAACGGCCGTACCAAGATGTACAAGAACATCGTGGATGGCGATCACCGTATGGAGCCGGGCATGCCCGAGTCCTTCAACGTGTTGATCAAAGAGATCCGTTCGCTCGGTATCGATATCGATCTGGAAACCGAATAACACGTGACGCGAAGGGGGGTGGGGCAGGTAATGCCCGCTCCCTGCTCCGCCAGGAGGAAAGGCCTTGAAAGACCTACTGAATTTGCTGAAAAACCAGGGTCAAGTCGAAGAGTTCGACGCCATCCGCATCGGTCTGGCGTCGCCTGAAATGATCCGTTCGTGGTCGTTCGGTGAAGTTAAGAAGCCGGAAACCATCAACTACCGTACGTTCAAGCCTGAGCGTGACGGCCTGTTCTGCGCCAAGATCTTTGGCCCAGTCAAGGACTACGAGTGCCTGTGCGGCAAGTACAAGCGCCTCAAACACCGCGGCGTGATCTGCGAGAAGTGCGGCGTTGAAGTTGCCCTGGCCAAGGTTCGTCGTGAGCGCATGGCGCACATCGAACTGGCCTCGCCGGTTGCCCACATCTGGTTCCTGAAGTCGCTGCCGTCCCGTATCGGCCTGCTGATGGACATGACCCTGCGTGATATCGAACGTGTGCTCTACTTCGAGAGCTACGTCGTTATCGACCCGGGCATGACTACCCTCGAGAAGGGTCAGCTGCTGAACGACGAGCAGTACTTCGAAGCGCTGGAAGAGTTCGGTGACGACTTCGATGCCCGCATGGGTGCCGAGGCTGTCCGCGAGCTGCTGCACGCTATCGACCTGGAGCACGAGATCGGCCGCCTGCGCGAAGAAATTCCGCAGACCAACTCGGAAACCAAGATCAAGAAGCTGTCCAAGCGCCTGAAGCTGATGGAAGCTTTCCAGGGTTCGGGCAACCTGCCTGAGTGGATGGTCCTGACCGTCCTGCCAGTTCTGCCGCCGGACCTGCGTCCGCTGGTACCGCTGGATGGCGGCCGCTTCGCGACCTCCGACCTGAACGACCTCTATCGTCGGGTGATCAACCGTAACAACCGTCTGAAGCGCCTGCTCGATCTGTCGGCGCCGGACATCATCGTGCGTAACGAAAAGCGCATGCTGCAGGAAGCGGTCGACGCCCTGCTGGACAACGGCCGTCGCGGTCGCGCCATCACTGGCTCGAACAAGCGTCCGCTGAAGTCCCTGGCCGACATGATCAAAGGTAAGCAAGGTCGCTTCCGTCAGAACTTGCTCGGCAAGCGTGTTGACTACTCCGGCCGTTCGGTAATTACCGTAGGTCCGACCCTGCGTCTGCACCAGTGCGGTCTGCCGAAGAAGATGGCCCTCGAGCTGTTCAAGCCGTTCATTTTCGGCAAGCTGGAAATGCGTGGTCTGGCGACCACCATCAAGGCAGCCAAGAAGATGGTCGAGCGCGAACTGCCAGAGGTATGGGACGTTCTCGCCGAAGTGATTCGCGAACACCCCGTACTGCTCAACCGTGCGCCTACCCTGCACCGTCTGGGTATCCAGGCGTTCGAGCCTGTGCTGATCGAAGGCAAGGCCATCCAGCTGCACCCGCTGGTCTGTGCCGCGTACAACGCCGACTTCGACGGTGACCAGATGGCCGTTCATGTGCCGCTGACCCTGGAAGCCCAGCTCGAAGCGCGCGCACTGATGATGTCGACCAACAACATCCTGTCGCCAGCCAACGGTGAGCCAATCATCGTTCCGTCGCAGGACGTTGTACTGGGTCTGTACTACATGACCCGTGAGGCCATCAACGCCAAGGGCGAAGGTCGCGTATTCGCCGACCTGCAGGAAGTCGACCGCGTATTCCGCGCCGGCGAAGCCGCCCTGCACGCGAAAATCAAGGTCCGTATCAACGAGACCGTGAAAGACCGTGATGGCAGCATCACCAAGAACACCCGTATCGTCGACACCACCGTCGGCCGTGCGCTGCTGTTCCAGGTTGTACCGGCAGGCCTGCCGTACGACGTGGTCAACCAGCCAATGAAGAAAAAGGCGATCTCCAAGCTGATCAACCAGTGCTACCGCGTGGTTGGTCTGAAAGAGACCGTCATCTTCGCTGACCAGTTGATGTACACCGGTTTCGCTTACTCCACCATTTCTGGCGTGTCCATTGGTGTGAACGACTTTGTCATCCCGGATGAGAAAGCGCGCATCATCAACAGCGCCACCGATGAAGTGAAGGAAATCGAAAGCCAGTACGCCTCCGGCCTGGTAACCCAGGGCGAGAAGTACAACAAGGTCATCGACTTGTGGTCGAAGGCGAACGACGAAGTGTCCAAGGCGATGATGGCCAACCTCTCGAAAGAGAAAGTCATCGACCGCGAGGGCAAGGAAGTCGATCAAGAGTCCTTCAACTCGATGTACATGATGGCTGACTCCGGTGCGCGGGGTTCCGCAGCCCAGATCCGTCAGCTGGCCGGTATGCGTGGCCTGATGGCCAAGCCGGACGGCTCGATCATCGAGACACCGATCACCGCGAACTTCCGTGAAGGTCTGAGCGTACTGCAGTACTTCATCTCGACCCACGGTGCTCGTAAGGGTCTGGCGGATACCGCACTGAAGACTGCAAACTCCGGTTACCTGACCCGTCGTCTGGTAGACGTTGCCCAGGATCTGGTCGTGACCGAGATCGACTGTGGTACCGACCACGGTCTGGTCATGACTCCGCACATCGAAGGCGGCGACGTTGTAGAGCCGCTGGGTGAGCGTGTACTGGGTCGTGTCATTGCCCGTGACGTGTTCAAGCCAGGCACCGAGGACGTCATCGTTCCTGCCGGTACCCTGGTCGACGAGCAGTGGGTCGAGTTCATCGAGCTGAACAGCATCGACGAAGTAGTCGTGCGTTCGCCGATCAACTGCGAAACCCGCTATGGTATCTGCGCCAAGTGCTACGGTCGTGACCTGGCGCGTGGTCACCAGGTGAACATCGGTGAAGCTGTTGGCGTTATCGCTGCACAGTCGATCGGTGAGCCGGGTACCCAGCTGACCATGCGTACGTTCCACATCGGTGGTGCTGCAAGCCGTACTTCGGCTGCCGACAGCGTCCAGGTGAAGAACGGCGGTATGGTGCGTCTGCACAACCTGAAGCAGGTCGAGCGTGCTGACGGCAACCTGGTTGCTTTGTCGCGTTCCGGCGAGCTGGCCATTGCCGACGAGTTCGGTCGTGAGCGCGAGCGCTACAAGCTGCCTTACGGTGCGGTGATTTCGGTCAAGGAAGGTGACAAGGTCGAAGCTGGCGCCATCGTCGCCAAGTGGGACCCGCACACCCACCCGATCGTTACCGAGCTGAAAGGTACCGTGACCTTCGTGGGCATGGAAGAAAACATCACCATCAAGCGCCAGACCGACGAACTGACCGGCCTGACCAACATCGAGGTGCTGGACGTCAAGGATCGCCCTGCCGCAGGCAAGGAAATCCGTCCGGCCATCAAGATGGTCGACGCCAACGGCAAGGACCTGTACCTGCCAGGTACCGACGTACCGGCCCAGTACTTCCTGCCGGCGAACGCCTTGGTGGGTGTGGCTGACGGTGCTCAGATCGGCGTTGGTGACGTTATCGCGCGTATCCCGCAAGAAACGTCGAAGACCCGTGACATCACCGGTGGTCTGCCACGCGTTGCCGACCTGTTCGAAGCGCGCCGTCCGAAAGAAGCCTCGATTCTGGCTGAAGTCAGCGGCACCATCGCGTTCGGCAAGGAGACCAAGGGCAAGCGTCGTCTGGTCATTACCCCGACCGACGGTAGCGATCCGTACGAAGAGCTGATTCCGAAGTGGCGCCACCTGAACGTCTTCGAAGGCGAACAGGTAAACCGCGGCGAAGTTATCTCCGACGGCCCGAGCGATCCGCACGACATCCTGCGTCTGCTGGGTGTGAGCGCGCTGGCGAAGTACATCGTCAACGAGATCCAGGACGTTTACCGTCTGCAAGGCGTTAAGATCAACGACAAGCACATCGAGACCATCCTGCGTCAGATGCTGCGCAAGGTCGAGATCTCCGAGTCGGGCGATTCCAGCTTCATCAAGGGCGACCAGATGGAACTGACTCACGTCCTGGTCGAGAACGAGCGTCTCGCCGGCGAAGACAAGTTCATCTCGAAGTTCACCCGCGTGCTGCTGGGTATCACCAAGGCGTCGCTGTCGACCGAATCGTTCATCTCCGCGGCTTCCTTCCAGGAAACCACCCGCGTACTGACCGAAGCGGCGGTAACCGGCAAGCGCGATTACCTGCGCGGCCTGAAAGAGAACGTGGTCGTGGGTCGTCTGATCCCGGCGGGTACCGGTCTGGCCTACCACAGCGAGCGCAAGCGTCGCCGTGATGCCGACAAACCGCTGCGTGTAAGCGCCAGTGAGGTGGAAGCCGCACTGACCGAAGCGCTGAATTCCAGCGGTAACTAAGTACAGGGCAGGGCCCCGGCAAGCCCCGAACGGCCATCGGTGACATGAATTGTTGCCGATGACCGGGCGGGGAGGGCCGGGGCCTCGTCTTGACTGGGTGCAAGATCCTCCGTAGACTTTTGTACCCTTAAATTTGGTGAGGCTCCGTCTCGCCAATTTTTGGCTTTCTTGCAAGACAATAGAGTCGCAAGACAATCAGTGGAGCTAGTAGATGGCAACTATCAACCAGCTGGTACGTCAGCCGCGTAAGCGTTCGGTCGAGAAGTCCGACGTTCCTGCGCTGCAGAACTGCCCGCAACGTCGTGGCGTGTGCACCCGCGTGTACACCACCACGCCGAAAAAACCTAACTCGGCACTGCGTAAAGTATGCCGTGTGCGTCTGACCAACGGTTTCGAGGTTTCCTCGTACATCGGCGGTGAAGGCCACAACCTGCAAGAGCACAGCGTCGTCCTGATCCGTGGCGGCCGTGTAAAAGACTTGCCAGGTGTTCGTTACCACACCGTTCGCGGCTCTCTGGATACTTCGGGCGTTAAAGGCCGTAACCAGGGTCGTTCGAAGTACGGTACCAAGCGTCCGAAGTAATCGGCCGTTTGCAGACATCCATTTTTTTGAGTCGATAAGAGTAAGGTCGGGCAGGGGTCGAAGACCCACGTCCCGGGCTAACCTGAAGACCGTTTGAGGGCTTATCATGCCAAGACGTCGTGTAGCAGCAAAACGTGAGATTCTGGACGATCCTAAATACGGATCCCAAATCCTCGCCAAGTTCATGAACCACGTGATGGAAAGCGGCAAGAAGGCCGTAGCCGAGCGCATCGTTTACGGTGCCCTGGATACCGTCAAAGCACGCAAGAACAGCGACCCCCTGGAAATCTTCGAGAAAGCTCTCGACGCCATCGCTCCGCTGGTCGAAGTAAAGTCCCGTCGTGTCGGCGGTGCCACTTACCAGGTTCCGGTTGAAGTTCGTCCATCCCGTCGTAACGCTCTGGCAATGCGCTGGCTCGTAGACTACGCCCGCAAGCGCGGCGAGAAGTCGATGGCTCTGCGCCTGGCCGGCGAACTGCTGGATGCTGCCGAAGGCAAAGGTGCTGCAGTCAAGAAGCGTGAAGACGTGCACCGTATGGCCGAAGCCAACAAAGCGTTCTCGCACTACCGCTTCTAATTCAAGCATCAATCATTTTGCGAGGGCTTTATGGCTCGTACTACAGCAATTAACCGCTACCGTAACATTGGTATCTGTGCCCACGTTGACGCGGGCAAGACCACCACTACCGAGCGGATCCTGTTCTACACAGGTCTGAGCCACAAGATGGGCGAGGTGCATGACGGCGCCGCGACCACCGACTGGATGGTGCAGGAGCAGGAGCGCGGTATCACCATTACCTCCGCTGCCGTTACCACCTTCTGGAAAGGTTCCCGTGGTCAGTACGACAACTACCGCGTAAACGTCATCGATACCCCCGGCCACGTTGACTTCACCATTGAAGTAGAGCGTTCGCTGCGTGTGCTCGACGGCGCGGTCGTTGTGTTCTGCGGTACCTCCGGCGTTGAGCCGCAGTCCGAAACCGTATGGCGTCAGGCCAACAAGTACGGCGTTCCACGTGTTGTCTACGTGAACAAGATGGACCGTGCTGGTGCCAACTTCCTGCGCGTTGTCGGCCAGATCAAGAACCGCCTGGGCCACACCCCGGTTCCGGTCCAGCTGGCTATCGGTGCAGAAGATGACTTCCAGGGTCAGGTTGACCTGATCAAGATGAAGGCCATCTACTGGAACGATGACGACAAGGGCACCACCTATCGCGAGGAAGAAATTCCTGCCGATATGCTGGACCTGGCTGAAGAGTGGCGCAGCAACATGGTCGAGGCTGCTGCCGAGGCCAACGAAGAGCTGATGAACAAGTACCTTGAAGAAGGTGACCTGTCCGTCGAAGACATCAAGGCTGGTCTGCGCGCCCGTACCCTGGCGAGCGAGATCGTTCCTGCTGTCTGCGGTTCCTCGTTCAAGAACAAGGGCGTTCCCCTGGTTCTCGACGCCGTTATCGACTTCCTGCCTGCTCCGACCGAAATCCCGGCGATCAAGGGTATCCACCCTGACCTGATCGACGTGCCGAAGGACGAAGTCACCCCAGAGCAGTACGACGAGCGTCCTGCTGACGACAACGAGCCGTTCTCGGCCCTGGCGTTCAAGATTGCCACTGACCCGTTCGTGGGTACTCTGACCTTCGTCCGCGTCTACTCGGGCTTCCTGACCTCCGGTGACTCCGTCATCAACTCGGTCAAGGGCAAGAAAGAGCGCGTTGGTCGTATGGTGCAGATGCACGCCAACCAGCGTGAAGAGATCAAGGAAGTACGTGCAGGCGACATCGCTGCTCTGATCGGCATGAAGGACGTCACCACCGGTGACACCCTGTGCAACGCCGACAAGCCGATCATCCTTGAGCGTATGGACTTCCCTGAGCCGGTAATTTCGCTCTCCGTAGAGCCGAAAACCAAGGCTGACCAGGAGAAGATGGGTATCGCTCTGGGCAAGCTGGCCCAGGAAGACCCGTCGTTCCGCGTCAAGACCGACGAAGAAACCGGCCAGACCATCATCTCCGGTATGGGTGAGCTGCACCTGGACATCCTCGTTGACCGCATGAAGCGCGAGTTCAACGTCGAGTGCAACGTCGGCAAGCCGCAGGTTTCGTACCGCGAGAAGATCACCAAGTCCAACGTCGAGATCGAAGGCAAGTTCGTTCGTCAGTCGGGTGGTCGCGGTCAGTTCGGTCACTGCTGGATCCGTTTCTCGGAGCCGGACGTGGACGAGAAGGGCAACATCACCGAAGGTCTGGTGTTCACCAACGAAGTCGTTGGTGGTGTGATTCCTAAGGAATTCATCGCCCCGATCCAGAAGGGTATCGAAGAGCAGATGAAGAACGGCGTTGTTGCCGGCTATCCGCTGCTCGGCCTGAAGGCTACGGTATTCGACGGTTCGTACCATGACGTCGACTCCAACGAAATGGCGTTCAAGATCGCCGCTTCGATGGCGACCAAGCAACTGGCCCAGAAGGGCGGTGGCGTGGTGCTTGAGCCGATCATGAAGGTCGAAGTTGTAACCCCGGAAGACTACCTGGGTGACGTGATGGGTGACCTGAGCCGTCGTCGCGGGATGATCCAGGGTAATGAAGACTCGGTGTCCGGCAAGGTAATCACTGCTGAGGTACCGCTCGGAGAAATGTTCGGTTACGCAACCGACGTTCGTTCCATGTCTCAGGGTCGCGCAAGCTACTCCATGGAATTCTCCAAATACGCCGAAGCTCCGTCGAACATCGTCGAAGCACTCGTTAAAAAACAAGGCTAATCCCCTTTAGGCAAGAGGTTCACTGTCGTGGCTAAAGAAAAATTTGATCGTTCCCTTCCCCACGTTAACGTCGGCACCATCGGCCACGTTGACCACGGTAAGACCACTCTGACCGCAGCTCTGACTCGCGTCTGCTCCGAAGTTTTCGGTTCGGCAGTCGTTGAGTTCGACAAGATCGACTCGGCTCCGGAAGAAAAAGCGCGCGGTATCACCATCAACACCGCTCACGTCGAGTACAACTCGAACATTCGTCACTACGCTCACGTTGACTGCCCAGGTCACGCTGACTACGTGAAGAACATGATCACCGGTGCTGCCCAGATGGACGGCGCGATCCTGGTTTGCTCGGCCGCCGATGGTCCGATGCCACAAACCCGTGAGCACATCCTGCTGTCCCGTCAGGTTGGCGTTCCGTACATCGTGGTCTTCCTGAACAAGGCTGACCTGGTAGACGACGCTGAGCTGCTGGAACTGGTCGAGATGGAAGTTCGCGACCTGCTGTCCACCTACGACTTCCCAGGCGACGACACCCCGATCATCATCGGTTCGGCTCGTATGGCCCTGGAAGGCAAAGACGACAACGAAATGGGCACTACCGCTGTCAAGAAGCTGGTAGAAACTCTGGATGCCTACATCCCTGAGCCAGTTCGTGCCATCGACCAGCCGTTCCTGATGCCGATCGAAGACGTATTCTCGATCTCGGGTCGTGGTACCGTTGTTACCGGCCGTATCGAGCGTGGTATCGTCCGCGTTCAGGATCCGCTGGAAATCGTTGGTCTGCGTGACACCACCACCACCACCTGCACCGGCGTTGAGATGTTCCGCAAGCTGCTGGACGAAGGTCGTGCTGGCGAGAACTGCGGCGTCCTGCTGCGTGGTACCAAGCGTGACGACGTTGAGCGTGGCCAGGTTCTGGTCAAGCCAGGTTCGGTCAAGCCGCACACCAAGTTCACCGCAGAAGTCTACGTCCTGTCGAAGGAAGAAGGCGGTCGTCACACTCCGTTCTTCAAAGGCTACCGTCCTCAGTTCTACTTCCGTACCACTGACGTGACCGGTAACTGCGAACTGCCGGAAGGCGTTGAAATGGTAATGCCAGGTGACAACATTCAGATGACTGTTACCCTGATCAAGACCATCGCAATGGAAGACGGTCTGCGCTTCGCTATCCGTGAAGGCGGTCGTACCGTCGGCGCCGGCGTCGTAGCCAAAATCATCGAGTAATCACTCGACCGATTGAAAAAACCCCCGCTCAGCGGGGGTTTTTTTTATTGGGTTGACACTAAATTGGGGCGTCTATAGAATCACGCCTCCTTTTAGCGGGCGTAGTGCGTCCGTTGGGAACAGCCTGGAGTCTGAAATCCAATGCAAAATCAGCAAATCCGTATCAGGTTGAAGGCTTTCGACCATCGCCTGATCGACCAATCCACCCAGGAAATCGTGGAAACCGCGAAACGTACTGGTGCACAAGTGCGTGGTCCAATTCCACTGCCTACCCGCAAAGAGCGTTTCACCGTTCTGGTCTCCCCGCACGTCAACAAAGACGCGCGTGACCAGTACGAGATTCGCACTCATAAGCGTGTTCTGGACATCGTCCAGCCAACGGATAAAACCGTTGACGCGCTGATGAAGCTTGATCTGGCGGCAGGTGTGGAAGTACAGATCAGCCTCGGCTAAGACTTCGGTCTAGTCGTGTAACGCTCTGAAATGGGCGGCCATAGCGGGTGAAAGCCCCGTACACTCATGAGGTTTACAACATGACTATTGGTGTAATCGGTCGCAAATGCGGTATGACCCGCATTTTCACCGAAGAAGGTGTCTCCATTCCGGTCACGGTCATCGAGATCGAGCCGAATCGCGTCACCCAGTTCAAAACTGAAGAAACCGATGGCTACCGCGCAGTGCAAGTCACTGTCGGCGAGCGTCGTGCTTCGCGTGTGACTGCCGCTCAGGCAGGCCACTTCGCCAAGGCTAACGTTGCCGCTGGTCGCGGTGTTTGGGAGTTCCGTCTTGAAGAAGGCGATTTCCAGGCTGGCGATCTGATCAAAGCTGAACTCTTCACTGCAGGCCAGCTGGTAGACGTTACTGGTCAGTCCAAAGGTAAAGGCTTCGCCGGTACCATCAAGCGCTGGAACTTCCGTGGCCAGGACAACACCCACGGTAACTCCGTGTCGCACCGTGTCCCAGGTTCCATCGGCCAGTGCCAGACTCCTGGTCGTGTGTTCAAGGGCAAGAAAATGTCCGGTCACATGGGCGCCGAGCGCGTGACTGTTCAGTCCCTGGAAGTAGTTCGCGTAGACGCTGAACGCAACCTGCTGCTCGTCAAGGGTGCCGTTCCTGGCGCTACTGGCGGCGACGTGGTTGTACGTCCAGCTGTCAAGGCTCGCGGTTAAGGGGAAGCTGACATGCAACTTAATGTAAATGACGCTCAGGCGATCGAAGTTTCCGAACTGACCTTCGGTGGCGAATTTAACGAGACGCTGGTACACCAAGCAGTCGTGGCCTACATGGCCGGCGGCCGTCAGGGCACCAAGCAGCAGAAGACCCGTTCCGACGTGGCTGGTGGCGGTAAGCGCCCATGGCGTCAGAAGGGGACTGGCCGTGCTCGTGCTGGTACCACTCGTGGTCCGATCTGGCGTGGCGGTGGTGTAACCTTCGCAGCTCGCCCTCAAGATCACTCGCAGAAGCTCAACAAGAAGATGTACCGCGCAGCCCTGCGCTCCATCCTCGCTGAGCTGGTGCGTAGCGACCGTCTGGTCGTGGTTCAGGACTTCGCTGTTGAAGCACCGAAAACCAAAGATCTGCTGAACAAGCTGAACGGCATGGGTCTGAGCGACGTTCTGATCGTTTCGGACGCTGTTGATCAGAACCTGTACCTGGCTGCTCGCAACCTGCCGCACGTCGATGTACGTGACGTTCAAGGTTCCGACCCGGTCAGTCTGATCGCATACGAGAAAGTGTTGATCACTGTCTCGGCCGTGAAGAAATTCGAGGAGCTGCTGGGATGAACCAGGAACGCGTATTCAAAGTCCTCCTTGGCCCGCACGTTTCCGAGAAGGCTACCGTTCTGGCTGAGAAAAAAGGCCAGTTCGTATTCAAGGTTGCTACCGATGCAACCAAGCTGGAAATCAAGAAAGCTGTCGAAGGCCTGTTCAACGTAAAAGTTGAAAACGTGTCGACTGTTAACGTTCTGGGTAAAACCAAGCGTACCGCACGTGGTCTGG
Source organism: Pseudomonas plecoglossicida NBRC 103162 = DSM 15088 (assembly GCF_000730665.1). Lineage (GTDB taxonomy): Bacteria > Pseudomonadota > Gammaproteobacteria > Pseudomonadales > Pseudomonadaceae > Aquipseudomonas > Aquipseudomonas plecoglossicida. Next base: position 22,540 of record NZ_BBIV01000019.1, read on the forward strand.
GCAAGCGTAATGACTGGAAGAAGGCGATCGTCTCCCTTCAGCCAGGCCAAGATCTCGATTTCAGCAGCAGTGCTGAGTAAGGAAGGGGTGCATCATGGCAATCGTTAAATGCAAACCGACTTCCCCTGGCCGCCGTTTCGTGGTCAAGGTGGTCAACAAGGAGCTGCACAAAGGCGCTCCTCACGCACCGCTGCTCGAGAAGAAATCGAAGTCTGGTGGTCGTAACAACAATGGCCGCATCACCACTCGTCACGTTGGTGGTGGTCATAAGCAGCATTACCGTCTGGTCGACTTCCGTCGCAACGACAAAGATGGCATTCCAGCCACTGTCGAGCGTATCGAATACGATCCGAACCGTACTGCTCACATCGCCCTGCTGTGCTACGCAGACGGTGAGCGTCGCTACATCATCGCCCCTAAAGGCGTGAGTGCTGGCGACCAGCTGATCGCAGGTGCCCTGGCCCCAATCAAGGCCGGTAACTCCCTGCAGCTGCGCAACATCCCAGTAGGTAGCACCATTCACGGCATCGAACTGAAGCCGGGTAAAGGTGCTCAGATCGCTCGTTCCGCTGGTGCTTCGGCTCAGCTGATCGCTCGTGACGGCGTCTACGTGACTCTGCGTCTGCGCTCCGGTGAGATGCGTAAAGTACTGGCTGAGTGCCGTGCGACCCTGGGCGAAGTCTCGAACTCCGAGCACAGCCTGCGCTCGCTGGGTAAAGCTGGTGCCAAACGCTGGCGCGGCGTTCGCCCAACCGTTCGTGGTGTTGCCATGAACCCGGTTGACCACCCACACGGTGGTGGTGAAGGTCGTACCTCCGGTGGTCGTCATCCGGTATCGCCATGGGGCTTCCCAACCAAGGGTGCTAAAACCCGTGGTAATAAGCGTACCGACAACATGATCGTCCGTCGTCGCAAGTAACTAGAGGGATACGACAGTGCCACGTTCTCTGAAAAAAGGTCCTTTTATCGATCTTCACCTGCTGAAGAAGGTCGAAGTGGCGGTGGAGAAGAACGATCGCAAGCCAGTTAAAACCTGGTCGCGCCGTTCGATGATCCTGCCACAAATGGTCGGTCTGACCATCGCGGTTCACAACGGTCGTCAACATGTCCCAGTTCTCGTGAACGAAGACATGGTCGGCCACAAACTGGGCGAGTTCGCCGGTACCCGCACCTATCGCGGGCACGTGGCTGACAAGAAAGCCAAGCGTTAAGGGGTAAGGAAATGGAAGTAGCCGCTAAGTTGTCGGGCGCTCGCATCTCCGCCCAGAAAGCCCGCTTGGTCGCCGACCAGATCCGCGGGAAGAAGGTGGGCGAAGCGCTCAACCTGTTGGCCTTCAGCAGCAAAAAAGCCGCTGAAATCATGAAGAAAGTCCTCGAGTCGGCCGTTGCCAACGCCGAACACAACGAAGGCGCAGACGTTGATGACCTGAAGGTCTCCACCGTCTTCGTCAACGAAGGGCGTTCGCTGAAGCGCATCATGCCACGTGCCAAAGGCCGTGCTGATCGCATCGTCAAGCGGTCTTGCCATATCACTGTCAAGGTTGCGGACAAGTAACGGAGTCGATCAGATGGGTCAGAAAGTACATCCCACTGGCATTCGCCTGGGAATCGTCAAGGAGCACACCTCCGTCTGGTACGCAGACGGTGCTACTTACGCAGATTACCTGTTGAAGGATCTGAAAACGCGTGAGTACCTCCAAGACAAACTAAAAAGCGCGTCCGTAAGCCGTATCGATATTCATCGTCCGGCTCAAACTGCACGCATCACCATCCACACCGCTCGTCCCGGTATCGTTATCGGTAAGAAAGGTGAAGATGTCGAGAAGCTGCGTCAGGACCTGACCAAGCAGATGGGTGTGCCTGTGCACATCAACATCGAAGAGATCCGCAAGCCGGAACTCGACGCAATGCTGGTTGCGCAGAGCGTAGCTCAGCAGCTGGAACGCCGCGTAATGTTCCGTCGCGCCATGAAGCGCGCCGTACAGAACGCCATGCGTATTGGTGCCAAGGGCATCAAGATCCAGGTGAGCGGTCGTCTCGGCGGTGCTGAGATTGCTCGTACCGAGTGGTATCGCGAAGGTCGTGTGCCCCTGCACACCCTGCGTGCCGATATCGACTACAACACCTACGAAGCTCACACCACTTACGGTGTGATCGGTGTGAAGGTTTGGATCTTCAAAGGCGAAGTTATTGGTGGTCGCCAAGAAGAACTGAAACCACAAGCACCAGCGCCTCGTAAAAAAGCTGCTAAGTAAGGGGTACGCCAAATGTTGCAACCAAAGCGTACAAAATTCCGCAAGCAGATGACCGGCCACAACCGTGGTCTGGCACTGCGCGGTAGCAAAGTCAGCTTCGGCGAATTCGCCCTGAAAGCTGTTGCTCGCGGTCGCCTCACCGCTCGCCAGATCGAGTCCGCACGTCGTGCGCTGACCCGTCACGTAAAACGTGGCGGTAAGATCTGGATCCGTGTGTTCCCGGACAAGCCGATCTCCAAGAAGCCTCTCGAGGTTCGTATGGGTAAAGGTAAGGGTTCCGTGGAATACTGGGTTGCCCAGATCCAGCCAGGTAAAGTCCTGTACGAGATCGAGGGTGTTTCTGAAGAGCTGGCGCGCGAAGCTTTCGCCCTGGCTGCTGCAAAGCTGCCTCTCGCCACCTCCTTTGTTAAGCGGACGGTGATGTGATGAAAGCGAATGAACTTCGTGAAAAATCTGCACAGCAACTGAATGAGCAACTGCTCGGCTTGCTGCGCGACCAGTTCAATCTGCGTATGCAGAAAGCAACTGGCCAGTTGGGTCAGTCGCACCTGCTCTCGCAAGTTAAGCGTGACATCGCTCGCGTGAAAACTGTGCTCAACCAGCAGGCAGGTAAGTGATCATGGCTGAAGCTGAAAAAACCGTCCGTACGCTGACTGGCCGTGTCGTCAGCGACAAAATGGACAAGACCATCACCGTTCTGATCGAGCGTCGCGTAAAGCACCCGATCTACGGTAAATACGTTAAGCGTTCGACTAAGCTGCACGCGCACGACGAATCCAACCAGTGCAAAATCGGCGACAAGGTTTCCATCCGTGAAACCCGTCCGCTGGCCAAGACCAAGTCCTGGGCACTGGTTGAAGTCCTCGAACGCGCTGTTGAAGTCTAAGGGCTAGGGGTCGGAGAAATTTTATGATTCAGACTCAATCCATGCTCGATGTGGCCGATAACAGCGGCGCTCGTCGCGTCATGTGCATCAAGGTGCTCGGCGGTTCGCACCGCCGTTACGCCGGCATCGGTGACATCATCAAGGTTACCGTCAAGGAAGCAATTCCGCGCGGTAAGGTCAAAAAAGGCCAAGTGATGACCGCTGTTGTCGTCCGTACCCGTCACGGTGTACGTCGCGCTGACGGTTCCATCATTCGTTTCGACGGCAACGCTGCTGTTCTGCTGAACACCAAGCAAGAGCCGATCGGCACTCGCATCTTCGGGCCAGTGACCCGTGAACTTCGTACTGAGAAGTTCATGAAGATCGTCTCGCTCGCCCCTGAAGTGCTGTAAGGAGATCCGACATGCAAAAGATTCGTCGTGACGACGAGATCATCGTGATCGCCGGCAAAGACAAAGGTAAGCGCGGTAAGGTGCTGAAGGTTCTGGCTGATGACCGTCTGGTCATCGGTGGTGTGAACCTGGTCAAGCGTCATACCAAGCCTAACCCGATGGCGGGCGTTCAGGGCGGTATCGTCGAAAAAGAAGCGCCTCTGCACGCTTCCAACGTTGCCATCTTCAACGGCGAAACCAACAAGGCTGACCGCGTTGGTTTCAAAGTAGAAGAAGGTAAGAAAATTCGTGTCTTCAAGTCGACCCAAAAAGCGGTTGATGCTTGAACACTGCTAGGTAGAAGACCATGGCACGACTGAAAGAGATTTACCGGAACGAAATCGCTCCTAAGCTTAAGGAAGAACTTAAGCTGTCGAACGTGATGGAAGTTCCGCGCGTTACCAAGATCACCCTGAACATGGGTCTGGGCGAAGCGATCGGCGACAAGAAAGTCATCGAGCACGCTGTTGCCGACCTGGAAAAGATCACCGGTCAAAAGCCGGTTGTGACTTTCGCTCGTAAATCCATCGCGGGCTTCAAAGTCCGTGAAGGATGGCCGATCGGCGTCAAGGTGACCCTGCGTCGCGAAAAAATGTACGAATTCCTGGACCGCCTGCTGGCGATCTCCCTGCCTCGGGTTCGCGACTTCCGCGGCCTGAATGCCAAGTCCTTCGATGGTCGTGGCAACTACAGCATGGGCGTGAAAGAGCAGATCATCTTCCCGGAAATCGATTACGACAAGATCGATGCTCTGCGCGGTTTGGACATCACCCTGACCACCACTGCTCGTTCGGACGACGAAGGCCGCGCTCTGCTGCGTGCTTTCAAGTTCCCGTTCCGCAACTGATTGGAGTAGGAAAATGGCCAAGAAGAGCATGAAAAACCGCGAGCTGAAGCGTCAGCTCACGGTAGCCAAGTTCGCCAAGAAGCGTGCTGAGCTGAAAGCGACCATCGTCAACGTGAATGCCTCTCCAGAAGAGCGTTTCGCTGCCGTCGTCGCTCTGCAGAAGCAGCCACGTGATGCCAGCGCTGCGCGTCTGCGCAACCGTTGCCGCCTGACCGGTCGTCCTCACGGTGTATACCGTAAGTTCGGCCTGGGCCGTAACATGCTGCGTCAAGCGGCAATGCGCGGTGACGTACCAGGTCTGGTCAAGGCCTCCTGGTAATCGCTGCAGGTGTGATCCCGGCGCAAGGGGAGCAATCTTCCGACCGCCGGTGACCTCGCCAAGAAACAAGCCCCTATATGGGGCTTGTTTCGTTTCTACCTTGTGTCTAGAATGACCGGCTCACCTGAGCCTGGGTTTTTTACCCTGCCTGCTTGGGTGGTTGTGATAGCCGCAAGGCTAATAATTCTTGTATCAGGAGCATCTAGCCCATGAGTATGCAGGACCCGTTAGCGGACATGCTAACTCGCATCCGTAATGCCCAGATGGCTGAAAAGTCCGTCGTAAGCATGCCTTCCTCCACCCTGAAGGTCGCGGTTGCCAAAGTTCTGAAAGACGAAGGTTACATCGCTGGCTACCAGGTCACTGGTGAAGCCAAGCCGTCCCTGTCGATCGAACTGAAGTACTTCGAAGGCCGTCCGGTCATCGAGGAACTGAAGCGTTCCAGCCGTCCTGGCCTGCGCCAGTACAAGTCCGTCACAGACCTGCCGAAAGTTCGTGGCGGCCTGGGCGTGTCTATCGTCTCCACCAACAAAGGTGTGATGACTGACCGCGCTGCGCGCGCTGCCGGTGTCGGCGGCGAAGTTCTGTGCACAGTGTTCTAAGGGGAGATAGGCATGTCTCGCGTCGCTAAGAACCCCGTTAAGCTGCCAGCAGGCGTCGAAGTCAAATTCGCCGGCCAGCAGCTTTCGGTGAAGGGTGCCAAAGGCACTCTCGAACTGAACGTTCACTCGTCTGTTGAAGTTACCGAAGAGTCCGGCGAACTGCGTTTCGTCGCTCGCAACGGTGATCAGCAAGCTCGCGCCATGGCCGGTACTACCCGTGCTCTGGTCAACAACATGGTCCAAGGCGTAAGCCAAGGCTTCGAGCGCAAGCTCCAGCTGGTCGGTGTTGGTTACAAGGCACAGGCCAAAGGCACCGTCCTGAACCTGGCTCTGGGCTTCTCGCATCCAGTGGACTACGAACTGCCAGCCGGTATCACCGCTGAAACTCCTAGCCAGACCGACATCCTGATCAAGGGTATCGACAAGCAGCTGGTAGGTCAGGTGGCCGCTGAAATCCGCGACTTCCGTCCGCCAGAGCCTTACAAAGGCAAGGGTGTGCGTTACGCGGACGAAGTAGTCCGTCGTAAAGAAGCCAAGAAGAAGTAGGGCCTAGCAAATGACCGACAAAAAAGTTACTCGACTGCGTCGCGCTCGCAAAGCACGTCTCAAGATGCACGAACTCGAAGTCGTGCGCCTGTGCGTGTTCCGCTCCTCGCAGCACATCTACGCCCAGGTCATTTCGGCCGACGGCAGCAAGGTTCTGGCAAGCGCCTCGACCTTGGACAAAGACCTGCGTGATGGCGCCACTGGCAACATCGACGCGGCCACTAAGGTTGGCAAGCTGGTAGCTGAGCGTGCGAAAGCCGCCGGTGTATCTCAAGTTGCCTTTGACCGTTCCGGCTTCAAGTACCATGGCCGCGTCAAAGCGCTGGCTGATGCTGCTCGTGAAGGCGGGCTGGAGTTCTAAGTTATGGCAAATAACGATCAAAAGCGCGACGAAGGCTACATCGAGAAGCTGGTTCAAGTTAACCGCGTAGCCAAAACCGTTAAAGGCGGCCGTATCTTCACCTTCACCGCGCTGACCGTGGTAGGTGATGGCAAGGGTCGCGTTGGCTTCGGCCGTGGCAAGTCGCGCGAAGTACCTGCTGCGATTCAGAAAGCCATGGAAGCTGCTCGTCGCAACATGATCCAGGTTGACCTGAAGGGCACCACCCTGCAGTACGCCACCAAGGCTGCCCACGGCGCCTCGAAGGTTTACATGCAGCCTGCCTCGGAAGGTACCGGTATCATCGCCGGCGGCGCCATGCGTGCTGTCCTGGAAGTTGCTGGTGTTCAGAACGTCCTGGCCAAGTGCTACGGTTCGACCAACCCAGTGAACGTGGTTTACGCCACCTTCAAGGGTCTGAAAGCCATGCAATCTCCTGAGTCCATTGCTGCCAAGCGCGGCAAGAGCGTTGAGGAGATCTTCTGATCATGGCAACCGTAAAAGTAACGCTGATCAAGAGCGTCTCGGGCCGTCTGCCTAACCACAAACTGTGCGTTAAAGGTCTGGGTCTGCGTCGCATCGGTCACACTGTAGAAGTCCAGGATACTCCCGAGAACCGCGGGATGATCAACAAGGCTTACTACATGCTGCGCGTCGAGGGTTAATCGATGAAACTCAATGATCTGAGTCCAGCGCCGGGTTCCCGTCGCGAAAAGCATCGTCCGGGTCGTGGTATCGGTAGCGGTCTGGGTAAGACCGGCGGCCGTGGCCACAAAGGTCAGACCTCCCGTTCGGGTGGTTCGATCGCTCCGGGCTTCGAAGGCGGTCAACAGCCGCTGCACCGTCGCCTGCCGAAGTTCGGCTTCGTTTCCCTGAAAGCCATGGACCGCGCAGAAGTGCGTCTGTCCGAGCTGGCCAAAGTGGAAGGCGACGTGATCTCCGTGCAATCCCTGAAGGATGCCAACGTGATCAACCAGCACATTCAGCGTGTGAAAATCATGCTGTCTGGCGAAGTTACTCGCGCAGTCACCATCAAGGGTATCGCAGCCACCAAGGGTGCGCGTGCGGCTATCGAAGCAGCTGGCGGCAAATTCGAGGAATAAATGGCTAAGCAAGGTGCTCTCTCTTCGCTCGGTAAGGGCGGGATGTCGGAACTCTGGGCTCGTCTGCGCTTTCTGTTCATGGCGATCATCGTCTATCGGATAGGTGCGCATATCCCGGTTCCCGGCATCAATCCGGACCGTCTGGCGGATCTGTTTCGGCAGAATGAGGGGACCATTCTTAGCTTGTTCAACATGTTTTCCGGTGGCGCGCTCGAGCGCATGAGCATCTTTGCACTGGGGATCATGCCGTACATTTCGGCATCGATCATCATGCAGCTGATGACGGCGGTCAGCCCGCAACTGGAGCAGTTGAAGAAGGAAGGTGAAGCTGGCCGTCGCAAGATCAGCCAGTACACCCGCTACGGCACCGTTATCCTGGCACTGGTTCAAGCCATTGGCATGTCCATTGGCCTGGCCAACCAGGGCGTGGCGTTTTCTGTGGGTCTTGGCTTCTATGTCGTTGCCGTCTCCACCTTCGTGGCAGGCGCAATGTTCATGATGTGGCTGGGCGAGCAGATCACCGAGCGCGGTGTGGGCAACGGTATCTCGATGTTGATCTTCGCAGGTATCGTTGCCGGTCTTCCGAGAGCAATCGGGCAGTCTTTCGAGTCTGCACGCACAGGCGATATCAACATTTTCGCCCTGGTCGCTATCGGTTTGCTGGCAGTAGCGATTATCGGTTTCGTGGTGTTCATTGAGCGTGGTCAGCGTCGTATCGCCGTTCACTACGCCAAGCGTCAGCAGGGCCGCAAGGTCTTTGCAGCGCAGACCAGCCACTTGCCGCTTAAAGTGAACATGGCGGGGGTTATCCCGGCCATTTTCGCGAGCAGCATTCTGCTGTTCCCGGCTTCGCTGGGTGCCTGGTTCGGTCAGTCCGAAGGTATGGGCTGGCTGCAGGACATCTCGCAGTCGATCGCTCCTGGTCAGCCGTTGAACATTCTGCTGTTTAGTGCAGGGATCATTTTCTTCTGCTTCTTCTACACAGCGTTGATGTTCAACCCGAAAGACGTAGCGGAAAACCTGAAGAAGTCCGGTGCCTTTATTCCGGGTATCCGTCCTGGTGAGCAGTCGGCGCGCTACATTGATGGCGTTCTGACTCGTCTGACCATGTTCGGTGCTCTTTACATGATGGCCGTCTGCCTTCTGCCCCAGTTCCTGGTGGTGGCAGCAAATGTGCCGTTCTACCTTGGCGGGACCTCGTTGCTGATTGTGGTAGTGGTTGTGATGGACTTCATGTCCCAAGTACAATCGCACCTCGTTTCGCACCAGTACGAATCCCTGATGAAGAAAGCCAACCTGAAAGGCTACGGTGGCAGCGGTCTGCTGCGCTGATACGCCCCTAAGGTTCGAGGAGTCGGTAATGAAAGTTCGTGCATCGGTGAAAAAGCTGTGCCGTAACTGCAAGATCATCCGTCGCGAAGGCGTCGTACGAGTGATCTGCAGCGCGGAACCGCGTCACAAACAGCGCCAAGGCTGAGTGTGATCTGCGTTTCAAACCCAGCAGCTAGTGTGCTGCTGGGTTGATTATTCGTTTCTACAGCGATATTATCTCGCGCCCTATTTCTTGGCTTCCGGGGCGTAGGTAGCTGTCAATTGGAGTCCCACTGAATGGCCCGTATTGCAGGCGTCAACATTCCAGATAACAAGCATACTGTTATCTCGCTGACCTACATCTATGGTGTCGGTCGCACAACTGCACAGAAGATCTGTGCAGACGCTGGTGTAAACCCAGCCGCAAAGATCAAGGATCTGAGCGACGAGCAAATCGAAACCCTGCGTGGCGAAGTCGCGAAGTTCACCACCGAAGGTGACCTGCGTCGTGACATCAACATGAAGATCAAGCGCTTGATGGACCTGGGTTGCTACCGCGGCCTGCGTCATCGTAAAGGTCTGCCGGTTCGCGGTCAGCGCACCAAGACCAACGCACGCACCCGTAAGGGCCCGCGTAAGCCGATCCGCAAGTAACCGCCCAGGAATATAGACATGGCAAAACCTGCTGCTCGTCCTCGTAAGAAAGTCAAAAAGACAGTGGTTGATGGCATCGCCCACATCCATGCGTCTTTCAACAACACCATCGTGACCATCACCGACCGTCAGGGCAATGCTTTGTCCTGGGCGACCTCCGGTGGTTCGGGTTTCCGTGGTTCGCGCAAATCCACCCCGTTCGCAGCCCAGATCGCTGCTGAGCGTGCTGGTCAAGCTGCGCTGGAATACGGTCTGAAAAACCTCGACGTAAACGTCAAGGGTCCAGGTCCAGGTCGTGAGTCCGCCGTTCGTGCACTGAACAGCTGTGGCTACAAGATCGCCAGCATCACCGACGTGACGCCAATCCCGCACAACGGGTGCCGTCCGCCGAAGAAGCGCCGCGTGTAATCAGGAGACAGAAGAATGGCACGTTACATTGGTCCAAAATGCAAACTGTCTCGTCGTGAAGGCACCGATCTGTTCCTGAAGAGCGGCGTTCGCGCTCTGGAATCGAAGTGCAACATCGAAGCAGCCCCAGGTATCCACGGCCAGCGCCGTGGCCGTCAGTCCGACTACGGTACCCAGCTGCGCGAGAAACAAAAAGTCCGTCGTATCTACGGTGTTCTGGAGCGTCAGTTCCGCGGTTACTACCAAGCTGCTGCCTCGAAAAAAGGCGCAACCGGTGAGAACCTGCTGCAACTGCTCGAGTGCCGTCTGGATAACGTCGTCTACCGTATGGGCTTCGGCTCGACTCGTTCCGAGTCCCGTCAGCTGGTTTCGCACAAAGCGATCAGCGTCAACGGTAAGACTGTAAACATTCCATCCTACCAAGTTCGTCCGGGTGACGTGGTCGCGGTTCGCGAGAAGTCGTTGAACCAGCTGCGCATTGTTCAAGCCCTTGAACTGTGCGCCCAGCGTGGCCGCGTTGAGTGGGTAGACGTAGATGCTGCTAAAAAGTCGGGCGTTTTCAAGAACGTTCCTGCTCGCGGCGACCTGTCTGCCGACATCAACGAAAACCTGATTGTCGAGCTCTACTCCAAGTAAGGGCTAGAAAATAGGTGCATCCATGCAGATTTCGGTAAATGAGTTCCTGACTCCCCGCCACATTGATGTGCAGGTAGTCAGTCCGACCCGCGCCAAGATCACGCTCGAGCCTCTCGAGCGTGGTTTCGGCCATACCCTGGGCAACGCGCTGCGCCGCATCCTGTTGTCCTCCATGCCTGGCTGTGCAGTAGTCGAGGCCGAGATCGATGGCGTACTCCATGAGTACTCCGCGATCGAAGGTGTTCAGGAAGACGTAATTGAAATCCTGTTGAACCTGAAAGGCCTGGCTATCAAACTGCACGGTCGTGACGAAGTTACGCTGACCTTGTCGAAAAAGGGTTCGGGGGTGGTTACCGCTGCCGATATTCAGCTGGATCACGATGTCGAGATCGTCAACCCCGATCACGTAATCGCGAACCTGGCGTCCAACGGCGCCCTGAACATGAAGCTCACTGTAGCTCGTGGTCGCGGTTACGAGCCGGCCGACTCCCGTCAGACTGACGAAGACGAAAGCCGTAGCATTGGCCGTCTGCAGCTGGACGCTTCGTTCAGCCCGGTGCGTCGTATCGCCTATGTGGTCGAGAACGCCCGTGTTGAACAGCGTACCAACCTGGACAAGCTGGTCATTGATCTGGAAACCAACGGCACCCTGGATCCTGAAGAGGCTATCCGCCGCGCTGCGACCATCCTGCAACAGCAGCTGGCCGCGTTCGTCGACCTCAAAGGTGACAGCGAGCCTGTCGTAGTCGAGCAGGAAGACGAGATCGATCCGATCCTGCTGCGCCCGGTTGACGACCTGGAACTGACTGTACGTTCGGCCAACTGCCTCAAGGCGGAGAACATCTACTACATCGGCGACCTGATTCAGCGTACCGAAGTAGAGCTGTTGAAGACTCCTAACCTGGGCAAGAAGTCCCTGACTGAAATCAAGGACGTCCTGGCCTCTCGTGGTCTGTCTCTCGGCATGCGCCTCGACAACTGGCCGCCTGCAAGTCTTAAGAAAGACGACAAGGCGACCGCCTGATCGTCGTAATCACCGAACGTAGTGTTTGGTAAGGAATGAATCATGCGTCATCGTAAAAGTGGACGTCACCTGAGCCGTACCAGCTCTCACCGCAAGGCTATGTTCCAGAACATGGCAGTGTCGCTGATCGAGCACGAGCTGATCAAAACCACCCTGCCGAAAGCCAAGGAACTGCGCCGCGTTGCCGAGCCGCTGATCACCCTGGCCAAGGAAGACAGCGTTGCTAACCGTCGTCTGGCCTTCGATCGTACCCGTTCGAAGTCCGCTGTTGGCAAACTGTTCAACGACCTGGGCAAGCGTTACGCCACCCGTCAGGGCGGCTACCTGCGCATCCTGAAGTGCGGTTTCCGCGCTGGCGACAACGCGCCTATGGCGTACGTCGAGCTGGTTGATCGTCCGGTCGGCGGTGCTGTAGAAGCTGCTGAGTAAGACGTTCTGTCTGCTACAAGGAACCGGGCCTAGTGCCCGGTTTTTTGTGTCTGTATGTATTGTTTGTTTCTATTGATTTGAATCAATCAATGAATTTGTCGTTATAACCCGCCTGTTCAATACTCTCCTTCAAGCCGATTAGCCCGGCGTTCGAAGACCGATAAGGAGAGCTCATGAGCAAGATACTCACCACCGCCAGCGGTGCCCCTGTAGCTGACAACCAGAACTCCCGATCTGCCGGCCCGCGTGGCCCGTTGCTGCTCGACGACTTCCATCTGTTCGAGAAGCTGGCCCACTTCAACCGTGAGAACATTCCTGAGCGGCGTGTGCACGCCAAAGGCTCGGGCGCTTACGGTACCTTCACCGTCACCCACGACATTACCGGCTACACCAGTGCCAAGCTCTTCGACCAGGTGGGCAAGCAGACCGAGACCTTCCTGCGTTTCTCTACAGTGGGAGGTGAGCGTGGTTCGGCAGACACCGAGCGCGACCCGCGTGGCTTTGCCGTCAAGTTCTACACCGAAGAAGGCAACTGGGACATCGTCGGCAACAACACCCCTGTGTTCTTCATTCGTGACCCGCTGAAATTTCCGGATTTTATCCACACCCAGAAGCGTCATCCCCAGAGCAACCTGAAGAATGCCCAGATGATGTGGGACTTCTGGTCGCACTCCCCAGAGGCATTGCATCAGGTCACCATCCTCTTCTCTGACCGGGGTATTCCGGATGGCTACCGGCACATGCACGGCTTCGGCAGCCACACCTACAGCCTGATCAATGCGCAAGGTGAGCGCACTTGGGTCAAGTGGCACTTCAAGACCCAGCAAGGCATCAAGAACCTTGCCCCGGCAGAAGCTGCGCGCTTGGCCGGTACTGAGCCCGACTACGCCCAACGCGATCTGTTCGAGGCCATCGAGCGCGGCGATTTCCCACGCTGGAGCGTATGCATCCAGGTAATGAGCGAAGCCGAAGCGGGCAGCCGCTCGGAAAACCCGTTCGACGTGACCAAGACCTGGTCGCAGAAGGATTATCCCCTGATCGAAGTCGGTGTTCTGGAACTCAATCGCAACCCCCTCAACTACTTCGCTGAAGTCGAGCAAGCGGCGTTCGGCCCGAGCAACATGGTCCCAGGTGTGGGGCTGTCGCCTGACCGCATGCTGCAAGGCCGCGTTTTCGCCTATGCCGATGCGCACCGCTACCGCGTAGGTACCAACCATCAGCAGTTGCCTGTCAATGCGCCGCGCTGCCCGGTGAACAGCTACCAGCGCGACGGTTCGATGGCTACCGGCAGCTACGGCAGTGCGCCGAACTACGAGCCCAACAGCTACGGCAATGCACCGAAACAGTCGCCTCGTCATGCCGAGCCGGCGTTGGCCCTGAACGGTTCGGCGGACCGTTACGACCACCGCGATGACGATGATTACTTCAGCCATGCAGGCGCACTGTTCCGATTGATGAGCAGTGAGCAGAAAGCACTGTTGATCAGCAACATCGCCGGTGCCATGGCGGGCGTGAGCGAGGATGTGATCCAGCGGCAGTTGCAGTACTTCTTCAAGGCCGATCCGGCCTATGGAGAAGGCATTGCCAAGGCGCTGGGGCTGAATCTCGCCTAACTCGAAGTGATAAGGAGAACCGCCCTCATTTGGGCGGTTTTTCAATGAATATCACTACTGTTTAACCGTTTTTTTGCTTCTGATTGCGCGTTTTTCAGTGACCGCGGAGAAAACGTGGTTCACACTATGTGGTATTCGAAGTTTCCACAGGGAGAAGCAGGGCGATGCAAGGTCACCCGGACGTAATCAACTACCTCGTCACGTTGCTGAAGGGCGAACTGGCAGCACGCGACCAGTACTTCATTCACTCGCGCATGTACGAAGACTGGGGCCTGTCCAAGCTCTTCGAGCGTATCAACCACGAGATGGAAGAAGAGACCCAGCACGCCGATGCGCTAATGCGCCGTATCCTGATGCTCGAAGGTACCCCGGACATGCGTGCCGATGACCTCGAAGTGGGGAGCACCGTGCCGGAAATGATCGAGGCCGACCTCAAGCTCGAGTACAAGGTTCGCGCCGCACTGTGCAAAGGCATCGAGCTGTGCGAACTGCACAAGGACTACATCAGCCGTGACATCCTGCGCGCGCAGTTGGCCGATACCGAAGAAGATCACACCTACTGGCTGGAAAAACAGCAGGGGTTGATCAAGGCCATCGGCCTGGAGAACTACCTGCAGTCGCAGATGTAAGTTATCCACAAGCCAAGAAAAAGCCCCTGGCACCGTACGGTACCAGGGGCTTTTTCATGCACGGGTCTATCAGGCCCGGTCACGCTCCAGCAACGGCTTGAGGTAATGGCCGGTGTAGGACTGTTTCATCTTGCTCAGTTCTTCCGGTGTCCCGCAGGCAATGATCTGGCCACCTTTGGAACCACCCTCCGGCCCCAGGTCCACCAGCCAGTCGGCTGTCTTGATCACGTCCAGATTGTGCTCGATCACCACCACGGTATTGCCGTGGTCGCGCAAGCGGTGCAGCACATCGAGCAGTTGCTGGATATCGGCGAAGTGCAGGCCGGTAGTCGGCTCGTCGAGGATATAGAGCGTCTTGCCGGTATCGCGCTTGGACAATTCACGCGAAAGTTTGACGCGCTGCGCCTCACCACCGGACAGGGTGGTCGCCGACTGCCCCAGCTTGATGTACGAAAGGCCCACATCCATCAGCGTTTGCAGCTTGCGCGCCAAGGCCGGTACCGCGTCGAAAAATGCGCGGGCATCCTCGATGGTCATTTCCAGGACCTCGTGGATGTTCTTGCCCTTGTACTTGATCTCCAGGGTTTCGCGGTTGTAGCGCTTGCTCTTGCACACATCGCACGGCACGTAGATGTCCGGCAGGAAGTGCATCTCCACCTTGATCAGGCCGTCGCCCTGGCAGGCTTCGCAGCGCCCGCCCTTGACGTTGAACGAGAACCGCCCCGGGCCGTAACCACGCGAGCGCGACTCAGGCACGCCGGAGAACAGTTCGCGGATCGGCGTGAAGATACCGGTGTAGGTTGCCGGGTTCGAACGCGGTGTGCGGCCGATCGGGCTCTGGTCGATATCGACCACCTTGTCCAGGTGCTGCAGGCCATCCATGCTGCTGTGTGCCGCAGCTTCCAGGCTGCTCGCGCCATTCAGCGCGGTGGCCGCCAGCGGGTACAGGGTGTTGTTGATCAGCGTCGACTTGCCCGAGCCGGACACGCCGGTCACGCAGGTCAACAGACCGATCGGCACTTCGAGGTCGACATTCTGCAAGTTGTTGCCACGCGCGCCCTTGAGCTTGAGTTGCAGCTTCTTGTCGCGCGGCGTGCGCTTGGCCGGTACGACGATCTTCTTGCGCCCGGAGAGGTACTTGCCGGTCAGCGAGTCAGGGTGGTCCATGACCTCCTGCGGCGTACCCTCTGCAACGATCTGTCCACCGTGCACACCGGCGCCCGGGCCGATGTCCACGACGTAGTCGGCCAGGCGAATGGCGTCCTCGTCGTGCTCGACCACGATCACCGTGTTGCCCAGGTCGCGCAGGTGGTTGAGGGTAGCCAGCAAGCGGTCGTTGTCCCGTTGATGAAGACCGATGGACGGTTCATCGAGGATGTACATCACCCCCACCAGCCCAGCGCCAATCTGGCTGGCCAGGCGGATGCGCTGGGCTTCACCGCCCGAAAGGGTATCGGCGCTGCGGTCGAGGGTCAGGTAGTCGAGGCCGACATTGACCAGGAACTGCAGGCGTTCGCAGATCTCCTTGAGGATCTTCGCGGCGATTTCGCCTCGGCGACCGGTCAGGGTCAGCGCACCGAAGTAGTCGCTGGCCTCGCCGATGGGCAGGTTGGTGACGGCTGGTAGCGTCTTTTCGCCCACCCAAACATGACGCGCCTCGCGGCGCAGGCGCGTGCCGCGGCAATCGGGGCAGGGCTGGGTGCCGAGGAACTTGGCCAGCTCTTCGCGCACGGTGGCGGATTCGGTTTCGCGGTAGCGGCGTTCGAGGTTCGGCACGATCCCTTCGAAAGGGTGTGAACGCTTGACGATGTCGCCCCGGTCGTTGAGGTACTTGAAGTCGACGCTCTGCTTGCCGCTGCCCTGCAGGATCACCTTCTGGTGCTCGGCCGACAGCTCGCCGAACGGCTCTTCCAGGCTGAAACCGTAGTGCGCGGCGAGCGAGCCGAGCATCTGGAAGTAATAGACATTGCGCCGGTCCCAGCCGCGGATCGCACCCTCGGCCAGGGTCAGCTCGCTGTTGACTAGGCGCTTGGTGTCGAAGAACTGCTTCACGCCCAGGCCGTCACAGGTCGGGCAGGCACCGGCCGGGTTGTTGAAGGAGAACAGCTTGGGTTCCAGCTCGCTGATCGCATGCCCGCAGATCGGGCAAGCGAAGCGGGCGGAGAAGATCGTCTCTTCGCCTTCTTCGTCGTCCATCGGCGCTACCAGGGCGATACCGTCGGCCAGCTTGAGCGCTGTCTCGAACGACTCGGCCAGGCGCTGCTGCAAGTCGGCGCGCACCTTGAAACGGTCCACCACCACGTCGATGCTGTGCTTTTTCTGCTTGTCCAGCTTGGGTAGTTCGTCGAGCTCGTAGAGCTTGCCGTTGACCCGCGCCCGCACGAAGCCCTGGGCGCGTAACTCGTCGAACACGGCCAGGTGCTCGCCCTTGCGCTCGCGGATGACCGGCGCCAGCAGCATCAGCTTGCTGCCTTCCGGGCGCTCCAGCACCAGGTCGACCATCTGGCTGATCGTTTGCGCCTCCAGCGGAATGTCATGGTCCGGGCAGCGCGGCGTACCGACGCGGGCATACAGCAGGCGCAGGTAGTCGTAG
Source organism: Pseudomonas plecoglossicida NBRC 103162 = DSM 15088 (assembly GCF_000730665.1). GTDB lineage: Bacteria > Pseudomonadota > Gammaproteobacteria > Pseudomonadales > Pseudomonadaceae > Aquipseudomonas > Aquipseudomonas plecoglossicida. Next base: position 39,205 of record NZ_BBIV01000019.1, read on the forward strand.
ATCTCGGTGATGGTGCCAACCGTCGAACGCGGGTTGTGCGAGGTCGACTTCTGCTCGATGGAAATGGCCGGAGACAAGCCTTCGATGGTGTCGACGTCGGGCTTTTCCATCATCGACAGGAATTGCCTGGCATAAGCCGACAACGATTCCACATAGCGCCGCTGGCCTTCGGCGTACAGTGTGTCGAACGCCAGCGACGACTTGCCGGACCCGGACAGGCCGGTGATCACGATCAGTTTGTCGCGCGGCAGGGTCAGGTCGATGTTCTTAAGGTTGTGGGTACGTGCCCCACGAATCAGGATCTTGTCCACTGCGGCCTCGCTCGGCGGGCATAAACAAGGAAGTATACGGCGCGCTGCCAGTACGCGGCAAAGCGTCGCGTAGATGCCGTCAAGCTGTCGGACTGATAGAATCGCCGCCGGTTCACACGAGGTTAATCCATGCACGACACCCACAACGAAGGCATGAGTGGCAGCGAAACCCGCGCCGCTGGCGGCCTGGCCCTGGTCTTTGCCTTTCGTATGCTGGGCATGTTCATGGTCTTGCCGGTGCTGGCCACCTACGGCATGGACCTGGCTGGCGCGACCCCCGCGCTGATCGGCCTGGCCATTGGCGCCTATGGCCTGACCCAGGCGGTACTGCAGATTCCGTTCGGGATGATTTCCGACCGCATCGGTCGTCGCCCGGTGATCTACCTGGGGCTGGTGATCTTCGCCCTGGGCAGCGTGCTGGCGGCCCAGGCCGACTCGATCTGGGGCGTGATCGCCGGCCGTATCCTGCAGGGCGCCGGGGCCATTTCCGCCGCGGTCATGGCGCTGCTGTCCGACCTTACCCGCGAGCAGCACCGGACCAAGGCCATGGCCATGATCGGCATGAGCATCGGTCTGTCGTTCGCCGTGGCGATGGTAGTCGGTCCGCTGCTCACAAGTGCTTTCGGCTTGTCAGGATTGTTCCTCGCCACGGCAGGACTTGCCCTGGTCGGCATCCTGCTGATCGCCTTCGTGGTGCCCAACACCCACACCACCTTGCAGCATCGTGAATCCGGCGTGGCGCGTCAGGCCCTGGGCCCGACCCTGCGCCATCCGGACCTTCTGCGCCTGGATGTGGGCATCTTCGTCCTCCACGCCATCCTCATGGCAAGCTTCGTGGCACTGCCACTCGCGCTCGTCGAACGCGGTGGGCTGCCCAAGGAGCAACACTGGTGGGTATACCTGACCGCGCTGTTCATCTCATTCTTTGCAATGATCCCGTTCATCATCTACGGCGAAAAGAAGCGCAAGATGAAACGCGTCCTGGCTGGTGCGGTCAGTGTCTTGCTGCTGGTGGAGGTGTTCTTCTGGCAGTGGGCTGACGGTTTGCGCGGACTGGTGATTGGCACCGTGGTATTCTTTACCGCATTCAACCTGTTGGAGGCATCATTGCCTTCGCTGGTGAGCAAGGTGTCACCTGCCGGTGGCAAGGGAACGGCAATGGGGGTCTACTCCACCAGCCAGTTCCTCGGTGCCGCGTTGGGTGGGATCCTTGGTGGCTGGTTGTTCCAGCATGGTGGGCTGAACACGGTGTTCCTCGGTTGCGCGGTGTTGTGTGCCATCTGGCTGGTCGTGGCCTTGCGCATGAACGAGCCGCCGTATGTGACCAGCCTGCGCATGCCGCTGACGCCTGAGGCGGTCCGGGAAGCCGGGCTGACCGAACGCCTGATGGCCGTGCCGGGTGTGACCGACGCTGTGGTGGTGGCAGAAGAGGCCGCCATCTATATCAAACTGGATACGAAAATTTTGGACCGTGCGACCCTCGAGCGACTGGTGAACCCAGCCTCTTCGGCGTGCGAAGCCTAGGAGAACGTTATGGCCCGTGGGGTTAACAAAGTCATTCTGGTCGGCACCTGTGGCCAGGATCCCGAAGTCCGCTACCTGCCCAACGGTAACGCCGTGACCAACCTGAGCCTGGCCACCAGCGAGCAGTGGACCGACAAGCAGTCGGGCCAGAAGGTCGAGCGTACCGAGTGGCACCGTGTGTCGCTGTTCGGCAAGGTTGCCGAAATCGCCGGCGAATACCTGCGCAAGGGTTCGCAGGTGTACATCGAAGGCAAGCTGCAGACCCGCGAGTGGGAAAAAGACGGCATCAAGCGCTACACCACTGAAATCATCGTCGACATGCAGGGCACCATGCAGCTGCTCGGCGGCCGTCCGCAGAACCAGCAAGGTGGCGGCGACCAATACAACCAGGGTGGTGGTAACAACTACAACCAGGGTGGCCAGCAGCAACAGTATAACCAGGCTCCTCAGCGCCAGCAGGCCCCGCGCCCGCAGCAGCAGCGCCCGGCGCCGCAGCAGCCTGCGCCACAGCCGGCGGCTGATTTCGACAGCTTTGATGACGACATTCCGTTCTGATCGAGCGGTAGGGCGTCACGGCAATACAAAAACCCAGGGCATTGGCCCTGGGTTTTTTTATGCGCGCTGGATGCCAGTGAGCGCACCTGGCAACTCAGGCATCCCCATCCAGCGCGGCCTTCGCAAACTCGGCATCCAGCTCTGGCGTAGCGCCGCTGATACCGATGCCGCCGAGATGCTGGCCATTGGCATCCATGATCGGCAGGCCGCCGCCCAACAGGGTGAAGCCTGGCAGTGAGGCATAGGGGTTTGCCGGGAGCCCGGCGCTTCGATCCGCGAGCGAGCTGGAGGACAGCGGGAAGCGGGCCGAGGTCGAGGCCTTGAGTTGCGCGACCTTGACGCTGCCGCTGCTGGTGCCGTCCATGCGGTGGAAGTGTTTGAGGTTGCCATGGTTGTCGACGATGCTGATGACGATGGTATGGCCCTGGGCAAGGGCAGCGCGCTCGGCGGCGGCGGCCATGGTGCGGGCGGCCTCGGCGGTGAGGGGGGAGGGAGCGTCTGCCAGTGCGGTTGCCGTCAAAAACACAGAGCACATGAAAAGGCTGGTACGGCCGTGGTTCGACTTCATGCGAGCGTTTCCCCTGAGGACTGTTCGATCGGGCAACCTAGCAGGCGGTTATCGCTCAAGGATGTAGTCCATTTCCGAAATTGATGTCCGGTAGGTGTGTTGTCGCTGCTGGCCCTATCGCCGGCAAGCCGGCTCCCACAGGTACCCCGCTGTGCTCAAGCGCGTGTGGGAGCAACTGTCTTTGAGGGTTTATTCTCCAACGATCCTTTCAGGCATGGCTCCACCAGCGAATAGGCGATCTCGCTGGCATGCATGGCATTGCTCAGCATGCTCAGGCCGTGTTCGCCGGCGCGGGCGCGGCAGTGTTCGTCGAGGGTTTCGATGACGCCGCGTAGCAGCTCGCTGGCGTGGGCCAGGGCGTCAGGTGGGTACAGGTCGGATTGGACGGTGAAGAATGGAGTGTTTACGGCAGGGAGGATCGGGGACGATCTTTTTCATGGCAATTAACCTTTGTTCGGCCTAAGGAAACTGCCACCTGAATCTTTCTCACGGATTGTAGGTGGCAGTCGTGCGCGGGGTGAGAAACCGAGGAACAAAGGCAAAACTCGGCCAGGCCGAAGCCTGCCCGCGCACGACCGCCATAACGACGATCCTTTGTGTCAATCGGGTTCTCACACCCGGTCGCCGAAGCGACCCGAGAACGTTATCCGTGAGGCATTTCCCCGACAACAGCGAAACTTCAGCAGCGTTCGTAGGATAGTTCCCGGGCATGCAAATCCTGAAGCATTTGGTTTCAGGTTCAGAAATGTCTTACATCCGAGTGAGGGCTTCCAGGTGCTCGCCATGAGAGTTTCAGCGCCTGTGAGATCGAGCG
>NZ_BBIV01000018.1 GCF_000730665.1 Pseudomonas plecoglossicida NBRC 103162 = DSM 15088
CCGCCACCGTCCAGGCCAGGCTGGGGCGCTTTGCCCGGCACTTCCGCCTGGAGATGCGTGACGGCAAGGCACTCAGTCGGGGAGCGCAGGCGCGCCTGGACCGGGCCATCGATCGCGGCTTTGACGACGCCTTGCGCGCTGAGACCAAGGGACCGATGGCGGAACTGCGCGTGGGTCGCGTGCTGGTATTTCTGGAACTGTGGAACCTCTACAACAAGCTGGCGGTGACAGACAAGCACAGCCGGGAGTATGTCGAGGTTGTGGCGGCCGTGGTGGCGCTTACCGCTGCTGGTGTCGAACTGGGGGCGACCGCGGTGGCCATGGCCGGGCGCAGCGGCAATGCGGCTGTCCAGCAGGGAGCCAAGGTGTTCAGTGGGGGCTTGCGGTTGGCGGCGGGGAATTTGGCGGGGGGTGCCGCTGCGGTCGGGGCATGGTATGACCTCAAAGACACTTATAAGAATTTTAAACTCGACAATTACTCGATAGCGGGATTCTATTTCTTACGCGCAACTACGCAACTAGGCGCATCTTCTCTATCGATTTCAGTCGGTCTGGGACTTGCCAACCCGCTTTTTGAATACCTTCTAAAGAAATACGGGAGCAAACCAGTTGTTGGCCCCTTAATAAAAATAGGCGCGCGAACCTCTACCGCTTTGGCCGCGCGCATGGTGCCAATGCTCCGCATCTTCTTCGGCCTCAATCTGGTCATTTTGTCGTTGGTTCTGGTCGAAGTCTTCGTGCTTCCTGATGCCTTGCAGCGGTATTTGGACCATTGCACATTCCGCAAGAGCCGTAGCAATGGCATCGCCGAGACTGAAGAGCGGGAAATTGAAATCCTGCAAAACGCCATTAGGAGCACACTCTGATGTATTTTCTGGAACGCGGCTTTCAATGGTCAAAAACGCTGATGACTTACGAAGAAGCCTGCGAAGAATACGAAAAGGAACAACGTCAACCGGGGCAGGAGGAGCTCCATGCTCCGGAAGGCGTGGGCGACTCTGTCTCCGAAAAAGTCTACGACAATGAGTCCCTCTATTCCTACTCCGAACAATACATCGATCTGCGCACGCCCAATGATGAGAAACGAGGCATCATTACATTTTTTGCTGGCTGCTTCTATGGAATTATCATCCACGCTCTCGTGTTGACCTTGAGTATATCCATTCCTGATCTCACTTCAGGTTATCGAAATGATGGCGTACTCTTGGCAGGTTCGGACTACTTCTTTCTCACCCTATTCCCGATATTTTGGCTAGTGGTACTCGGCATCTTTCTTAAGTACACACTCCGATACTTTCGCCTAGAGTCCTTCACCGTCCGACGCATCATCGTTCGTTTCAACCGCATCACCCGCAAGGTCTACCTACTCCGCCCCAAGCACCTGGGCGGCATCCTCATCATGGACTGGGACAAGACCGAGATCCTCCTGGACAAGAAGATGAGCGAACTGGAGGGCACCGGCGGCTTCCTCATCCTGGTCTGGGACCGGGGTGACGGCGTGGACTTGCAGGGCATCCCCACCGACAATCTGGAGGTCACCTTCGTCGGCAAGCCAACGCGCAACGCCAGCGAGTTGCTGGCCTTCTGGGAGTACATCCGCCGCTACATGGAAGACGGCCCCGCCGCCGCTCCCGCACCGAAGAAGCTGCTCAGCAAATTCCCCTGGCCCTGGCTGTCGTTCAAGGCCGCCTGGGGCCTGGACACCCACTTCCTGCGTCACACCGGCCTGTGGGTCTTCGTCGCCATCAACGTGCTGCTGCTGCCAGCGATCCTCATCCACGCCACCGGGCACTGGCTCTCGCTGCTGCTCTGCTACGAACCCCGCTTCCCCCGTGAAATCGAGGAGGCAAGCCGCTGATGTCCAATTGGCAAGCCCTGACGGGAACAGCCAGCTCCGCTCCCGCAGGGTTACGCTCAGAGATATCAATCAGTAGCGGATCATCACCGACTTCAACTCGGTGTAATCCTCGATGAACGCGCTGCCGAACTCGCGCCCTATCCCTGAAGCCTTGCTGCCGCCAAACGGCACCGCCGGGTCGAGGAAGGTGTGCATGTTGACCCACACCGTGCCTGCCTCGATTCGGGGGATCAGCCGCAGCGCCTTGGACAGGTCGTTGGTCCACAGGCTGGCGGTCAGGCCGTAGGGGCTGTCGTTCATCAACTCGACCAGTTGCTCCTCGTCATCGAATGGCAGCACGCAGACGATCGGTCCGAAGGTTTCCTCGTGCAGCAATGGATCGCTGGCGTCGTTGGCCAGGACCACGGTCGGCTCGACGAAGTAGCCCGGCCGTTCGACCGCCTTGGCGCCGCAAATCACCGTGTTGTTGCGGCGGGCCTGTTCGAAGAAGCCGAGGATCTTCTGCAGGTGCGCTGCATTGGCCAGCGGGCCGAACTGGGCTTCGGGGTCCAGCGCAGAACCGATCTTCAGTTGCCCCAGCGCCGCACCCAGCTTGCGCGAGACTTCGTCGACCTTGCTGCGGTGCACGTACAGCCGCTCAGGCGAGGCACACACCTGGCCCTGGTGCACATAGGCGGTCTGCACGATGCCGGCCACCGCGCTGTCGACGTCCACGTCCGCCAGCAACGCCGCCGCGTTCTTGCCGCCCAGCTCCAGGGTGGCGCGGGTCAGGTTGGCAGCCATCGCCGCCTTGCCCACGGCAATGCCGGTCGGCACCGAGCCGGTGAACGCCACCTTGGCCACGCTGGCGTTTTCGATCAGGCGCTGGCCCACGGCGCCGCGGCCGTTGACCACGTTCAATGCGCCCGCCGGCACACCGGCTTCGATCGCAAGCTCGGCAATGCGCAGCAGCGTCAGCGGGGTGAACTCGCTAGGCTTGACCACGATGGTGCAGCCGGTAACCAGGGCCGAGGCGATCTTCCAGATACCGATCATCACCGAGAAGTTCCACGGCACGATGCCGGCCACCACACCCACCGGCTCGCGCAGGGTGAACGCGGTGTAACGCTCGCCGGCGAACGAGGGGATCGACGGGGTCATGGTCTGCCCGGTGATCTTGCTCGCCCAGCCGGCGAAGTAGCGTAGAAAGACTACACTTTGAGCGATTTCCAGACCGCGCGAGAGGTTGATCGACTTGCCCGAGCACAGGGTTTCGAGCTGTGCCAGCTCCTCGGCATGGGTCTCGATCAAGTCCGCCAGACGGTTGAGCACCACGCCCTTCTGATACGGCGAAACCTCGGCCCAGGCGCCCTTGAATGCCTGCCGGGCACTGTCCACGGCACGCGCCACCTCGGCTTCGCTGGCCTCGGCGACCTTGCTGATGACTGCGCCGCGGGAGGGGTCATACACCTCGATCGACGGCCCCGCCTCGCCCGCCTGGTATTGGCCCTCGATGAAATGGCCATGGGGCCTGGCGAGGAATTCGACCACGGCAGGTAACAGCTGGATATCGCTCATGACATGACTCCTGGATTGGCAGTGGAAAAACAGTGCTGGCCGATCTTCAGGCGCCTGCCCACCTGCCTGCCAGCCCTGCAAGGCGTTTTGTCAGGCAGCCTCAAGAGAATGTCACGCTGGCCAAAGCAGCGCCTCGGGCCAGGCGGCACACTGCGATGACTGCATAACCCATAACAACATCGGAGATAGCCAATGCGTCGCGTCGACAGGCTCAGCATCTCGGCAGCCCTGGCCCTGGCCCTGGCCGCAAGCACCAGCGCGGTGCGGGCCGAGCTGCCCGCCGAAGAGATCGGCAGCAACACCCTGCCGTTCCCACCGGATCCCCACCGTGTCTACATCCTCGATGTGGACTTCAAGAACCCTATCGCCGGCAAGGTGGTGGTGGTCGACCCCAAGGCCAAGCGCATGCTCGGCATGACCACCAATGCCTTCGTCGCACCGACCGCGCTCAGCCCGGACAACCGCACCCTGTACTCGGCGAACCTGTTCTATTCGCGCGGCACCTACGGCGAACGCACAGACGTCCTGGTGGCCTGGGACACCCAGACCCTCCGCCCGCAATGGGAAGTGGTGTTGCCGGCCAAGCGTGCCAGCACCCTGACCGAGAAGTACGCCATGGGCGTCAGCGCCGACAGCAAGCTGGCCTATGTCTTCAACCTCACCCCTTCGACGTCGGTGACCGTGGTCGACACCCAGGCGCGCAAGGTCGCCAGCGAAGTGGCGATCAGCGGATGCGTGCTCAACTACCCGGTGGGCAAGCGCAGCTTCGCCTCGCTGTGCGGTGACGGCCAGCTGCTGCTGGTCACCCTGGACGATCAGGGCAAGGAAGTGTTGCGCACGCAAACGCCGTTCTTCGACCCCAACAAGGTGCGCCTGAACGAACGCGCCATCGCCAATGGTGACACCTACTATTTCACCACCACCCAGGGCGAGGTGTACCCGGTCAGCTTCGAGGGCGGCAAGACCAAGCCCTTGCCCACCTGGTCACTGGTCAGCGACGAGGACCGCAAGCAAGGCTGGGCGCCAGGTGGCTGGCAGGCCTTGGCCGTGGCGCCTGGCCTGAACCGCCTGTATGCGCTGATGCACGACAAGCACACCGATGGCAAATGGGAAGACCCGAGCACCACCATCTGGTCGTTCGACCTCAAGACCGGCAAGAAGCTCGGCACCCTGGAATCGCCGAAACCTGTGTGGAGCCTGCAGGCGAGCCACGACAAGGCGCCGATCCTGGTGGCCACCGACCTGGAAGGCGGCGTGCAGTTCTTCGACCTGGCCACCGGCAAGCACAGCGGCGCGATGGATCAGATCGCCGACACGCCAGTGCTCACCCTGGCCCCTTGGTAAGCAGGAGACCCGACCATGCTTGATCCTGTCCTGGTGACTGCCGCCGGTACCGCCCTGGCGGCGCTGCTGGCCAGCGCAGCCAGCCACAAGTTGCGTGACTGGCGTGCGTTCAACGGCATCGTGCGCGCCTATCAGGTGCTGCCCGATGCACTGGTGCCCACGGCAACGGCCAGCCTGGCGCTGGCCGAACTAGGTCTGGCGCTGGCCTTGCTGCTGCCCGCCTGGCACAGCCTGGCGGCGCTGGGCGTGGTGCTGCTGATGGCGCTGTACGCCAGCGCCATCGGCCTGAACCTGTGGCGCGGGCGTCGCGACATCGACTGTGGCTGCTCCGGCCCCGGTGCCGCGCAACCGCTGCGCCCGGTGCTGCTGCTGCGCAACCTGGTGATCGCCCTGCTCGCGGGCCTGGCCGCCGTGCCCATGTCCGAACGCGCGCTGGGCGCGCTGGATATCTTCGTGGTGATCGCGGCCGGTGCCGTGGCACTGCTGATTCATGTAGCGGTGGATGGCCTGCTGGCCAACCAGCCGCGTCTTGCCAAATTGACTGGGAGATAACCCCATGCAACTGCTCATCGCATCGAACATCCTGCTCTGGCTGCTGCTGATCGCCGTCGCCTTCACGGTCATGGCCCTGGTGCGCCAGATCGGCGTGCTGCACGGACGCATCGCCCCGGCAGGCGCGCTGATGGTGGACAAAGGCGTCACCGTCAACGACCCTGCGCCGCAAGTGACCGCCGCCGACCGCCACGGCCGCCCGGTGAACATCGGCTACCGCGGCGAACGCTCGCAACTGCTGTTCTTCCTCGCCCCCGGCTGCCCGGTGTGCAAATCGCTGCTGCCGGCGGTCAAGTCGATCGCCAAGGACAACAGCGGTGCCCTGGACGTGATCTACGTCAGCGACGGCGACTTCGCCGAGCAGCAGGCGCTGATCGAGGCCAACGGCCTGCAGCAGGCCACCTATGTGGTCGGCCCGGAGATCGGCATGACCTACCAGATCGGCAAGCTGCCCTATGCCGTGCTCATCGACCAGGCCGGCACCCTGCGCGCCAAGGGCCTGGTCAACTCCCGCGAGCACCTCGACAGCCTGTTCGAAACCGTCCACTTGGGCAGCGCCAGCCTGCAGCACTACCTGCATGGCGAGCACAAGCACGACCATGCCCATGACCACGCCCACCCACACAGCGCGCAGCACTGATCGCGGAGCCCCCCATGAGTTTTCTCGACAAACTGTTTGAACGCTCCAGCCGCCATGTCGCCGACACCACCTCACGGCGCAAGGTGCTGGCGCGCCTCGGCTCGCTGATCGTGGCCGGCGCCGCGCTGCCGGTGCTCCTGCCGATCGACCGCACCGCCAAGGCATTGGCCGCCGATGAACCGAAGATGGGCGACCCGGGCGACCCGACCAGCTGCGACTACTGGCGCAACTGCTCGATCGATGGCTTCCTCTGCTCGTGCTGCGGTGGCTCGATCACCTCGTGCCCGCCGGGTACCGATGCCTCCCTGGTGACCTGGATCGGCACCTGCCGCAACCCGGCCGATGGCAAGAACTACATCATTTCGTACAACGACTGCTGCGGTAAGCATGCCTGCGGCCAGTGCGCCTGCTCGCGCAACGATGATGAACAACCGCTGTACCGGCCATTCAACAACAACGACATCAACTGGTGCCTGGGCGCCGAGTCGAAGATCTACAACTGCACCGTCACCATCATCCGCGGCGTGGCGGTGTAGCGCCATGAAGGGTGTGATGGCGCTTCTGCTCCTGTGCCTGCTGGCGCCACTGGCCCAGGCCAGGACCCTGCCCAACCCCAACCAGCGCTCGACGCCGGGCAACGAGGTACCGCCGGTGCCGATCGCCCAGGCCGGGTACTCGGTGCCGGTGAACTACCAGCTGCAGTGCGCGGGCTGCCACCGCGACCATGGCGAAGGCTCGGCGGCCAACGATACCCCGCGCATGCAGGGCTTTGTCGGCAATTTCCTGCGCGTGCCTGGAGGCCGCGAGTTCCTGGTGCGGGTGCCGGGGATTTCCCAGTCGGCGCTGAACGATCAGCAGATTGCCGACCTGCTCAATTGGCTGCTGGCCAAGGAGGGGATGGCAGGCGGCAGCACGCCCGAGCGGTGGCAGCCGTACAGTGGTGAAGAAGTCCAGCGGGTACGCCACAACAGCATGCTCAACCTGCCCCATGTGCGGGCAGGCTTGATCGAGGCCATGCAGGCCAAGGGGATCGTCATCAGCGATGGCCTTGGCCACTGAATCACGCGAGTGCTCTACGTTCAGCCCGCTCGGTCAGCGGGCTTTTTTTTGCTTTCCAGGGCCCAATCGCCGGCTTGCCGGCGATTGGGCCCTAAAAACAATAAAGATATAAGAATATGAATTCTTATTCTTTTTTATCAAATCGCATTTGCTCTATAACTCCCCCAACTGTACAGCCGCCAACACCTGGCCAACTGTCTGCAGCGCAACACCGGATCAACATCCAAGGCCCGCAAGGCAACACCAGTCGCACCCTTGGAATGCATGCAACTTGTTGATTAATAACGACATCACAACCCGGCACGACGATTGCTCAAGCAAAGTCCCCTTTCCTGAACCGGAGACATGCCATGAGCGCCCCCCTGAACGTCGTAGCCTTGTCCGGCGGCACTTCCCGCCCCTCACGCACCCTCACCCTGACCGAGGCCATCCTCGCCGAACTGGGCCAGCACCTGAACATCAAGCCGCACTTGATCGAACTGGGCGATATCGCCCGGCCCCTTGGCGCCGCGCTGTGGCGCAACGAATTGCCCAAGACCGTCGAGCAGCAGTTGCGCCTGGTGGAAAAGGCCGACCTGCTGGTGGTGGCCACACCGGTCTACCGCGGCAGCTTCCCCGGCCACTTCAAGCACCTGTTCGACCTGATCGGCCAGGACGCGCTGACAGACACCCCGGTCCTGCTGGCCGCCACTGGTGGCAGTGAACGCCACGCGCTGGTGCTGGATCACCAGTTGCGCCCGCTGTTCAGCTTCCTGCAGGCGCTGACCTTGCCGATCGGGGTGTATGCCAGCCAGGCAGAGCTCGCCGATTACCGGGTCTCCAGCGATGCCTTGAACGCCCGCATCCGCCTGGCCGCCGAGCGCGCCGTGCCGCTGTTCGGCGCCCACCATGCGCTGCGCAAGAGCGCCTGAGGAGTGGCCATGAATGCACCGGTAAACCCTGCCCAGCGTTCGGCCCTGGCCATTGCCCGTGAGCTGGCCGGGCAATTTGCCCAAAGCGCCGTCGAGCGTGACGAGCGCGGCGGCACGCCCAAGGCCGAACGCGATGCACTGCGCGACAGTGGCCTGCTGTCGCTGGTGATCCCGCAGGCCTTCGGTGGCCAGGGCGCCAGCTGGCACGACACCTTGGAGGTGGTGCGCGAGTTCGCTCGCGTCGACAGCTCGCTCGCCCACGTGCTCGGCTTCCATCACCTGATGCTGGCCACCGTGCGCCTGTTCTCGCGCCCTGAGCAATGGCAGCCGTGGTTCGAGCAGACCGCGCGCAAACACTGGTTCTGGGGTAATGCCCTCAACCCACTGGACACCCGCACGGTGGTCAAGCACTTCGACGGCTGGTGCGAGTTCTCGGGCAAGAAAAGCTTCTGCTCCGGCGCCAGTGACTCGGAAATGCTGATTGCCTCGGCCGTGGACGAACGCGCCGGCGGCAAGCTGCTGATTGCCGCGATCCCCAGCGGCCGCACCGGCATCAGCCTGCACAACGACTGGAACAACATCGGCCAGCGCCAGACCGACAGTGGCAGCGCCACTTTCGAACGGGTGCGCGTCGAGCATGACGAACTGTTGCTCGACCCCGGACCGCTGAGCACTCCCTTCGCCGCCCTGCGCCCACTGATCGCCCAACTGCATTTCGCCAACCTGTTCCTCGGCATCGCCGAAGGTGCATTCGACGAGGCGCGCCAGTACACCCTCAAGGAAAGCCGGCCGTGGTTCCGTTCGGGGGCCACCAGCCCCGCCGACGACCCTTACGTGCTGCGCCACTACGGCGAGTTCTGGGTCGGCCTGGAAAGCGTGCGGCTGCTGATCGAACGTGCCGCCCGGCAACTCGACAGTGCCTGGGCCAAGGCACAGGCGCTGAGCGCCGAGGAGCGCGGCGACCTGGCCCTGGCCATCGGCACCGCCAAGGTCGCGGCCACGCGCCACGGCCTGGACATCTGCAACCGCCTGTTCGAAGTCACCGGCGCCCGCGCCACCCATGCTTCGCTGCGCTTCGACCGCCATTGGCGCAACCTGAGAACGCAAACCCTGCACGACCCGGTGGACTACCGCATCCACGAGCTCGGCGAGTGGGCCCTCAGCGGCCAGCGCCCTGCCCCATCCTTCTATTCCTGAGGATCGCCCATGCAACTGCTGACCCTCCCCCCGTCACCGCAACTGGCTACCTCGATCAGGGCGACCGCACAGGTCTTCGAGGACCCCAGATCGCTGGCGCTTCTCGCCCACTTGCAGCAGGTCGCCCCCAGCGAGGCCAGCGTCCTGATCATCGGCGAAACCGGCACGGGCAAGGAGCTGGTCGCACGCCACATCCACAACCTCAGCGGCCGGCGCAACGGCCCGTTCGTCGCGGTCAACTGCGGCGCGTTCTCCGAGTCGCTGGTCGAGGCCGAGCTGTTCGGCCATGAAAAAGGCGCCTTCACCGGCGCCCTGGCGGCCAAGGCCGGCTGGTTCGAGGAGGCCAACGGCGGCACGCTGTTCCTCGACGAGATCGGTGACCTGCCGCTGCCGATCCAGGTCAAGCTGCTGCGCGTGTTGCAGGAGCGCGAGGTGGTGCGGCTGGGCTCGCGCAAGAGCATTGCGATCAATGTGCGGGTGCTGGCGGCAACCAACGTGCAGCTGGAAAAAGCCATCAATGCCGGGCATTTTCGCGAAGACCTTTACTACCGACTGAACGTGGTGGCCCTGCAGCTGCACCCGCTGCGCGACCGGCCCGGCGACATCTTGCCGCTGGCCCGGCACTTCATCCGCAGCTACAGCGAGCGCCTGGGCTACGGCCCGGTGGAACTCAGCCCCAAGGCTCAGGCCAAGCTGGTCGAGTACAGCTGGCCGGGCAACATTCGCGAACTGGAGAACGTGATTCATCACAGCCTGCTGACCTGCGGCGATGGGCTGGTGCAGGCGCAGGATCTGCGTCTGTCCCATCTGCGCCTGGAGCGTCAGGAGGCCAGCAACAATGGCGTCGAAGACTTGCTTTTGCAGGCATTCAGCCGGTTGTACGAGGAGCAGCCTGGGGAGTTGTACGAGAAGGTCGAAAATGCGCTGCTGCGCTCGGCCTACCACTTCTGCCATTACAACCAGGTACATACCGCACAGTTGCTAGGGTTGTCGCGCAATGTCACGCGCACGCGGCTGATTGCCATTGGCGAGTTGGTGGTGAACAAGCGGCGGGTACAGCAGGAGCAGGCGTTTGATGCCAGGGTGGTGCGGTTGTCGATCTGAGCCTTGCAGCGTCCGCTGTGGCCTCATCGCCAGCAAGCTGGCTCCTACAGATACCCCACCGAGTTGAAGAACTCAGCAGGTACCTGTGGCAGCCGGCTTGCCGGCGATAGGGCCGCAACGGTTCTGCCACTGTCAGGTCCGATCACCTCCATGATCATCCCCGACATCATGATTCACCCCATCATCCGCGCCATGCCCTACGCCGTGCGCCTCGCCTACATTGTGATTCGCTTCGTGATTTGCTTCGTGATTTGCCTCGTGGTTCGCTTCGTGATTTGCCTCATGGTTGGCTTCGTGGTTGGCGCCATCATCTGCCCCATTCCGGCCGCTCTCTCCACGACCTGAACTGGCATGGCCACCACCATCGCCACTATGACCGCTACCCGCACCGCCATGGCCTGCGCCGCTACCGTGTCCACCACCACCGCCGCTGCCGCCGTGACCACCACCTCCGCCACTGCCGCCACCGCCGTGACCACCGCCGCCACTTCCACCACCACCGCCGTGGCCACCACCGCCGCTGCCGCCGTGCCCACCGCCTCCACCACTGCCACCCCCGCCACCGCCGTGCCCGCCACCTCCACCGCCGCCACCATCCTTCGCATACGCGCTGGATGCACCGCCAAGAGAGTCAGGTACGAGTACCGCCGATGCCGACAGCACCGCGCCGATGGCCAACGCCAACATACATTTCTTCAGCATGATGAGCCTCCGCTTGGAGTTGCACGGGTTGCACAAGGCTTCCCGTGATGTCCGGCCCCCCCATGGGGCGACCTGCCAACCAGCGCGGCCTTCCATCACCGACAATTGAACGAGATCCATCAGGGCCTGCTGGCCGAATGTTGCAGAATGTTTCTCAGATAGTCAGCGTAGACCGACGGGTCCCGCTTCGCTAGCACTCGCGCCGCCAATCGTCAGTCAGCATTACCGCGGCGATATCCGCCACGTAAGTTTCGCTATGCGCATGCGGCCTGGTCCCCGGCATCCGCGAACACCGTGGCCGGTACAACACGCGGAAACTGTGATTAGATTGTTCGCCTCACTCCACTCACAGCCAGGAAGGCCCATGTCCCACGCCACGCTGCCTCGCACCCTGTCTACGCCACGCACACGCCTGGTGCGTCCCGAGCCGGCGCTTGCCGAGCAAGTGCTGCACGCCCTGCTGGACAGCTACAGCCTGCATGAGCCATTCCTGGCCTGGGCCAAACCTGACTGGACGCTGGACGAAGTGCGCGAAAGCCTGCACGCGAGCGCCCGCGAATTCCTCGAACCGACCGCGGAGAAGCGCTACTTCGTGCTGCGCCCGGACGGCCATGCGGTGATCGGCTGCATCGGTCTGAGCCCTGGCAATGGCGAATACGAAGTGGGCTACTGGGTCAGCCAGGCCAGCAGTGGCCAGGGCCTGATGCGTGAAGCGCTGGTCGGCCTGCTCGATGCGATCGACACGCCGGTGTGGCTGACCACCGACATCGACAACCACGCGAGCCAGCGCCTGGCGCAACGATCAGGTTTCAGCGTGGCCGGCAGCCGGCTCAACGAGCTCGACCCGAGCACCCCACGACCGCTCTATCGGCGCGTGCCCAAGGCTGCGCAAGGCCAGTAGCGCTGCAGCGCCTCATTTGCTGCGCTGCATCCACGCTGCCCCCAGCCCGCTCACGCAGATGATCGCGATCCCCAGCAAGCTGGCACTGTCCGGCACCTGGCTGTAGATCACCAGGCCCAACAGCCCGGCGAACACGATCTGGCAATAACTGAACGGCGCCAACAGCGCCGGTGCGGCATGGCGGAAGGCCTGGGTCAGCAGCAAATGCGCGCTCATGCCGAAGCCACCGAGCGCCAGCATCAACAGCGCATGGTCCCAGCGCGGCAGCTGCCAGAAGAACGGCACCAGCGCGCTCATCACCAAGGTGTTGCACAACCCGGCGTAGAAGTTGCTGGTGGTGGGGCTGTCGTAGGCGGCGACCATTCGCGTCAGCAACTGGTAGAAGCAGAAGCCCAGCGCCGAACCGAGCGGATAGAGAATCGCCGGGGTGAACATTGCACCGCCCGGATGCACCACCACCAGCACGCCAATGAACCCCAGCACCACCGCCAGCCACTGCCCCGCCGTGACCCGCTCCTTGAGCAGCGGCGCGGACAACGCGGTGACCAGCACCGGAGCGAGGAAGTTGACCGATGTGGCTTCGGCCAGCGGCAGGTACTGCAAGCCGGTGGTGAACAGCAGGCTGGTACTGAGCAGGCTCAATGCGCGCAGGGTCTGCAGCACGGGTCGCCGGGTACGCAGCACGTTGAGGCCGGACCTGGGCAGGAAGATCCCGGCCATGAGCAAGGTGTGCACCACATAGCGGACCCACACCACCATGACGATCGGATACAGCCCGCCGAGAAACTTGGACAGCGCATCGTGGCTGGCAAACAGGAACGTCGCCACCACCACCAGGGCAATGCCGCGCAAGGGCTGGTTGACACCGGACAAGGGGGTGCTGGAACTCATGGCGATCTCGACGGCGGCGCGGCGGCATGCAGCGCCCGGGTTACGGCAGGTGCGACAGCAGGGATTCTAGAAGAGATACGACGACTTACCCAAGGGCAATCCCCGCTGCACCTGAACGGCAAGACGCATTCCGTTCGCTGATCGACCACTTTGTCCCGGCGCCGCCTTCGTCACACTGCCGCCACCTCTTTCAACCGCTCGCTGGCCGGCGCCGGCCGGCCGTACAGGTAACCCTGGAAGTGCGAGCAGCCTTCGGCGGCCAGCCGCTGCATCTGCTCCTCGGACTCCACTCCCTCGGCCGTGGTCTTGATCATCAGGCTGTTGGACAGCTCGGTGATGGCGCGGATGATCGACATCGCCTCGCGGCTCTCGCACATGTCGTGCACGAACGACTTGTCGATCTTGATCCGGTCGAACGGGAACGAGCGCAGGTAGCCCAGCGACGAATAGCCGGTGCCAAAGTCGTCCAGCGAAATCGATACGCCCAGGTCCTTCAGCGCCCGCAGGGTACGCACGTTCTCTTCACTGTTGCCCAAAAGCACCGATTCGGTGATTTCCAGCTCCAGACGCTGCGCCGGCAGGCCGGAGTCGGCAAGGGCCAGGGACACGATGTGGACCAGGTTGCCGTTCTTGAACTGCACCGGCGACAGGTTGACCGACACCGTCTGCTCGCTGTCCCAGCTGGCCGCCTCCTGGCACGCCAGGTTCAGCGCCCGGGTGCCGAGTTCGTGGATCAGCCCGGTTTCCTCGGCAATGGGGATGAAGTCCATGGGCATGACCATGCCGCGAGTCGGGTGCTCCCAGCGCAACAGCGCTTCGTAGCCAGTCACGCTGTTGGTCTGCTGATCCACCACCGGCTGGTAATGCAGGTGCAGCTGCCCCAGGTGCAGCGCGGTGCGCAGGTCGGTTTCCACCAGGCGGCGCTGGCGTGCGGCGACATCGAGTTCGACGTTGAAGCACTCGTAGCGGTTGCGACCGTTGCGCTTGGCTTCGTACAAGGCCATGTCGGCATAGCCCAGCAGCTGCTCGGCCTGGTCGTTGTCATCGGGAGACAAGGCGATGCCGATGCTCACGCCCACCGAGAACTGATGGCCCTCGATCTGGAAGGGCGGGCTGATGGCCTCGATCAGCCGCTGCGCGGTATGACTGGCGGCATCGCGGTGTTCAAGGCCGGTCAGGACCACGGCGAACTCGTCGCCACCCAGGCGCGCCAGGGTGTCGTGCTCGCGCAGTTCGCGGCGCAGGCGTTTGCCCAGCGCGCGCAAGAGCTTGTCGCCGAAGGCATGGCCGAGCGAGTCGTTGATGTTCTTAAAGTTGTCCAGGTCCAGGCACAACGCGGCGGTCAGCCGGTCATGCTCGTGGCCGCGCACCAGGGCCTGCTTGAGGCGCTCGTTGAACAGGGTGCGGTTGGGCAGGCCGGTCAGCGCATCGTGGTGCGCCATGTGGTGGATCTGGGCGTGGGCCGCCAGCTCTTCGGTGGCATCCTCGGCGACGAACAGGACATAGTCGGCCTGGCCTTCGCGGTTCTGGCTGAGCAATGCGCGGCTGCGCAAGGTGCGTGGGCCACACAGGGTATCGACCCGTGTTTCGGCGGCGAAACCCTTGCTGCTGCGGGCGCCGCGGCCGAGCTGCTGCTCCAGGTAGTCGGCGGCGCCCGGGGCCATGCATTCGCCGGGGAGGCGCCCGATCATGCTGCAGCCCGGCCCGCCGAACAGCCGTTCGGCCTGCTGGTTGGCCAGCAGGATGCGCTGGGTTTCCAGGTCCTGGACGATGACGCTGGCGGGAATGTTGGCAATCACCGAATCGAGAAACTGCGACAGGTTGGCCATTTCCTGGCTGTACTGCTCGGCCAGCTCCTTGGCCTGCAGCAGCTCCAGCTCCTGTTGCCGGCGTTCGGAAATATCGCGGGTGACCTTGGCGAAGCCGACCAGCTTGCCGGCGTCATCGCGCACGGCATCGATCACCACATGGGCGTGAAAGACGCTGCCGTCCTTGCGCAGGCGCACGCCGACCTCCTCGAAACGCCCGGTCTGGCGGGCCTGCTCCAGGTTCTGCTCGGGCAGACCGGCGGCGCGATCGGCTTCGGTATAGAACAACGAGTAATGCTTGCCGACGATTTCCTCGGCGAAATAGCCCTTGGCCCGCTGGGCGCCGGGGTTCCAGTTGGCGACGATACCTTCGGGGGTGAGCAGGTAGATGGCGTAGTCCACCACGCTCTGGATCAACAGCCGGTACATGATGTCGGGGCTTGCGACTAGCGACATGAAATTTACCTGAACCTGCAACGTGCACGAAAAGGAACCCCGGAATAGAGCGGCCGGGACTTTGATAGCGATGCTGGCATTATGCCGCTTGAATGAATTTTGTGAAGTGGGTCACAGAATTTTGCAGACCAGGGCGCAACTCAATGCAGGGCAGACGTGATGCGATAGGTCAGCAGGTCCGGGTCATCTTCCAGCATCATCTGCTGCACCGGCCGGTACAGTTCGGCGACCATCGCCTTGCAGAAGGCTACCGCAACCGGGTCCAGGACATGGCAGCGCAGCAGCCAGTCGCCGGGGCTGCCCAGGAACTGTTGCGCCACCGCCCGGCCGATGCCCTGGCGGCGGTAGCGCTTGAGGATGAATAGGTCGGCCAGTTCCAAGGCATCGATATCCGGCAACTCGCTGCGTTCGATCAGCACGAAGCCTGCGATGTAGCCATCGAGCAGCACCAGGTTGGCGCTCCAGCCCGGGGCTTGCCAGTAACGCTGCAGGTGCGCTTCGTGGATGTAGAAACGCCCGTCGACCTCCACGTCTTCCTGCTCCCAGTCAGAGGATTCGTAGGCGTAGAACTGGTAGAGGTTGCGGATCAGTTCGGCCTGGTCCGGCGTGGTGGGCAGAAGCTCGATGGGCAGCATGGGCGGGCTCGGCGAAAAACGGCCATTCTACGGTTTTTATGTAGGGATTTTCGCGACAGCCTGCACGAAACGTCCACATCATGTTTATAGGCACAGCGCGCACAGCGCTGTAGATTGCAGGTTCCGGCACGGAGGCCAGCCATCAGTCCGCATCAAGGAGATGCCCATGACCCAGCATCATTTCCAGCTCGCCTACACCATCAAGCCCCGCAGCGATGACGACGAGGGCGCGGCCGCGCAAGCCCGCCTGCACCTGCGTGAGATCGGTTGGGATCCGCTGCCGCAGATCGAGACTACCTTGCTCGGTGAGGTCCACCTGTACCACAGCACCATCCACGACCGCATCGATGAAGCCCAACGCCAAATTCGCGGCCGCATCCACGAAGAGCTCAAGGGCTTGAAGGCCCTCACCCGGGTCAAGTTCTACGGCAGCCTGATGGTCGACGGCCTCGGGCCCGCCATCCGCTTCAGCATCCTCGCCTGACCACTGCTTGGCGCATCAGGCGCACGGCGCGCCTGATGCGCGATGGCTTCATTTTTCCTGCAGCACTGCCCTGCCCTTCACCGCACGCGGGCCACGCCAGGCCCAGAACAGCAGCCCCGGAACGGGTGCGTAGACGACGAAGACAACCCACAGCATCTTGCGCTCGGCACTCCGGTCGCTGCCGATGATGTGCCAGATGGCGAAGATCTCCAGTGCGATGACCACGGCTGCGACGATGATCCAGACCGTTCCGATTTCCATGAGCACTCTCCCGTTGGCATGTAAGGGGTTGGGTAGCTGCCAGAGGTGAGGGTTCAGTTGGATTTTGGTTGATGGGGGTATGGTTTGGGCTTGAGTAGGTCATGAAGGTGTTCGCCGATGGAGATCTTGCGCCTGTGAGATCGCGCGCCGCGCGGGCGGCGCTCGATCTCATGGGCGCCGAAAATCCACCGACAAACCCAGTTGCCTCCACCCGACCTCGAATGCGACACCGCCACCTGGGCGATTGTCTTTCCCACGGCCACCCGCCACACTCTGCAAGCCAGCCAGGAAGCGGAGTCCAGAGTGCCCACCCCACGCCAGTTCAGCAAGAAGACCAGCACCAGCAACATGCTGCGGCTCAAGTCAGCCGCCGACAGCCCCCAGGCCCCCTACCGGGTCGACTTCGTGTTGCTCGAGCACTTCTCCATGGCCAGTTTCACCGTGGCCATGGACGTGCTGGTCACCGCCAACCTGCTGCGCGCCGACAGCTTCCGCTTCACCCCGTTGTCGCTGGACGGCGACCGCGTGCTGAGCGACCTGGGCCTGGAACTGGTGGCCACCGAGCTGTCGGCCAAGGAAACCCGAGAGCTCGACCTGCTGATCGTCTGCGGCGGCCTGCGTACCCCACTCAAATACCCGGAGCTCGACCGCCTGCTGGGTGACTGCGCCGGCCACGGCATGGCGTTGGCCGGGCTGTGGAATGGGGCGTGGTTCCTCGGCCGTGCCGGGGTGCTCGATGACTACGGCTGCAGTATCCACCCCGAGCAACGCGCCAGCCTTTCCGAGCGCAGCCCGCAAACGCGCATCACCCCCGCCAGCTTTACCCTCGACCGCGACCGCCTCACTGCCGCCAGCCCCAATGGCGCCATGGAACTCATGCTCGGGCTGGTGCGCCGCTTGTATGGGGATGGACTGGCCGAAGGCGTCGAGGAAATCCTGTCGTTTTCCGGCGCGCGCTACCGCCAGGTAGGGCCTGGGGCGAAGAAGTCCATGAGCCTGCACCTGCGCACCATCGTCGAGCTGATGGAGAACAACCTCGAAGAAACCCTCAGCCTCGACCAGCTGGCCGCCTACAGCGGCCGCTCGCGGCGCCAGATCGACCGCCTGTTCCAGGCCCAGCTCGGCACTTCGCCGCGGCGCTACTACATGGAGCTGCGCATCACCAAGAGCCGCCGCCTGCTGCAGTACTCGGACCTGTCGGTGATGGAGGTGGCGGTGGCCTGCGGCTTCGTCTCGGTGTCGCACTTCAGCAAGTGCTACGCGGCCTACTTCGGCTACCCGCCGTCGCGCGAGCAACGGCTGGGCGAGTGAGCACGGCTCAGGCGCGCAGGTAGCGCAACACCACATCGCAGATCATCGCCTTGTGGCGCTGCTTGACCTGCTCGTCGGACATGTCGATGTCGAAGATGTGACCGAAGGTGTGGCGGTTGGAGACCCGATAGAAGCAGAACGAGCTCATCAGCATGTGCAGGTCGATGACCTCGATACCGGAGCGGAACACCCCTTCGGCCACACCGCGCTCCAGGGTTTTTTCCAGCGCCTTCACCACCAGGCTGCTCATCTCGCGAATGACCGGCGACTTCTTCACATACTCGCCGTAGTGGATGTTCTCGGTGCAGACCATGCGCACGAAGTCGACGTTGCGATCATGGTGGTCGAAGGTGAATTCGGCCAGGCGCTGGATCGCCACCTCCGCTGGCAGCGACTCCAGGTCCAGGCCGTGCTCGGTCTTGCGGATATCGCCGTAGAGCTTGACCAGGCACTCGACATACAGCTGCTCCTTGCTGCCGAAGTAGTAGTAGATCATGCGCTTGGAGGTGGCCGTGCGCTCGGCGATGGCGTCCACCCGCGCGCCGGCCAGGCCTTGCTGGACGAACTCATTGATGGCGGCCTGAAGGATGTCCTCGCGGGTTTTCTCGGGGTTGTTCTTGCGCGACTTGCGCGCCCCCTCGATCTCAGGCTGGCCGAGGTGGACTACGGGATTGCTCATAGCGGCTCACGGGCTGTCTGTTGGAATAGCTGGGGATTATCCGTGAGCGAGCCGGTGCAGGGAAGCGCGCTGTTGGTCGGGTGATCAGGAATGGGGCGAGTGCCTCACACCCGACGCGGGCTCACTTCTGCTGCCTGCTGCCCCTGATATTGCCGACAACCCCACCCGCGACGGCGCCGACCGCTGCGCCTGTCCATCCGCTGCCTCCGGCGATCGCGGCAATCCCCGCGCCGGCTGCGGCACCGATGGCCGCACCGCTCACTGTCCCTTGCTGCTGGGCGCTCATCGACGTGCAGCCCATCGCACTCGCTGCGGTGAGGGCCAGGGCAAAGCATTGCAACCGGTTCATGTTCACCTCCGCTACTTGTTCTGCTTCAGGCCGGGTTGCACCATCTCGAACCAGATGGTCTCGATGACGGGCCGTTTGACCTGCTCGGGATGGGCGGCGTACCACTGGTTGAGCTTTTCGCGGACGGTGTCGAGCGTCTGGCCCTTCAAGCCTCGGCCGAAACGTGGAATCAGGCTTTGCTCATCGGAGGGCGGTTTCGCCCCGTAGTAGGCCGCCTCTACCTCGTAGGCGTTGGCGATGCCGATGAGATAGACCTTCTTGAGCTGCTCGGACGACTGCATCCATTGCTCGCCGGTAATCATCGCAACCCCTTCGGCGCGGGCCATGCCCGATGCCGTGAGCAGGGCCATCCACACCACGCCTGCCAACGTGCCCCATCGCAATGCTCTCATCGTCTGCCCTCCTCGCCAGGATGAACCTCGACAACTGCACACTCGGACCTTCAGACAAGTTTAGATTCCTCGATGAAAGCTGCGATGTTTTTGCTACCTGCCGCTCGATAACGACCAAGGCGCTGAATGCCCTTCTGAGTGGACTGGCCTCATCGCTGGCTTGCCAGCGATAGGGCCCTACAGCCGACTACAAAACCGGCTTGCGCACCGCCCCACTGCGTCGCTTGGCCATCGCCGCCAGACGCACCGCCACGTTCGCCGCGCCGTATCCGGTATACCCCGCCTTGCGCTGGATGATCTCGAAGAAGAACCGCTCTTCGAACGGCTCGGTGTAGACGTGGAACAACTCTCCGCCCTGGGCATCACGGTCATACAGCACGTTGTAATACGCCAGCTCGCTGAGAAACTCGTCGTCGAAATCGAACCGTGCCGCCAGATCGTCGTAGTAGTTCAACGGAATTTCCAGCAGCGGCACGCCGGCCTCCTTCGCCCGCGCCACTTCACGGAAGATATCCGCACAATCGAAGGCAATATGGTGCACCCCCGAGCCGCGGTAACTGGACAAGGCGTGGGCAATCGCGGTGTTGCGGTTCTCCGAGATGTTCAACGGCAGGCGCAGGCTGCCGCACTGGCTGCGCAGCGCGCGGCTCTTGACCAGGCCGTAGGGATCGGGGAGCACCACCTCATCGTCGGCGGCGAAGTCGAACAGGCTCTTGTAGAACAGCACCCAGCTGTCCAGCGATTCGGCAGGCAGTGCCAGGGCCATGTGGTCGATGCGCTGCAGGCCACCGCTGGCAGTGATGGCCGGGTCCAGACGGAAATCGGTGTCGTACAGCGACGGGCCCTGGGCGCCCTGCTCCACCAGGTAGATCAGGCTGCCATCTGGCGCTCGGACGGCGGGCACTTCGCACTCGTTAGGGCCGACCAGGCCGCGAAACGGCTGGCCACGAAAGTCGGTGGCGCGCTGCAGCGCGGTCTGTTCGTCTTTGACCCGCAACGCTGTGGCGCACAGGGACGGGCCATGGGCTTCGAAGAAGTTGTGGCCGAACGAGTAAGGCTCGGCATTGAGCACGATGTTGATGTCGTTCTGGCGCAGCAGGCGCACATCCTTGCTGCGGTGCTTGCCGGCTTCGGCAAAGCCCAGGCGCTTGAGCCAGCTGCCCAGGCGGGCGCCGACGGCTTCATCCACTGCAAATTCGAGGAACTCCACGCCGTCATAGGCGCTGGCTGCCGGCGGGGTGAACAGCACGCCCGGCTCGATGGCAGTACCTTCCTGCTCCAGTCGCAAACGCGTCTGTTCTTCCAGGTACAGCAGCGAACGCAAACCATCGGCGGCGTTCTGCCGTGGCGGCGCTGCGCGGAAACCGTCATTGAAGATTTCCAGCGACAATGGCCCGCGATAGCCCGTGGCAAGGATCGGCGCAAGAAAACCGGCCAGGTCCATTTCGCCCTGCCCCGGGAAGCACCGGAAGTGGCGGCTCCACTCCAGCACATCCATGTTCAGGATCGGCGCGTCGGCCATCTGCACGAAGAAGATCTTGTCGCCCGGTATCTCGCCGATCGCAGCCGGGTCGCCCTTGAGCGACAAGGTATGGAAACTGTCGAGGATCACCCCCAGCGCCGGGTGGTCGGCCTGACGCACCAGGTTCCACGCCTGCTGGTAGGTGTTGACGTGACGGCCCCAGGCCAGTGCCTCATAGCCGATGCGCAGGCCGCGCCGGCCAGCATGCTCGGCCAGCAGGCGCAGGTCGTCCACCAGCAACTGTTGTTCACCCGATGCGTCGGCCTGGACGTTGCTGCACACCAGGACCAGGTCGGTGCCCAGCTCGTGCATCAGGTCGAACTTGCGCTCGGCGCGG
Organism: Pseudomonas plecoglossicida NBRC 103162 = DSM 15088; assembly: GCF_000730665.1. GTDB lineage: Bacteria > Pseudomonadota > Gammaproteobacteria > Pseudomonadales > Pseudomonadaceae > Aquipseudomonas > Aquipseudomonas plecoglossicida. The sequence goes on from NZ_BBIV01000018.1 coordinate 20,951, forward strand.
TCAAGGTTCTTCTGCAGGCGCTCGCGACGGCAGCCTTCGAAATCACGAAAGGGCTGGAACAAGGTGATGGCGATGCCGAGATCGGCGCACATCTGCCGCACTTCACGCGGGCTGCCGGCGTAATAGAGCAAGTCGTTCTCGAAGATCTCGACGCCGTCGAAACCGGCGGCGGCGATGGCTTCGAGCTTTTCCGGCAGGGTGCCGCTCAAGGACACGGTGGCTATCGAACGCTGCATGGGGGAGTTCCTTGTTATTGGGCTACGGGGCTGGAAGTGCGGGCTTCTGATCAGGCCCTATCGCCGGCAAGCCGGCTCTCACAGGGATTGCACAGACCTCTGTGGGAGCCGGCTTGCCGGCGATAGGGCCAGTCGAGCCTCTACAGCACCCGACTTCCTGGCACCGTCGATTATTCGCGGGTAAAGTCGCCCCTTCAATCACTTTGTACGGAACGGTTAGTTTTGCGTTCGATTATCGCACAAAACCCGTTTCAACGAATTGATTCGCCCCACCCCCTGGGCAAACATCAACCCAGCGCGCACACCCACACTCCCGAAATAACCCCACGTTCGACGTGCGGGAACCAACAAGAACAACGGAGATACCCATGGCCCACTCAAGCTCTCAAGCCAGGAAAGCGACCGCCAGCGGATGGATAGGCTCGGCACTCGAGTACTACGATTTCTTCATCTATGCCCAGGCCGCGGCACTGATCTTCCCGCAGATCTTCTTTCCCAACACCGACCCGAAAATGGCCATCATCGCCTCCCTGGCCACCTACGGTGTCGGCTACCTGGCACGCCCTGTCGGCGCCTTCGTGCTGGGCCACTGGGGAGACACCCGCGGGCGCAAGAATGTCCTGCTGCTGTGCATGTTCCTGATGGGCCTGTCGACCATGGCTGTCGGCCTGCTGCCCACCTACCACGACAGCGGTATCCTCGCCCCGGCCTTGCTGGTGGTGCTGCGGCTGATCCAGGGCTTTGCCGTGGCCGGCGAGATCTCCGGGGCCAGTTCGATGATCATGGAGCATGCCCCGTTCGGACGCCGCGGTTATTACGCCAGCTTCACCCTGCAGGGCGTGCAGGCCGGTCAGGTGCTGGCGGCAGCGGTGTTCCTGCCGCTGGCCTACTTCATGCCCAGCGAGGCGTTCAACGAGTGGGGCTGGCGAATTCCGTTCCTGATGAGCGCCATGGTACTGATCGCAGGCTTCATCATCCGCAAGGAAGTGCATGAGACGCCGGCATTCGTGAAGGAAGAGAAGCAGGACAAGGTGGCCAAGTCGCCCATCAGCGAGGCGTTCCGCCACAGCTGGAAGCACATGGTGCTGGTGATGTTCATGGCCCTGATGAACGTGATCCCGGTGGTGGCCACCATCTTCGGCGCGGCCTATGCGGTACAGCCTGCCTACGGCATCGGCTTCGACAAGAGCGTGTACCTGTGGATCCCGGTGGTGGGCAACATTGTCGCGGTGCTGGTGATTCCCTTCGTCGGCAACCTGTCCGACAAGATCGGCCGTCGCCCGACCATGATCGCCGGTTGCCTGGGCTCGGGCCTGCTGGCGTTCGTCTACCTGTATGCGATCAGCATCCAGAACGTGCCGCTGGCCTTTGCTGCCTCGATCCTGATGTGGGGCATGGTCTACCAGGGTTACAACGCGGTGTTCCCCAGCTTCTATCCGGAGCTGTTCCAGACCCGCTACCGGGTGTCGGCCATGGCCATCGCGCAGAACGTCGGCACCATGCTGACGGCCATGCTGCCGGCACTGTTCGCCCTGGTGGCGCCGCCGGGTTCGGACAACATTCCGCTGGTGATTGGTGGGCTGGCGTTCTTCATTACCTGCCTGTGTGCGCTGGCGGCGTACATTGCGCCGGAGACGCATCGGTTGGCGATGGAAGATCTGGGCAATCCACAGGCCAGGCCGATGGAGAAGGCCGCTTTCGAGCAGAGCCGCAAGGGTGGCTTGCAGCCGGTGAGCAGCTGACAGATCGTATGGGGCTGCTTTGCAGCCCAATCGCCGGCAAGCCGGCTCCCACAGGTACGTTCCATGTGGGAGCCGGCTTGCCGGCGATCGGGCCGCAACGATTTCAGCCTTTGACAACCTGCTGCAAGCGCGCCCACAGCTTCTCGACATGCTCACGCTCGGTCGGCAACGCTCCCACCGACACCCGTACCATCCAGCGCCCCTCCAGGGTCGCCGGCGTCACGTAAGCCTCTCCGGACGCATTCAGCCGCTCGGCCCAGGCCTTGGTATGCGCATCCAGCGCGTCCCCTTCCAACCCCGCTGGCCTGTGGACAAGGCACAAGGTCTGCAACTGCACCGGCGCCAGCAACGCCCACTCCCCCGCCGCCTGCACCTGCTCGGCCAGCCAGCGCGCATTGTCCAGGTCCCGCCGCAAACGCTGCTGCAGCGCCTCGACACCCTCGCTGCGCAACATGAACCACAGTTTCAACGCACGGAACCGGCGCCCCAGCGCAATGCCCCAGTCGCGCAGGTTCTTCACCTCGCCATCGACCGCTGACTGCAGGTAACTGGGGTTGGTGCTCATCACCCGGATCAGGTGCTGCGGGTCGCGTACGTAATAAATCGAGCAGTCGAACGCCACCCCGAGCCACTTGTGCGCATTGACCACCACCGAATCGGCCAGCTCGATGCCGTCCCACATCCAGCGGCATTCCGGCAGGATCATCGCCGAGCCGGCCATGGCCGAGTCGACGTGCAACCACAAGCCCCTGGCCTGGGCAATCTCGCCGATGGCACGTAAAGGGTCCAGCGCGGTGGTCGTCGTGGTACCGGTCGTGGCGACCACCGCGCAAGGTTGGTTACCAGCGGCCAGGTCCTGCTCGATGGCCGCCTGCAGGGCATCGGGACGCATGGCGAACTGCGCGTCGGTGGCGATCAGGCGGATGTTGGCGCGGCCAAAGCCTGCCAGCAGCGCAGCCTTGTCCACCGAGCTGTGGGCATGGGCGCTGACATAGACGATCAAGGGCTTGGCTTCGGCCTGCAGGCCGCCACGCACCAGGGCATAGTCGCTGGCACGTTCACGGGCACAGATCAGCGCGACCAGGGTACTGGTGGAGGCCGTGTCCTGGATCACCCCGCTCCACTGCGCCGACAGGCCGAGCAACTGACGCAACCAGTCGAGGGTGGTTTCCTCGAGCTCGCTCAGCGCCGGGCTCGATTGCCACGACAGGCCGAGCACACCGAGGCCGGTGCTGAGGAAGTCGCCCAGTACCGACGACAGCGTGCCATTGGACGGGAAGTAGCCGTAGAAATCCGGGTGCTGCCAGTGCGACAGGCCGGGCATGACCAACTGGTTGACGTCATCGAGGATCGCTTCGAACGGCTCACCCTGCTGCGGGGCGGCGGCCGGCAGGGCAGATTTGAGGTAGCCGGGCTCGACCTGGGCCATGACCGGGCGCTCGCCGACGGTCTGGCGGTAGTCGGCGATCAGGTCGATCAGTTGGTGGCCGTACTGGCGGAATTGTTCGGGGGTCATGGGGGCTCCTGGGGATGTTTTGCTGGCTGCACCGGCCTCATCGCCGGCAAGCCGGCTCCCACGAGGATCGTGAACTGTGGGAGCCGGCTTGCCGGCGACAGGGCCCGTGCAGACAACTCAATGCCCCAAGTCTAGGCGCCCGCCCCTGCATGAATACCCCCGCTTCATGCATACCTGCTATGGCAGATCCGCATGCCCGCCTTGCACACCGAACTGCGACTGGCGCCACAACTCGAACACCCGCTTGCGCAGCCAGCGGTGCTCGGCCGACGCCTGCAAGCGCTGATGCCATACCACCCAGTAGCGCTGGGTATGCTCGACGAACCCCAGCGGCCGCCAGGCCAATGGATGCAGGCGACACAGCTGGCGGGCGATGTGCTCGGGCACGGTCGCCAGTGCCTGGCTGTTGCCGATGACCTGCACCGTGGCCGAGAAGAACGGCACTTCCAGGCTGACCCGACGTTGCAGGCCCTGGGCGCGCAAATGGCGGTCGATGAAACTGTCCTTGTCGCCACCACCGGAGATGCGCACGTGCTTGAACGCCAGGTAGTCGTCCTGGCTCAGCGCCTCGCTGGCCGCCAGTGGATGATCGCGGCGCATCAGGCACACCGCGCGGTCTTCACCGAGCAGGCGACCGTGCAGGTTGGCGGGCGATTCGTCGAACAGCGTGGTGGCCAGGTCGATCTCGCCCCTGGCGAGCAAAGCGTACTGGCCCGCCTGCCAGGTTCGGTAGTCGATGGACACACCGGGGGCTTCCTGCTCAAGCGCAGCCACCAGCAGCGGCAGCATGTGTTCGGCAACATAGTCGGAAGCGGCAAGGCAGAAACGTCGTTCGCAGCGGGCTGGGTCGAACGCTGCAGGTTGGCGCAGGGCCTGGAGTTCCTCGAGCACCTGGCGCAGGGGTTCGACCAGGGAGTCGGCGTGTTCGCTGAGGACATAGCCGCGGCCTTGGCGCACCAGCAACGGGTCGTCGAAAGCTTCGCGCAGGTGGGCCAGCTGACGACTCAGGGCCGATTGGCTGACGTCCAGGCGAACGGCGGCGTGGCTGAGGTTCTTGAGCTGCAGGAGGCAGTCGAGGGTGCGCAGGTGGGCGAGGCTGAGGGAGGCGAAGGTTGGGTTCATGCAGGGGTCCCTTGGTTGCCTGTACGGGCCCAATCGCCGGCAAGCCGGCTCCCACAGGGTTCGTTGGCGACTTCACGAACCCTGTGGGAGCCGGCTTGCCGGCGATCGGGCCGCAAAGCGGCCCCGATCGTTTACTCGGTCAACCCGACGTAGACGTTCTGCACGTCTTCGTTCTCGTCGATCGCCTCGAGGAACGCCTCTACCTCGGCCAATGCCTCGGCGCTCAGGCTGGCAGCGCTGACCGGATTCTTCGGGGTATAGCCGATCTTCGCCGAAACAACGGTGAAACCCTGCTCCGGCAGCGCCTTCTGCACGGCATCCAGATCGGTGGTGTCGGTGATGAACAGGGTCGAGCCTTCTTCCTCACCGTCCTCGAAGTCCTGGGCACCGGCTTCGATGGCGGCCATTTCCGGGTCGGCGTCGCCTTCCGGGGTCGCTTCGATCAGGCCGACATGGTTGAAGTCCCACGCCACCGAACCGCTGGCGCCCAGCTGGCCCTTGCGGAACAGCACGCGGATCTGTGCCACGGTGCGGTTGATGTTGTCGGTCAGGCACTCGACGATCAGTGGCACCTGGTGCGGGGCGAACCCTTCGTAGCTGACGGCATGGTACTGCACGGCCTCGCCGTCCAGGCCAGCACCTTTCTTGATCGCGCGCTCCAGGGTCTCGCGGGTCATCGAGGCCTTCTTGGCCTGGGCGATGGCCAGGCGCAGACGCGGGTTCATGTCCGGGTCAGCGCCGGACTTGGCAGCGATCTGGATTTCCTTGGCCAGCTTGCCCATGATCTTGCCCTTGGCGTTGGCAGCTGTTTCTCTATGTTTGGCTTTCCACTGTGCGCCCATGTCGACTCTCTTTGTTTCAGCGGCCGGTTCAGGAAGCGACCGGCCAAAAGTGGGTGCAGTTTATACGCCCTCGGGCAGTGGATCGACAAGTAATCTCATGCTTTGTCAGCCTTGCCCGCCGCTGCGGCGAAGCGCGCCAATCGCACATCAAGGCGTCGGGGCCGCTGACCTCGGTCTTCGGCGTGCTCCTTGCGGCGGATGGCGTTGCGCACCAGCAGCGAACCCAGGTAGCGGATCGGCTCCGGCGGGAACAATCCCAGCGGCCCCTTGACCAGCGGCGAGCGCGTCCAAGGGTTGTCCAGCCCCAGCGCCAGCGATGACAGTATCTGCCCGCCCATGTGGCACGGCCCGACACCGCTGCCCGAGTAACCGAAGCCATAGAACACGTTGCCCTGCCCGTCCAGCTTGCCGAAGAACGGCAAGCCGGTCACCGAGCGGTCCGACGGGCCATTCCAGCTTGCCGCCAGCGGCACCTCGGCCAAGGCCGGGAAGAAGTCGCCGAGACTTTCGCACAGCAGCGGCCGGTACGGCGATGGCTGGTCGAACACCGGCAGCATGCGCCCGCCATAGGCGAAGGTGTTGCCACCCTTGCCAAGCATCAGGCGGCCGTCGGACGTGTTGTGGTAGTAATGCACGAAGATCCGCGAATCGAGCACGCTGATGCCATTGTTCAAGCCGATCTCGCGCAACAGTTCGGGGCACGGCTCGGTGATCACCATGTCGCTGGAGACGATCGCCACGCTGCGCTCGAACTGCGGGAACGCCCGCGCCATCCAGGCGTTCAGCCCAAGCACCACGCGGTCGGCGCGCACCGTGCCGTGGGCCGTGCGCACCTGCACCGGGGCACCGTGCTCAAGGCCAGTCATGGCCGTGCCTTCGTGAATACGCACGCCGCGCTCCAGGGCCACCCGCCGCAAGCCACGTACCAGCCGGCCCGGCTGCACCGTGGCGGCGGCAGGCGAGAACCAGCCCTCCAGGTGCCGCGCCGAGCCGGCGAGACGTTGCACTTCATCCAGTGGCAGGCGCTCGAACGAATTGATCCCCTTGCCCTGCAGCGCCGCGATCACTGCATCGGTAGCGCCCACCTGGGCCGCGTTGGTTGCGGTGTACAAGGTGCCGTCCAGGCGATAGTCGCAATCGATGCCGTTGGCCGCACAGAACTCACCGATAGCAGCGATGCTGCGCTCCGACTCACGCACCAGGCGCACCGCCTCGGCCCCCCCGAACAGGCGTTCGAGGGTAAAGTACTTGGCCGACCAGGACAGCGCGCAACCCCCGTTGCGACCACTGGCGCCAGCACCGCAGATGTCGGCTTCGATCAGCATCACGTCCAGCGCCGGAATCGCTTCCTTGAGCATCAGCGCAGTCCACAGCCCGGTGTAGCCACCGCCGACGATGCACACGTCGCAACGGGCATCGCCTTGCAGCGGCGGACACACCGCCTGTTGCTCCGAATCCAGGGCCTGTTGCAGCCAGAAGGGTCTCATTCGCTCGCTTTCCTTTAGGTACGCAGTGGCTTGATCGCCATGCTGGTATTGGGTGCCACGTCCTGGGCCTGGGGCGCGCTGGCCGGGCGGCTGTTCCAGTGCGGCAGCAGCACCAGGGCGGAGAACAGGGCACAGCCGGCGAACACGATGAACACCGTGACGCTGTCGAAGTAGCCAGGCAGCAAGCCGCCGAGCACCGCGCCCACCGAGCCGCAACCGTTGACGAAGCCCGCCGCCGTGGCGCCGGCCTTGGCCGTGCCGAAGTCGATCGCCGCCGCGCCGCTGATCATCGAGTCCGGCCCGTACAGGGTCAGGCCCATCACGAACAGCAGGCTCACCACCAGCACGATGCTGCCGCTGTGCATGGCCGCCATGAACGCCGCCAGTGTCATGGTCAGCAGCACCAGGCTGATTACGCAGGCCGGCATGCGCCGGGCGCCGAACAGCTTGTCCGAGGCCAGGCCGATCATGATCGGGCCCAGCAGCCCGGCGAGTTCGAAGGCCGTCGGGATGATTGCCGCCCCCACCTTGCCGACCGAGGGCATCTGTTCGAAGACGATCACCGGCCCCCACAGCAGGATCGCGTAGCGCGCCGGCTTGAGCAGGAAGTACGCCAGGCCCAGGGTCATCACCGTGCGGTTGCGCAGGATCTCGCGCAACGGCGCCCACACGCTGCACAGGTTGCCGGCCGGGGCCATGCTCTGCGGCTCGGGCTCCACCGCTGGCAGGCCGACATCCTCGGGCTTGTTGCGCTGCAGGAAGAAGAACAGCACCGCCACCACAGCCACCACCGCGGCGCTGGAGAAGAACGCCGCGTGCCAGGTGCCGACCAGGGTATAGGCCCACCAGCCGGCGAACGGCGAGGCAACCAGGCCGCCGAAGGCGTAGCACGAACTCCACAGCCCCAGCACCCGGCCACGTTGCGAGGACGGGAAGAAACTGCCGATGTTCTTGCACAGCCCCGCCCAGCCGGTGGACTGCGCCAGGCCCTGGATCAGCATGCAGGTGGCGAAGATCGGGAAGGTCGCGTAGCTGCCCATCACCACCGCAGCCGCCGCCGAGATCAGCAGGCCGCCGAGCACCACCACACGTGGGCCAAAGCGATCGGCGAGCATGCCCCAGGTGAACTGGCCCACGGCGTAGGCGGCCAGGTAGATACCGTCGAGGTTGGCCATGGCGGCCTTGTCGAGCATGAAGGTGGGGTCTTCGCCGATGCCGAGCTTGGCCACCGAGAAGGCTTTGCGGGTGAAGTAGAAGGCGGCGTAGGCCAGCCAGGTGATGGCAAAAATCTGCATGCGCCAACGCTTGATGGCGGCTAGGGAGTGATTCATGTGTGTCTGACCTCTTGCTCAAGTGTGCCGGCAGAATGTGAAAAAACGCCTGTCTTGTTGTTGTGTTGCGCACTGCATGACGTGGGCTCGTCATTGGTCAGATGGCGCAGGAGTGCGCGCCATGGCCCGGCAACCGCTTGTGGCGGCGGCGATGGGCTGAGGAGTATGGAAACAGCTGGTGACTGATAAATAAAATCGATTTATCGTATTTCACACATAAGCCTGGCTTGTTACTGGAGTCCTCATGTCGGTGTCCCATGCTCAACTGAAGGCGTTTCACGCGGTGGCCGTGCACGGCAGCTTCACCCGCGCCGCGCAGAAGCTGTTTCTGACCCAGCCGGCGGTGTCCGACCAGGTGCGAAAACTCGAAGAGCGCTTCGGCGTGCAGCTGTTCCAGCGCAACAAGCGCTCGGTGCAGCTGACCGACCTGGGCGAGCGCCTGCTGGGCATCAGCCAGCGGCTGTTCGCCTGCGAGGCCGAGGCCCATGAACTGCTGCAGGACTCGCGGGCCCTGCACACCGGCAGCCTGGTGCTGGCGGTGGATGCGCCGGTGCACGTGCTGCCGCAGATTGCGCGTTTCTGCCAGCGTTACCCGGGTATCCAGGTCAAGATTGAAACCGGCAATACCGACGATTCCCTGGCCCGGCTGTTCAGCTACCAGGCCGACCTGGCCTTGCTGGGGCGCGATGTCGACGATGAGCGGCTGTTCTGCGTGCCCCTGCGCCGCGATCCGATGGTGGCGTTCGTTTCGCACCACCATCCCTGGGCCAGTCGTGGGTCGATCAGCCTGGCGGACCTGGACGACACGCCGTTGGTGCTGCGCGAACCGGGGTCGGTGACCCGCCAGACCCTGGAGGAGGAAATGCAGCGCGCAGGCCTGCGGATTCGCCCGGCGATCCAGGTCGAAGGCCGTGAAGCGGCGCGCGAGGCGGTGGTGGTGGGGATTGGCGTGGGGGTGGTGTCGGCGGCGGAGTTCGGCGCCGATGCGCGGGTATGCGCGCTGCCGATCGTGGATTGCCAGCGGCACCTGACCGAGACCTTGGTATGCCTGAGAGAACAGCGTACGCGGCGGGTGGTGGCAACCTTCTTGCAGATGGTGCAGGAAGGGTTGTAGTGGCCTTGCCGGCGATGAGGCCGGTACTGCCAACACAACTATGCTGGCAATACCTCAACCCCAGGCGCACTCGCCATGCTCTTTCGCCTGACCGCCGACACCTTGGTCCTGCTGCACCTGGCCTTCATCCTGCTGGTGCTGTTGGGCGGCCTGCTGGTGCTCAAATGGCGCCCTGCGCTGTTCCTGCACCTGCCCGCCCTGGCCTGGGGCCTGGCGGTCGAAGGCCTGCACCTGGACTGCCCATTGACCGACTGGGAAAACCGCATGCGCTTTGCCGCCGGCGATGCGGGCTACCACGGCGGCTTCGTCGAGCACTACATCTGGCCGCTGATCTACCCGGCCGGGCTGACGCCGCAGATCCAGTGGCTGCTCGGCGCCATCGTGCTGGTGCTCAACCTGTGCATCTACGGCTTCGTGCTCCGGCGCTGGCGCCACCACTAGCGGGTAGCAACCAGGAACAACCGCGGGAACGGCAGCAGCACCTTGCCATCGGTGGAGGCTGGGTACTCCCGCTGCATGGCCTGCAGGTACATCTGCAGGAAGGACGCCTGCTCGCCTTCGTCCAGTTGGTTCAGGTAAGGGCGCAAGGCCGAGCCCTTGAACCACTCCACCACCGCCTCGGCCCCGCCCGCCAGGGGGTGATGGTAGGTCGTGCGCCACACATCCACCCGGGCGCACAGCGGGCTGAGCAGGTCGTAGTAGAACGCCGCCTGGTGCCGCGGCGGCAGGCTGAAGTCGGCGAACTTGTCGGCCCACGGGCCACGGCTGGCGATCTCACGCAACTGGCGGTGCGCCGGCTCGTCGAGGTTGTCCGGGGTCTGCACGGCCAGGCTGCCGCCTTCGCTCAGCTGGCGCACCAGGTGCGGGTAGAGCGCGGCGTGGTCGGGCACCCATTGCAGCGAGGCGTTGGCGAGGATCAGGTCCTGGGGTTCGGGGGCGCTCCACTGGCTGATGTCGGCGATTTCGCAACGCACCCGCGGGATGTGCAGGCGTTTGCGTTCGCGGGCCTTGTCGATCATGTCCTTGTCGCTGTCCAGGGCGGTCACCTGGGCATCCGGGCAGCGTTGCAGCAGCACTTCGGTGGAGTTGCCCGGGCCACAGCCCAGGTCGGTGGCATGGCGCACCGGACGAGGCGGTACGGCGGCAAGCAGGTCGCGCACGGCGCGGGTGCGTTCGTCTTCGAAGAGGGAATACTGGGTGGCGGACCAGGCCATGTGGGGCTCCTTTTGGCGGGCAGTGTGCTCAGCATAAGCCATCTGGCCCTATCGCCGGCAAGCCGGCGATAGGGCCGGAACTGTCTGTCTATGCTTCGAATCAGTCTCATTATGCGCATGCCCATGAAAATATCCCTGGCCCTCGCCATCCTGGCCCTGATCGCCGCCGCCGCGCTGCTCGGCTCGCCCTGGATGAACCAGCGCTTCCACATGCCCGCAGAAAAATCCCAGGCCCAACAACGCGAAACGGCCGGGTCCACAAGGGAGCCGGCCGTTTCGAACCACCACTAGCGCTTAGTGTTGCCTGGCGCTGCGAATCTGATGCACCACACCCATGGCCACTACCACAGCCGCGGCAATGCCGGTGGAGATCACCAGGATCTGGTAGTCAGGCATGAACGCCATGGTCACCAGCGCGGCGACGATGAAGGCGATCACCAGGTAGGTCAGCCACGGGAACAGCCACATCTTCAGGCGCACTTCCTTGCCTTCGGCAATCAGCTTGCGGCGCATGCGCAGCTGCGAGAAGGCGATCACCAGGTACACCAGCAGGGCGATCATGCCAGTGGTGTTCATCAGGGTGTCCAGCACGTCTTTCGGGCGCAGGGTCTCGCTGAAGTTGATCAGCGCGCAGACCACGGCCACGGCGCAGGAGCCGATGATCGCGTACACCGGTACGCCGGTGCCGGCGCGGGTCATCTTGAAGAACGACGGCGCGTCGCCACGCTGGGCCAGGGAGAACAGCATGCGCGAAGCGGTGTAGTGGCCCGAGATCAGGCAGCTGCTCACCGAGGTCAGCACCACGAAGTTCATCAGCAGCTCGGCGTAAGGCACGCCCAGCAGCTCCAGGGTACGGCGGTAGGCACCATAGCCGGAGACGCCCAGTTGCGGATCGTTCCACGGTACCAGGCAGACGATCAGGAAGATCGAACCGACATAGAACAGGCACACACGCCATACCACCGAGTTGGTCGCCTTGACGATCTGGGTGGCCGGGTCTTTCGCTTCGGAAGCGGCGATGGTGACGATCTCGGCGCCGAGGAAGGCGAACATCACCCCGAGCAACGCACCGATCACCGTGGTGATGCCATTGGGCATGAAGCCTTCGGCGGTCAGGTGGGTGATACCACGCACTTCACCGAACTGCCAGACGTTCAGTACCGCTGCGGTACACACGATCAGGAAGCAGACGATCGCAATCACCTTGATCAGCGCGAACCAGAATTCGAACTCACCGTAGTGCTTGACGTTGAAGAAGTTGACGGTGATCAGCAGCAGGGTCGTGGCCAGCACGAACACGTTGACGCTCACGTCGGGGAAGAAACCGTGCAGGATCTTGCCCGCCACATAAGCTTCCCAGGCCATCAGGATGACCCAGTACCACCAGTACAGCCAGCCGATGGTGAAACCGGCCCAACGGCCAATCGCGCGGTCGGCGTAGGTGGAGAACGAGCCGGTGTCAGGCGAGGACGTCGCCATTTCACCGAGCATGCGCATGATCAATACCACCAGGATGCCGCCGGCCAGGTAGGCCAGGACAGCAGCCGGGCCGGCGCTGTGGATCACGCTGCCGGAACCGACGAACAAGGCGCCGCCAATTACCCCGGCGATGGACATCATCGTCAGGTGGCGCGACTTGAGCGAGGCACTGAGCTTGCTCTCGTGCCCGCTTTTCGCGGTGGTGGTTGTGGATGTTGCGTCCATCAGTTGTGTACCCCGTGCTTCTTTTTATCCAAGGAAAACTGCGAGACCGCGATGGTCTACGGCCTCGCCTGTACATCAGTGCTAATGCGGGCAGGAGGTGTGTGGCAACACACGCAGGCCTTCCATGGCGGCCTGCTGACGCGCCCAAGGGGAACCCTCGGGCGAACTGAACATGCTTTATGTGGCGATATCTGACACCTAATGTAAAAATGTATTACTCAGAGAGCCATGCACAGCGGCATGAAAGTCGCACTGCACTGTACAGGCCGCCGATGCAATACACCCTACACAGGCCAGGCGCTACGCACCCTTCAAGGCCCCCGAATGTTTGAATTACAGCCAGACTCCTCGACCCCGCTGGTCAACCAGATCATCGACGGGCTGCGCGAGATGATCGACAACCAGACGCTCAAGCCGGGCGCCAAGGTGCCGTCTATCCGCGCCTTTGCCGCCAGCTACTCGGTGAGTACCTTCACCGTGGTCGAGGCCTACGACCGTCTGGTGGCCCAGGGCCTGCTGGTGAGCAGGGGCAACGCCGGGTTCTTCGTCAACCGCGCGGCGGCCGAGTTGCTGGATAACCACAGCGGTGAAGCCGACACCAGTCGACCATCGTTCAACTCCGAGTGGTACCTGCAGCAGATTTTCGAAACCCGCCAGTTGCCGTTCAAGCCGGGCTGTGGCTGGCTGCCCAACGACTGGATGTACGAAGACGGCCTGCGTCGCGGCCTGCGCCAGGTTGCCGGCAGCCCGCTGGAGCTGTCTGGCTACGGCGACCCGATGGGCCTGCCGGAACTGCGCGCGCTGACCGCACAGAACCTGCAGCAGGAACTGTCGATCGTTGCCAACCCGGCGCAGCTGATGCTCACCCACGGCGCCAGCCAGGCTCTGGACCTGGCTGTGCGTACTTTGGTACGCCCGGGTGACGTGGTGCTGGTGGACGACCCTGGCTACCCCAACCTGATGAGCGTGCTGCGCACCCAGGGCGCCACGCTGGTGGGCGTGCCGCGTACGCCCAACGGCTACGACCTCAACCACCTGGAACAATTGCTGGCACAGCATCGCCCGACGGCGTTCTTCACCCAGCCCCACCTGCACAGCCCGACCTGTTCGCGCACGCCGCTGCCGCAGCTGCATCGGTTGCTGCAACTGGCCAGCCAGCACGGCTTCCGGCTGGTGGAGAACAACCTGTACGCCGACATGATCGCCGAGCCGCAGCCGTGCCTGGCCAGCCTCGACCACCTGCACCAGGTGGTGTACGTGGGCAGCTACTCGAAGAGCATCTCGCCCAACGTGCGGGTCGGCTACCTGCTGGCCAGCCCGGAGCTTGCGCAGAAGCTGTTGCACATGAAGATGCGTTCGGGCCTGACCACCTCGCAGGTGATGGAGCGCGTGGTGTACGCCGCGATCATCGACGGGCGCTGGCGCAAGCACCTCAAGCGCCTGCGCCAGCGCCTGGCCGAGGCGCATCAGGATGTGGGCCGGCACCTGCATCGGCTGGGCTTCGAGCTGTTCACCGAGTCGGACGAGGGGATGTACATCTGGACCCGGCACCCGGCGATCCCGGACAGTGCGGCGCTGCTCGACGATGCGCTGGAGAAAGGCATCATGCTCGGGCCTGGGCAGTTGTTCATGGTCGATGCCAAGCCGACCGGGTGGATGCGGTTCAATGTGGCGTTCAGTACGGATCCGGCGATGTGGGAGTTGTTGGAGAGGGTGCTGGTGAAGCATGTGCGCCGGGGTGGACTGTAGGCGCTTGTCGCGGGGTTTTGGGTGTTTGTGAGATCGAGCGCCGCACGCGCGGCGCATCGCGAGCTGCGCTCGCTCCTACGCTTGTTTCGGGCCAGTGATGTCTGTGATGGAGGCGCGCGGCCGCCTTGTTTGTACGACGCGATACCGTGTCATGCGCCAAGGCGTTCGCGCGGGCGGCGCTCGATTTCATGACCGCTGAAACTCCTGTGAAAAACCCATCTACCTACCGCCAATCCCCCTTCTGGGCAAAGAACGCCCGAGCATTCGCCTCAAGGCTCTCCAGGTGATACCCCCCCTCCTGCACAATCACGCACGGCATGCGCAACGCCCGAATCCGCTCCCCCAGCGCCGCAAACCCTTCAGTCGTCACCGCCACCTTGCTCTGCGGGTCCAGCTCGTAGATATCGAACCCCAACGAAAGCACCAGCACCTCGGCACCAAAGTCCTTCACCGCATCCAGCGCAATTTCCAGCTGCCCCATGAAGTCCGCCTCGCTGGCCCCATGGGCCATCGGCAGATTGAGGTTGTAACCCTCCCCCGCGCCACTGCCGCGCTCGTCCTCGAACCCCGCCACGCCTGGGTAGAAGTTGGTCGGATCACCATGGGTCGACACGTACAGCACGTCGTTGCGTGCGTAGAAGATCTCCTGGATCCCCTGCCCATGGTGCATGTCGGTATCGAGGATCGCCACGCGGCTGTAGCGGCTGCGCAGGGCCTGGGCGGCAACGGCGGCGTTGTTGAGGTAGCAGAAGCCACCGGCCGCATCGAACCGCGCATGGTGCCCTGGTGGCCGGCACAGGGCGTAGGCCGCCGGCTCGCCATCGACAATCGCCTTGGCCGCGGCCACCGCGCTCTGCGCCGACCAGTATGCCGAACGCCAGGTGTGTTCGCCTACCGGGCAGCTGCCATCGGCCAGGTAACGCGCAGCCTGGGCGAGAATGCCGCGCAGGGCGTTGGGTTCGCGGACGAAGATGTTGGACATGACTTCATCGCCCCAATCCTCGGGCACCTCCTTCCAGCGCGTGTGGGCCTCTTCGAGGAAGGCCAGGTAGGCCTCGCCGTGCACGGCCTTCAGCGGTGCCAGGCCGGCGTCGTCGGGCTGACGGATGTCGAAGCCAAGGTCCTTGGCCGCCTGCAACAGGCGCTGGGCGCGCTCGGGGACTTCCTGCGGGGTGCGCATGGCGCCGCGCGAGTAGTAGCTGCGCGGGTGGTGCAACAGCTGTTCGGGGTGGAAGTAGCAACGCATCAGGCTTCTCCTTGTTCGACTTGGCCGGCGCGGGCCAGCACGGCATTGAGCAGTACGTCTGCGCCCTGGCGGGCGTCCTCGGGCAGCACGTCTTCGGCCTCGTTGTGGCTCAGACCACCGACACAGGGGATGAATACCATCGCCGTCGGGCAGTAGCGAGCCAGCAGGATGGCATCATGACCGGCGCCGCTGACGATGCGTTGCTGGGCATATCCCAGGCCATCGACTGCCTGCTGCACGGCGGACACGCAGTCAGCATCGAACGGCGTCGCCGGGCTGACCCAGTGGCGCTCGATGCGCACCTGCAGGCCGCGCTTCTCGGCAATCGCTTGCAGTTGCAAGGACAAGTCGCGCTCCATGGCCTCGATCGCCTCGTCTCGGTGATGACGCAAGTCGACAGTGAAACGCAGTACACCGGGGATGGTATTGCGCGACGACTTGGCGATCGACAGCTCACCCACGGTGGTCAGGCCCTCGGGGGCGAAGTCGGCGGCCAGCTGCTCGACCGCCTGGATCATCCGCGCCGCGCCATACAGGGCGTCCTTGCGCAGCGGCATCGGCGTGGTGCCGGCGTGGGCGGCCATGCCTTCGACGGTCACGTCCAGCCAGCGGATGGCCTGTCCGCCCGTGACCACGCCGATGGCCTTGGCGTTGTCTTCGAGGATCGGGCCTTGCTCGATGTGCGCCTCGAAGTAGGCATCGACCTGGCCGCCCAACGGGCGCTGGCCAGCATAGCCGGTGCGCTGCAGCTCATCGGCCACGCTGATGCCGTCGGCATCGCCGATGGCCAGGGCCTGCTCCAGCGCCAAGGTGCCGGTGAACACCGCCGAGCCGAACATGGCCGGGGTGAAGCGGGCGCCCTCCTCGTTGGTCCATACGGCGATTTCCAGCGGTTTGCGGGTCTTGATGTTCAAGTCGTCGAGGCGGCGTACCACCTCCAGGCCCGCCAACACACCGTAGACGCCATCGAAACGGCCGCCTTCGGGCTGGGTGTCGAGGTGGCTGCCCATCATCACCGGGGCGGCTTCGGGGTCGGTGCCGGGGCGGCGGGCGAACAGGTTGCCGATGGCGTCCACGGTCAGGTCAAGGCCGGCCTCGCGGCACCAGTGGCTGAACAGTTCGCGGCCGGCCCTGTCCTCGTCGCTCAGGGCCAGGCGGCAACTGCCGCCACGGGCGGTAGCACCGACTTCGGCCATGGCCATCAGGCTCGCCCACAGGCGTTCGCCATTGCTCTTCAACATGGGGGGTAACTCCTCGCTAAAACGGATGATTCAGGCCAGTTCCAGGTGCTGGCTGCGGGCGTACTGACGCGCCAGGGCCAGCACGCAGACCAGGGAAATACTGGCGATCAGGGTGTAGAACAGGGCCATCGGCCACCATTGCCCGGTAAAGCTGTGGGCGAGCCAGGTACCGATCAGCGGGGTCAGGCCACCGGCGATGGCTCCGCAGACCTGGTAGGCCATGGAAATCGCGGTGTAGCGCACGCGGGTTTCGAACATGCCGCTGACATAGCCGGCGATCACCGCGTAGAACGACGCCATGCAGGCGGCGGCCAGAGCGATACCGAGCACGATCAACGGGCCTTGGCCGGTGCTGACCAGCACGAACATCGGATAGGGCGAGCCCATTGCCAGCAGCGCAACCAGGGCCAGGAAGCGGGTGGCACCGAGCTTTTCCGACAGCCACGCGGCCAGCGGCTGCACGCAGAACTGAATGATGGCCACGAAGAACAGGCATTCGAGGATCAGCGATCGCTCAAGGTGCAGCTGCTGAGTGGTGTAACTGATCATGAAGGTGTTGGTGAAATAGACCCCGGCGATGCCCAGCGTGTTGGCGCCGATGCACAGCAACAGCGGGCGCCAGGCAGTGCGAAGCACCTCCAGCACCGGGGCCTGCTCTTGGCGAAGGGCCTTTTGCGCCTGCTCGCGGCTGGCGAGGAACTCCGGCGACTCGTTCACGCCCAGGCGGATCGCCAGGCCCACCAGCAGCAACAGCGCGCTGGCCAGGAACGGCACGCGCCAGCCCCAGCTCATCAGGTCTTCCTCAGGCAGGCGAGTGACAGCGCCGAATGCCAGCAGCGAGAGAATCAACCCCGCCGGGCTGCCCAGTTGGGCGAACGAGGCGAAGAAATTGCGCCGGCCCTTGGGTGCATGTTCACCCGCCATCAACACCGCCCCGCCCCACTCTCCGCCCACGGCAATGCCCTGCACGACGCGCAGGATGATCAGCAGCACCGGCGCAGCCGCGCCAATCTGCGCGTAGGTCGGCAGCAGGCCGATGCATACGGTGACGATGCCCATCATCAGCAGCGTGATGACCAGCGACTTCTTGCGACCGATGCGGTCCCCCACATGGCCAAACACGATGCCGCCCAGCGGGCGGGCGAAAAAGCCCACGGCGAAGGTGCCGAAGGCGGCCATGGTGCTGAACAGGCTGTCGTCGGAGGGGAAGAACAAGGCGCCGAACACCAGGGCGGCGGCAGTGGCGTATATGTAGAAGTCGTACCACTCGATCATGGTACCGATGAACGCGGCGGCGGCGGCACGGCGCGGCTGGGCAGAAGCGGTGGGCTTCATGGGGGCTCCTTTGCTTGTTGTTCTGGCAGGAGTGAGTGGGTTCACAGTGGCGCTCTGGCGGCGCTCTGAGAAGGATTTATCGTTCCGGGGCTATGATTAGTCAATTTTCTATTTATTATTCGAACTATTAATCGTGCTTATCATCGAGCC
The DNA here is from genome assembly GCF_000730665.1 of Pseudomonas plecoglossicida NBRC 103162 = DSM 15088. Classification (GTDB taxonomy): domain Bacteria; phylum Pseudomonadota; class Gammaproteobacteria; order Pseudomonadales; family Pseudomonadaceae; genus Aquipseudomonas; species Aquipseudomonas plecoglossicida. The sequence goes on from NZ_BBIV01000018.1 coordinate 38,980, forward strand.
TGACCATGTCCGACCGCCTGCTCAACGACCGCCTCGACTGGAACCTGCTGCGCACCTTCCGGGTGATCGGCCAGGAGTTGTCCATCAGCCGCGCCGCCGCGCGTCTGCACCTGACGCAGCCGGCGGTGAGCCAGGCGCTCAAGCGCCTGGAAGACCAGCTTGGCCGCCAGTTGATCGCCCGTCGCGGGCCGCGCTTCGTGTTGACCGACATGGGCGAGCAGCTGTTCCAGCTGGCCGGCGAGGTGTACGGGCAGATGTCGCAGATCGGCGGGCTGCTGGAGCAACCGGCGGATGAGCTGGTGGGCAAGGTGCGCCTGCTGATGATCAGCCGTATCGTCAGCGAGCGTTTCGACGACTTTCTCGCCGAGTTTCACCGCCAGCATCCGCGGGTGGATGTGGAGATCGATGTGATGCGCAGCTCCGACATCGTCGCTGCGCTGCAGGAAAAGACCGCCACAGTGGGGCTGAGTCTCAACCGTCGGCCGCAACCACGGCTCGAGCAACGCTTGTTCCTGCGCCAGCGCTATGCCTTTTTCTGCGGCAAGCACCATGCCCTCTTCGGCCAGGCGCAGGGCGACCTGCAGCGGGAAAATTTCGTCAGTTTCACCAGTGACCAGATCGGCGGGATGCTCTCGCCGCTGACCATCTTTCGTGACCAGCAAGGGTTCTCCGGGCGGATCGTGGCCTCTTCACCGAGCCTGGAGGAGGTGCGCCGGCTGGTGATCGCCGGGTTCGGCATCGGTTGCCTGCCGGAACACGTGGTGGCGCCGGATGTGGCCGCCGGGTCACTGTGGAAGCTGCCGCCGCAGGACGGCATCGCGGATGTCGACATCCACCTGCTGTGGAACCGCGAGCAGCGCCTGAGCAGGGCCGAAGAGGTGTTCATCGACGCATTGCAAGCGAGCCTCGACTGACCCGGCACGCGCGCAGCCTCGGTTTGGCTAAACTTGGATCCCATTCCCCGAGCGGGTATGCTTGACGCAATAGCCAAGTGCCACCACCCTCGGCGCACCTTGCGCCTGGGACTCAAGGAAGAGATCCGTGCCCAGCCACCCTACCCGCCACACCATCGCCCGCCAGTGGCAACTGCTCAAGCTGCTGCCCGACCGCCACCCCGGCCAGAGCGCGACACAATTGCAGGCCGCGCTGGCCAAGGCTGGCCACAAGACCAGCAAGCGCACGGTCGAGCGCGACCTCAATGAACTGGCCATGCTGTTCCCGGTGCACTGCAACAGCAAGGGGATGCCCTATGGCTGGTATTGGCAACCGGGGCTGGACCCCAGCCAGCTGGAGCAAATGCAGCCGGATGTGCTATCGCCCACTGCGCGGATCGAACTGCGTGCCTGGGTCGACGACGGCCTGGCTCGACGACTCGAGGATCAGCCGCTGTCCGACGACATGCGCCTGGCGCCAGAGGAAACCGGCGGGGCGAAACTGGACGCTACCGTCGATGACAGCCGGGCCTTGATGGGCTGGCTGCTTTCGCACGCAGGGTCCATCCGCGTAAAGGCGCCGGAGGCGTTGCGCGTCGCCATGGTCGAGCAACTGCGCCAGAGCCTGGCCATGCATGGTGGCGGTGCCTGACAAGCCCTGTGGGGACCCTGTGGGAGCCGGCTTGCCGGCGATAGGGCCAGAACAGACTGTTCGAGGTTGCCTGCTCGGGCCTCATCGCCGGCAAGCCGGCTCCTACAGGGATCGTGCGAGGCCGCTCAGGACGGCAAGCTGCTCATGCGTCGCCGCGCCAGGCAGGCATAGGCCAGGACCAGCACGGCCAGCGCCAGTACAGCTAGCAGCGCTATCAATTCGCTGCTGTATCGCGCCACCAGCGCGGGGAAGCCGGCAAATTCGCGGTAGATCCGCACATCGGCCACCCCGTCGGCGTGGCTGATGCTGATACCGCCCTGGCGGACCTGCGTATAGTCGGCATCGAAATAGACCCAGACCTTGCACGCCCCGCCCGGCTCGATGCCGGCGATCTCGACCAAGGGTGTCGCGGCTTCATAGAGCGTATCGTTGCCCGCCCCATCGCGCACCTGCACCAGGCCTTTGGCGGGCAGGCGGATCCTGACCTCGCGCACGGGCGTGTCGCCGGTGTTGTGCAGGTCGATGAGCAAGCCGGTGCGGTGGTCGACCAGCCCCGCCTCGAACGGCGTGGCGAACAACTGAGCGTAGGGCGCCTGGGCCAGTTCCACCAGCTTGTCGACCTGGTCCTGGCTCAGGGTGCCTTGGCCGATGCGAGCGATATGAGGCTGCAGCTGTTCATACTTGAGCTGCTCGTTGGCCTTGCTGATGCGCTCGCTGAACTGGCTCGGGTAGGTGAGATAGGCGTAGGTCAGGGATGCATCCAGTCGGGCGGAGTCCTTGAACACCAGATAGACCAGCAGCATGGCGGTCAGGGCCAGCAGCGTGGCGAAGAGGCGTTTCCCGACGTAGTCCCGGCTCAATGTTGTATTCCTTATATAGCGCCTGGAAAGTGTGAACAGGCCCAAAGGGTGCCAAGTTCAATGCCCTCAGGCAAGTCTTCAGCGGCCCAATAAAGGGGGCAACGCTGCCACCAGCATGGCCAGCCCGGACAAAGTCAGCAAGCCCAGCACCACCCGGCGAAACGCTTGTTCGCTGATGCCCAGGTATACCCGCGTGCCGAGCAACGCCGGCAGGGCCATGGCCAGTAGCACGACGCCGAACGATGGCAGCATGTCGCGGGTGACCACGCCGGTGCCCAGGTAGGTGAGCATCGTCACCAGCAGCATCGACAGGTTGAAGTTCTGGATCACCGCGCGCTGGGTGTCACGCTCGAAGCCGCGCAAGGTACACCACAGTGTAGGTACTGTACCGGTAAAGCCACCGATGCCGCCCAGCGCGCCGCCGAGCATGCCCACCGCACCGTCGGCCAGGCGGTTGCCTGGCAGCCGTGGCAGGCGCGGTGCCAGCAGCATCAGGGGGCACCACAGCACCAGCAGCGTGCCGAACACGGCCTTGAACCACAGCATGTCCAGGTACGGCAGCACCCACACGCCGAGCGGGATGCCGGCCAGGCCGCCAAGCACGAAGGGCCACAGCAACGGCCAGCTGAAACCGCGGCGCACACTGAACACGGCGATGAGCTGGCCGGCAAGGCTGCCGAACACGGTCAGCGAGGCCGCCAGGCGCGGCTCCAGGCCCCAGGCCCAGAACGACATCGCGACCATGCCGAAGGCGAACCCGGAAAGGCCCTGGACGAAGCCGGCGACGATGGCGCCGGTGGCGATGAGGTAGAGCGAGTCCATAGATCCTTGTCAGCCTGGCGGGATTCAGCGCCCTACCCTGCCAGAGCAGCAGGCGAATGTCTTCTCGAAGCAGGTTTGGCTTGGCTGCTGACTTTCTTTGCAGGAGCCGGCTTGCCGGCGATGCAGGCGCCTCGGAGCATGGCACCGGCTTCGCCGGTGATCGCCGGCAAGCCGGCTCCCACAGGGAACGCGCGAACGTTCTACAGGTAGCGCTCGACCTGCGCCGGGGTGCGCCGCATCAGAACCTTGCCGTGACGCACCGACACCAGCGCATGCCCCTGGCTGCGGACCATTTCGTAATCATCGGGGGCCGACAGCAGCAACAGGTTCGCCGGGCGGCCCACCTCGATGCCGTAGCGCTCGCCCAGGTGGAGCGTGCGGGCACTGTTGTCGGTGATCAGGGCGAGGCAACGTTGCAGGTCTTCGTAGCCAAGCATGTGGCAGATGTGCAGGCCCGCCTCGAGAATGCGCAGGATGTTGCCGTTGCCCAACGGGTACCAGGGGTCGACGATCGAATCCTGGCCGAAGCAGACGTTCATCCCCGCCCGGTCGATCTCGGCGACGCGGGTCAGGCCGCGGCGTTTCGGATAGGTGTCGAAGCGTCCCTGCAGGTGGATGCTCTCGGTCGGGCACGAGACGAAGTTGATGCCCGACATCTTCAGCAGGCGGAACAGCTTGGAGCAGTAGGCGTTGTCATAGGAGCCCATGGCCGTGGTGTGGCTCGCCGTCACCCGCGCGCCCATGCCCCGTACCCGTGCCTCTTCGGCCAGCACTTCGAGAAAGCGCGACTGAGGATCATCGGTTTCGTCGCAATGCACATCCACCAGGCAGCCGGTGCGCTCAGCCAGGTCCATGAGGAACTTCAGCGACGACACCCCTTGCTCGCGGGTGTTCTCGAAGTGCGGGATGCCGCCGACCACATCGGCGCCGAGGGTCACTGCCTCGGTCATCAGCGCCCGGCCATTGGTGAACGACTCGATGCCCTCCTGGGGAAAGGCGACGATCTGCAGGTCGACCAGGCCACGCACCTCGTCGCGCACCTCGACCATGGCCTTGAGCGCCGTGAGCTTGGGATCGGTCACGTCGACGTGGGAACGCACATGCTGGATGCCGTGGTCCACCAGCATGCCGATGGTCTTTTTGGCGCGGATCTTGATGTCGTCATGGGTGGTGATCGCCTTGCGCTCGGCCCAGCGTTCGATGCCTTCGAACAATGTGCCGCTCATGTTCCACTTCGGCTCGCCCGCCGTGAGGGTCGCATCCAGGTGTATGTGCGGCTCGATGAAGGGCGCCACCACCAGGTTCTGCGCGGCATCCAGGTCATCGTCAGCGCCGAGGGTCGCCACCTCGGCCTGGGGTTCGATGGCGGCGATGCGTTCGCCTTGCAGCTCGATGCGGAACAGGCCGGCCTTGCCACACAGGCGTGCATTGATGATGTTCATTAGGTTTCTCCTTGCCTTGGGCTTGGGTCATGCGCCCTGACAGCATAGCGACCGCACCCGCCCAAGCAGAAGCGTTCGATCTCCAGCAGGCCCTTGACCCGCGGCATGCCGTCATGGACGATCGGCTTTCCCCCGAACAAGGATGAAGGCATGTTACGGATACTGGGCAGAGCGTCTTCCATCAACGTGCGCAAAGTCCTGTGGGCCTGCGCCGAATTCGACATCCCGTTCGAGCGCGAAGACTGGGGCACGGGCTTCCAGCCCACCGACAGCCCCGAGTTCCTGGCGCTCAACCCCAATGCCATGATCCCGGTCATCCAGGATGGTGATTTCACCCTGTGGGAATCCAACACCATCATCCGCTACCTCGCCACCCGCTATGGCGATGCCGACTGCTACCCGCCCGAGGCGATCGCCAGGGCCCGGGTGGACCAATGGATCGACTGGCAAGCCTCGGACCTGAACCGCTCATGGAGCTACGCCTTCCTGTCGCTGGTCCGGCATTCTCCCGCCCACCAGGATCCGCAGGCACTGGCCGAAGGTTGCGCAAAGTGGACGCACAACATGCAGATCCTCGAGCGTCAACTGGTCACGACCGGCGCTTATGTGGCGGGTGAGCGGTTCACCCTCGCCGATATCCCTATCGGGCTTTCGGTAAACCGCTGGTTCGAGACGCCCTTCGAGCACCCTCCGCTGCCGGCGGTTCGCGCGTACTTCGAGCGTTTGACGGAACGCCCCAGCTTCGTCGCACATGGGCGCAACGGCACGCCCTGAAGGCCGTGTGCAGCCCTGGCGCATTTGCCAGGGCGACCTCGCTATAATCGGCGTTCCGAAATGCGCGCCCAAGGCCAACCCACATGCCCCGCTTGCCGACGTTGCTGTTGCCCCTGCTGTTCATCGCCGCCCTCGGCGCCTGCGACCAGAAACCCAGCCGCGAAGAACAGATTCTGGCCAACCTGCCTTTGCAGGAAGCCTATCAACACAACATCGAGCGCATGGCCACCCTGCTCACCCGCACGCACCCGCAACTGGCCGAACAGACCATCCGCGAAGTGCTGCGCAAGCACCTCACGGTCGAGGACCAGCGCCAGGATCTGTTCAAGCTCTACAGCGAGAAGAATTTCAGCGATGCCGAGTTCGCCAGCATCGTCGCGGCCACCCGTGACCCGGCCAAGGCTCGTGCCCTCGAAGAGACCGAGGAAGGCCAGCGCCTGAGCGAAAAGCTCACCCGGCTGATGCGCGAGACGGCGCGCGACGCCAAGGTGCAGGCGTTGGCCGAACAGCGCATGCAACAAGTGGAAGATGAACTGGGCGCGCTGGAAAAAAACGCTCTGCTACGCTAGATGTAACAAGGTCTGTCACAAAACTGTCGTCTTTCGGTCATAGGATTGACCCCAACCTGACATTTCCCTTCTTCATGGATGAGCGTCTCATGCGTCGTGTGGTTTTCAATCAGAAAGGTGGCGTGGGCAAGTCGAGCATCGCCTGCAACCTGGCCGCCGCCAGTGCCGCCGAGGGTTATCGCACCTTGCTGGTCGACCTCGACCCCCAGGCCAACGCCACTTACTACCTGACGGGGCTGACCCACGACGCCATCCCGGCCGGCATCGCCGACTTCTTCCGCCAGACCCTGTCGCCAGCCACCGCTGCCGGCAAGAAGCACCGCGTGGCAATCACCGACACCCGCTATCCGAACCTGCACCTGGTGACTGCCAGCCCCGACCTCAGCGACCTGCAGAGCAAGCTGGAGCACAAGTTCAAGATCAACAAGCTGCGCAAGCTGCTGGTCGAACTGAGCGAGGACTACGAGCGGATCTACATCGACACCCCGCCTGCGCTGAACTTCTACACCTTCAGCGCCCTGGTGGCGGCCGAGCGCCTGCTCATTCCGTTCGACTGCGACAGTTTCTCGCGCCAGGCGCTGCACAGCGTCATGGCCGAGGTCGAGGAATTGCGCCAGGACCACAACCCGGTGCTGCAGGTCGAGGGGGTGGTGGTCAACCAGTTCGCCGGGCGCACGGCCTTGCATCAGACCCTGGTCGATCAGCTGCGCAGCGAAGGCTTGCCGGTATTGCCGGTGTACCTGAGCGCCTCGATCAAGATGCGCGAGTCGCACCAGGCCTCGGTGCCGCTGGTGCACCTGGCGCCGCAGCACAAGCTGTCGCTGGAGTTCGTCGACCTGCTCGACGCACTGGAGCGTGCGGCCTGATCAGGTAAAAACTCCCACGCCCAGGGGCTACCCGACCGCTCGTCCGGGTGATAGATTCGCCGCCATGAAAACCACCCGGCAGACCCGCACGCTGACCGCCTGGACGCTCTATGCCAGCGTCCTGTTCAGCCTATTGTTGTGCGGCCTGCACCATGGCCAGATGGGCGGCTTGCGCCTGGCCGGCCTGGAAGGCGGGTTCTGCTCGGTGAACAGCGAGCATGGCGTGGCAATCGACCTGGAAGGGGCCGCTGGCGACCAGCACATGGCCCAGCTCGATTGCCCGGTGTGCTCCTCGTTCGGCATGGCGGTGCCATTGACCAGCGCAGGCTGGACCTTCGCCGCCGCCCACAGCGCCGCCACCTCGCCCACGGTGGTGCGCAGCTGGGCGCAACCGCCGCCGCGCTACCAACGCCCTGCCCTCAACCCCCGCGCCTCCCCCGTCGACTTCCTCGCAGTCCTTCAATTCGCCTGACCCCAACCGGGCGCGTCTGCGTGCGCGGTCGTGGTCAGCCATGACCCTTGCGTGGAAGACAGAACAATATGCTTCGCAATACCTCTCTGGTGCTCCTCATGGGCACCTGCACCTTTGCCTGGGCGGACGATGCCGCCGTGGAACTTGGCGCCACCACCATCGACGGCGAGCGCGACGCCCCCTCCGGCGTGCAGCTGGATGAACCGATCCGCACCGGCTCGCGATTGGGCCAGAGCGCCCGCGAAACCCCCGCCTCGGTGAGCGTGTCCGACCGTCGTCTGATCGAAGCGCGCGGCGCCAAGGACAGCCAGGACGTGATCAACGCCATGACCGGCGTGAACGCCTCGGCCAACCCTGGCTTCGGTGGCTTCGTCAGCTATCGCGGTTTCACCCAGAACCAGGTCACCCAACTGTTCAACGGCATCAACCTTGGCTACAGCAGCGCCATGCGACCCGTCGATGCCTGGGTGCTGGACCGCGTCGAACTGCTCGGCGGGCCTTCGTCGTTCCTGCATGGCGCAGGCTCGGTGGGCGGCTCGATCAACTACATCACCAAGCTCGCCAGCCGCGACCAGCAGATCGTCGACGGGCGCGTGCGCTATGGCAGCTACGACGACTCGGAAGTGGCCTTCGGCATCAACCAGGCCCTGGCCAGCAACCCCGCCGATGCCCGCCACTTCATGCGCCTGGACTACAGCCACAGCGACGGCAACGGCTACATCGACCGCAACGAGCGGCAGACGGACAGCGTGGCGTTTTCGCTGCTCAGCGACCTGGCCCCCGACCTCACCCACACCCTGGCCCTGGAGTACCAGGAAGACCGCGAGGACAGCCCGTACTGGGGCGCGCCGATCTTGCCCGGGCGCAGCACCATGAAGATCGACAACAGCCGCCGCTTCGAGAACTACAACGTCGCCGACGGCCGCTACGAACAGCGCGTGCGCTGGTTGCGCTCGATCCTCGACTACCAGCTCAGCGACAGTACCAGCGTGCAGAACACGCTGTACCACTACAACGCCCAGCGCGACTACCGCAACCTGGAGCGTTACAGCTATACCAGCGACGGCAATGTGCTGCGCGCCAGCCCCTACCTGCAACGCCATGACCAGAACGTGCTGGGTGACCGCATCGAACTGCGCCATGACCACCGGCTGTTGGGCTTGGCCAGCCAATGGTCGCTGGGCCTGGACTACTCGCGCATGCGCCAGACCCTGTACCCGACCTCAGGCAGCTATACCGACGTGGTCGACCCTGACCACTTCGACCCCGGCAGTTTCCACGACATCCCCGGGGTAAATGCCGGCCTGACCAAGCAGCGGCGCCACGAGGTCACCAATCGCGCCGTGTTCGCCGAAAACCGCCTGCAACTGACCGAGCGCCTGGCCCTGCTGAGCGCCTTGCGCTACGACTACCTGGACATGCAGGTGACCAACTACGGCGCTGTCACCCCCACCTCGCCGGCCTTCTTCGAACGGCGCTGGGAACCGCTGTCGGGGCGCATCGGCCTGACCTTCGCGCTGACCCCTGTGGCCAGCGTGTATGTGCAATACAGCACCGCCGCCGACCTGCCGGCCGGTTCGCTGGCTGCGGCGACCTACTCCAACGTCGGCCTGTTCGACCTGTCCAAGGGCGAGCAGTGGGAAGTGGGCAGCAAGTTCGATTTCCTCGAAGGACGAGGGGCCGCCACCGTGGCGCTGTACCAGATCGTGCGCAAGGACTTCGCCGTGCGCGACTCGGTCGACCCCAACCAGACGGTCCAGGCCGGGCAGCAGACCTCTCGCGGCATCGAGCTGTCCGGGCGTCTGCAGGTCACGTCAAAGCTGCTGGCGGAGGCCAACTATGCCTATGTCGATGCCGAGTACGATGAATTCAACGAGGCCGTCAATGGGGTGTCGGTGTCGCGCGCAGGCAACACCCCGGTCAATGTGCCGGCCAACGTGGCCAACCTGTGGCTGACCTACAGCTTCGACCCGGCGTGGTCGGTGGGGGTGGATGGGCGCTATGTGGGTTCGGTGTATGCCGACAACGCCAACAGCCTCAAGGCCCTGGCCTATGACCTGTTCGGGGCCTTCGCCCGCTACCGGCTGGACGAGCACACCACGGTCACTGGGCGGGTGCGCAACCTGACCGATGAGGTGTACGCCAAGCAGGCCTACGGGCTGCAGTACTACATGGGCCCGCCGAGGACCTTCGAGGTGGCTGTGGACATGCGCTTCTGATACCTGAACGTGTGCCGGCCTGGTCGCCTGCCTGGCGGTGAGGCCGGTACGGCGTGCTCGAAGTGCGTGCGCCGATGGTGGTGGTGCTGCCCGCGGCACCACGCAGCGTCACTGCACAACAGCAGTACTTCTGGGAACACCTGCTGCGTGACCAACCGGTGACCAGCATCGGCAGGGCCGCGGTGCACTATCAGGGCAACGCCCAGGGCAAGGTCGAAGGCTGCCTGGTCCAGCTTTTCCCGCACCCGTTGCGTCAAGACGCGTTCCGCCTCGATGGCAATTTGCAGGCGCAGCTGAACAGCCGCTGCATGGCACTCGACCTGAGCAAGATGCCGGGCTTCGCCTACGATGAGCAGGGCGTGGCAAGCGGCTACAGCGAAGTGGATTACGCACCGTGGCGGGTTGGCCGGCCGTAAACCTGATCGGGCCCAATCGCCGGCAAGCCGGCTCCCACACTGAAATCAGTGGCTTCCCTGTGGGAGCCGGCTTGCCGGTGATTGGGCCAGCAAGGCCAGGAAAGATACCCCAAGGTCGCCTACGAAGAAGCGCACCCCCGCGCAGCCCGGTCTACTGCCTGTAATACAACGATGACGCGGCCACGACCGCGTCACATCCATTCAGGCTGCCTATGGAACCGGAGCACCTGCGCATGTCCGTATCTCATGACGTATCCCCCGCCACGCTACGCCGCGTCATTGCCGCCTCGGCCATCGGCAACTTCGTCGAATGGTTCGATTTCGCGGTCTATGGCTTTCTCGCCACGCTCCTCGCCAGCCAGTTCTTCGCCAGCGGCGATGCCAGCGTGGCACTGCTCAAGACCTTCGCTGTGTTCGCCGTGGCGTTTGCCCTGCGGCCACTGGGCGGCATCGTGTTCGGTGCGTTGGGCGACCGGCTCGGGCGCAAGCGCATCCTGTCCCTGACCATCCTGCTGATGGCTGGCTCGACCACGCTGATCGGCCTGCTGCCAACCTACGCCAGCATCGGCATCGCCGCGCCGGTGCTGCTGACCCTGGCGCGCTGCCTGCAGGGCTTTTCTGCCGGTGGCGAGTATGCCGGTGCGTGCGCCTACCTGATGGAGCACGCCCCACGCAATCGCCGTGCGTTCTATGGCAGTTTCGTACCCGTCTCGACCTTCTCGGCATTCGCCTGCGCGGCGGTGATCGCCTATGGCCTGGAGGCCAGCCTGACGACCGAAGCGATGAACGCCTGGGGTTGGCGCATCCCGTTCCTGGTGGCCGCGCCGCTGGGGCTGGTGGGTCTGTACCTGCGTTGGCGCATGGAAGAAACCCCGGCCTTCCGCCAGGCCCTTGCCGAAGGAAAGACCCATGAGCATTCGCCCCTCAAGGAAACCCTGCGCAGCCATGGCCGGGCCATCCGCAATCTGGGAGCGTTCATTTCGCTGACTGCGTTGTCGTTCTACATGTTCACCACCTACTTCGCCACCTACCTGCAACTGGTCGGCAACCTGACCCGTGCCCAGTCGCTGCTGGTGACCACCGTGGCCCTGCTGTTCGCTGCAGTCGGTTGCCCGCTGGCCGGGGCGTTCTCGGATCGCGTCGGACGGCGCAAGACCATCGGTTTCACGTGCCTGTGGGTAATGATCTGTGTGTTCCCGGCCTACTGGCTCGCCAGTTCCGGCTCGATGTCGGGCGCACTGCTGGGGGTGATCCTGCTGGCGGTGGGGGCGTTGTGCAGCGGTGTGGTCACCGCCGCCTTGCTCTCGGAGAGCTTCCCGACGCGCACCCGCTACACCGCATCGGCCATCACCTACAACGTGGCCTACACCTTGTTCGGCGGCACCGCCCCGCTGGTGGCGACCTGGCTGATCGACCAGACCGGCAGCAGCCTGGCGCCGGCGTTCTACCTGGTGGTGATTGCGCTGGTGGCATTGGTGGGCGGCTTGGCGCTACCAGAAACATCGCGCATTTCGTTGCACGACGAGCAGCTGCCGGGCGACCTTCCGCGAGAAGCCGGTCGCGCCATCTGAGTTGCAGCGCACTGCGCCACGTTGTCGAAGTCCGATAATCGCCCACTTCCAAGGTGGGCTCAGTTGACGAAACTAACCAGGTGGTACACAAATAAGGAGACCAAAAACAACAAGGCGATGCCCGTCATGAAGCCCCTTATCCTCGTGCTGAACGGCCCCAACCTCAACCTGCTGGGCAGCCGCGAACCGACCCAGTACGGTCACCAAACCCTCTCCGACCTTGCCCAGGGCTGCGCTGACGCGGCCCAGACGCAGGGCCTGCAGATCGAATTCCGCCAGACCAACCATGAAGGCGAACTGATCGACTGGATCCACGCCGCGCGCGGTCGCTGCGCGGGCATTCTGATCAACCCCGGTGCCTGGACCCACACCTCGGTGGCCATCCGCGATGCGCTGGTGGCCAGCGAACTGCCCGTGATCGAAGTGCACCTGTCCAACGTGCACAAGCGCGAGCCCTTCCGTCATCTGTCGTTCGTCTCCTCGATCGCCGTGGGCGTGATCTGTGGCCTCGGCAGCCAGGGCTACCGCATGGCCCTGAGCCACTTCGCCGAACTGTTGCAGGAGCACCCCGCATGACCCGGCCCGCCATCCTTGCCGGTCTGATCGGCCGTGGCATCCAGCTGTCGCGTACCCCTGCCCTGCATGAACACGAGGGCGATGCCCAGGCCCTGCGTTATGTGTACCGCCTGATCGATGCCGACCAGCTCGGCCTCGACGACAGTGCCCTGCCCCAGTTGCTCGAAGCCGCCCAGCGCACCGGGTTCACCGGCTTGAACATCACCTACCCGTTCAAGCAGTCCATCCTGCCCCTGCTCGACGCGCTCTCCGAGGAAGCACGCGGCATCGGTGCAGTGAATACGGTAGTGCTCAAGGACGGCAAGCGGGTCGGCCACAACACCGATTGCCTGGGCTTTGCCGAGGGCTTGCGCCGTGGCCTGCCGCACGTGCCACGGCGCCAGGTGGTACAGCTGGGCGCGGGCGGCGCCGGCTCGGCGGTGGCCCATGCACTGCTCAGTGAAGGTGTCGAACGGCTGGTGCTGTTCGAAGTCGACACAGCGCGTGGCGAAGCGCTGGTGGACAACCTGAACCGGCATTTCGGGGTGGGCCGGGCGGTGCTCGGCAGTGACCTGGCGGCAACGCTGGCCGCCGCGGACGGGCTGGTCAACACCACCCCGGTGGGCATGGCCAAGCTGCCAGGCACGCCGCTGCCGGTGGAGTGGCTGCATGCGCGCCTGTGGGTGGCCGAGATCATCTATTTCCCGCTGCAGACCGAATTGCTGCGGGCGGCGCGGGCGCTGGGGTGCCGCACGCTGGATGGCAGCTACATGGCGGTGTTCCAGGCGGTGAAGGCATTTGAGCTGTTCAGCGGACGTGCCGCAGATGCAGGGCGGATGCAGGCGCATTTTGCCAGTTTCAGTTGAGGCCATGACGGCCTTATCGCCGGCAAGCCGGCTCCCACAGGTACAGCGCCGGGCTTGAGCACTGCGCATATCCTGTGGCAGCTGGCTTGCCAGCGATAGGGCCGGTGCAGGCGGATCACCCTTTCTCATCCAGCAAAGCCTGTATCACCTTCTCCTGCCCGTCATAATCCCCCTCGCCAAAGTGCACATGCCGCACCTGGCCCTGGCGATCGACGAAGTAATGGGCCGGCCAGAACTGGTTGCCCCAGGCATTCCACACCTGATGATCGTTGTCCACCGCCACCGGATAGCCGATGCCGAGGCTGGCGACCTTGCTTTTCAATTGCCCGACATCGTGCTCGTAGTCGTATTCCGGGGTATGCACCCCCACCACCACCAGCCCCTGGTCGGCATAGCGCCGGGCCCAGTCATTGACATGAGGCAGGCTGCGCTGGCAGTTGATGCAGTCCCAGGTCCAGAAATCCACCAGCACCACCTTGCCCTTGAGCACGGGGGCGTCCAGCGGCGGCGAGTTCAGCCACTGGCTGGCACCGGCCAGCGACGGCATGGCGCCATAGCTGTCGCGTGCCAGCAGCTGGCCGGCCAGGCCAAGGCCCACCAGCGCCAAGGCCACGCCCCCGGCCTTCAACAGCCGGCGATCAATTGTCATGGCAACCGCCGGTGGCGTAGGTGCGGTATTCCACACTTTCGTGCTGGCCTTTGGAGTCGAGGTAGTTCAAGCGGGTATTGACCACGCCACAGGCGTTGCTCTGGTCATCCTTCACCGACAACACTTTCTTGATATCCAGGTGATCACCGTAGTGGTACTGCATGGCCCCGTCATTGTTCATCGGCGCGGTGGCCGCCTGGGCGGCGATGGCGGCGAAGCCGAAGACCGCGAGCAGGCTGGCACGGGCGAAGGATTTCACGTTCATGGTATTTCTCCTGGCATCTTTCAGAGGTGGGGAGTGGTGCTCCCCGGTCGAGAGCCATTTCACCGCTGCCAGGTATCCGGTATGTGTCGCTCGCGCCTGTGATGTGCTTCCTCCTGTATCTGTGCCAAGGCCAGATACACTGCAATACAAACCCCGGCAGGCAAGCGCGAATGCGCTCGGTACACTGCGCCCCACTGCCCTTGCACAGGACCCATCCATGGAACATGTCGATCACATCCTGATCGTCGACGACGACCGCGAAATCCGCGAACTGGTCGGCAACTACCTGAAGAAGAACGGCCTGCGCACCAGCATCGTTGCCGATGGCCGGCAGATGCGCGCGTTCCTCGAGGCCAACAGCGTCGACCTGGTGGTACTCGACATCATGATGCCGGGCGACGATGGCCTGCTGCTGTGCCGCGAACTGCGTGCCGGCAAGCATCGCAACACACCGGTGCTGATGCTGACCGCACGCAACGACGAGACCGATCGCATCATCGGCCTGGAAATGGGCGCCGACGACTACCTGACCAAACCCTTCTCCGCCCGCGAGCTGCTGGCCCGTATCAATGCCGTGCTGCGCCGCACGCGGATGCTGCCGCCCAACCTGACCATCAGCGAGAGCAGCCGGCTGCTCGGCTTCGGCCAGTGGCGCCTGGACACCACCGCGCGCCACCTGCTCGACAGCGAAGGCACGCTGGTGGCCTTGAGCGGGGCCGAATATCGCCTGCTGCGGGTATTTCTCGACCACCCGCAGCGGGTACTCAGCCGCGAGCAACTGCTCAACCTGACCCAGGGCCGCGAGGCGGATATCTTCGACCGCTCCATCGACCTGTTGGTCAGCCGCCTGCGCCAGCGCCTGGGCGATGATGCCCGTGAGCCAAGCTGCATCAAGACCGTGCGCAGCGAGGGCTATGTGTTTTCACTGCCCGTGCAATTGCTCGAGTCGCCCTCATGAAATGGCCCCGCACGCTGGCGTCGCGCCTGGCACTGATCTTCTTCACCGGCCTGGTGCTGGCCTATGGGCTGTCGTTCAGCTTGCAGGCCTACGAACGCTACATCAGCAGCCGTTCGATGATGCTCAGCAACCTGGAACAGGATGTTGCCACCTCCGTGGCCATTCTCGATCGTCTGCCGGCGGCTGAACGGGCCGCCTGGCTGCCGCGCCTGGAGCGGCGCACCTACCGCTACCGGCTTGACCAGGGGTTGCCGGGGCAGGCGATGCCCAGCAGCGACCCACCGATGGCCGCCGAGTCGATCGTCAAGGCCATTGGCGACCGCTACCCGCTCACCTTCCAGGTCATTGCAGGTCCGAACGCGCACTTCCAGGCGCACTTGCGCCTCGCCGACGGGGCGCCGCTGACCATCGACGTCACGCCCTCGCCCGTGCCGGTGGCCCGCTGGCTGCCGCTGGTGCTGCTGATCCAGTTGGCCGTGCTGCTGTTCTGTACCTGGTTGGCGGTGCGCCTGGCCATCGGCCCGCTGACGCGCCTGGTGCAGGCACTGGATACCCTCGACCCGGACAAACCCGGGGTCCGCCTGGACGAAAGCGGGCCACGCGAAGTGAAATATGCGGCCGTCGCCTTCAACGCCCTGCAGGCGCGTATCGCCGCCTACCTCAAGGAGCGCATGCAGTTGCTGGCGGCGATTTCCCACGACCTGCAAACCCCGATCACGCGGATGAAACTGCGCGTCGAGGTCATGGACGAAGGGGTCGAGAAAGACAAGCTGTGGCATGACCTGGATGCCGTGGAGCACCTGGTGCGCGAAGGCGTGGCCTACGCTCGCAGCATGGACATCAACACCGAGCCGCCGTGCCGGATCAACCTCGATGCCTTCCTCGACAGCCTGGTGTTCGACTATCAGGACAGCGGCGCCCAGGTGGAACGCAGTGGCAGCACCGGCAGCCTGCTGGAAACCCGACCCCATGCCCTGCGCCGGGTGCTGGTCAACCTGGTGGACAATGCATTGAAGTTCGCCGGCAAGGCTCGGCTGGAGGTCAGCGGCGCGCAGGGCCACACCGTGATCCGCGTGCTGGACGACGGCCCGGGGATTCCCGACGACGAACTGGGCGAAGTGCTCAAGCCCTTCTACCGGGTGGAAAGTTCGCGTAATCGCAGTACCGGAGGCACGGGCCTGGGGCTGGCGATTGCCCAGCAACTGACCCACGCCATGGGCGGACAACTGACCTTGAGCAATCGCCAGGGCGGTGGGCTGTGTGCGCAGATCGAATTGTGATGAAAGGCTGATGATGCTATCGCCGCGGTTCGTCGCCACGACAAGCCGGCGATAGGGCCAGTCGGTACACCCGATCTTTACAGTCGGATACACAACCTCACCCCCTCGACACACTGCAGATACCCACCCCCCGCACACTTCCGGCCACACTTCATCACCGGGAGACACCCTCATGATTACCCTGCCCCGCACCTTCACCGCCTTCGACCGCGTCGGCAGCTGGAGCGCCGACCTGCCGCTACGACTGTTCCTGGCCTGGGAGTTCTTCGAATCGGGCCTTGAGAAATTCAATGGCAGCAACTGGTTCGGCGACCTGCAGTCGAGCTTCCCGTTCCCCTTCAGCGCACTGCCGCCTGAGCTGAACTGGCAGCTGTCGATGTGGGCCGAGCTGGTATTGCCGCTGCTCCTGCTATTGGGCCTGGGCACGCGCCTTGCGGCGGCAGGGCTGATGGTGGTCACCGTGGTGGCCATCGCCGCGGTGCACTGGCCCGCGCACTGGTCCAGCCTCGCGCAACTGGCGCAAGGCTACGCCATCACCGACCGGGGGTTCGGCAACTTCAAGCTACCGCTGATCTACCTGGTGGCACTGCTGCCGCTGCTGCTCAAGGGATCGGGGCGACTGAGCCTGGACCACGTGATCAGGTCACGTGTGCTGGCCCGCTGACCGCCCCATGGGTCAATCTTCCAAGGGTTTGGGAGGTGCCGCCGGTTTGGCGGGCTTGGCGGGTTTTGCATCCTTGACCTTGAGCTCCGGGGCAACTGCCACCGGCTCAGGCGCAGCCACTGCTTTCTCGGTGGCCGGCAGCTCATCGACCGCCTTGAGGATCGCCTGCGGGTCGATCTTCTCGCCCGTATCGTCATCCTTGAGCACGTGCCGCTCGCCATCCTTGCCCACCAGGATCACCTTGGTGCCCTTGCTGGCACCGAGCTTGAGCTCGCGGATCAAGGCCATGGTGGTCTGCTGCTCGAGGTTCTTGTCCTCACGCTTGCCCATCATGTTGGCGACGCTGTACACCACCAGCGAACGTTCCTTGAAGGCGGCCTGGGTGGCCGGGTCCTTGAGGGCCTCATTCAGGCCGCGCAACGTGGGGTCGGCAGTGCTCGGTGCAATGACGACCAACGGCCTGGCCTTGCCCAGTTCCTTGGCCAGTGGCGCATCGCTGTCGGCGGCGTACAAGGGACCGGCGACGACAAACAAGGTGGCGAGGGTCAGTGACCGGACGAGCATGCGTATCTCCTTATTCTCTCGATAAACCAAAGACTACAGATCATGGAGAAAGATCCGACGCATGAGCCTAAACCAGTTGCCTGAGGGTTTGCGCGGTTCAAAAGTAACTTTCGATTACCATGACTGGGCTACGACATCTCCGGAAACATTGCAGCCCAGTTAGAGCATAGTTCAAAGCTGCCAGGGGTCAGCTATCGCCAAGCGTGATAGTGCGTGCCCGGCCCATGGCCTCGCGAGTCAACTGCACCATCACCTCATGTTCCCGCTGCTGATTGTGAATGTGAAGAAGTTCGATTTCATGCTCCAGGTTGCCCAGTTCGATAAGCCGCTCCAGCTCGTCATGGATATCCTGCGGCACTCGAAGACGCGTGACGAAGTTGGCTCTCAGGTAATCCTGCCAGAACGGTTGCCGCGCTAGGAATTGCGCCAGCGCTTCCACCGATTGCGCCGCAACGACCGCTCGATGGGCGCGGCGAATATCACGCGTGCTGAGGTTGGGGATGCCGCCGTAGAGCATGTCATCCTGCGCGATGGGCAGGTCAAGCTTGACGCGCAAGGCGATGCGATAGGCCAAGGCGAACTCGATCGACTCATTGCTCGCCCCTGCCCTCAAGGCATGCTCTGCGGCAAGTTGGTCCAGCACATTCATGCGCCACAGCTGCCCGCCAAGATGCAGGAGCGCACGCTCGGGATGGCGCGCCAACTCACCGTGCAGTGCGCGCCACACCTTTACCCGCAATTCCAGGTCGGAGAAACGAATGGTCGCGTTGTCCTGGCAATCGGTCACGGCAGCATGCTCGAACAGTTCCCGCTTGAGCGCTTCGTCCCTGGTCATGGTCTCGAACATGTCCAGCAGGCGAATGGCGAAGTTCCTGGCAAGCGAGAAGGACTTGAAGTTACCCGATGTAGTCAGCGCCGCAAGGGTAGCGAAAAGATCATCTGCACCTTGTTGCGCCTCCAGTTGCGTCCACAGCGAGGCCATCTTGTCGCGGCTATAGGTCGCCAGCACATCCAGCCAACGCAAACGATAAGGAACCCGGCTTTCGCCTAGCCAGTGCCAGACGTTCATCTGCTCGGAAGGCGTGGCGAACAGGTTGCCGAACAGGCTGACCCTGCCCACGCGCCATAGTTCCGATTGATGGAAGCCCTCGGGCAATTCGTAGAGCGAGTTGTTCCTGAGGTCGAGGGTATGCAGCTCAGGACTTTCCATGACGCCATAGGGGAAGGTGTCCAGCCGTGTGCCGCGCAGGTACAGGGCATTGAGCCTGGGCATGCCGAAGATCGAGAAACTCCTGGCCAGCGGATTGCCGGAGAGATTGAGGTACACCAGTGAACTGCAGCTGGCCAGGACCAATGCCTGCCCTTCGTCCAGTGCGATCTGATTGCCCGACAGGTCGAGCACGTCCAATTGCTGGCAAAGCGGTTGCGGCAACGGCAATTTCCTGAGCTGGCAATTGGTGATCTCCAGGCTGCGCAGGTTGGGGAATGCGCGCAGGAATTGGTCCGGGACCGTTTCCAGGCGCATGGCACGCAAGACAAGAATCGACACATGGGGAAAGCTCACAGCCTGCGGAAGGCTCGGCAGCTGACGAATACGCCTGCGGACATGGCTGAACATATAGCGCCGGCTATCCAGTGGGTCGCCCTGAAGCTCCGGAACCCGCTTGCGCCAGCAATCGATCAAGCCTTTGCGCAGCTCGCGACGGGCAAACAGCTCCAGCGTCGGAAATGCCCCTCGCACCCACTGATTCAGATGGCTGGTCAGCACGCTGTACTCCTGCTCCAGCGCTTCCAGCCGTGCCATCGCATCTGCCCCTTCGAGCCATTGACCGATCTGTTCGTCGCTGAAGGCCGGGTAGAGGTCACGCAACCTGGCCTGCAGGGCCCTGGGGCTGCGACCACCCAAGGTGGCCCAGAACCGGCCGCCGCTCAAGGGGTAGCCGATTCTGCCGTCATCGAATCGTTGAGGAGCAAGGAACGTGTGGTTCGGTCGAGGCAGGCCAAGCCAGCCCATGACCCTCTCGCGCTGTTCGCTGGCATCCGTCGCCAGGCGCTCGCGCAGGGCCACAGCAAAGGGCTCGCCAATGCCCAGGGAGGCACGCTGCGCGGGACTGTACGCCTGGGCCAGCACCTCGAACAGCTCACCCAGTTCGGTCAACGGCTCCTGGTCGGCAATACGCAGGCTGAACAACCCTGATCGGTGGACCAGTTGCACAGGCGCGCCGCTACCCTCTGTCGTCAGCAATGGCTCGCTGGCGTCGCCATCGAACAATCGCCAGCCAGGTTGCGCCGCAGCGCCAGGCAGCCGCGCAATCAGCCGTAGAGCGACCCGCCCAAGGTCGAGGCTTTGCGGCGAGTCGAATGCCAGTGATTCATACACGCGTGCAACGCGGATCCCCGCGACCTGCGCCCTGGCCGCCTGGGCAACGAACAGTGGAACCCTCAATGTCCGCAGCAGGGTTTCTCGGTCATCTGCACTGGCAGTTCGCAGCAGTTCATCAACCGCCGGCCGGTGCAGGCTGGCGAAGTCCCTGCGCAAGATCACGCTTTCCTCGGTGTCGGGAAACTGTTGATCGTAGGCCTGTTGCAGCACTGCCCAGCGCTGTAGCCAGATGGCATCTGCCAGGTCACTGCCGTTTGCCGATGTTGCGAGCACATCCTTGGCACTTTCCAATAACCCCGTATCGGTGACTGCCAAACCGTCGCGCAGTTCGTTGACCAGGCGCTGAATGCGACTTGCCAGCAGCAGGCGGCTGACCGTATCGGCAAGCCCGGCTTCTGCTGGGCGACCGTAGACATGCAAGGCACGCAGGTGTTCGTCGCTCAGGCCATGAATGGCCAGTGCCTGGTCGATCTGCTGGTCATCCAGCTCGCTGTAGGGCCTGCCCAGGCGTCGGAACATCACTGCCCTGTCGTTCCACTCGGCCGGCTGCTCATGCCAGACCCGCCACGCACCGGCTTCGTTATGACGTAGCTGCGGGCCATGCCCCTGGTAGGGCATCAATCCCCATTGTTCATCGATACTGCGCTGGGAAACCTGATACCAGTTGCCTTGCATCTCGACCCAGTGGTTGTCGCCAGCGCTGTAGATGCCTTGCTCGTCCATCACCGCGTCGGCGGGAGGGCCTTCGCCACGGTAGGGCCGCAAGTCGCCATTCCACAGCTTTTCGCTGCCATCCTCCAGCCTTGCCGAAATCCACGTATCCACCTGGCTCCAGGCGCGGCGGGCGACGCCGACGGTAGCGGCAGTCGCGCCGACCAACGCCACGCCTTTGCCAACGTGCAGCAGGTGCTCCAGTGCGGCGTCACGCTCATCGTCACGCCAGTCGGATACCGCCTGAAATGCCTCTTCCAGCAGCTCGTAGACCATCACCAGCGCCAGCAGGGCGCCAATCGCCGGCACGTACAGCCCGGCAATGGCCAGCAGGGTCCAGCCTTCGGCGCGCAGGCGTTTGTCATGCTGCTCCTGCACCTGGCGGTCAAGCTGTGCCACGGGGGGGGCGATCATCGCGGCATCGTCCTTGATCTGGGCGACCCAGGCGCCGGCCAAGTGGTCGAACAACGGCAGCGGATAGCCAGTGGTCTGCTCATCGAGGTCGCGCGTGGCCCAGTCGGCGACGTCATCAAGGCGATCGCTGACTGCTGCAAACAGCTGCTGGGCGTCGCGGCGGCGCACGAAACGGCTGAAAAAGCGCCGATAGCCTTGATCACGCAGGCGCATGCCGAGCACTCGGCGGACATAATCATCCAGGTCGTCACAGGCACTCCACGCGCCTTGCGGGTCCCCGGGGACATACACCAATACGCGCTTGATGCTGTTGTAGATCACGCCCGTATCGATCACTTCCAGCACCACGATGCGCTGCAACGAGCAACCGAACAGCTTGAGTTGCCGGGCTTGTACCGGTGCGCCTTCGAGCCAGCCCGGACGGTTGTCGCGGCACAGGCCAATCACCAGTTGCAGCTCGGCCTCGCTCAGCTCCCCCTGCGCCTTGGCCTGCAAAGCATCGGCCAGCATGCTGTTGCGCTGAAAGTCGGCCTGTAGCGCCTTGACGCTCTGCTGACCGGTTTGCCGAAGCAAGATGGCGTCCAGGTGATCCTGATACTGCTGACCCAGGTCCAGGTCGCGGCAGAGTCCGGCAAAGGCCAGCGCGGACAGTCCCGCCTGGCCGCTCCCGTGAATGTCCACTACTGCATTGCGCAGGGGCTGCACACTGCGCTCATCCTCGGTGAAGTTGTAAAGTGCGGCTTCCAGCAAGGGCAGGTCGTAATAGTCGCTGTCCTGAACGGGCACACGGCCTGCCAGGTAGCTGACGGTGTTGGAGGTGAAGGTGTACCAGCGGCGCATGTACAGTTGATCGATCCTGAAGCTCCCCAGGCGGTCGAGCGCCTGTTGCAACAAAGGCTTGGTGAACTCATCGATGCCGCGTACCTGCGCGAATTCGAGCGTCAGCCTTTGCCGGCAGGCCAAAAGATTGCGCAATGCATCACCCAGTACGTCATGCTCAGACTCGCTGAGCAAGACCATCCAACCGGGCAGACGCCTTGCGATCACGTTGTCCTGATACGCTTGCGCTACGGCAAGGGCATCGATTTCAGCCGACGGCTGCGGGGCGTTGTCTTGCATGGCTACCTCCAGAGTGCGTGTCGGCACGAGGCTAGGCAATGCAGGGCAACGACGGTACTAGCTATCTAGCACCCACTCAGAACAGCAGCAGCTGGCGGTCGGTAAGCCGGGCGAAGTCATCGTTGACGAAGGGCAGGATCGCATCCGCTACCGGCTGCAGTTGACGGCCCAGGTAGTGCTGGTAATCGATTTGCGCATTGAGGTTTTCCAGCGGCTGCGGGCCGGCCGTGGTGATGACGTAGCTGATCCAACCGCCACGCTGGTACTGCAGCGGGCGTCCCAGGCGCTGGTTGAAATCGTCGGCCAGGCGCGCGGCGCGTACATGGGGCGGTACGTTGCGCTGATAATCGGCCAACGGCCTGCGCAGGCGCTTGCGATACACCAGCAACTCGTCCTGCTCGCCTGCCAGGGTGCTCTGCACATACGCACGTACATAGTCGCGGTAGGGCTCGCCCCGAAAGATCCGGCCATAGAGCTCCTGCTGGAATTGGCGGGCCAGTGGCGACCAGTCGGTGCGCACCGACTCAAGGCCTTTGTAGACCATGTCCTGGCTGCCATCGGCACGCTGCACCAGGCCTGCGTAGCGCTTCTTGCTGCCCTCGTCGGTGCCACGGATGGTCGGCATCAGGAAGCGCCGGTAGTGCACTTCGTACTGCAACTCCAGCGCGCTTTGCAGCCCCATGGTGTCGCGCAGGTGCTGACGCCACCACTGATTGACCTCGGCCACCAGCGCACGCCCGATAGTGGCAGCGGCTTCTTCATCATGGGCACCCTTGAGCCAGACGAAGGTGGAGTCGGTATCGCCGTAGATCACATCGAAGCCGCGCGCTTCGATCAAGGCGCGGGTCTGGCGCATGATCTGGTGGCCGCGCATGGTGATGGATGATGCCAGACGTGGGTCGAAGAAGCGGCAGCCGCTGGAACCCAGTACGCCATAGAAGGCGTTCATGATGATCTTCAGCGCCTGCGACAAGGCGGCGTTGCCCTCGCGCTTGGCCGCTTCCCTGCCCTGCCATACGCGCTCGACGATCGCCGGCAGGCAATGCTTGCTGCGCGAGAAGCGCGCGCCGCGAAAGCCTTCGACCGAATGGGCATCATCGGGTTGGCGCAGGCCCTCGACCAGGCCCACCGGGTCGATCAGGAAGGTGCGGATGATCGATGGGTAGAGGCTCTTGTAGTCCAGCACCAGCACCGAGTCGTACAGCCCCGGGCGCGAATCCATGACGAAGCCGCCGGGGCTGGCCTCGTCGGGGCGGCTGCCCAGGTTCGGCGCGACGAAGCCCAGGCGATGCATGTGCGGGATGTACAAATGACAGAACGCAGCCACCGAGCCGCCACTGCGGTCCATCGCCAGCCCGGTGACGGATGAGCGTTCGAGCAGGAACTGCAGCAGGCGGGTATGGGCGAAGATGCGCGTGACCAGTTCGCAGTCCTTGAGGTTGTAGCGTGCCAGCGCCGGCTTGTCCTGGGCGAACATGCGGTTGATCTCGTCCATGCGCTGGTAGGGTGTGTCGATGGCCTTGCCTTCGCCCAGCAAGGTCTGGGCGACGTTCTCCAGGCTGAACGAAGGGAAGCTCCAGGTCGCCGAGCGCAGCGCTTCGATGCCATCGATCAGCAAACGCCCGGGGGCATCGACGAACACGTGGCCGCCGTTGGCGTGGCTGCGCAGGGTCATGGGAGCACCGTTGCGCCCTAGCGCAAGCGGGACCTGCAGTTGCTTGGCGTGCTCGTGCAGCAGGCGCAGGTCGAACTGCACCAGGTTCCAGCCGATGATGGCGTCCGGGTCGTGCAGGGCCAGCCACTGGTTCAGGCAGGCGAGCAGCGAGGCGCGGTCAGCGCAGTAGTGCAGGTCGAAATCGAGGTCGTCGGCGGTGCTGTTGGCCGGGCCCAGCATGTACACCTGGCGTTGGCCGCAGCCTTGCAGGGCGATGCTGTACAACTCGCCGCGTTCGCTGGTTTCGATGTCGAGCGACACCAGGCGCAGGGGTGGGCGGTAATCGCTGGCGGGCTTGAGTTGGGCGTCGCAGATCACGCCGTGGCTGTCGGGTTGGCCGGTGAACTGGACGCCGGCGGTGATGAAGCGTTCCATCAGGTAGCGTTCGGGGGGGCGGATGTCGGCTTCGAAGACGTCGATGCCGGCGCTGCGCAGGCGTTGTTCGAGTTGCATCAGCTGGCGGTGCTGGTGGGTGTAGAGGCCTGCCATGGGGCGTTGGTCGAAGTCGCGCAGGCGCAGGGGTTTGAGCTGTGCGCCGGTTTCGTTGGTCAGCAGCAGGCGTGCGTGTTCGGCCTGCGCCTGGGGCAGGAAGGCCACGGACTCCTGGGGGGCCAGGCGCACGCGCTGGGGGCCCTGGTCGGTGGCCAGCCAGAATTCCACGCATGTGCCTTCTGGCGTGTCATGCCAATGCCGGGTCAGGACAAAGCCCTGCTGCAATTCCACGGTTACCTCGAACTTTCACGTTGCAATAGCGAGGATTCTACAGCCCAGGCCTGCTTTTAGCTTTTGCTCTGGTTCTGGCTTTTGCTTTTGCTTTTGCCTCTGAGCGCGCGACAGTCCAGGCGCCGCCAATTGCGACTTCAGGAGGCCGAGTGGAGGTCTTGCGGAGGGAGGTGACGGGCATGGATGCCCGTCAAGCGCTGGGCCCCAGGATGGGGCCTGCGGCGCGGTCCTCCCGGGAGCAAGACCGGAGCGAGGGAACCCCGGAGCGAAGCGCAGGGGTCGGATGCAGGAGCCAGCCTTTTTTGGTTACTTTTTGGGGCGTCCAGGTTTCTTCGCCATGCTGTTTCCGGGTTGAGGGCTTCTGGGCAGCGGTAGAATTTAGCAAAGATCCGCTATCCTCAGCACACTTCTGCTCGGACTCCCTTACATGGAACTGCACATCCGCCTCGAAGGCCGCAAAGGCCTGGCCGACCAGCTCTACCAGCAGTTGCGCGCCGGCATCGACAGCGGCCACCTCGCCGCCGGCACACAGCTGCCCCCTACCCGCCTGCTGGCCGAACAACTCGGCGTGTCACGCAAGACCGTGGCCGAAGCCTATTCGCGCCTAACCTACGACAACCTGCTCAGCGGCGTGGTCGGCCGCGGCACGTTCATTACCCCACGCCAACCCGTGCAAACCAGCGAAACCCAACCCGTACCCCTCGCGGCAGCCGCCTCGCTGGGCCGCTGGCAACAACGCGCCACGGTACTGGCCAGACGCACCCAGGAAGCACCCTCGCGCTACGACTTCGTCGGCGGCGCCTCGACCAAATCGCAGTTCCCCTTCGACCAGTGGCGCAGCTGCCTCAACTACGCCCTGCGCCGCAGCCAGCGCCACCCCGAACGACAGTTCAGCGCCCAGGGCCTGGCCGAACTGCGCGAGGCCATCGCCCACCACATTGCCTATGCTCGCGGCGTACATTGCAGCGCGTCCGACCTGCTGGTATGCAATGGCGCCCAGCAGGCACTGGACCTGATCGCCCGCGTGCTGATCGAGCCCGGATGCCCGGTGGCCATGGAGGACCCCGGTTACCCACCTGCCCGCCAGCTCTTTTTGGCATTGGGCGCACGCCTGCAATCAGTGCCGGTCGACGAACAAGGCATGTGCGTGGAGCAGATCGCCGACGGTACCCGGCTGATCTACGTGACCCCTTCGCACCAGTTTCCGCTGGGCATGCCCATGAGCACCCCACGCCGACAGGCCCTGTTGGCCAGGGCCGCCGAACTGGGCGCCTTGATCATCGAAGACGACTACGACTGCGAGTTCCGCTACCAGGGTCCGGCTGCGGATGCACTGCAACGCCTGGACCGGCAGGGGCTGGTGGCGTATGTCGGCACCTTCTCGAAAACCCTGCTGCCGGAACTGCGCCTGGGCTATGCCGTGCTACCACCGTCCGTACTCGATGCTGCCTGCGTGGCCAAGCACCTGAGCGACTGGCACAGCCCGACGCTGCTGCAATGGGCACTGGCGCGGTTCATCGGCGAAGGCCACCTGAACAAACACATTCGCCGCTGCCACGACATCTACAGTGCCCGGCGCGAGCGCATCCTCACCCGCCTGGAGGGCGACCTGGCGACCTGGTTCCAGGCGATACCGGCCAGCGCCGGCTTCCACCTCAGTGCGCTGGCGCAGCCTGGCGTGGACGTCGAGTTGCTGGCCAGCCTCGCGCGCAAGGTAGAAGTCGGCCTTTACTCGCTGGCGCCATTCTTCACCGAGACGCCTGTGCGCCCTGGCTTGCTGCTGGGTTTCGGCGCCATCGAACTGCTGGACATCGACACCGCGCTGGACCGCGTGCGCGATACCTTGCAGCGCCTCAGCTGACCATCGGCGCCTGGCTGCCGTTGGCTGGCCGGGCGATGGCGGCGGCGTAGCCACGCGGGGCGAAGCAGGCAGTCACCAGCAGCATGGCCAGTACCGTCACGGTCAACAACGTCCACGAAGCCTGGAAATCGCCACTCACATCACGCAGCCAACCGGTGATGTACGGCACGATACCGGTGATGATGAAGCCGATCCCTTGCACAAACGCTGCGAGGCTACCCGCCTCTGCCGGCGTTTTCAGATGCTCCAAGGTCAAGGTCAGGCTCAGGCTGAAACACGCGCCCAGTCCGAAACCGATCATCGCCACCCAGACGCCCATGGCCCAGCCGGGCGCCAGCAGCAGGCCGAGGAAACCCGCCAGCTGGATCGACAGCGCCAGCCACAGCCCTGGCCGGCGATCCACCAGGCCACGCAGCAACAACGGCAACCCTAGCGCACCGGCAACCTGGAACACCGTCATCAGACCCACCAGGTCGCCGCCGCCTTGCGCGGTGCCGCCATGCTCCAGATGGTAGGCGGGCAACCAGGCAACCATGCTGGTGTAGCCGCCATTGATCAGGCCGAAGTACAGCGCCAGCAGCCAAGCCCGGCGCGTGCCGAACCAATGGCCTCCGGCAGCGCCTGCCAGCCTTGGCGCTGCCTCGCGCGGCCGCAGCACGGCCCAGGCCAGGACGGCCAGCAGCGCCGGGATCGCCCACAGGCCAAGGCCCGCCTGCCAGTGGCCGAAGTGCCCGCTGATATGCGGGCCAAGCACTGCGGCCAACCCGCCGCCACTCATCAGCGCCGCCGAATAAAGGCCCATGGCCGCAGCCAGGCGGCCGGGGAACCAGCGATTGACCAGGCCGGGCATCATGCCCTGCACCACCGCCACACCGAGGCCGGCCAGCACTGCGCTGGCGAGCAGCGCCCAGGCGCTGTCCAGCTGCAAGCGCCACAGGCAGGCCAGGCCAATGGCGGCGAGGCCACCGAGCATGCCACCATGCTCGCTGATCCAGCGCCGCAGCCACGGTTGCAGCAACGGCACCAGGCCCATGCACAGCACAGGCAGCGCCGTCAGCAGCGCGGCTTGCTGATAGCCCAACCCGGTGCTGGCACGCATGGGTTCGAGCAACGGCCCGATGCTGGTCAACATCGGCCGCAGGTTCAGTGCCAGCAACACCACCAGCAACAGGTTCAACGCGCCTCTCATTGCGCGTTCGCCTGCTTCCACTGCTGATAAAGACCAGCTTCACCTGCTGGCTTCAATGGACGCAAGGGCAGGCTCTGCTGCTGCGGCGCGCGCGCCATCTGCGCGTAGACGGCAGCGGTGGACAAACCATAGGGCTCACCTTCGTCGTTGTCATAGGCGAACCAGGCCCGCGCGATGCCGCACAGGTGCATGGCCGCCAGGCACATCGGGCACGGGTGGCCGCTGGCGTAGATCTCGGCGCCGTCCAGGCGTGCCTGGCCCAAGGCCTGGGCGGCCTTGCGAATGGCCTGCAGCTCGGCGTGGGCGGTCGGGTCCTGGGTACTGTGGATCTCGTTGACGGCGCGGGCGATCACTTGCCCCTGATACACCAGCACGGCGCCGAAGGGCCGACCACCGGCCTGGATGTTGGCGCGGGCAAGGTCGAGTGCTTCGCGCATGTAGCGTTCTTCGGACATGAATCGGTTCTCCGGGTGCAAGACCGGGCCATTATCCCGCCTCCTCGCCCAGGGCTGAAATGAAGAGATTGGATGCAGGTCAGTGGCCACCTGAATGGCCACGATTGGCCTCCTGGCAAAGGGGTCGATTGGCTATCGGGCCGCTGGACGGTCGGCGTTAAGGTAGTGCCATGTCCACCCTGAATCCCTCGGAGAACACCATGCACAACCGTATCGAATGGGCCAAGCACTCGCCTGAAGCCTACAAGGCGATGGTCGGCCTGGAGCAAGCCCTGGCCAAGACCGGCCTTGAGAATTCGCTGCTCGAACTGGTACGCCTGCGCGCCTCGCAGATCAACGGCTGCGCCTACTGCGTGAACATGCATGCCAACGACGCGCGCAAGGCCGGCGAGACCGAAGCGCGCCTGCAGACGCTGAGCGTATGGCAGGAAACCCACTACTTCACCCCGCGCGAGCGTGCAGCGCTGGCCTGGGTCGAGTGCCTGACCCGCCTGCCCGAGCGCGGCGCGCCGCAGCCGGAATATGAAGCGCTGCAACAGCACTTCGAGCCAGCCGAGGTCGTCAACCTGACCCTGGCCATTGCCACCATCAATGCCTGGAACCGGTTTGGCGTGGGCTTTGCCATGATCCCGGCCTGACATACGGGCAATGAAAGTTCGCACACTACGACCTGATCCGTCCTACTGTGCCATCTCTGCTGCGTTACTAGCATCGGGCTCTCATCCACGTTGCGAGTGAGCCCCATGCCAGTAACCCGTCCCCCCTCATCCGTTTCGGCACTGATATGTGCTGCACTGATCGCCAGCCCGCTGGCCCTGGCCCAGCCCCTGACCCGCGACAACGGTGCGCAGGTCGGTGACAACCAACACTCCCAGACCGCCGGCGCCACGGGCCCGACACTGCTGCAGGATGTACAACTGATCCAGAAACTACAGCGCTTCGGCCGTGAACGCGTTCCCGAGCGTGTGGTGCACGCCCGTGGCACGGGCGCCCATGGCCAGTTCACCGCCGCCGAAGACTTGTCCGCGCTGACCCTGGCACCGCTGTTCACCCCAGGTGAAAAGACGCCGGTTTTCGTGCGTTTCTCGTCGGTCGTCCACGGCCACCACTCGCCAGAGACCCTGCGCGACCCGCGCGGCTTCGCCACGCGCTTCTACACCACCACTGGCAACTGGGACCTGGTCGGCAACAACTTCCCCACCTTCTTCATCCGCGACGCCATCAAGTTCCCGGACATGGTTCACGCCTTCAAGCCCGACCCACGCAACAACCTCGGTAACGACGCGCGACGCTTCGACCTGTTTTCGCACATGCCGGAAGCCACCCGCACCCTGACACTGCTGTATTCCAACGAAGGGACGCCCAAGAGCTATCGGCACATGAACGGTAACAGCGTGCATGCCTACAAGTTCGTCAACGCCAAGGGCGACGCCACTTACGTGAAGTTCCACTGGAAAAGCCTGCAAGGCCAGGAAAACCTCGACCCCAAGGCCGTCGAGCAGATCCAGGGCAAAAGCTTCAATCACATGACCGAGGATCTGGTCGGGGCCATTGCGCGTGGCGACTACCCCAAGTGGGACCTGTACATCCAGACGCTGCGCCCTGAACAGCTGGCGGACTTCGACTTCGATCCGCTGGATGCCACCAAGGTCTGGCCGGATGTGCCCGAGCGCCGGGTCGGGCAAATGGTGCTCAACCGCAACGTCGGCAACTTTTTCCAGGAAACCGAGCAGGTCGCCCTGGCGCCTTCCAACCTGATTACCGGTATCGAGCCCTCCGAGGACCGTTTGCTACAGGGGCGCCTGTTCTCTTATGCCGACACGCAGATGTACCGGGTCGGCGCCAATGCTGGCAGCCTGCCGATCAACCAACCCAGGGCAGCAGTGAACAACGGCAACCAGGATGGCGCGCTCAACCCCAACCGCACGCGCGGGTCGGTCAACTACGAGCCCAGCCGCCTGCAGCCTCGCAGCACCCACGAAGCAGCACGTACCGCACCGTTGGCCCTGAGTGGCGACACCCAGCAGCAAGGCATTGCCCGCGAGCAGAACTTCAAACAGGCCGGTGAGCTGTACCGTGCCTATTCCAGAATCGAACAGCGCGACCTGGTCAACAGCTTTGGCAACTCGCTGGCCGTCGCCGATGACCAGAGCAAGCACATTATCCTGTCGTTCCTGTACAAGGCCGATGCCGAGTATGGAACGAGGGTGGCAAAGGTAGCCAAGGGTGACCTGCAGCGGGTCAAGTCATTGGCTGCAGATCTTCAGGATTGAGGGCCTGCACCGACCCTATCGCCGGCAACCATCAACGCGCGGTCAACCTAGCCCGATAACTCCCCGGGCTCTGCCCCGTCCACTTCTTGAACGCCCGGTGAAACGCGCTGGGCTCCTGGAATCCGGTCTGCTCGGCAATCTCGGCAATGCTCAACACCCCGTCGCGCAAGCGCTCGAAGGCCATGGCCCGGCGCACCTCATCCTTGATCTGCTGATACGAGCGCCCTTCACGCTCCAACTGCCGGCGGAACGTGCTGGCGCTGATACCTTGCAGCCTGGCCAAGGCCTCCAGCGTCGGCCATTGGCCATAGCGCCGGGCACGCAGGTGCCGGTACACCTCGGCAACCAGGCCATTCTGGTTGCGAAAACGGATCACCAGCCCTTGCGGTGCACTGCGCAAGAAGTTCTTTAGGCCCGCCAGGTCCTGCACTACCGGCAAGCGCAGGCAAGCGCTGTCGAACTCCACTTCGGTACGCCCGCTGCCCAGGCGCAGGTCCGGCCCCCATAGCAACAGGTCATCGTCCTGGGCCGGGCGCGCCACTGCCAGTTCAGTGCGGTCGATGGCGATGCGTCGCCCGGCCAGCCAGCACAGCAGGCCCATGATCAGCACCAGGTAGGTTTCCTCGGCGTAGACCCGGGTCAGCGGGTCGGCAATCTGCGATTGCACGCTGATCACCGCCCTGCCTGCGCGCACCGTCACGCTGCCGCGCAGGTCGCGCAGGAACAAGGCGAAATTGCCCATGCACTGGCGCAGGGCCTTTTCCAGGTTCGGCTCCTGGATCAGCCCCCGGCAGATCAGGGCGAAGCTGCCCAGCGGCATGCCGTGGCTGTCGAGCTGGAAGAATTCATCGTCCAACTCGTGGATCAGCGCCAGCCACAACTGCGCAAAGGCCTTGGCCGGCACCCGCGCCTGCGGCTGCGCAAGCAGGCTCGGCGCGATGCCCACTGCCTGCAGGTGGGCGTCGCGCGCCTCGGGCTGCTCGCGCAGGGCGTGCAGCATGGCCTTGAGAAAGTACACGGCGACCGTATCGCTATCGCGCATGGCAAAATTCGCTGTCTATGCTGAGTGGCAAAAAGTGCCACGTTGACTGAACAGAATCGGCATAGGCTGCAACAGAGCCTTTGCCTAGACTCGGACCCACTCGGGATCGCCGGCCATTCTCTCAGAGCACAGCCCGCTCCCGCCATGCCTAAGCTATCGGAGCCTTTATGAGCAGCCCAGAAATCTACGTCGTCAGTGCCGTCCGTACCGCCATCGGTGGTTTTGGTGGCTCCCTCAAGGACCTGCCGCTGGCCGACCTGGCGACCACCGTGACCCGCGCCGCCATCGAGCGTTCGGGCGTGGCCGCCGAGCAGATCGGCCATATGGTCATGGGCACCGTCATTCCGACCGAAGCGCGCGATGCCTACCTGTCGCGGGTTGCCGCGATGAATGCCGGCATTCCGAAGGAAACCCCGGCCTTCAACGTCAACCGCCTGTGCGGTTCGGGCCTGCAGGCGATCGTCTCGGCCACCCAGTGCCTGCTGCTCGGCGATGCCGACGTGGCCGTGGCCGCCGGTGCCGAATCCATGAGCCGTGGCCCGTACCTGCTGCCGCAAGCGCGCTGGGGCGCGCGCATGGGCGATCTGCAAGGCATCGACTACACCGTCGGCGTACTGCATGACCCCTTCGAACACTTCCACATGGGCATCACTGCCGAAAACGTTGCGGCCAACAATGGCATCACCCGCGAAATGCAGGATGAGCTGGCCCTGACCAGCCAGCGCCGCGCTGCCCGCGCCATCGCCGAAGGCCGCTTCGACAGCCAGATCGTGCCGGTGGAGCTGAAAACCCGCAAAGGCGTCGTGCAGTTCGCCGTGGACGAGCACGTACGTGGCGATGTCACTGCCGAGCAACTGGCCGGCATGAAGACCGTGTTCAAGAAAGACGGCACCGTGACCGCCGGCAACGCCAGCGGCATCAACGATGGCGCCGCAGGCCTGGTGCTGGCCAGCGGTGACGCCGTGCGCCGCCTGGGCCTCAAGCCACTGGCACGCCTGGTGGCCTACGCCCACGCGGGCGTCGAACCTGAGCTGATGGGCCTGGGCCCGATCCCGGCCACCCGCAAGGTGCTGGAAAAAGCCGGCCTGAACATCAGCGACCTGGACGTGATCGAGTCCAACGAAGCCTTCGCTGCCCAGGCCTGCGCCGTAGCCCGCGCCCTGGACTTCGACCCGGAGAAGGTCAACCCGAACGGCTCGGGCATCTCCCTTGGCCACCCGGTCGGCGCTACCGGCGCGATCATCGCCACCAAGGCCATCCATGAACTGCAGCGCATCCAGGGCCGCTACGCGCTGGCCACCATGTGCATCGGCGGCGGCCAAGGCATCGCCGTCGTCTTCGAGCGCGTTTGAGGAAGCCTGCAATGAGCATTGAACACATCGCCGTGATCGGCGCCGGCACCATGGGCAATGGCATTGCCCAAGTGTGTGCGGTGGCCGGCTACCAGGTGCTGCTGGTGGACGTATCCGATGCCGCGCTGGAGCGCGGCGTGGCTACCTTGAGCAAGAACCTGGAGCGCCAGGTCAACAAGGGCACGCTCGATGCCGAGCGTGCCGAGGCGGCCAAGTCGCGTATCCGCACCAGCACCGACTATGCCCAGCTCGGCGCTGCGCAACTGGTGATCGAGGCGGCCACCGAGAACCTGCAGCTCAAGCAGCGCATCCTGCAGCAGGTAGCCGCCAACGTGACGGCCGACTGCCTGATCGCCACCAATACCTCGTCGCTGTCAGTCACCCAGCTGGCCGCCAGCATCGAGCATCCTGAGCGCTTCATTGGCGTGCACTTCTTCAACCCGGTGCCGATGATGGCGCTGGTGGAGATCATCCGCGGCCTGCAGACCAGCGACAGCACTTACGCGCAAGCGCTGGTGGTCACCGAGAAGCTGGGCAAGACGCCGATCACTGCCGGCAACCGCCCAGGTTTCGTGGTCAACCGCATCCTTGTGCCGATGATCAACGAAGCCATCCTGGTTCGCCAGGAAGGGCTGGCCAGCGCCGAGGACATCGACACCGGCATGCGCCTGGGCTGCAACCAACCGATCGGCCCGCTGGCCCTGGCCGACCTGATCGGCCTGGACACCTTGCTGGCGATCATGGAGGCCTTCCACGACGGCTTCTGCGACAGCAAGTACCGCCCTGCCCCGCTGCTCAAGGAAATGGTCGCGGCCGGCTGGCTGGGGCGCAAGTCCGGCCGCGGTTTCTACAGCTACTGAGGAGCGAACGCCATGGCCTTGGTCAATGCCGCAATGCGCTGCACCAGCTTTGAAGAGCGACGAGACCGGGCCATGGCACTGTTTGCCGAGAAAGGCTTCGGCCAGGTCAGCATGCGCGAGTTGGCGGCGCATGTGGGGTTGACGCCAGGCTCTCTGTATCACCATTTCCCCAGCAAGCAGGACCTGCTGTTCGACCTGATCGAGGAACTGTACGAGGAACTGCAGGCCACCCTGGAACTTGGCCGTCGCGCCATGGCCCGTGGTGGTTCGGCGCTTTCGTGCCTGATCGCGGCGCATTGGCAGCTGCATGCCGAACGGCCCTTGCAGTTTCGCCTGGCCGAGCGGGATTTCTGTTGCTTGAGCGAGGCGCAGCAGGAACGCCTGGCGGTACTGCGCAAGCGTTATGAGGCAGGTTTGCTGCGCTTGATCGCACCGCAGGCGAAATTGCCTGGGGACGCGCTGGCCGCGACGGCGCAGGTAGTGGCGACCTTGCTCAACCAGTTGCCGGGGATGCTCACGGCATTGCCCGAAGAGCAAGGTCTGAAGTTGATGGAGAACCTGTTGGTCGGAGGCATCGAGCGGACGCTTGTCTAAGCGGCCCGGCGTCATGCGCATCCTCACAATGGATGCGCATGACGCCCGATTGCCTGCAGGAGCGTTCAGCCCCGAGGGAATCCTCTATCGCAACAGTGGTTGCGGCTTCAAGGCATCCCTTTCACGCTGGCTGACGCCGCGCTGTTTAGGGTTTGCACCCAGCACACTGTTGTCATCCTTGAGTTGCACCGCTACGTGTTGCACCTTGCCGTCAAAGTTGACTTCATAAATAGGCCTACCCGACTTGCGTGCGTCTTTACCTTGAATACCCACGATTTCGCCGTGGACCAAGGCAGACATCACCAATTCCAGGATCATCTTGTCGGTACCGATGCCCTGCTGCTTGAAATCGGCACGGTGCTCTTCGGTTATATGCTTGAAGCCCTCCTTGCCGATCCCTCTGTCCACGAACACGATTTCTGCTTTCGCGGTCTTTTCATTTGGCCGTTGCCCGATGGCCAGAATGCTTTCTCCACTTGCCTTTCTGTCAGTCGGCAGACGTGACTGCAGCCTGTCATAGACCTCTCTGTTGTACTGCAGCGTGCCGAATTCCCTCACGGGCGCAGCCGGCGCCCGTTTCGGTTGCTGTTTTCTTTCTGCCGCCGCCATGGCATGTTCTTTGGCTGCCGCCTTGTTCGCCTTCATCCTCTGTTTCTTGGCCTTGCGTGCTTCGAGCTCCTTGCGATGCTTTTCAGCGAAGAGGCTGTCCACTTTAGCCCCGCCATCGAGGGAAGGCAGTTCTGCATCGGTGGCCGAGGCGACAGGGCTGGAGCGGGCATCGCTGCGGCTCGGCGCGGGTGAAGGGGGCGCGCTCGATTCGCTCTCGCCTTGGGCCGGTGCCGGCGCTGTGCCAAACCCGAAAAGACTGGCCACGCTCCTGAGCATCAATCCCTGATCGTCGACCTGCGTCATCGGATTGTTGCCCACCATCGAGAACAGGTTCAGGCCATCCACCGTGCCTGCCGGGTCTGCGCTCAACCAACGGCCCAGCCAAGGCTGGTAGTAGCGATGGCCGTAATAGTAGAGCCCGCTGGCGTCGCGCTCCTTGCCCGAATAGCGCACGAACTTGTAGCGCCCCTGCACTTCGCTGTCAGCCGCCCATACCGCCGTGCCCCCGTACGGGTAATAGGCTTCCTGGCTGATGACGGCACCACTGCCATCGACCTCCAGGCAACCGCTGCCCAACTGGTCGGTATAGCTGTAGCGCAACTGGGCGTGCGTCAGCTCGGGCGGTTTGCCTGTTGCCCAGTGCAGGGCTCTCACCTGAGCATGCCCGTCACCGCTCAGGTTCACCACGTGCAACGCTTGCGTCAGTCTGTCGCCCTGCAGGGTACTGCGCAGCTCCAGCCCTGGCAGGTACTGGACACGTTGCGTACGCACGCCGGTCGCAGTCTTGCTGGTCCTGACCTTGAGCACACGCTGGTTACTGATGTCATAGCGGTAGCTCTCGCAATCGTCCGCCTCCCCTTCACGCCTCACCGGGGTTACCGTGTGCAATTCCCCCCGAGGTGTCCAGGTCAGCTGCTGGCCCTGGAACAAGGCCTTCTGCTGACCGCTGGCATTGAACAACGCCTCGACGTCGGAGTGCACGAGCGTGAGTGAGTCGTGCACTGCCCGGTTGCTGCGGTCACTGACCGTAAGATCGGTGGTGTAATTGTGGTTGCTCGCGGGCGCGCTGTGACGCATGCGGGTCAGGTTGCCAGCGTTGTCGTAGGTATAGGTGCGGCTATAACGGGTGTAGGTCACGTTATCCAGGCTGGCCAAGGCCGGCAGCCTGGCGCCTTGCTGGCCAGCATTCGCCATCTCGCGCCCGCTGGCGCTGACCAGTTGGTACAGGCTGTCGTAGGCGTAGGTACTTTGCGGCTCGACCTTCTGGTTACGCCAGAAACGCACCGGCTCTGCATCGTCGCGCACACTCACCACATTGCCGACCGGGTCGTAGGCATAGCGCAGGTCCTGCAGCACCTTGGCACCACGCGCATGCCCCGCCGGCCGCTCTGTGCGCACTGCCGCCAGGCGTTGGGTACGCGGATTGTACTGGTAGAGGGTAACCAGGCCATTGCCGTGCGCTTCCCGCAGCTTTTGGCCGGCCGCCGAGTAACTCTGCGACTCGAGGATGACCTGCTCACGGCCCCCTGCAAGGGTCAGCCAACTGCGCTTGAGCAGGCCCGCCACATCGTAGGCCTGGCGATGCAGGTGCCCGCCAGCATCACGCCGCGTCAGCAGTGCGCCGGTCGCATCCACCGTACTCGACGCCATGCAGGCTTCGTTTTGCGGCTGCAGTTGAGCATCCCACTGGGCAGACTGTTCTCCGTGCCAATCGAGCCTCCCCTGGGGAGTCGCTGCCACAGCCAACAAGCGCTGTGAGGTCACCAGGGGCACGCCCGTCAAGCTGACGCTGGTCGTCTTCAGCAAGCCGGCGGTGTGATAGTGGTCGCAAGGTTGGCCCGCCAGGTTGTGCGCCTTTTGCGCCGCACTGTTTCCGGCATAGACCAGGCGCTCCAGCCGGCAAGCCGCATGGCCCTGGACTTGCTCACTGATGCCCAGCAAGCGACCGGGCAGGTGGGGGCTTTCGTAGTGCCAGGTACGGGTGACCGCTTCACTGCGATCGTAGCCCCCTTGCTCGGCCACCGCGATTCGGGTCACAGCCAGCAACGGCCGCCCGGCGGCGTCGCCAAGGTTGATCGATACACCAGCGTCGGC
Source organism: Pseudomonas plecoglossicida NBRC 103162 = DSM 15088 (assembly GCF_000730665.1). Classification (GTDB taxonomy): domain Bacteria; phylum Pseudomonadota; class Gammaproteobacteria; order Pseudomonadales; family Pseudomonadaceae; genus Aquipseudomonas; species Aquipseudomonas plecoglossicida. Next base: position 75,769 of record NZ_BBIV01000018.1, read on the forward strand.
GCTGTGCGTGCACACCTGGTTACCCGCCAGATCCGTCAGCCAGTTGAAGTTGACCCTGCCGCTGGCGTGCATGCGCGGATCGCTGCTGCGGCTCATGAAACCCTTTGCGTCATGATGCTGGCGAATTATCCGGGCCTCGGTCAGCGGCAGTCTGTCCGGGTGACGGTGGTAGTGGATGGTCCGGGCTACCAGGCCGCGGTTGTCCAGCACCGTCACCGTGGGTGTATTGCGATGTAGAGCGTTATCCCTAGGAGCAGGCATCGCGTGCCTCCTGTTGTTGAATTGTGCATTGAAGTGAGCGGCATGGCGTGCGTGGCTCGCGCACGCCATCAAGGTCGCGTTCAGGCCGTATCGTTCTCGTCTTCGGCCACCGTGAACCAAGGGTAGTAATGGGTACGCCGCTGCCTGCCAGCTGCAGTGAGCACTCGGCGTACACGCCCCAGGGCGTCATACAGGTGGGTATCGGCATAAAGCCCGGCGCGCGCGCTATCGTCTTGGACGTGGCGCCAGTCATCGAGGTAGTACGGCAACCAGGTGCGCACAGGCTGGCCTTTGTTGTCGAATTCGGTCTTGCCGCTGACCGCCCAGCGCCGTTGTGCCGGCTGGATCAGCGCGGCGCCCGTGGCATCACGCTCGAGGCCGCCCGCGCTGTTACGCACCAGGGCATCACCGGGCTCGCTCAGCACAGCCGTCTGCAGCAGGCGGCCCGCCCCGTCGCTGTAAGTCACGTTCAGGCGCACCTGCTGCGCAGAGTCGCCGTTGTAGCGGTCGGTCTGCAGGCTGATGATATGGGGCGGCTCGCGCTCATCGTGCGGGTCAATGGCAGGCAGGTGGCCGGCCTTGAGCAGGCGACGCTGCGCCAGTTCACCCATGCGGCCAGCCAGCGGGCGCCCTTGACGGTCACGCGCGCGTGGCATCCAGCTGTCGCTCACCACGCGATGCGCCGTGGCGACCGGCACCTCGCCGCCCTTGAGTGCCAGGAAGCCCTCCATCGCCATCGGCACAGTGAATACCTTGCCGCTGCGATAGCCGGCCGGCTGGCCATGATCGGTACCCTGGAAACGGGTCTGTGCCACCCGCCCCAAGGCATCGAGGGTCACCTCGTGCAGGTTGTCGTTGGCATCGGTCAATGCCACGGGCGTCAGGAAGCGCCAGTCATGTCGCACGGTGGTTTCCAGGCCGGCAGCATCGACCAGTCTGCTTACCTGAACAGCGTGCGGACTCCAGTCGATACGCAGCTCACCCACCTGTTCATTGTCACGGAGCGTTGCAAGGCGATGGAACAACTGCGGGCCATGATGCCTGGCCAGCTCGTGCCGGCTGACATAGACGCGCTTGCCATCCTCGACCAGGGAAACCAGGTGATGGCCACCGTTGGCGTGCCATTGCGCCGCCTCCTGCGGCGACAGGCTGGCCTCCAGCAGCGCCAGCGTGGCCTGTTCAAGCACGGCGATTTCGCGGTAGGCCACCAGGGCCTGGCGGGTCGGGAGCGGGGACAACTGCCCCTGCGCATCGCACCATTGCTGGCGCTGGTAACCCGTCAACGTGGCATCAGCCAAACCCTCCAGCGGGCTGCCCGGCGCCAGCAGGTGCTCCACGCTGAACCCACCGGGAGGCAATGCATGGGCTGGCACTGCCAGCACATCGCTGCGGGTCGCTTCGAGCAACCCGCTGTGGTGATCGTGACCGTTTTCCAGATGGTGTACGCGATGGCGCCACACAGACAGCCACAGGGTGTCTTGCTGAGGGTCGCGGGCATCGGCCTCCAGCCCCTCTGGCAGGCTGACGGGATAAGGTGAAGGGCTGAGGACGGCCCGCCGTGGGTAATGCACCTGGGCGTGCTGCAAGACATGTCCACGCCTGTCCTGGCGCAGTATCAACGATTGGGTAATGCGCGGGTCCTCGGCAATGCGCTCGGTGCTCAATGCCAGTGTTTCCACCGCCGTGACCAAGGCGGCAGGCCTGTCGGCGCGCGCCGTCTCGTAGACCCGCACCTGCCAGCGCTGGCGCTCGATGCTGTACGGCACATCGGCCCTTTCACTGCCGTCCAGCCCGTAGGTCTCACTGCGCACCCGTGCGCCCCTCAAGGCGCGAAGCAGCCAACGACGGGCCGCGCCCTGCGGTTCATAGGGGACATCACGATCACCGTCAAGTCGGGTGAAGCGTGTGGCCTGCAAGGCAAAGTCCAGCTCTGCGCTGCGTGGCCCGGCGAACCCCTGCGCAGGGAGGCTGTCCGGCGCCTCCACCCCGCTGAGGAACCACTGCCGCACTTGCGCCGGTGGCGATCGCTCGGCTGCCGTGCCTTGCGCATCGCTCAGCGTGTCAGTCTGCACCGCTTGCATGAAACCACGGAACTCACGCTCCACCGGGTCCCACACGGCGCACCGATAACACATGCCACTGACCGTGCGCAGGCCACTGATGTCATCGACCGTGGTGACTTGCGACACCGCGTGCACCGGAAACGGCAACCGGCTGACGGCCTTGCGGCCCTGGCGCTGCAGGTCCAGCTTTTCGTCCAACCAGCACTGCGCGGAGCTTCGGTAGTCGAACAGGGTGCGACTGCCGGTGTTGCTGCACACTTCAGCGAGCAGCCAGGGACGTCGATCATTGAAGCGGTACACCCAACTGCGCGGCACAACGTGCGGCACGCTGAGCACCAGCTCTGCAGTGCCCTGGCCACGCAGATCGACCAGTTGCAACTTGCAGGTCGCATCCAGCACGACGCCTTCAGGAGCCGCGAGGGGTTCTGCCTCGACCAAGCGGTTGCCGTTATGGCTGACGAAAACGCGTATGCGATCAGGCTCGACATACAGCAGGTCGGTGGTACCGCTGCCGTCGGTATCGCCGAACAATACGCGCGAGGCGTTGAACTGTTCGATGGCAAAACCGGGCATTCGCACCGGGTTGGCGAAACGGCCATGGCCGAGCATTGGCCAGTAGGTGACGCCCTCGCCGGTGACCTCGACCCACTGTTGCAGGCCGGTGCCCGCCAGGTCGGCAAAGGCCACGAGACGATGCTCTCCCCCCGCCAGGGGCAGTGTGGGGCCAGCTGAAATATCCTGCGCGGGCTGCCAGCCGGTACCGCGTACCCGGGGCGACAGGCGCACGCTGCGCGGCCCGATCATGACCAGATCCTGCAGCCCGTCACCGGTCAGGTCGACCAGTTGCGCGGCGCCGTGGGCCAGCTCGCTCGGCAGCGCGTCGGCGGCGATGAAATCGCGCCATTGCCCGTCCGGGGCCAGCGTGAAGCTGCCGCGCAGTCCCGGCAAGTTGACCAGCCATTGCGGTTGACCGTCGCCGTCGAGGTCGGCCAGCACACCGGTGCCGGGGCGTGGCGCACCCGGCAAAGCCTGCGCTGGCCCCCAGGTCACGGCGTCGCCACCGGCATCGCCGTCACGCTGAGGCGCACGATACAGCCAGGCACCTGCATGCTGGTACAGTAAGCCAGGCAGCCCTTCGCCGAGCAAATCCGCGATCTGCCAGTGCGGTGCACTGAAGCCTTCGAGGTCGGGCAACGCTTCCCAGGTCGGATACGCGCGTCCCGGGCGGCTTGGCTCGAACTCCACCGGTGGCAATGACTGCGGTGTGCCGTCTGCGTCATAAGCAACCTGTTGCGCCGCCACCAACACCGACGCAACACCCGAAGCGTCATACTCAAGGTGCAGGCGCGAGACCAACTCGGGGCGTGGGTCCTGCTGGCCCGCCATCATCCGGGTTCGATGCCAGAGCAGCACCTCGCGACAAAGGCGCCTTACCCGCTTGTCAAAGCCCCAGCGCCAGTATGAAAAGCAGTCCTGACGCACGGCCCACGGCGTCTGTGCGGCAAACGCCGGCGGAGTGTTCACATCCACTCCTCGCTCGCCGTAATCCAGCTGCATCACCGTCATGAAGTCGTCTTCGCGAAATGCCTGATCCGGTATCAGCAACGCCAGGCGGGAGGTGGCGTTCATGGCATGAACTGCAACCAGGTAGGTGTTGGCCACTTGCGGGTGCATGGCCCGTTCATCCTCGTCGCAACCGGCCTGGTCTTCGCTGCGATAGCGGTAGACCACATGCTCACCGGTGGCACTGACCGTCTCCTCGGCGTACCAGCACGCCACATGCGAAGGTGTACCGGGCTCGGCCACCCGTGCCGAAGCCGACCAGCCAAACAGGGTGATGCTGCCGTCGGCGTGGTATTGCAGCCAGAAGCCGGGCGAATCGGGGCGCGTTTGTACGCGCCAGTGTTCCAGGCGCTGGTCACGGCCGCCGCTGCGCGGCACCCAGGCCGTCACCGTGTGCACGGCAGGCACATCGGAAAACGGCAGGCTGGCGACCTGGCGCGGCGCGCCCTTGTCGAGCAGGATTTCCTCGCCATCGGGCCCCTGCCAGCGGTCGCTGCTGGTGTAACGGGGGATGCCCAGGCGATCCATGCGGCAGATGGCAGGCGGCGAACAGTGCCAGCCGGCACCGAACGCGCCGTTGCCGGCTGAAGAACGGTAGCCCAGGCTCAACGACGGCGAGAGTTCGCGCCCGACCGGCAACGGCAATGGCAGCGACCAGCCCGCCGCGCCATCGGCGCTGCCGACAGACAGCATGCCGCCGCCCGCCGAAACGGTTCCTCCACCCTTGGGCAGCGCGGGTGGGCTGAACACAGGTTCGCCACTGGCACCCGCCGGGGTGACAGACAAATCGGTCATGGTAGTGCTCCTCGATGACCCCGGCGCCTTGGCGCCAGGGTCGGGAAATAGGAAGGCCTCGCAGCGAAGGCACCAGGGTGCCTTCGCTGCGGTCCTTAGCGGACGGTGAATTGCACGTGCAGGATGATGTCGCTCAGCCGCTCCAGCAGCGCACGCTGATCACCCTTGGCCTGGGCAAAGTTCAACGTCAGCGTCGTCTGGTCGTCGCGGTCATCGGTCTTGGCGATGTGCAGCCCTTCGAATGGCAGCAACTGCGTGCCCGGGCGCATCAACGGGTAACCGTTGAGCTGGCTGAACTGGCCGTTGTCCTGTACGGCATGCGAGATGCTGCACTGTTCACAACCGACGGGCAGATCCGGGGCATTGGTCAGCAACCTTGCATGCACATCCTGGTACGGACCCAGCATTGCCGGCAGCGATACCGCGATGCTGCGTATGCGGCGCGACCCGGCTGTCTCGAAGCCTGCCGCCAGGTTCAGGGACTTCAGGTTGAACTGGATCGACAACACGCCGCCCGCCGCCAGCGCGAGGCTGCCAGGTGCGCGCGAGGTGTCGACCTCCACCGTGCTACCCGCAACGATCGCCTTGATCGCATCGCCCAGACTGACGGTGTTGCCACGCACCGCAAGCTTGCCGTCGAACAGCTTGGCCAGGGATACCGTGCGGGTCACTTCCAGTTCGCGCTTGTGCCACTTCACCCAGGCCGATTCCATCTGCCCCAATGCCAGCATCAGCCCTTCGCCACACAGCAGGCCCGCCCAGGCGCTGTTCCAGGTACCCGTACGCAGATAGGTCGCGTTGTCACCTTTCTCCCATTGCAAGGCCCGCTGCGCCATCAGGCAGCGCGATACAGTGAGGTCGTAGTAGGTGTAGAAGATGCTCGCCAAGCGTGCGCGCAGCCAGCTGTACATGGCCTTGCCGGTGAACTTGCCCTGATACAGGGCAAGCTGGGCCTGGGCATGGGCTGCCTGGGTCTGCAGGTGCACCACGTGCATCTGCGCGGAGGTTTCGCGCACAGTCAGGGCCTCGATTTGCGCCTCAAGCGTTGCCATCTGCTTTTGCGCCGATTCGTACTGGTATTTCCAGTCGGCGCGGCGGCGTGCATAGATTTCTTCCTGGGTGATTCGCGAAGCGGCGAGGCTCGACAATTTCGATAGCGTGGCAAAGCCGTAGGCCACCGCCTTGAGGCTTTCTTCCGGCTTGCCACCCCCGTTGGAAAAACCGAATATCTTGGGAAACGCGGCCATGACCGCCGACCCAGCCATGGCGATAGGTTCTGCACCCGCTGCCACTTCGGAGGCAGTTCTCAGGCGCAGTGCCTGGCTCTCACGAGTGCTGATATTGTCCTCATAAAGCCCCAGGTAGTGATCGCGACTGGCCGTGGCCGCTGCCAGCGAATTTTCCAGCGTGACGCGATCGGCCGCCAACTCCCTGAGTGTTTGCTTGTACAGCCCCACATTGCTCTCGGCGAGCTCCGCGCCCTGGCTCACCAACAGCCCGGCCAACGCCTCGGCATCCTGGCGCTCGAGAATCCCTTGCAGCGTGGTGCCAAACTGGATGAGCTGGGCAGCCATGCTGCGGGCGCCGTCGAGCAGGACGCTAAAGCGCAGCGCCGGCACATGGGTGACCTGGGGCAACCCACGCCCGCCGCCGGTCTGGGCAGCGATTTCTGCCGCCAGCAGCGCCTTGGGATCGGCGGGAGTCGCGTACAGCGGCAAGTTCAGCGGCTGGCCATCGAGGGTCAGGTTGTGGCGCAGGTTGTACTGCCGAATTCGCAACGCCTCCCAGTAGTCGAGCATCATCCGGTTGACTTCGGGCAGGAACTGGCTGCTGCCGGAGGCTACGGCCTGGCCGAGCATGGGCTCGATCCATGTGGTGCCCGGGGGTGTCCAGGGTGCGTCGCCGAGCAGGCTCAGGGCGCGCTGGTACCAGATGCCAGCCTCGCTGAGCGTATCGCGTTGCAGTTTGCGGTAAGCTGCATCACCGCGGCCCATGCAGATGTCCAACAGGCGCATGAAGGCATTGAGCTTGTAGTGTGCCGGATTGTTCTGGGCCACGGCGTCCGGGTCGAGGACCAGCAAGGGCTCATCGTTCCAGCTGCTGTTCTCTTCCAGTGGCCGCACCTTCCACATCCGATGTGTGCTGCTGCCTGCCTGGGCAGAACCTGCCGGGTCGAACACATGCTTGAGCCACTGCTCGGCAAGGTCGAAGCGTTCCTCCTGCAAAAACCGCTGCATCACCATCATCGGCGTGTAGTAGAACAACTCCCAGAAATACAGCGCGTTGGCACCGGTGAAGTCCATGCGATTGCTGGCGTTGCGACCGTAAGCCTGGACGCTGACAACATTCTCCTTGGACAGCTTGCTGCCCCCGGCAGTCGAATGTTTCACATCCGCATCACGCAGGACGGCCAGTGTTCGGCTGTCGATCATGATGCTTCGGCCGCTTGCTGCTGTGTTGTGGGTACTTCTGTATTGCGTTTCCAGGTGGTAGTTGCCTGCGTACAGCCGCCCAGGCTCGATCTGCACGTCGGCCAGCACCGTGGCGTTGTCACGCAGCTCGCCGGACCAGAGCAAGGTTCGCGCATTGCCCGACGTGGCCAGCCAGACCTTGGCCCAGCGTTCATTGCCATGGGACGCCGCCTTGTACACAGGCAAGGTCAATCGCGCCATCACCCCAAGTTCAGGCTCAGGTATCTGTTGGGTGTCATAGCTGAGTATGCTGCTGATACCCGTGACCGCCCGTACCGTCAACTCCCGGGCGAACAGGGTGTTGAGGCGGGTCATCTGCCCTCTGTGCGCCAGGTACTGAGCGCCTTGGCCGGTGGTGCCGATGATGGCGGTTTTGAGCACATCGGCATCCTTGTACACCTTGACGGTGTAGTTGCGGGTCTTGCCGTCACCGAACTGGAACTCGACCCGGTGCGTAGCCTCGCTGGCTCGGCCCCACTCGGCCACGTTCCCGACCTGGGCGGTCGTATCGAAGTGCACCAGAGCCCGACCCTTGGCCAGGTCGTAATCTTGCGTTGCCTGAACGGTCGTCGAGCGTTTGTTATCAACACTGTAGATGCGGCAGAACACCTGCGCGCGCGGTACCGTACCGTTAAGGGCCCCATAGTCCCGAGGAACGATGTTTTCCTGCCCGATCCCCCCTGGATAGGCCAGCGCCTCGATGACGCTGACAGGCGGACGAGGGATGTTCAAAAGACCGTGTCTGCTGGCGAAAACCAGGTTCATGCCCGTCAACGGATAATCACCTGTCTGTATCTTGTAGCGCCCCATGTAGGCCCAGCCAGCAGTCGTCGATACCTGCTGCCATGACTCGAATTGCGGTGTTCTAACGGCGTCGCCTACCGAGACGAGTGTGCTTGCGTGCGAGAAATGCGCTGCCATGCGCGCGCTGCTGATACACAGGTATCCCCAATACTGCGCCCCCTCCTTGCGCACCAGAAATGCGCCGTGACCACTGCGAAGCAGCCCCGGTATTGCAGTTGCCTGCGTACCGAGCGCCGGGTACCGCTTGATCAATGCTGCAACCCATACGTTTGCGATGGCTGGGCGTTTGGCATCAACCGATAGCTGACTGCGCACCGACAGGCTGTAGGTGTTGCCATTGGTCGATGCAACATCGCCAACCTGGACATGCGCAACCTGTGCGTCGAAACGGGTAAATCCGGCAGGTACGGCCGACCCACTGGCCACGGCCACGCGCTGCTGCGCGACAGGTACCCCCAGTCCTTCGAAGACCGCGCATGTGCCAGTGTTTTCAGCGGTATCAAGCCAGTGCTGAACCCACCCCAGATACGGCGCGATACTGTCCAGCTTTCGGCTGCTGAGGTTTTCGAGGATGTGCAGGCCGGCAATGGACGACGCTTCGGAAGCATTGGCCTGGACGCGATCATAGATCCCCATCAACAACCCTTCGCGCTCCGGCCACCCGGCAAGGAACAACGAGAGATGGTCGAGGCGGGCTTCGGCCTTTGCATCAATGACCAGCGGGTAGTCGATGGGCGCACTCCACTTGCCATCGTAGCGCAGCCAGGCAAGCTTGAAGGACCAGCGCCAATCGCGCAGCGCCGGCTGACCTTTGTCATCGCGGCTGATGATCTGCTCCTGGCGCTCGACCCAACCCAGGTGCAGCCTGCCCCTGAACACGACTGGGCGTATCAGTCGCCCCTGCACCTGTGGGGCCAGTTCGATCTTGGTCCAGGCACTCCAGGCGTTGGCGGGCAGTACGCCTTCGGCGCCACGCTTGGTTTCATTTACCGTACGCCACCAGTAATGGTGAGGCTCGCCACGACTGCGTCCGACCAACCAGGACTTGCCCTCGCTGGCATCGCGGCTGTCGTGATAGGCGCTGATCGTTTCCAGGTTGGCCACTTCCTCGAATGCGCTGAGGTAGCCATGGAACGCATCGCCCACCGTATCGTCATTGATCTGCGCCTGCCCCAGGGCCTGCAGCATGTCGTCCATCGCCGGCGTCTGCCCCAGACGCAACGTCGGGTCGATGTAGTTTTCCGGGTAGTACATCAGCATCTGCCCCGCCGCCCAGGTGGCATAGGTGGCGTTCCAACGCGTCCAATCAAGAAAGAACTGGCGGCTCAAGGCCGCCTGGCGTATGCCCTGCGGGTCTTCCGGCGTGGACAGGGTACGGTGAATGAACTGCTGCAGAGCGGCCATGGCTTCAGCGATACGGCTGCTGATCACCTGCTCGGTGTTCAGCACATCCAGCAGCAGATGCTGGTTCAGCCCTTGCACGGTAAAATGCTGTCGCGCCGTCAGCACACCCGTCAACGCCAGGCTGAGCGGGCGCTCGGTGGCGGCATGCGCCACTTTTACCTGGACCGGTTGCAGCCCCGCCTGAAAAGCATCTGCCACGCGTTGCCAGTTGCCCCAATCACTGTCCAGGGCAAGCAGTGCTCCCAGGGTGGCCGGCATCACGCCATAGGTTTCGGCCAGCGTCGACCACTGCAGCAGTACCTCGATCTCTTCCCAGCTGTGGACCATGGTTGGCGCTTGCAGGTCATCTTTGCCATGTGCCTGCGCGGCCGCCTGTTCCAGTGCTAGCTGGGTAACGTCGGTCATGACGGCAAGGTCGGCCAATGTCACACCTTTGTCCATTAGCCCGAGCAGTGCACCGCCCGCACCCGAAGGGTCCGACAGCCTGGTCAGCCACGCACTGAAGTTGCCAAGCGCGATGATGGTCTGGACATCGCGCGGCAAGCCCACGCCGACACGCTCCCCTGCCCTGTTCGACAATAACCGTGGTTTTTCCACCAACAGGCGCAGCGCATCACCCGATACCTGGCAGGCATGGACGATCAGCGCCATTTGCGCAAGCCCATAGGCGAACTGCACAACTTCAGGTTGATGGGGGCCCGACGGAGCTGTCTGGAGCAGCCGTTGACACGTTTGCCGCAGGGTCAGTCCGCCAGGCTTTGCCAGGCTTCCCCAGCGCAACAGGGCCTGTGCGAGCGCATCACCGCTGAGGTTGAACGTCGAGGCGATCAAGGGAGAGAGCGCACTGACTACCTCTTCATCGGTCGTGGGTAGCTGCGCAGTGATCAGCATGTTCCTGGAATCGTTGAGCAGGTTACCGATTTCGGTACTGACCGGGATCGTTCGGACGGAGCGGGTCATCAGATGCAAGTCGTGGACAGTCCAGCCACGCGCCCTCATCCAGTCGCAAGTACTGCCCAGCTCCTGCAGCACCTGTTGCCATTCGCTGCGGTTCAGTGCATTCATCGGACGGACCACACCGAGCATTTCCAACAACAGGCGCAGTTCGCCAGGGGTCAGGTCGTGATGCTGTGCCCACAAGCTCAAGGTGTAGAGACCAGAGAGGTGAGGCCGGTGGAGGTGGACACTGACACTCCTGTGCGTGTTACCGCTGACCAGTATTCGGCCCAGTTCATACAACCCTTCGTCATCCGTGCAGCATGCACGTTTCAAGGTTGCCTTGGACTCGGCATCTTCGCGGGCTTGGTTAGGATGTAGCGAAATCTGCTCAAGGGACGTGCTGAAACCGCCTTCGACCAACGGCGGATCATTGAAGAGCTGATCGAACTGGCTTTTCTCACCGTCATTGGCTACCTGAGAGATCAGCCCCCTGGCCATCAGCAACCCTTCCTGATGGTCGATGCCATGCCGTGCAACCAGTTGGGCGGTGCGATAGATGACGGCCAACGTCTCATCGGTGATCCGCGCGGGGTCGACGCTGTGCATGATGCCTTGCAAGACAGCCATGGGAAGACCCGTGGCCTTGTACAAGCGGATGATCTTGTTCAGCGTGAGCAGATAGGCCGCTACCGAATGGCGCTGGAAGCTGGCATTGAACATGTGTGCATGAGCGCCATTGCCACCATCGCGAGACTTGATCCATTGTGTTCTGAATGTGAAATCGGCGGGCACTTCCTTCCATTCGAAACTCTGACGATATTCAGTATTGGGTAATAATTCCGCCACCCCAAAATCTTGCGCCTTCAGCGCCAGGGAAAACGCACCACTGATATTGAAACGATCAACACGACTGACTTTGAAATTGAACGCCAGTTGCCAGGTCGTTTCATTCAAAGGAAACAGTCGAACATAATTCAAGAATGAAGATGGACCACTTAATTCCAGCCTTATGACTTCATTGCCGACCCGTGTCGTCAGCATGTTTTTATCATATTGCGCGTTATCCAATACCCCCATGAAATTCTGCAGCTCAGCGTCCGACAGGCCAAACCAACTGCGTAAACGGGCAGGCTGCATCATCAGTTCCGGCGTCACCCCAGGGAAGTAGCTGGCGAACTTTTCCTCTGCGTTCGACTCGTTGATCTCGTCCGTCAGCAAACCGCGCAATGCCGGCGGGATGTCATAGCGCAAGCAGGCCAGCGCAGTGTCATCGAGGTGTTTGGCAAACTGCGGCGCCGCGTGCAACTGCGAGAAATCCTCATCGCGCAGGGCAAATACCTGGCGTAGACGATTGTGTTGAAAATGGTAGGGCGTGCCGCTGGTGCCGACATCACGCGCCAGCGCCTCCAGCAGGTTGTCATCGCTCAGCGTCGGACTATCGGGAGTGGAGAGCGCCGTGCGCGCGCGGCTGAGCAGTATTTCGTTGGACATGCTCAGGGCACTGATCGGCGTGTCCAGGTTCTCCTGCCCCAGCAGAAGCTGCTTCAGATCAGGTCGACGCGTGTCGATATGCCAGGGGTTCTGCTCCGGGTACAGCGCCTTTGCCTGCCGGTACAGCTCCGTGAGGTAGGCAGCCGGGGAAAACATCGAGGCTACGTCGCCGGGGCTGCAGAATTGTTGCGCGCGGTCCTGGCGCCAGTCTGCAGCGGCGGGCGCGCGCTGCATCCGTGCATCCGCAGGGGCTTCGACAGCCGCGTCTTCACGTGAGGCTTCCAATGGCTGGTCGGCGAGCCTGCTCGGGAGCAGTGGCGATTCACGGACAATGACATTCTTCTTTTCAATCTTGACCTGGTTGCAAGCCTCACGTATTTCGTCGTGCAGCAGGTCAACATCCGTGGTATCTGCCTGACCCTCTAATTGTTCACGCAGTTCTTCGCGCGAAAGCTCACCCATGCTGGCTAGTGAAACGCCGCCGTTATCGATCAAGGCTTGAAGTTGTTCAGAATACTGTTTGCTCATGGCAACACCTTATAAAAAAGAAGAACCCGAACAGTGGATTCGCTTATTACAAAGGGGCAGCCAATTGATATGGCAGCCACACTTCGATCACAACGAAAGTAATCGAAGGTGCTGATTGAAACGACTCGTACATCTGACAGTCAGGAAGTGTTACCCCAGGAAAGTGGCCGTAGGCTTTTTCGGCGCATTCGGCTTTCCCCTGTTACATGATCTGAAGACGGTGCACTGCCTGCAGGATCCGGCTTGCCGGCAATAGAGCCGGCAGCGTCAGCGCAACAGGGCCTGGATCTGCTGGTGCAAGGTCTCCAGGTCGAACGGCTTGGCCAGGATCGGCGCCTTGCGCGCGATCGGGCTGCCCGACTCGATGATCTCGGCCGGATACCCGCTGATGAAAATCACCTTCAGGTCCGGCCGCAACTTCACCGCAGGCTCGGCGATCTCCACGCCGGAAATGCCACCCGGTAGGCGAAAATCCGTCACCATCAGGTCCAGGTGCGGCTTGCTCGCGAGGATCGCGAACGCCTGCTCGCCATCCTCGGCCACCAGCACGTGGTAGCCCTCGCCCGCCAGGTAATCGCGCAGGATCATGCGGATCGCCGGCTCGTCCTCGACCACCAGTACCACGTCTTGTGCATCTTCACTCATGACTGCAACGCCTTGAAATTCATACAGTTGGCCATCTGACCCCAGGCTTACGCAGAGGTTGCCCGCGCCTGGTCGTTTTGCTCAGGTTGCGTCGCCAGTGGCAATTGCAGGCTGAAGGTAGCGCCCTTGCCCTCTTCGCTGTCGACCAGGATACGCCCGCCATGGGCCTGGACGATCTGCTCCGAGATGTACAAGCCAAGGCCCAGGCCATTGCTGGCCTGCTGCGTCGCGACCCGCTCGAACTGCTGGAAGATCCGCCGCTGGTTGGCGGCACTGATGCCGATGCCCTGGTCCTGCACTTGCACACAGGCCATGCCGTCCTGGGCGAACACGCGAACCTGCACGGGGCGCCGTTCACCATAACGCAAGGCATTGGACAACAGGTTGGCCAGCACTTGCTCAATGCGAAACTCGTCCCACTCCCCTTGCAGCAGCTCGCAGCATTGCAGCTCGATGGACGTCTCCAGCGCCGTGGCCTGGGCCGTGAAGTTCTCGATCAGGCCGCGAACCGTCTGGCCGAGGTCGAACGACTTGCGCCGCAGCGACAGCTTGCCGGTGCGGATGCGCGACACATCGAGCATGTCTTCGATCAGCCGGATGAGGCTGTTGATCTGCCGCTCGTCGCGCTCGACCATGGCCTGCAGCTTGTCGGCACAGAAGGCATCGAGATTGCCACGGGCCAGGTGCATCTTGCGCAGCTGGGTTTCCAGGATCAGGCCGTTGAGCGGTGTGCGCACTTCATGGGAGACGATCGACATGAAGTCGTCACGCATGCGCACCGCGCGCTCCAGTTCACCCTGCGCCTCCTGCAACTGGGCCAGCAACAGTGCCTGTTCCTGGCGGCTGTGCTCCAGGGCCTGCAGCTGCAGGTCGAGGACCTTGCGCTGGCGGTACAGGTCGACGAACACCGCGACCTTGCTCTTCACCGCCAAGGTGTCGAGCGGTTTGTGCAGGAAGTCCACCGCGCCGCTCTCGTAGCCCTTGAACGCGTAGTTCATCTCGCGGCCGGCCGCGGTGACGAAGACGATCGGGATATTGCGGGTCTTTTCCGTACCCCGCATCAGCTCGGCCAGCTCGAAGCCGTTCATGCCCGGCATCTGCACGTCGAGGATCGCCAGGGCGAATTCGTGCTCGAGCAACAGCGACAGTGCCGCTTCGGCCGACTGGGCCTGATGCACCTCGCGGCCTTCGCCCTGGATCAGGGCGTCGAGAGCCAGCAGGTTTTCCGGCAGATCGTCGACGATCAGCAGTTTGGCTGTGGTAGGGCTTGGCATGCGCTGGATTCCAGGGTCGCGAGCAACTGCTCGATACCGCTCAGAGAAAGGATATGGTCGGGCCGATGCAGGGCCAGGGCGGCCTCCGGCATCAACGCCACCTGTGCGTCGCGGGGGTCCTGGACCACGGTCCGGCCGCCCCTGTTCTTGATGTAGGCAAGGCCCTCGGCGCCGTCTTCGTTGGCGCCGGTGAGCAGGATGCCGAGCAGTCCGGCGCCGTACACGTCGGCCGCCGACATGAACAGGAAATCGATTGCCGGCCGGGAAAAATGCACCGGGTCCTCCTGGCTCAGCGACAGGGTGAAATCGGCTTCCACCGACACGTGATAGCTCGGTGTCGCCACGTAGATCTGGCCGGGCGCGATGGGCTCCTTGTCATGGGCCTCAGCCACCGGACGATGCACCCGCCGTTGCAGCACTTCGGCCAACTGGCTGTGGCGGTCATCGGGCAGGTGCAGCACGCACAGCACCGGTGGGGCGAACCCGGCAGGCAACCCGCCGAGTACCTGCAACAGGGCCGCCACGCCGCCGGCCGAGGCGCCGATCACTACCGCCTGCACGCCGTTCATGATTTGCGGTAGATCCGTTCTGGCTTGACCAGCGGCTCGAAGCGCTCGCTGTAAGCGGAAAAGTCCACCGACTCCTTGCTGCCCAACACCAGGAAGCCGCGGTGGCACAAGGACTCGTGGAACAGCCCCAGGGCCCGGTCCTGCAACGCCTTGTTGAAGTAGATCAGCACATTGCGGCAGGACACCAGCTGAGTCTCGGAGAACACGCTGTCGGTGGCCAGGCTGTGGTCGGCGAAGGTGACGTTGTCGCGCAGGCTGCTGTCCATGATGGCGTTGCCATAGGCGGCAGTGTAGTACTCGGAAAAGTCCCGACGGCCACCGGCCTGGCGGTAGTTCTCTTGGTAATCGCGCATGCTCTGTATCGAGTAGATGCCCTGCTTGGCCTTTTCCAGCGAGCGTGGGTTGATGTCCGTGGCATAAATGATGGTGCGCTCCAGCAGGCCCTCTTCGCGCAGCAGGATAGCCATCGAATACACCTCCTCGCCCGTGCTGCAGCCGGCGATCCATATCTTGATCGACGGCCACGTGCGCAGCAGCGGCACCACCTCGTTGCGCAGCGCAAGGAAGTGGCTGGGGTCGCGAAACATCTCGCTCACCGGAATGGTCAGGAACTGCAGCAGCTGCATGAACATTCCCGGGTCGTGCAGCACCCGTTCCTGCAGGGCCGACACCGTGAGGCACTCGAACTGGCGCAGCGCATGGAGGATCCGGCGCTTGATCGAAGCGCCGGAGTAGTCGCGGAAATCGTAGCTGTACTTGAGGTAGATCGCCTCGATCAACAGCCGGATCTCGATGTCGGTGTTGCGTTCGCTAATCAAATTCGCTCCAGTTGCGGCAGCCATACGCGGATCAACGAGAACAGGCGGTCCAGGTCGATCGGTTTGGCCAGGTAGTCATTGGCGCCAGCCTGCAGGCATCGCTGCTGGTCGTCCTTCATGGCCTTGGCGGTCACGGCGATGATCGGCAGCTTGCGCCAGCGCGCTTGCTGGCGAATCAGCCGGGTAGCCTCGAAACCATCCATTTCCGGCATCATCACATCCATCAGCACCAGGTCGATGTCCCCGTGCTGCTCCAGCCGTTCGATGGCCTCGCGCCCGTTGCGGCCGATCTCGACGATCGCGCCCTTGTGCTCCAGGGCACTGGTGAGGGCGAAGATGTTGCGCACATCGTCATCCACCAGCAGTATCTTGCGGCCCTCGAACACCTTGTCGCGGCTTCGCGCGGTCTTGAGCATGCGTTGGCGCTCATGGGACAGCTGCGATTCGACTTTGTGCAGAAACAGCGTCACTTCATCGAGCAGGCGCTCTGGCGAGCGGGCGCCCTTGATGATGATCGAGCGCGAATACTTGAGCAGGTCGGCCTCTTCTTCGCGGGTCAGGTTGCGCCCGGTGTAGACGATCACCGGCGGGAAGGCGCGGATGTCTTCGGCGGTCATGCGCTTGAGCAGCTCGTTGCCGAGCATGTCCGGCAGCTTGAGGTCGATGATCATGCAGTCGTAGACGTTCTCGCGCAGCAGTGCCAGGGCCTCGTGGGCCATGGCCACGGCGGTGATCTCGACATCGTCGTCGCCGATCAGGCGGGCGATGCTCTCGCGCTGCAGGTCGTCGTCTTCTACCAGCAGGATGTGCTTGAGCTTCTGGGTCAGCTTCGCTTCCAGGCGAGCGAACACCTCCTTGAGCTGTTCGCGGCTGGTCGGCTTGACCGCATAGCCCACTGCGCCCATGTGCATGGCCGCTTCGACACGGTCCTCGACCGAGATGATGTGCACCGGGATGTGCCGGGTGCCCGCCAGCTCCTTCAGGCGCTGCAGCACGGTGAGGCCGGAGTGGTCGGGCAGGCGCATGTCCAGCAGGATCGCATCGGGGATGTACTGGGCCGCCAGGGCGAAACCTTCGTCGGCGCCCTGGGCCACCAGGCAGCTGTAGCCCAGCTCATGAGCCAGGTCGAAGAGGATGCGGGCGAAGTTCGGCTCGTCCTCGATCACCAGGATGCAACGGTTGCTGAAAGGCGCGCGCTCGCGGTCGTCGGCGAAGCTCGGTGCCGGCAGCTTCGGCACCGTCGGTGCGACTGCCTTGGGTGCCGGTGGCAGGGTGTCGACTGCCGGGCGCAGGCTCAGTGCCTCGACCTCTTCGGCTTCGGCTTCATAGCGTTCTGGCAGGATCAGGCTGAACACGCTGCCCTGGCCGGGGCTGCTGTCGACGCTGATCTGCCCGCCCAGCAGGTGCGCGAGGTCGCGGGAAATCGACAGGCCAAGGCCCGTGCCGCCATAACGGCGGTTGCTGCTGCCATCGACCTGGTGGAAGGCGCCGAAGATCGCCTGCTGCTGGTCGGCGGCGATGCCGATGCCCGAATCGCGCACGGCAAAGACGATACCGGTGCCGGCCTGGTAGCTGATGCCCAGGCTGACCTGGCCATGGTCGGTGAACTTGACGGCGTTGGACAGCAGGTTCTTGAGAATCTGCTCCAGGCGCTGACGGTCGGTGTACAAGGTGGCCGGCACTTGCCCTTCGATCTTGACCTCGAAGCCCAGGCCCTTGTGCTCGGCCAGCGGCAGGAACATGCCGCGCAAGCCTTCGACCAGGCGCTCGACCTGGGTGGTCTCGGGGCGCACTTCGAGCTTGCCGGCCTCGACCTTGGCGATGTCGAGGATATCGTTGATCAGGTTCAGCAGGTCGTTGCCGGCCGAGTAGATGGAGTCGGCGAACTTGACCTGCTCGGCGCTGAGGTTGCCTTCGCCGTTCTCGGCCAGCAGCTTGGCCAGGATCAGCGAGCTGTTGAGCGGCGTGCGCAGCTCGTGGGACATGTTGGCGAGAAACTCGGATTTGTACTTGCTCGAGCGCTGCAGGTCGTCGGCACGGGCCTGCAGTTCTTCCTGGGCCTGGCTCAGCTCGTCGTTCTTGCGGTCCAGGGCGTCGGTGCGCTCGGACAACTGCTCGTTGGTCTGCTCGAGCTCGGCCTGCTGGGTTTCCAGGTGCGCCTGGGACTCCTTGAGCACCCGCGACTGCTCCTCGAGCTCTTCGTTGGCGGTCTTGAGTTCTTCCTGCTGTACCTGCAGTTCTTCGTTGAGTTGCTGGGTCTCGGCCAGCACCTCCTGCAGGCGCTGGCGATAGCGGGCGCTTTCGATGGAAGTGCCGAGGTTGCTGGCGATCCGCTCCATGAACGCGTCGTCACGGTCCTGTAGCGGGCGCAGGAAGCCCAGTTCGATCACTCCGTTGATCTGCCCATCATCACTGGCCGGCATCAGCAGGGCACTGCGTGGCAGGCCGCTGCCCAGGCCGGAGCTCAGGCGGTAGTAGTCTTCGGGCAAGTCCTCAAGGCGCAGCAGGCGGCCTTCGCGCACAACCTGGGCCAGCAGGCCATCGTGACTGGCCAGCACCTGTTCGCGGGCTTGCTGCTCGGCATCCAGGCCATAGCTGGCGACACGCACCAGCCGGCCGTGGCCGTCACGCACGTACAGCGCGCCGACCACGCTGCCCAAGTAGCTGGCAAAGAAACGCAGGATGTTGTCGCCCAGCATGGGCAGGGTCAGTTGCCCCAGCACCTGCTCGGCAAGCTGGGTCTGGCCGTTGCGTAGCCAGGCCTGGTGTTCCAGGCGTTCGGCCGAACGCTGCTGGGCCCTGAGGTTGTCATCGTAACTGCTCGACAAGGCGATCAGGTCGCGCCGCCCCAGGTAGGCCAGCAACCCGCTGAGGCCAACGATGAACAGCACGAATGCGGTGATGGCCGTGACCGTGACGCTGCTGACGTTCTCGTTGCGCGCGGTGCGCAGTTGCTGTTCGGCACCGACCAGGTCGTCGAACTCCTTGCGGATCTCGTCGGTGATGCGCTTGCCCCGGCCATTGCTGACAGCCTGTCGGTAGTCGCCGTCGTTGCGGCGCAGGGCGATCATCTCGCTGCCGAACTCGTTCCAGGCCTGCTGCAAGGCGAGCAGGCGGTCGATGCGGTCGACCTGCTGCGGGTTGTCCTCGACCATGCCGCGCAGGCCTTGCAGGCTGCTGAAGATTTTCGGTTTGGCGACTTCGTAGGGGTCGAGGAAGCGTTCGTCGCCGGTGATCAGGAAGCCGCGCATGCCGGTTTCCATGTCGATCGACAACTTGACCGTTTCGTTGGCATTGCCGATCACCCGGTCAGTGTGCTCGACCCATTGCATGGACGACAGCAGGTAGTTGATCACCGCGACGAAAGCCACCGCGCCGAGCAGGCCTACGCCCAGCGGCAGGCCAATGTTGCGGCTCAACAGCTTGCGGAAGCTTCGTTGGTCCATCGAGGCTGCTTGAATCATTTGAAAACGCCCGAGCGAAAAAATCCATTGATCAGTGTGGCGGCCGACGCCTGTTCGTGCCTGCCGCTGCGCTCACCGGTTAACAAGCGAGTCTAACCAGCTTTGGCTGGTTCGGCAGGGCATTTAGCCAGTATTTGAAGGCGGCGTGCACGAATCGTTCCCTCGCAACGTGATGGTCGGTATCCTCGGGAACTTCTGCCGCCACCCGGTGCACAGAATAGAGACACGTCTTTTTTCAACAGGAAATGAACCATGTACCTTCTGGTAGTCGAAGACGACGACATCGTTCGCATGCTGATGGTCGAAGTGCTCGACGAGTTGGGCTACAAGGCCATCGAAGCACAAGACGCCACGAGCGCCCTGCGCATTCTCGAAGACCCGGCCCAGCAGTTGGACCTGCTGATGACCGATGTGGGCCTGCCGGACATGCGCGGCGAAGAGCTGGCCGCCAGGGCACGCGCGCTGCGACCATTGCTGCCGGTGCTGTTTGCCAGTGGCTATGCCGAAAGTTTCGAGGTGCCGGAAGGGATGCAGATGATCGGCAAGCCGTTCAGCATCGACCAACTGCGTGACAAGGTGGTGGGCATTCTGGGCACGCCTTGAGAGCGTGGTGGCTTCATCGCCGGCTTGCCGGCGATGAAGGCCTACAACTCGCGCCGCAACAGGTAGGTATCCATGACCCACCCCTTGCGCGCCCTCGCCTCCTCCCGCACCTCTAGAATACGCGCCTTCACCGCCTGCAAAGGCCCGGCAATCAGCACCTCGTCCTCGGTCCCCAGGTAAGCGCCCCAGTAGATCACCAGCCCAGGGTCGTCGAGCGCCGCGAACGCACACTGCCCATCGAGCATCACCACCACGTTGTCGAGCGACCCCAGTTCGGCCAGGCGACGCCCTGGCAGCACGGTCAGCGGCTCGCCGATACGGTTGAGCGGGACCAGATGCCGTGCCGCCAACGCCTGCACGCTGCTGATGCCGGGAATTACCTGCAAGCGCAGGGCGACCCCGCGTTCGCGGACCAGGTCAAGCACGCGCAGGGTGCTGTCATACAGGCCAGGCTCGCCCCACAGCAAAAAGGCACCGATATCCTCGGCGCCCATTTCTTCGTTGATCAGGCGGGCGTAAAGGGCAGCGCGCTGGCGATGCCAGTCCTGCACGGCCTCCACATAGTCTGCGGCCTCGGCATCGCGCTGCGGGTCGGCGACTTGCACCAGGCGGTAGCCAGCCTCGGGGCAGTAACGTTCGAGGATGGCCTTGCGCAGCCCTACCAGCGCGTCCTTGTCAGCGCCCTTGTCGAGCACGAAGAACACCGTGGCACGGCGCAACGCCTCCACGGCCTCATAGGTGACCTGCCGTGGATCACCCGGGCCGATACCGATCAGCAGCAGCTCTTTCATCGCCAGACCCTGCAAGGGAACCAGCGGCCATTGTCGGCCGGCCGCCGGGGTTTGGCAAAGCGACCTCAGAAGATCGAGAAGTTGTAGCTGACGATGACCCGCGTCTCGTCCATGTCCCGCGCCCACTGCTCGTAGTTGCTGCGGTAGGTGGAGTTGCGCAGGCGCACGCTGACATCCTTGAACGTGCCGCTCTGCACCTGGTACTTGAGCTCGGTGTCGCGCTCCCATTCCTTGCCCTCGGCGTTGCTGCCCGGGACCTTGATGTGATCACCGTTGATGTAGCGGGTGAAGAACGTCAGGCCTGGCACGCCGAGGGCCTTGAAGTCATAGTCGTAGCGCAGCTGCCAGGAGCGTTCCTGAGCGGCGGCGAAGTCGTTGACCTGGGCATAGTTGACCAGGTACGGGTTGGTGCCATCCAGGTAAGGCATGGCGCTTTCGCCGTACATGCGCTGCCAGCCGGCACTGACCTTGTGGCCACCCAGGCTGTAGCCGAGCATGCCACTGAAGGCGCGATGATCGATCTCGCCAGCGTGGGCGTTGCCGATATCATCGCTCTTGATCAACCTCAGGTCGGCCGAAAGGCCGCCGACGGCAAGCGGCTGGTTGGCGACGAAACCGAGGAAGTGCTGGCGGTAGATGTTGTCCAGCTCGCCCACCTGGTACTGGGCACTGAAGCGCTCGTTGAAGCGGTAATCCAGGCCTGCCAGGTCGAAGTGATCCGCCTCGATGTCGCAGGCATAACGCTTGTTCTTGCAATGCACGCGAATATCCTGGCGGTCGCTGGAGTCCCGTGCGGTGTACTGATTGAAGCGGGCCAGGGTGAGCTTGAAGTCCTTCAGCTCCTCGGACGTCAGCAGGGCGCCGTGGAACATGGTCGGCAGCAGACGGCCATCGTTGTACTTCAACAGTGGCACATCCGGCATCGTCGAGCCGTACTTGAACACGGTCCTGGAAACCTTGACCTTGGCCGCCAGGCCCATCTTCGCGTATTGATCGGCAGAGTGGCGTGGATCATGGCCGGAAGAAGGCAACAAGCCGCTGTTACTGTCTGCCGGGCTGGAATCGAGTTTGAAACCGAACATGCCCAATGCATCGACACCGAAGCCGACCGGGCCCTGGGTATAACCGGACTGCAGATTCAGAATGAAACCTTGTGCCGCTTCTTCACGCTTTGACGCGCCCTGACTGGAACTGCTGTGGCCGTCACGAAAGTCCCGGTTGAAATAGACAGTGCGCGCTTCGACCTTGGCAGTACTGTCTTCAAGGAAACCGGCGGCCTGGACCTGGGCACCGGCACACAACAGGAACAGGCCGGCAACACGGCGCCCGGGGGCGAGAGGAAAAGGGGCAAACATGCGAGGGAACATCCAGAAGAAAGGCAAAAAACAAATCCGCGCCGAACAAAGCGGCGCGGATGCGGGATAGCCGAACAATCATCAGCTATCATCTGAAATGATCCCGCAACCGCTCTGCAACAAGCCATTGGACCATGGTCTAAAAACCAGGCAAAGCCCCCGGAAAATGGCCCGAATTTACCGTGCGGGAAACTAGCAAAGTTCCCGCGCCACACTAAAAAGTTTGCGGTTTACCAGGGCCTGACAAGTGACTACACTCGATGTCAGCGAACAGTTAGACCCACCCGCGTGGCCGGCGTTTATCCCTCTTCAATGTTCGTCACGCCCTGCCACGGAAGACGTACAGGAGTGATTACAGTGTCCAGACTTGCAGAGTTTCGTGCTGCCGAAAAAGCGCTCCAGGAACAAATGGCGCAACTGGAGGCGCTGAAAAAGGATGCCGGCCTCAAACGCGAAATCGAATTCGAGCAGAAACTAGTCGGCCTGATGAAAAGCTATGACAAGAGTCTGCGCGATATCATCGCCATCCTCGACCCGAAAGCCGCGACGCGCAGCACCACCAGTGCGCCAAAGCAGCAACGCCGCCCGCGTGTGGTGAAAGTGTACGAAAACCCCCATACCGGCGAGCTGATCGAAACCAAAGGTGGCAACCACCGAGGCCTGAAGGCCTGGAAAGAACAGTACGGTGCCGGCACGGTGGAAGGCTGGGTACGCTGATGAAACATCAACGCCAGCTTCACACTTTTTTCACAAGCGCTGGCCCAGTATCGAGACAGCTAAAGGACTAGCGACCCCATCACGCGCCCGCACATGCGGGCCTCTAATTCCAGCGCCCTGCCTTGTGCAGGGCGCTTTCATTTGCGCAATCGCTTCACTGCCGTATCATGGCCCACTGTCTGTTCCGCTGGCCACGCTGCCAGCCTCGTCTCTGGAGTACCCATGAGCCTGCACGATCTGCAAACCCTGCCGGGCGTTACCGCCCAGCCTGACACCGCTACCGCCCGCTTCGTCTTCAACCACACCATGCTGCGGGTCAAGGACATCGAGAAGTCGCTGGATTTCTACACCCGCGTGCTGGGTTTCCGCCTGGTCGACAAGCGTGACTTCCCGGAAGCGGCCTTCAGCCTTTACTTCCTGGCCCTGGTCGACCCGGCGCAGATCCCTGCTGACGACGCCGAGCGTCACCAGTGGATGAAATCCATTCCGGGCGTGCTGGAGCTGACCCACAACCACGGTACCGAGAACGATCCCGAGTTCGCCTACCACAACGGCAACACCGACCCGCGCGGCTTTGGCCATATCTGCATTTCGGTGCCTGACGTGCGTGCTGCCTGCGCCCGCTTCGAAGAACTGGACGTGCCGTTCCAGAAGCGCCTGGCAGACGGGCGGATGAACCACCTGGCCTTTATCAAGGACCCGGACGGCTACTGGGTCGAAGTGATCCAACCTGCCGAGCTCAAGGGCTGAACCCTGCCCGGTCGCGCTCGTCGGCCGGGGAACTTCCGGGCCCTCGCTGTGGTATATGAAGGTAACCGCTTCATACGCGCCACAGCGAGGTAAGGACGATGCAATCTCTTCACTGTGAATACCGCAAGCACACCATCACCGCCAGTGTGATGCCCCATCCCGACTCTCCCCTGCCCTATGCCGCCGGCTGCCTGATCACCGACCCCGAGGGGCACACCAGCAGGCGTATCTCGATGCCGATGAAGTTCTTCTCCGACCTCGAGAATGCCCAGCATGTGTCGTTGGCCCATGGCCGGGCCCTGGTGGATGAGCAACTGGACAAGGGGCACAAGGCCTTCTGACACTGGCCAAGGCCCTCTCGCCGGCACCCGGTTCTTGTAGGAGCCGGCTTGCCGGCGATAGGGCCCTGACAGCCAGCTACTTATCCCGCGCAAACGCCACCGCCGCCTGCACCTGCTGCGCCGTCGGCCGAACCCCGGTGTACAGCACAAACTGCTCCAGGGCCTGCAGCGCAATCACTTCCAGCCCGGTAATCACCGGCTTGCCCAACGCCTGCGCCCGCCGGATCAAAGGCGTTTGCGCCGGCATCGCCACCACATCGAACACCCGCTCGGCAGCCGTAATGGCATTTTCACCGAACGCCAGCTGCTCGGCCTCAGGCCCACCGGCCATGCCGATCGGCGTCACATTCACCAGCATCGGCGGGCACAGGTCACCAAGGTCCGCCATCCAGCGATAACCGCAGACATCCGCCAGTTGCCTGCCAGCCTGCTCGTTGCGGGCGACGATCACACCCTCGCGCAACCCGGCGTCGCGCAAGGCACTGGCCACCGCCTTGGCCATGCCGCCACTGCCACGCAGGGCGAAGGCAGTGCCTGGGTCGACCCGATGCTGCTCGAGCAGCTGGCGCACCGCCAGGTAGTCGGTGTTGTACGCCTTCAGCCGGCCAGCGATATTGACCAAGGTGTTGACCGATTCGATGGCGGCCGCGGACGGGTCGATCTCATCGACCAAGGCCATGCAGGCCTCTTTATAAGGCATCGACACTCCACAGCCGCGAATGCCCAGCGCGCGGATGCCGGCAACTGCAGCCGGCAGGTCGTCGGTGGTCATTGCCTTGTAGTAGTAATCCAGGCCCAGCTGCTGGTAGAGGTGGTTATGAAAACGCACGCCAAATGTGCCTGGCCGCCCCGCCAGGGAGATGCACAACACGGTATCTCTACTCGGAGTTGTCGACATGAACTGCTCCTTTTTCATAACTGAAACGTTTGACCAGCCTAACAGAGATCACCACTGGTCGCCCCTTACACAACCTTTACCATTTCCCTGTGCTCAGCTGACAGAGCGCAGGCGCATAGTAACGTGACCCCAAGCATGGGGTTTCTTTGCGAGGAAACGTCATGAACCGTCTCATCCCCGGAATCGCCCTGCTGGTCGGTGCCCTGGCCATCAGCGGGCAAGCATCCGCCCACGGTGGCGGTGGTGGCTGGTATGGCCCAGGCCCGCTGCTCGGTGCAGCCGTGGTCGGGGCGGTGGTCGGGGCCACGGTTTCCGCTGGCCAGTACCGCACGGTCTATGTAGAGCGCCAGCCGGTGTATTACGGCCCCCCGCCGGTCTATGTGCAGGCACCGCCTCCACCGGTCTACTACCAGCCGTACTACGTACCGGCGCCACCCCCACCGGGATATCGCCTCTACGGCCCGCCGCCGGTGTATTACGGCCCGCCACGCTGGTGACCGTTGAAAACCCTGATGAGCACTATTGAGCAAGTTGATTTCAAACCGCGTCGGCTGCTGCGTAAGGTAGGGCCATGTTTCACAGGAGGTCCCCATGGCCACTATTCAGATCATGTCCGTCATCGGCAGCGCCGTCCCTTCCACACTGCGTAAGCAGGGGCTGCTGGCCTGCTGGTACCTGGTGCGCAACGGCGAAGCCGTGAGCGGGCCACTGGCGACCCGGGCGTCCGCCCAGGCCTTGGCCGAACAGCTCCAGGCCGATTGCCTGATCGCCTGAACGAATTGTTGTGTGTTGCTCTGTACCCCTCTTGCGACCCGCCGATGGCGGGTCTTTTTTTGCCCCGCACGAACCGACGAACGGATTCGTGATAACCGTTACAGCATGAAGCTTTTTTCATTTCGGTGGCCCCGTTCAACGAGCAATCGACAGCAGGTTTCCAGCAGTACGGCAAGCGTCAAAAATCGACATCAGGCCGCTCCGTTAGCGGCATATACGTCGATCCAGATCAATATGTTTTGGCGAGTTTGGGCCCCCTTCGCCCAGTAAAACCGAGAAGGTGTAGCCACAGCCAAGTTCCCCCCTCCGGCGTTCTGCCGACATCAATTCTCACCAATCAATATCGCTCCTGCTTTGGACGAATGAGGTCAGCCCATATACTGTATGCACATACAGATAACGGAGAACCCCCATGACCGCTGACGTCATCCATTTTCCCGACCGGCCAAGGCGCGAACAACTCGACGAACTAAGGCAGCTGGTTGAGAGTTTGCCGCTGAGTTTCCACAACGAACACTGCAAAGCGGCTCGGACAATGTTGGGCTGGAGCATTGAAGCTCTCGCCTTCCGATCAAAGGTATCACCGTCGGCTATCGCTCGAATCGAGAAAGGCGAAGCGCTGCGCGAGGTCACCATGCAAGCTCTCGCCTTCGCATTTGAACGAGAGGGCTTGATCTTCTTTCCGGGCAACGCACCGTTCACGGGAGCGAATTGCCGGGGCGCCACAAAAGACCCCCGCAGCAGAAGCGACTATCACCTGCTCGAATGATTGGTGCCGACAACCTCCCGAACGTAAGCCTGACAGGCTTGCAGCGCCTTCAATCCGTCGTCGCCGTCGCCGGTGATGGCGAGAATTCGTTGAGCATGCGCTGGGGCAAGTTCGACGCGCGCGGCGCCATGTACCAGGCCTGCGGCGGCGGCGGGGTAGGCAGTGAGGACTGACAACCGCAGATCAGCAGTAGCCAGGCGCTGGCGAGCTTCTTGTGCATCGTGCATCTTCTTGTAGTGGGTGCCGCTTTGCGCCTGCAGGCGCTGCTCCAGGGCGCTGTGCGCGGCCTGCGCGGCGGTGTCACGTGCGGTGGCGAAGTCGGCCGCCTGGGTGGCCAGCTGCTGGCCGTAGGCGTTCGCCTGCCACAGCCAAGCGCCGCGACCGCCGACGGCCAGGCCGAGCAGCAGCACCAACAGCGCCAGGCGCCCGTCCAGGCCGGTCATACGCCCAGCACCTGGCGGGCCTTCTCCCACAGCGCCTGGCGGTCGGCCAGGCCATTGCTGCCGCCGTTGATCTTGCGGGTGATGCCGACCAGGTCGCCGCGTTCCGCCAGCGCATTGAGCCCGCGCGAGTGCCAGAACCACGCCGCCGAGGCGGCCGCGTGCTGCGGCTGCTGCCGGTGGCGTTGGCCTGGTAGCCGCGCCCGCCCTCGGCCGCGCCCAGGCCCGACAGGATGCGGGTCATTACCCCGCGCGAGACGTTGCCGTATTGGTTCAACAGGTCGGGGTTGGGCACCGCGTACTGCCCGGACTTCATCAGGCCTTGGGCGATCAGCGACTTCTCGAAACGCTTGTGCGGCCGCGCCCCACCCTGCACCGCTTGCTGAAGGTAGGTGTCGGCAGGTATGCCGGTCGTCCATTGATCTTTGAACCAGACCTTGGCGCCGCGACTCTTTGTTGCCGCCTGGGCAAACAGGCTGCGCTGGGTGGTCGGCGTCGGCCGGTCGAGGCGTTGGGCCATGACCTGCGCAATGCCCGGCTTGATGCGATTGGTGGCCAGGCGCGTCTGCGCGAGCATCAGGGCGAAGGGGATTTGCTTTCGCTGAATGTCCGAAATCTCGCGGGCCAGAGGCACGCTGTCGATATCAAGTTTCAAGTCGATCATGCTGCCCCCAGATTACTTTTCGGTTTGAACTCCAGCGCGTTTTGCCAGGAACTGGGTATACAGTCCGCCTGCAACGTCAGCACCGATCACAGCGATAACGATTCCCAGCCCTGCAGCGAGATAGAGGTTGCTCCAAAGAGCCATGGCAAGCAGCAGTGTCGCCATGCCGAGCAAACCAGATGCAAGGAAACGAAGTGCAACCCTCTGCAGAATCTGGCGCAGGCTCAAATCTGCCCCCGATGCCCGCAACATTTCCCCAGACAATCCAGCCATACTCAATAGCACCAACAGCCACAGGGGCACATCTGCGAGCGCCTGATGCTCGTTGTTCATTTGTATTCCTTAATTAAGTCGGCTCCTACGACACCGGCATCCGCTGGAAGCAAGGAGCAGGCGTAGGGCCGAGAACAAAAAGCCCCGCACAATGGCGGGGCTCAAAATAGGGACAAAAAAAACCGACTCAATGGTCGACTTTTGGAAAGCGTCGGGCTGCGTTCACAGCAACACACGCTGCTATGAAAACAGAGTTATTCCGCGCGGAAAAGTACTTTTTCACCATTCCCTTTTCGCTGACTGGAAAACCACATCCGGCCTCTTTAAGAATTTAGGAACAAAATAAATCGAACCAAAAGCACCAATAGAAAAAAACAATCCAACAACAATGAGTAATTGTTTTTTTTCATGCCAGTTATGCCTCAAAAACCCTGAGCTATAAATGCTTTTGTAGTAGTTGATCTAGTAGATAATCTGTTCCTGTCTTAACACATTGCCGGCCAGGCAGAGGGTGGCATCTATGCGTCAAAAAATCATGCCCATGACGTTGATTTCACTTGCTGCCGCCTTGACATCCTGCGGACTAATAGCCCCAAAAAATTCGCTTGAACGAGTGGCTAAAGATTGGAGTATGACGGTTCGCGCGAGCCAGGTCATGCCCATCTATCCATTGGAGGAGGATATTAGACCCGGTGACATTTACATTTCAAACAACTCAATTAACACCGAAATGGAAACGTGGGAAAAAAAGGGATTTCTACCTCTTGTAAATCGTTATGCTCGAATTCCAATAAGCCAAGAGCAGTACAATTATTTTTTCTCCAACAGCTTCACTCAAGTTGATCCTCCTTCATTTTATCGTCCCTCTAAAGCCGCATTTCCAAGCTACAACTTTTCAGTCGATAACCGCGGCTCGTTAGGACTTGCAATCCCACTAAATTCAGTACCTGTTGCACTCGCCGCCAGCGGTGCGCAGGGTGCTACTGGATCGGTAGTACTCAAAGATGCGACCAGCCAAGGTTTGCCGGACCAGATCATGAATGAGATCCTCTGGACTTGGGCAAACAGACAAAAAACCTCCCTTGCTTATATGGCTTCAATTAGCTCTGAGCCTACCATACTTAGAGTAATCACACGTACTTTCAGCATTCAAGGCGCCACTGTATCACTTACATTCGATGAAACTTCTGGCACTACACTTCAAGCGGGCGCCCCAGTAAGCTCCCCTGAGTTATTGAGCTCCTCAGAAGAAAATTATAAATCGCTTATAACCTATTTAAACACTCAGCTCGAGTTAAAAAAAGCAGATACAGCCCTGGGTGACACTCCCGCCGTGCCTCCCGTACCCGAAGAAGCGAGTAGCAATCCAGAAATAGCTGCCTTGCAAGCGGATATCGCAAGGGTCAACAATCTCAGAACACAGCAGCAACTTAACTCTCTGCGCGGTCAAATTACAAATCTGGAATCGCAGCGAAAATATGACGGATACGTTCTACCAGGTGGCTCGTTTAGAGTAGCAGCCCGCTCCGAGCGAGGCATCACAATGGACGAAACATTTGATAAACCACTAGTCCTCGGGTACTGGGCAACGGAGTACTTAATACTTCCTAGTGGCGGCATCATGCCAATAGGTAAAGTTGAGGATTTAATCGAAAACCCCAGACGTTACGAAGACATTAGAAAACTATCTGTTGAATTAGCTGCCAGGCAGCCCAGATCAACCACCGTCGACACTGGCAATGGAAACCCACTCACTAGGTAAACAACAGGATTACAGCCATGATTTTCGGAAGAGATGAAAATATTGTATGCAACATTCTCAACATAGCTGACACTAACGAAGACCATGCTTTTTTCGAGGCTCTGCTATCAGCCGGCGAAGCCAAATCGTGGCAACCCGTAATATTCTGGGGCAACTCGAATAAAACCTGCAAGATCCTGGTGCTTTGCAAAACATCGAATATAGCAAAGATCGTCAAGATACTTTCTGACATATCTGACGATTGGATTGAAACACGAAAGCAGCAGGCGCAAAATGCTGGATTCAATTTCTATGTCACCCCCACTGATAGCGGCTTTACCATGATTTATTACTAAACATACAGCTGCAGCCGGGCATAATGAACTTGAATATATTATTTAAAGCTCTCCCCCTTCAATTAAGTTCTGCAAATAGCGCACAACTACCAACATAGGAAGCGGGGCTTGCTAAAGCCCCCTACTTTCAGTCAGCCTCGAAACAAAGCAACTTCCATACTGACTTCAAGCTGCGACGCGTCTATCACTTACACAGCAGTCAATCCAAGCTGCGCCTGCCCTAACAAGCGCTCTCGCTTTTCCTTCGCTGATACCGTAGTGCTTGCCCACCCTCACCATCGGCCATTTGGCCCCGTAGTACAACCAGATAACATCACCCATTTGCTGATCGCGAACAGTAAGACGAGCTACTGCGTTATCTATGGCAAGGGCCCAGTCGTCGGTAATGCAATAGTTCTTGCTCGTCGAGGGCTGCGGCACCGCCTGGTGCATTAGGGCAAAGGTTGGCGACGTATAGCTTGGCATGCCCGCCCTATCCATCCGCCACCACCCCCACTGCTGCAGCAAATATTCGGTATCTCCCAATGGCCGCCCTGCTGGTTTTCGAATCATCATGGTCTCAATCCCCTGTGTAATTTGTGCCGCCTACTCCCAGGCGGTTCGATTCTTGGTAATGCTGCTCCGGGCCACCTGCCTTGCATGGATTCTTTAGCCTGTCGATCTCGTTCTCTGCGTCTTGAAGCTTGAAACTCAGTTGCGTCACTAACTCGTCCATCGAAAGCACCAACCTGGAACCTTCGACGAGCCAACCTGAGCCGTTGCAATCCGCACATACCAATTCATAAAACACTCCCTTTACGACCGCCCTACCCCTGCAAACCGGACATTGAACCAGGTCAAGGAGCCATGCCGTGCGCGCCACCTTGCGCAAGTCATGGCTCGACCATTCGCGGCTGGCCAAGCGACGGAACACCGACGCGGCCTGGCTGGCACTCATGGATTGCCCTTTGCGACCAGGGAACAGATATTTTCCGGTGGCAGTGACGCCCATGGTGCTGAGGGAGGTGGTCGCAAGGACCGAATGGAAGAGCCCGACAGTCAAACGCGCCGCAATCGCCCGGGTCAAGGCGATGTTCCGCGCGGCGGTTTATGACGAAGTGGTGGACAGGAACCCGGCGGCGTCGATTCAACTGCCGCAGAAAAGTAAAAAACAAGTCGACCCGTGCACCGTTGAAGAGGCCGACGCCGTGATCGGATGGATGTACGCGAACTTCTCGCGGTGCAACCAGGTGTTCGCCGCTTTCTACGAGTTCGCGTTCTACACCGGCATGCGCACAGGCGAAATCATGGCCCTGCGTTGGGACGAGATTGACTTGGAAAAGAAGACCGCACACATCTGCCGGATCGTGGTTGAGAGGCAGGTCGTCGAGCGCACCAAGACGAAGTACACCCGGACTGTCATGCTGAACAGCCGAGCCATCTCCGCGCTGGAAAGGGCCAAGGAGATCGCCCACTACCGGGCGGTCCAGAAGCGCCGGGTGTCGGCAACCTCTCCCTATGTGTTCCAACCTTCCGGGCGCTCGCCGCACATGAAAGGTCCAACCACACCAGGCGGTCACTTCAACGAGGCAGTGGAAAGTTTGGGCATTCGTTCAAGGCCCCAGTACAACTGCCGACACACCTATGCCACGATGTGCCTCATGTCTGGAATGAACCCCGCATTCATCGCTGGCCAACTTGGACACTCGGTGCAGGTCCTGCTCACCACCTACGCGAAATGGCTAAACTCTGCCAACGATTGGTCCGAATTGGCCAAGCTCGAAAGTGCGCTAATTGGTACAGAATTGGTACAGGATTAAATTTCGTTCACGTTGCGCCCTTTAGATATAAGGCATTCGACAGCAGTTCAGCCATACTCCAGAATGCAAGCGTTTTTAGGGGGAAACCCTTGCACAGCCAACGACATACCAACTTTTAGTGAGCCTCAACGTGAAAACATCCCTGTCCATCCTCAGCCTGCTGCTGTTGCTCACAGGAACTGCGACCCTCCCGTCGACCGCTGCTGCACAACCCCCGACCCAGGTTCAACGCGACCCTTCCAAGCTGCACCTGGCTTCCGGCAGCGCCCTGCTGATCGACCTGAACACCAACCAGGAACTGTATTCGAGCCACGCCGACCGCGTGGTGCCCATTGCCTCGGTCACCAAGCTGATGACCGCGATGGTGGTGCTGGATGCCAAGCAGCCCATGGACGAAATGCTCACCATGACCATTGCCAACAACCCGGACATGAAAGGTGTCTATTCCCGGGTGCGTCTTGGCAGCGAGCTCGATCGCCGCGAGACCTTGCTGATCACGCTGATGTCGTCGGAAAACCGTGCTGCCACCACCCTGGCCAACCACTACCCCGGGGGCTATCCGGCGTTCATCAAGGCCATGAACGCCAAGGCCCGCAGCCTGGGCATGAGCCATACCCGCTATGTCGAGCCGACCGGCCTGTCGACGCAGAACGTGTCCACCGCACGCGACCTCGGCAAGCTGCTGATGGCTTCGCGCAAATACCCGCTGTTGAGCGAGCTGTCGACCACCCGCGAAAAGACCGTAGCGTTTCGCAAGCCCAACTACACGCTGGGCTTTCGCAACACCGACCACCTGGTCAACAAGAGCAACTGGGACATCAAGCTGAC
Source organism: Pseudomonas plecoglossicida NBRC 103162 = DSM 15088 (assembly GCF_000730665.1). GTDB lineage: Bacteria > Pseudomonadota > Gammaproteobacteria > Pseudomonadales > Pseudomonadaceae > Aquipseudomonas > Aquipseudomonas plecoglossicida. Next base: position 107,957 of record NZ_BBIV01000018.1, read on the forward strand.
CAAGACCGGCTTCACCAATGAAGCAGGCCATTGCCTGGTGCTGTTGACCCGCATGGACGACCGCCCAGTGGCCATGGTGATCCTCGACGCCTTCGGCAAGTACACCCACTTCGCCGATGCCAGCCGCATGCGCCAGTGGCTGGAAACCGGCGCAGCCAAGCCGGCACCGGCGGTGGCGATGCAGTACAAGTCGGATCGGCAGACCAAGACCCGGCTGGCGACCGAGTAAAACGCGGGATCGGGCTTGCCGGAGGCCCCATCACCGGCAAGCCGGCTCCCACAGTCAAGGCGCGGCTTTCGAAGCCTGTGGTGGACCTGTGGGAGCCGGCTTGCCGGCGATAGGGCACCCCGCGCCTGCACGGCAAACCTAGGCCTGGGTGCTGACCATCCCGCCAGCACTGTTGCCGCCGGTCTTCTGCAAGGCTTCGAGCAACTGCGCGGTAGCCTGCAGAATCTCGCCATTGAGCGTGGCGATGCTCGCCTGCTTGGCCCCTACCGCCGCCAGCTTGGACGTCTCGTCCATCTTCTGCGCCATCAGTGCCGCCAGCTGCTTCTGCTCCTCGACCAACTGCTGCTGCAGTTTCTTGATCATCTCACGCAGCTGCTTGATGTGCGCGGGCTCGCTACTCGCTTCGCTGCCCTGTGCGCCTTGCGCCTGGTCACTGCCGCGCAGCTTCGAGGTGTCGGCCTGAACGGTCTTGCCCTGGCCCTCTTCAACCTTCTCGGTCTCACTGGCCATAACAGCCGTAGGAGCCGGCGACACGGCGCCGATGGAGATTGCTGCAATACCTGTCATGTGTTTGTCCCTGCGTTGAAATGAGTCCTTGCGTTGGCCTTCCTATCGGCCGCCCTGTGCAGACCTTTAGTGCCAGCAGCCCCCCTCGCCATGACGCCTTGCCAGTTTTGTTGCGTCTTGAAACATCTGCTTGCACTTAACCTTGCAGGATTTTCATTCTCATTCGTCTTTATAAATGCAGCCCCAGCGGTTGGGCCTGTGCTCGACCCTCCTTTTCAGAAGACCGACCGATGGCCAAATCACCGAAAAAATCCAAGTCCAGATTGTGGTTCCTGGTCCACAGCTGGCTCGCCCTGCCGATCTGGTTCTTCGTGCTGATCGTCTGCTTCACCGGCATGCTCGCGGTGGTCAGCCAGGAAATCGTCTGGCTGGCCAACCCCGATGTGCGGGCCAGCAAGCCGGACGACAACGCCGAACGCCTGAGCTTCCAGCAAGTGCTCGATGCCCTGCACAAGGCCGAACCGGACCTGGTGGTCCGCTCGCTGCGTCAGCCCGACGGCTCGCACTTCGCCCTCAATGCCGGCGTGACCTACCCCGATGGCAGCAGCCCCACGCTCTACGTGAACCCGTACACCGGAGCGATCCAGGGCAAGGTCCCGGACTTCAACTTCGAGGCCTTCACCCGTGCCCTGCATGGCTGGTGGCTGGTGCCCTTCACCAACGGTTTCAGCTGGGGCTGGTACCTGGTCTCGTTGCTCGGCCTGCCGATGCTGGCGTCGTTGGTGACGGGGCTGGTGGTGTACAAGAAATTCTGGAAAGGGTTTTTCAAGCCGGTGCGCACCGGCCACGGGCCACGCATCTTCTGGGGCGACCTGCATCGCCTGGCCGGGGTCTGGTCGATCTGGTTCATCGCGGTCATTTCCATCACCGGCACCTGGTTCCTGATCCAGGCCATCCTGTTCGACAACCACATCTCGATTTCCAGCGAACCGATCGTGCCGGTGATCGCCCGCGAGGACGTGCCGCAAACCGCCGATGGCAGCCCGGCGCCGCGCATCGACGTGGATGAGGCAGCGCGCCTGGCGGGCCTTGCGGTGCCGGGCCTTGAGGTCAACTTCATCATGCTGCCGGCCACCGCCTACAGCCATATCACCCTGGGCGGCCCCGGCTGGTACCCGCTGATGCTCCAGAGCGCCAGCGTCAACCCCTACACCCGCAACGTCGACAGCCAGTTCGTGATCAGCGACCGCTCCACCCTGGAGTTCGTCACCGAGTCCATGCGACCGCTGCACACCGGCGACTTTGGCGGCCTGCCGATCAAGCTGATCTGGTTCTTCTTCGGCCTGGTCCTGACCCTGATGGTGTTCAGCGGCCTGCTGATCTGGACCAAGCGCACCGCCCAGGCCACCGCCGCCGCCCTCAAGCGCAGCGAGCGCACGCCACGCAAGGCCCACAGCGACACCACCGTGGAGATCCGCCCATGAGCCAGGCCCCTGCCCTGCCCGCCAGCCCGCTCAAGCAGTGGTGGCTGAAGTGGCGCTTCCACCTGAATATCCTGCTGATCCTCGTCCCGCTGGGCTTCATGCCCAAGTACTTTGCCGATGCCGCGCTGTTTCGCGGCGATGCTGGCCTGGGCGCCAACCCGATCAGCGACATCCAGGTCGGCCCCTACCGCCTCGACCTCGCCGAACTGCGCAACGAAGCCCCCCGCGCCGACGGCCCGGCCGGTTACTTCAAGAGCTTCAACGCCGCCCTGTGCAAGGCCTGCATCAATGATGTGAAGGCGGTCTACCTGCGCATCGGCAAGCCCCGCAGTCTGCGCGCCGCCGGCACCATCTTCTTCGGTGCGCCGTACCGCATGGGCACCAACCTGCCGATACCGCCCCGCACCCGGCCCGATGCCGAGGTGTGGATCACCATCGAAGGCTGGGATGGCAGCCTGCACCAGGCGTCGGTCCCTCTGGCCAAGGCGTCCCCCGCCACTGTGACCTGGCTCGAAAAACAAGGAGGCAAGAAATGAAGCACCTGATGCGCAGGTTCGCCCTGCCCCTGCTGGCCCTGGCTGCAAGCCCGGCGCTGGCCCATAACCCGATGTGCGAATGCGAAGAGGTCGCGGGCGGCGAGGTCAAATGCACCGGCGGTTTCTCCGATGGCAGCGGCGCGCCGGGGGTGACCCTGGATGTGATCGGCTACGACGAGCAAGTGCTGGTTGGTGGCAAGCTCGGCCAGGACTCGACCCTGACCTTCAAGCGCCCCGACGGCGAGTTCTACGTACTGTTCGACGCCGGCCCCGGGCACGTGGTGGAAGTCGACCATGCCGACATCGCGCAGCCATGAGCGGCCCGAGCCCCAGCCGTACCCAGGTGGTACGCCCCGCCGGTGCCGGGCATGAAACCCTTTATGTGCTGCTGGTCAGCCTGCTGATCCTCGCTGTTGCCAGCTCTGTGGTGCTGCTGCGTGGCGAGCGTGAGGACGAACAGGCCATCGCCAGCCACCAGATCGATGCGCGCCGCGACCTCAGCGCCGCCGAGCAGGGCATCTACACCGACCTGCGGGTGGCGTTCGACGAGATCCAGCTATTGCGCGAAGAAAACGCCGAAGTGCCCGCCGTGGACGCGCTGGCCGAAGAAGGCCTGCCGCCGTTCGTGGTGGACGCCGGCAGCCAGAGCCGGGGGCGCCACCAGTGGTCGTGGCTGCCGACCGGCGCCTACCTGGGCCTGAGCCAGGCGCCGGCGATCGCCGGCAGCTTTCTGCTGATCTTGCCGGGCGACGGCAACGGCCAGGCCGATGTCTGGCTACGCCGTGACAGCGCGGCGCTGGCCCCGGACGACCTCGGCCAGGCTGCGCTGATCGCGGCGGGCTGGCAGCAGGTTGTCAGCCATTACGACGCCGGGGTCACCCGCGAACACCGTCACTGAACTCAAGGAATTTCTTCATGTTCCGTTCCGCCCTCGCCCTGCTGCTGGCCTGCGCCTTCCCCGTGCTGGCCCTGGCCGATACCGGCAAACCCCTGCGCATCGGTATCACCCTGCACCCTTACTACAGCTACGTGAGCAACATCGTCGGCGACAAGGCCGAAGTGGTACCGCTGATCCCGGCGGGCTTCAACCCGCACGCCTACGAGCCACGGGCCGAGGACATCAAGCGCATCGGCACCCTGGACGTGGTGGTGCTCAACGGCGTCGGCCATGACGACTTCGCCGACCGCATGATCGCCGCCAGCGAAAAGCCCGACATCAAGACCATCGAGGCCAACCAGAACGTGCCACTGCTGGCGGCCACCGGCATCGCCGCCCGCGGCGCCGGCAAGGTGGTCAACCCGCACACCTTCCTGTCGATCAGCACCACCATCGCCCAGGTCAACAACATCGCCCGCGAACTGGGCAAGCTCGACCCGGACAACGCCAAGTTCTACACGCAGAACGCCCGGGCCTATGCCAAGCGCCTGCGCGCCCTGCGCGCCGAGGCCCTGGCCAAGGTCAGCGAAGCACCCGATGCCACCTTCCGCGTGGCCACCATCCACGCCGCCTACGACTACCTGGTGCGCGACTTCGGCCTGGAAGTGACCGCGGTGGTCGAGCCGGCCCACGGTATCGAGCCGAGCCCGGCACAACTGAAGAAGACCATCGACCAGCTCAAGGCGCTGGACGTCAAGGTGATCTTCTCGGAGATGGATTTCCCCTCGGCCTATGTCGAGACCATCCAGCGCGAATCCGGCGTACGCCTGTACCCGCTGACGCACATTTCCTATGGCGAATACACCCAGGACAAGTACGAAGTGGAGATGAAGCGCAACCTCGACACCGTGGTCCGCGCCATCCAGGAGAACCGCGCATGACCGCCGCCGCCCACCTTGTCACGCCCGGTGGCCCACGCATCGACTTTGCCGGCATCGACCTGACCCTGGGCCGCACGCGCATCCTCGAACAGGTCAGCTTCAGCGTCGCCGCCGGCAGCGTGCATGCCATCGTCGGGCCCAATGGCGGGGGCAAGAGTTCGCTGATCAAGACCCTGCTCGGGCAGATGCCGCACCAGGGCCAGCTGACCCTGCACTGGCCCGGCGAGCGCCAGGTAGTCGGCTACGTCCCCCAGGCGCTGGAGTTCGACCGTGGCCTGCCGATGACCGTGGACGACTTCATGGCTGCCATGTGCCAACGGCGCCCGGCCTTCCTTGGCCTGTCGCGCCACGTGCGTCCGGCCGTGGACGCAGCGCTGGCGCAGGTGGGCATGCTCGACAAACGCAAGCGGCGCATGGGCGCGCTGTCCGGAGGCGAGCGCCAGCGCGTGCTGCTGGCCCAGGGCCTGATCCCCGAGCCGCAGTTGCTGGTGCTCGACGAGCCCATGTCGGCCCTCGATGAAGCCGGCATCCAGGTGTTCGAGCAGCTGTTGCTGAGCTGGCGCCTGGCCGGCACCACCGTGCTGTGGATCGAACATGACCTGGAGGCGGTCTTGCGCCTGGCCGACCGGGTCACAGGGCTGAGCCGCCGGGTGCTGTTCGACGCCCCACCCGCCCAGGCCCTGACCCCCGAGCGCCTGCTCGGCCTGTTCTCCGTCAACCCGCGCAGCGAGAGCCTTGCCCGATGAGCTATGAAGCATTTCGCCAACTGGTCCAGGAATGGGCCAGTGCTGGCTACCTGCCGGAGGCACTGGCCTACGGCTTCGTGATCAACGCGCTGCTGGCCGGGTTGATGATCGGCCCGGTGCTGGGCGGGCTGGGCACCCTGGTGGTGGTCAAGCGCTTTGCCTTCTTCTCCGAGGCCGTCGGCCATGCCGCACTCACCGGCGTTGCCATCGGCATCCTGCTCGGCGAGCCGTACACCGGCCCGTATGGCAGCCTGTTCGGCTACTGCCTGCTGTTCGGCCTCCTGCTCAACTTCCTGCGCAACCGCACCGGGCTGTCGCCGGACACGCTGATCGGCGTGTTCCTTTCGGTGTCGCTGGCACTTGGCGCCAGCCTGCTGCTGATGCTGGCCGGCAAGATCAACGTGCACATCCTCGAGAACGTGCTGTTCGGTTCGGTGCTGACCGTCAGCGCCCAGGACCTGGTGGTGCTGGGCATCGTCGCGGTGCTGGTGCTGGCATTGGCCCTGCCGCTGTACAACCGCATCATGCTGGCCAGCTTCAACCCGCAGCTGGCGGCGGTGCGCGGGGTGGCGGTGAAGACCCTGGACTACCTGTTCGTGGTGCTGGTGACCCTGGTCACCGTGGCCTCGGTGAAGGTGATCGGGGCGATCCTGGTCGGTGCCCTGCTGGTGATTCCGGCCGCTGCCGCACGGCTGGTCAGCCAGTCGCTCAAGGGGTTTTTCTTCATCGCGGTGCTGATCGCCACCTTGAGCACGTTGCTGGGCATCCTGCTGCCGATCATGTTCGACCTGCCAGTACCGTCCGGCGCCGCGATCATCCTGGTGGCGGGTATCTGCTTCGCCCTCGCCGCCCTGGCCCGCGCACTCGTTCCACGCCTGCAAGGAAACCCGGCATGAACCTCAAACATCTGACCCTGGCCCTGACCTTGGCCAGCCTGCCCTCGCTGGCGGGCGCCACGCAAGTGCTGACCACCCTGCCCGTGACCCACAGCCTGGCCACTGCTCTGCTTGCCGGCACGTCGGTGCAGCTCACCCGCGCAGCCCCCGCCAACCTGCCGGCCAGCCGCCAGCCGGCGTACTTCAGCAGCCGTGGTGGCGCCAGCCTGGCCAAGGCTGCGCAGCAGGCGGATGCAGTGATTGGCGTGCGGTCCATCTGGCGCGACGACCCGCTGTATCCGATGGCCAGGCGCAGCAACATCCGGATCGTCGAGATCGACGCCGCACGCCCGGTAGACGGCGCATTACCGGGCATCGCCGTGAGCGGCGACGATGCCTACGCGGCCTACCCCTGGCTCAACCCGAGCAATCTGGGGCGCATGGCCGATGTGCTGGCCAATGATCTGGAGCGCCTGGCACCGGTCGATCAGGCCCGGATCCAGGGCAACCTGGCGGGGCTCAAGCGCCAGTTGCTGGCGTTGACGGCCGACAGCCAGACCAAGCTGGCGCAGGTCGACAACCTGTCGGTGGTCAGCCTGTCCGAGCGCCTGGGCTACCTGGCCAGCGGGCTGAACCTGGATGTGGTGCAACAGCCGCTGCCCGCCGAGGGCAAGTGGGATGAGGCGGCGCTCAAGGCGTTGGGCGACAACTTGAAGGAGCAGGATGTGGCACTGGTGCTCGACCACCGGCAGCCGGAGGCAGCGGTGGTCGAGGTGATCAAGGCCAGCGGGGCGAAGCTGCTGGTGGTGGAGAGTGATCCGGAGGATGCGGTGGCCGGTTTGAAGGCCAGTGTCGATCAGGTGGTCGGGGCATTGAGCGAGGGTTGATGCTGTTTGCACTGGCCCTATCGCCGGCCAGCCCAGGCAAACCTAGCGCTTCATGCAGCGCTGGTATCGCTCGTCCACCCGCCCGGCAAACCACGCCGTGGTCAGCTTGCGGGTAATCTTCGGGCTCTTCAGCTCGATCCCCGGCAGCACCGCCCGCGGCACCGGCTTGCCCGCCGCCGCATCGGCCAAGGCGAACACCCCGCTGTACAACTTGCTGTCCTCGAACGCCAGGCGATCACCTTTCTCCAGCTGGCTACGGATCTGCGTATTGCGCAACCCCAGCTTGACGCCCAGCTTGCGCGCCGCCTGCTCGGTGCTGCCGGGCATGATCGACCCGGGCGCGATCAAGTCACCATCAAGCGCCAGCCGAGTCCCCGTCGCCTTGCTCAACGCCGCCTGGAACGCGGCATTGCGGCTGGCGTACCAGCCAGCGTTGAAATCGGCGAAGCGGTAGAGCTGGCGCTCGTAGTTGGCCGGGTAACCGAGCAAGTGGGCGATGCCAAAGTACATGCCGCCTCTGCGGGTGAAGACTTCCTGCCGAATCGTCCCGTCGTAGGCGTAGGGATAATCCTTGGCATGCTGTTCGGCGAATTCGATACTGACCTGCATCGGCCCCCCGGTATGCACCGGGTTGAGGCCACCGAGCAAGCTCTTGCCCAACGGCAAGCGGGCGATGAACTCGTCGAACAGCGCGCTCAGCTCCTTCTCGCTGCGCACCGCGAGCAAGCGCTGCTGGTAGGTCTTGCCGTTGCCTGAAGTCGTGTTCAATGCACCGTCGACCAGCAAGCGCGGCACATGCATGCGCGCCGCGCGGCGGTCGATTTCCTCGCGGGCGATACGGCCAAGGTTGGGCACCTGCGGGTCGGCACTGAACGTCGATTCCTGCTCGGTCACCGCCAGCACCGCACACAGGTTGCTCTTGCTCGGCGCGATGCGCTGGGCCTCGAACGCCTGCTGGATATCCTTGGCCCAGCCTTCGCGGTCCTTGGCCTGGGCAGGCAGCAGGCGCAGCAGCTGGGCGCGTACCTTGGCAGGGTCGGCCTCGGGTTCTTCCTCACGGCGCCCGACGCAGCCTTGCAACAGCGCCAGGGCCATCAGGCCCGCCGCGATTAACCGAGCGTTCAGGGCTGGTCACCGACCATGTAAGTCTTGCTGATATGTCGGAACCGAGGATGGCTGGCATTGCCCAGCAGTTCGAACAGAACCATCTCGCGGGTCACCAACTGGGCGCCCGCCTGGGCCATGCGCGCGAGCCCGGCAGCCTTGTTGGCCGGTGTGCGGCTGTCGCACACGTCCTCGACCACGCACACCTGCTTGCCCAGGTGCAGCAGACCGAGCACGGTCTGCAGCACGCATACATGGGTTTCCATGCCGCAGACGATCACCTGCTCGCGCGCCAGCAGGCTGTCGGGCAAGCACTGGGCCGCCACGCAGGAAAAATGGGTCTTCTCCACCACCTCGGCGCTCGGCGCGACCGCCAGCAGTTCAGGCAGCGTGTGGCCCAGGCCCTTTGGGTACTGTTCGGAAATCACGGTCGGCAGTTCCAGGTCGGCGCATGCCGCCAGCAACCAGCGCGCGCGTGCGCGCATGCCGTCAGGGTCGCTCATGGCGCCGATGAGTTTTTCCTGGATGTCGACGACCAGCAGCGTGGTCTTGTGAGGATCGATCAGCATTGTCTGCCTCTTGCCTGGGAAAACGCCTAGCCTCCATCAGGCAAGCGGCGACGTCAATCAGGCGCTCAGGCAATGCGCTTGGGGACTTCACGCATCCCGCAGCAAGTCATGCGCATCCAGCAAGCGGAACGCGACCTGCGGATTACGTTCCAGCCCACGCCTTATGGCGGCAGGAATCGACTGCCGGGTCTTGCGACACAGCCCGATCTGGGCATCGAGTTCGATGACGATGCCGCGCATGGTACGGACTTCGTTGAACCCCGGTTCTATATGCACCCGAATGCCAAGGTTCTCGAACATCCGCGCCTGCAGGCGCCGCAGGTCTTCCAGGTCCTTGAGGTTTTCCAGACGTTCGATCAGGCGCTTTTCTTCCTGCCGGGTGAGCAGCAGGATGCGCTGGGCCGCTGGCGGGGATTCGGCCAGGTTCTCGCGGCCGCAGTCGCAGGCGCCAGGGGGGCAGGGTTGGCGGAGTGGGGGCGGTGTGCTCATGGGGCAAGCATAGCCTGATCTGGCCTCATCGCCGGCAAGCCGGCTCCCACAGGGACGCCACTGAGCCTGATGTGGGAGCCGGCTTGTCGTGGCGACGAACCGCGGCGATAAGGCCCTCGAAGACTAGAGCTGCGCCAACCGTTCTCGCAAAAACCCGACAAACCCTTGCACCGGCCTCGCCACCTGCCGATGCTGCGGATACACCGCCGACAACTGCAAGGCCGGCGGCGCCCAGTCGTCCAGCAGCGTCACCAATCGCCCCTCGGCCAATGCCTGCCCGACGATGAAGGTCGGCAGGTAGGTCACCCCCATCCCGGCGATCGCCGCATCGCGAAGCATCTCCCCGTTGTTGGCACGCATCCGCCCGCTCACGGCGATGGCCTGGGCCTTGCCGGCGTGCCTGAACTGCCACTGCACCTGCCGTGAATGCCCATAAGGCAAGCAGTCATGCCCGGCCAGCTCAGCAGGCCGACGCGGCACGCCCCGCGCTTTCAGGTAGGCAGGGCTCGCACAGTACACCCGCTCGACATCGGCGATGCGCCGCGCGATCAGGCTCGAGTCCTCCAGCGCACCGATGCGCAAGGCCAGGTCATAACCCTCGCCGATCAAGTCCACGGCGCGGTCGCTGAGGTCCACCTCCACATCTACCTGCGGGTGCAGTTGCAGGAACTCAGTCAGCAGGCAGCCCAGGTGCGCCATGGCGAACGACAGCGGCGCACTCAGGCGCAAGGTGCCACGCAAGGCCTGGGTCTGGCCGCTGATGTCCTGCTCGACCTGCTGCACCTCGCCCAGCAGGCGCAATGCCGACTGGTAGTAGTGCTGGCCCAGCGGCGTGGCGTCCAGGCGCCGGGTAGAGCGGTTGAGCAGGCGCACGCCAAGGCGCTCCTCCAGTTGCATCAGGCGCCGGCTGACCGATTGCTTGGACATGCCCAGGCGGTCGGCGGCGGCAGTGAAGCTGCCGGCGTCCATGACCTGGGCAAAGATGCGCATGTCTTCGTACGGGTTCATTGTCTCGCTCTTGGTGACAGTCAAACGCTTTATAGCGGCTTTTTCCCGTCTACGCAGCCCCCTACTCTACGCATAGGTCGCAGCGATGGCATCGTACAAGCAGTTTGCCGAGGGGCACTTCCTGACCACCGGAATGATGAAGTGGTTCTGGGACAACTACACCACGGATGCCAAGGCGCGCGAACAGATCTACACCTCGCCGCTGCGGGCCACTACGGAGCAGCTAAAGGGCTTGCCACCGGCGCTGGTGCAAACGGCCGAGTTCGATGTGTTGCGCGATGAAGGTGAGGCTTATGCGCGCAAGCTGGATGCGGCTGGCGTGACGGTGACGTCGGTGCGCTACAACGGGATGATTCATGACTACGGGTTGCTCAACCCGTTGAATCAGGTGCCGGCGGTGAAGGCAGCGATGCGCCAGGCGGCTGCCGAACTGAAGGTACATCTTCACTGACCCCATCGCTGGCAAGCCAGCTCCTACAGGTACCCCATCCGCCTCAAGAGCGGTGGCCTACCCCTGTGGGAGCCGGCTTGCCGGCGATGAGGCCTTCAGCAACAGCTCAAGGCTCAAACCCTTCCACGATGATCACCTCAGCCTTCGCCACCCCTTGCCGGTGGCTGCAGGCGTCCTGATACAGCTCAGACCGATAGCAGGCCACCGCCTGCTCATACGATTCGAACTCGATCACCACACTGCGCTGCGGCGTGGGCCGCCCTTCCATCGCCTCGCTACGCCCGCCCCTGGCCAGAAACCGCCCGCCGAAAGCCGCAAACGCCGCCGGCGCACGCTGGGTGTACTGCTGGTACTGCTCCGGGTCGGTCACGTCCACATGGGCGATCCAATAGGCTTTCATCCGCTGCTCTCCTGTCGCAAAACTATTTGTGTATGATGGTATACCATAAAAACCACCCCATCACCGTGAGCGTGCAGCATGGCATTCAACAGCATCGAAGAACTCCTCGAGGACTACCGGCAAGGCAAGATGGTGCTGCTGGTGGACGACGAAGACCGGGAAAACGAAGGCGACCTGCTGATCGCCGCCGAGCGCTGTGACGCTCAAGCCATCAACTTCATGGCCCGCCAGGCGCGTGGCCTGATCTGCCTGACACTGACCGACGATCACTGCCAGCGCCTGGGCCTGGAGCAGATGGTGCCGGCCAATGGCAGCGCGTTCAGCACCGCCTTCACCGTCTCCATCGAAGCCGCCACGGGCGTCACCACCGGCATCTCCGCCGCCGACCGGGCGCGGACCGTGGCGGCGGCCATGGCACCGAACGCCCGCCCCGAAGACCTGGTTCAGCCCGGCCACATCTTCCCCCTGCGCGCCCGCGAAGGCGGCGTGCTGACCCGCGCCGGGCACACCGAGGCCGGTTGCGACCTGGCGCGCCTGGCCGGTTTCACCCCGGCGTCGGTGATCGTCGAAGTGCTCAACGACGACGGCACCATGGCCCGGCGGTCGGACCTTGAAGTGTTCGCCGCCGAGCATGGCATCAAGATCGGCACCATCGCCGACCTCATCCACTACCGCCTGAGCACCGAGCAGACCATCAAGCGCATCGGCGAGCGCGAACTGCCGACCGTGCATGGCACCTTCCGCCTGGTCACCTACGAGGACCGCATCGAAGGGGGCGTGCACATGGCCATGGTCATGGGCGATATCCGCCGCGAGCAGCCGACCCTGGTGCGTGTGCATGTGATCGACCCACTGCGCGACCTGGTCGGGGCCGAATACGCAGGGCCGGCCAACTGGACGCTGTGGGCGGCGCTGCAGAAGGTCGCGGAGGAAGGTACCGGGGTGGTGGTGATCCTGGCCAACCATGAGTCCTCGCAGGCCTTGCTGGAACGGGTGCCGCAGCTGACCCAACCCGTACGGCCCTACCAGCGTGGCCAGTCGAAGGTGTATTCGGAAGTCGGGACCGGCGCGCAGATACTGCAAGACCTGGGCGTGGGCAAGCTGCGCCACCTGGGCCCGCCGCTCAAGTACGCGGGCCTGGCCGGATATGAGCTGGAAGTGGTGCAGAGCATTGCGTTCGAGCCGGGGATGGTTGGCTGATCGCCTGGCATTGAACCCAGTGGTTTCCCTGTGGTTTCCCTGTGGAAGCCGGCTTGCCGGCGATAGGGCCCGAACAGGCAGCACAAGTAGGTTGTCTGCACCGGCCTCATCGCCGGCAAGCCAGCTCCCACAAGAGGGGGCGCGCCGGCTTCCGGATCCGAGTGATGGCCGGTAGCCTCATCCCTCTTGCGAAAAGTTTGGAATACCATAATATGATATCCCGTAGACCTTGAATCGACAGGCCGCCTACACTCAAGAAACGGCCACCCGCACATTGTCAAAGCTGCTCCCCGAATACTGTTGGCGGGCACACACCCAGCCCCGCCTCGAATAACAAAAGCAACGAGGGCGTAATCATGCTGTTGAGCAAACGTGTAACCGCAGTGCTGTCCGCCAGCCTGCTGACCCTGGCCTGCCAGGCCGCCCAGGCCGCCGACAGCCTCAACTTCGTCAGTTGGGGCGGGACCACCCAGGACGCCCAGAAAGAAGCGTGGGCCGTACCCTTCAGCAAAGCGACCGACATCAAGGTCGTCCAGGACGGCCCCACCGACTACGGCAAGCTCAAAGCCATGGTCGAAAGCGGCAACGTGCAATGGGACGTGGTCGACGTCGAAGCCGACTTCGCCCTGCGTGCCGCCAGCGAAGGCCTGCTCGAACCGCTCGATTTCAACACCATCCAACGCGACAAGATCGACCCGCGCTTTGTCTCCGACCATGGCGTCGGTTCGTTCTTCTTCTCCTTCGTGCTCGGCTACAACGAAGGCAAGCTCGGCGCCAACAAGCCGGTGGACTGGACCGCGCTGTTCGACACCAAGACCTACCCCGGCAAACGCGCCCTGTACAAGTGGCCGAGCCCCGGCGTGCTGGAACTGGCCCTGCTGGCCGACGGAGTAGCCCCTGACAAGCTCTATCCGCTGGACCTGGACCGCGCCTTCAAGAAACTCGACACCATCAAGAAGGACATCGTCTGGTGGGGCGGTGGCGCGCAGTCGCAGCAACTGCTGGCCTCCGGTGAAGCCTCGCTCGGCCAGTTCTGGAACGGCCGCGTCTATGCCCTGCAGCAAGACGGCGCGCCGGTCGGCGTGAGCTGGAAACAGAACCTGGTCATGGCCGATTTTCTGGTCATCCCCAAAGGCGCCAAGAACAAGGACGCGGCCATGAAGTTCCTGGCCAACGCCAGCAGCGCCGAGGGCCAGGCCGAGTTCGCCAACAAGACCGCCTACGCCCCGGTGAACGTCGACAGCGTGGCCAAGCTGGACAAGGACCTTGCGCAGAACCTGCCGACCGCCTATGCCCAGGACCAGGTCACCCTGGACTTTGCCTACTGGGCGAAGAACGGCCAGGCCATCGCCGCGCGCTGGAATGAGTGGCTGGTGAAATGAAAGTCGCCATCAACGCCCTGCACAACGCGCAAGGTGCCCCCACGGGCACCGGCGCCCCGGGAGCGGTCCCTCGCCGCGAACCGATGAGCCGCCGCTGGAAAGGCAGCCGCAACCTGCTGCCGGCCCTATTGTTCCTCGGCTTGTTCTTCTTCGCGCCGCTGATCGGCCTGCTGCTGCGCGGCGTGCTGGAGCCCGTGCCGGGGCTGGGCAACTACGAGCAACTGTTCGCCAACTCGGCCTATGCGCGGGTGCTGTTCAACACCTTCTCGGTGGCCGGCGTGGTCACCCTGATCAGCGTGCTGCTGGGCTTCCCGCTGGCCTGGGCGATCACCCTGGTGCCCAAGGGCTGGGGCCGCTGGCTGCTGAACATCGTGCTGCTGTCGATGTGGACCAGCCTGCTGGCGCGCACCTACTCGTGGCTGGTGCTGCTGCAGAGCTCGGGGGTGATCAACAAGGTGCTGATGGCCCTGGGCATCATCGACACGCCGCTGGAGATGGTGCACAACCTGACCGGCGTGGTGATCGGCATGAGCTACATCATGATCCCGTTCATCGTGCTGCCGCTGCAGGCGACCATGCATGCCATCGACCCGATGGTGCTGCAGGCCGGCTCCATCTGCGGCGCCAGCCCCTGGACCAACTTCTGGAAGGTGTTCCTGCCGCTGTGCCGCTCGGGGCTGTTCTCCGGTGCGTTGATGGTGTTCGTGATGTCGCTCGGTTACTACGTGACCCCGGCCCTGCTCGGCGGTGCGCAGAACATGATGCTGCCCGAATTCATCATCCAGCAGGTGCAGTCGTTCCTCAACTGGGGCCTGGCCAGCGCCGCCGCCGCACTGCTGGTGGTCATCACCCTGGTGCTCTTCTACCTGTACCTGAAGCTGCAGCCGGAATCCCCGGTCGGCAACGCGAGGTAATCCGCCATGCTGCTTTCACCCCATGCCATGGGCCGCCCGCTGCGCACCGGCCTGTACCTGACCACCGGGGTCATCGCCGCGTTCCTGCTGCTGCCGGTGGTGTTCATCGTGCTGCTGTCGTTCGGCTCGTCCCAGTGGCTGGTGTTCCCGCCACCGGGCTGGACCTTCAAGTGGTACGCGCAGTTCTTCGCCAACCCGGAGTGGATGGACGCCGCGCTGGCCAGCCTCAAGGTAGCCTTGCTGACCACCCTGTTCGCCGTGCTGCTGGGCCTGCCCACCGCCTTCGCCCTGGTGCGAGGCCGCTTCCCCGGCCGCGAGATGCTCTACGGCCTGTTCACCATGCCGATGATCGTGCCGCTGGTGATCATCGCGGTGGCGGTCTACGCGCTGTTCCTCAAGCTCGGCTACACCGGCACGCTGTTCGCCTTCGTGGTCAGCCACGTGATCGTCGCCCTGCCCTTCACCATCATCTCGATCATCAACTCGCTGAAGCTGTTCGACCAGTCGATCGAGGATGCCGCGGTGATCTGCGGTGCTTCGCGCCTGCAGGCGATCTTCAAGGTGACCTTCCCGGCCATTCGCCCCGGCATGATCGCCGGTGGCCTGTTCGCCTTCCTGGTCTCGTGGGACGAGGTGGTGCTCAGCGTGATGATGGCCAGCCCCGACCTGCAGACCCTGCCAGTCAAGATGTGGACCACCCTGCGCCAGGACCTGAGCCCGGTGATCGCCGTCGCTTCGACGCTGCTGATCGGCCTGTCGCTGCTGGTCATGATAATTGCCGCCGCCTTGCGCCGGCGTAGCGAAGTCAACGCCTGAGTGCCCGGAGACAATAACAATGAGTGCAGTGATCAAAGACAACGCGCACGACAAGACCCTGGTCAGCCTGCGCGGCCTGAACAAGCACTACGGCGATTTCACCGCCGTGGACAACCTGGATCTGGAGATCCAGGACGGCGAGTTTCTCACCTTCCTCGGCTCCAGCGGCTCGGGCAAGTCCACCACCCTGTCGATGCTGGCCGGTTTCGAAACGCCAAGCAGCGGCGAGATCCTGGTCGAGGGCCAGTCGCTGGTCAACGTGCCGCCGCACAAGCGTGACATCGGCATGGTGTTCCAGCGCTACTCGCTGTTCCCGCACCTGAACGTGCGCGACAACATCGCCTTCCCGCTGGCTATCCGCAAGCTTGGCACCGCCGAGATCAACAAGCGCGTCGACGCCATGCTCAAGCTGGTGCAGCTGGAGAAATTCGCCCACCGCAAGCCTTCGCAGATGTCTGGCGGGCAGCAGCAGCGCGTGGCGATTGCCCGCGCCCTGGTGTACGAGCCGCGCATCCTGCTGATGGACGAACCGCTCGGCGCGCTGGACAAGAAGCTGCGCGAAGACCTGCAGGATGAACTGCGCCAGCTGCACCGTCGCCTGGGCATCACCATCGTCTACGTCACCCACGACCAGGAAGAAGCCATGCGCCTGTCCCAGCGCATCGCCATCTTCAGCCACGGCAAGATCGTCGGCCTGGGCAGCGGCTACGACCTCTACCAGAACCCGCCGAATGCCTTCGTCGCCTCGTTCCTGGGCAATTCCAACTTCCTGCGGATCAAGGCCAGCAGCCACGGTGCAGGCAGCTTCGAGGGGCAGTCGGTTGCCATCCGCCTGACACCCGGGCTTGCCGCCGGGCAGGACGCACTGATCATGGTGCGCCCGGAAAAAGCCCTGGCCCTGACCGTCGAGCAGGCCGCACGCGAACCTCTGCCGGCGGGCTGGAACGAAGTCATTGCCAAGGTCGGTGAAGTGTTGTTCCTCGGCGAAAGCCAGACCTGCCATGTCATGACCCCAGGCGGCACCGAACTGACGGTCAAGGCGTTGTCTGCAGCGGGCATGCCGATGCAGCCGGGCGACACGGTGAAGGTACGCTGGGCGGTGGCCGATGCCTGCATCTACACCGAGTGGGCCGAGAGCGACTTGAGCAAGGCGGCGGGCGCCCACTGAGGCGCACGCCAGTAAACGATTGACGCGCGCGCCGACCAATGGTCAGATGCGCGCCAGTTTCAGGTGTCCTGCGCCGCCGTGCGCAGGGTGAAACGGGAAGCCGGTGAGTCGTGGTCCACGACAAGTCCGGCGCTGCCCCCGCAACGGTAAGCGAGCGATGCCTTCGACACACCACTGTGCACGTGCATGGGAAGGTGAAGGCCTCATGACCCTCGCAAGCCCGGAGACCGGCCTGAAGCTTCACTTGGCAACCCGCGGTGGGCGGGCGCAGGCCGGTATCCGCGTGCGCGCCTGCGTGCGCGGCTCGCCTTTTGCGTGTTTTCCACCGGGATCCATTCATTCC
Organism: Pseudomonas plecoglossicida NBRC 103162 = DSM 15088; assembly: GCF_000730665.1. Classification (GTDB taxonomy): domain Bacteria; phylum Pseudomonadota; class Gammaproteobacteria; order Pseudomonadales; family Pseudomonadaceae; genus Aquipseudomonas; species Aquipseudomonas plecoglossicida. The sequence goes on from NZ_BBIV01000018.1 coordinate 124,883, forward strand.
TGCAGCAGTGGAACGACATGTCCCGTCTATTCAAGCTTCACCCGCTGGCGGCCTGCCTGGCCGTCTCCTTCCCGGCCTTGGCCGACGAGCACGACAGCCAGGTGCTGGCACTGCCTTCAACTGCCATTACCGATACCCGCGATGAACAGCGCATCGACCTCGCCACACCGACCGAGGCAGGCTCGCGCCTGAACCTCAGTGCCCTGGACACCCCGGCCAGCACCAGCAGCATCACGGCCGAGCAGATCCAGCAGCGCAACAACCTCACCGTGCAGGACGCTGTGACCCGCTCGCCGGGCATCAGCTTCATCGGCAACCCGGGCGATGGCGGCACCGGCCTGTCGGCGCGCGGTTTCAGCGGGCATGGCTCGGCGATGACCCTGTTCGACGGCGCGCGCCTGTACACGGGGGCCGGTACCCAAACGTTCCCGGTCGACCCGTGGATGGTCGAGCGCATCGATGTGATCCGTGGCCCGGCCTCGGTGCTGTACGGCGAGGGCGCCACGGGTGCTGTGGTCAACGTCATTCCGAAAAAGCCCTTCGCCGGTGAAATCCACAACCACCTGCGCCTGGGCTACGGCTCCTGGGACCGCCAGCAACTGGGCCTGGACAGCGGCGGCAGCCTCGACGAGCGGCTGAGCTACCGCCTCACCCTGAACCAGCAAGCCGGCAACGGCTGGGTCGACCGCACCGATTCACGCAGCCTGGCCCTCAGCGCCGCGCTGCGTTTCGACGCCAGCGACGAGCTGAGCTTTACCCTGGCCCATGATCGCGGCGATGCCGAGCCTGCCAACTACTACGGCACACCGCTGATCGACGGCCACTACCGCAGCAGCCTGCGCAAGAAGAACTACAACATCGACAACGACGTGCAGCGCTACCACGACGAATGGACCCGCCTCACCACCGACTGGGTCATCAGCGACCAGGTCAGCGCCAGCAACCAGCTCTACTACATCAAGAGCCGTCGCCACTGGCGCAACGCCGAGGACTACCGCTGGGACGCCGAACGCGAGCAGTTGCTGCGCCAGAGTTACCTGGAGATCAAGCACAACCAGGAGCAGATCGGCGACCGCCAGACCTTCACCTTCGACCATTCGCTGTTCGGCCTGGCCAGCAAGACACTGGTGGGTGCCGAGTACAACAAGGTGCGTTTCAACGTCGACAGCAATGCGCCGTACAACGACATCGGCGGCGATTACATCGACCCGTGGCAACCCGCGCCCGGTTGGTTCCACAGCGCCTCGCCCCTGCGCCCGCAGACCCTGTCCAGCACCCACAGCTTCGCCCTGTTCGCCGAGAATCGCCTGCAGCTGAGCGAGCGCCTTTCGCTGGTGACCGGCGTGCGCCGCGACCAGCATCACATCGACCGCGACAACCTCACCGACGGCACCCGCAGCGACCGCAGCCTGCAAGGCGGCAACTGGCGCGCTGGATTGGTGTATGCGCTCAGCGATGACCTGTCGCTGTATGGCCAGTACTCCACCAGCGAGGATGGCGTGAACAACCTGGTCAGCCTCAGCCCGGCGCAGATGCACTACGACCTGACTGAAGCGAAGCAGACCGAACTGGGGCTCAAGCAGCGCTTCTGGGAAGGTCGGGGCGAATGGACGCTGGCGGCTTACCACATCGTCAAGAAAAAGCTGTTGGTGGATGACCCACTGACCCATGAGCCGCAGCAGGCCGGGCAGCAGACGTCCGACGGCCTTGAGGCGACGTTGGAGCTTGCCCTGGGTCAGCAGTGGCAGGTCTCGGCCAATGCCGCGGTGGTGCGTGCCAAGTACGACGACTTCGATGAGACGGTCGGCGGCGTGGCCCAGGACCGCAGCGGTAACCGCCCGGCCAACGTGCCACGGCGAACCGCCAACCTGTGGCTGAGCAAAGGCTTCGGTCAGCAAGTGGACGCCGGTATCGGCGCGCGTTATGTGGACGAACGCTTCAGCGACAGCGCCAACACGCAGAGCGCGCCGGGGTACACCGTGATCGATGCCAACCTGGGCTGGCAGGTGCTGCCGGATGTGCGGTTGGGGCTGCAGGTGAACAACCTGTTCGACCGCGAGTACGTGACGTCGGCGTTCAGTGGCACGCAATGGCTGATGGGCGCGCCGCGGTCGTATTTTGCGACGGTGGATTACAGCTTCTGAATAGGCGCTGGTTGTTCTGACGCTATCGCCGGCAAGCCGGCGATAGGGCCGGTACGAACAGCACAAAAATAATCTACATACCATCGCAAATAAAGTAATAACATAACGTTTCTTTTGATATTGATTCCCGCCTGCGAAGCCTTCATGACAAGCATACCCACTCCCCTGCTCACCCAGCGCCTGCAGAGCATCGACGCCCTGCGCGGCCTGGTCATCCTGTTCATGCTGCTCGACCATGTACGCGAAACCTTCTTCCTGCACCGCCAGGTCAGCGACCCGATGACGATCGATGCCACCGACCCGTCGCTGTTCGCCGGCCGCACCCTGGCCCACCTGTGCGCGCCGGTGTTCGTGTTGCTCACAGGCCTGTCCGCCTGGCTCTACGGCGAAAAGTACCAAGGCCGCGCCGACGTTTCGGCCTTCCTGTTCAAACGCGGGCTGTTTCTGGTGGTGCTGGAGTTCACCCTGGTGAACTTCGCCTGGACTTTCCAGCTGCCGCCCAGCGTCATCTACCTGCAAGTGATCTGGGCCATTGGTATCAGCATGATCGCCCTGTCGCTGCTGGTGTGGCTGCCGCGTCCGGCACTGCTCGCCGTCGGTGCCCTGATCGTCGCCGGGCACAACCTGCTCGATGGCCTGCACTTCGGCGTCGAATCGGCGATGCACGTGCCATGGGCGATCCTGCATGACCGTGGTTGGCTGGAGGTTTCCGAGCAACTGCGTCTGCGCACCTCCTACCCCGTGCTGCCGTGGATCGGCGTGATCGCTTTGGGCTATGGCCTCGGCCCTTGGTTCGCCCGTGGCCGCGATGCGCAACAACGCCAACACCAGTTGCTGCTGGTCGTGGCGCTATACGTGCCAGTGCGCTGGTTCGCCCGGCTCAAGGCGCAGCGACGCGACATCGCCTGGCTCAAGTACCTGTGAGCCGGCATTTCACCCTCCTGCTCGCCAGCCTGGCCCTGGTGATCCTGGTGGCAGCCGTGCTGGCCGGCACCGCCATTGGCGAAGCCCAACTGTCGCCGCGGCTGGTCGGCCAGGTACTGGCCAACCAGCTGTGGCACGCTGGCTACCCGGTCGACCCGATCGATGCCGGCATCATCTGGAACTACCGCCTGCCCCGCACCCTCGTCGCCGCCGCCTGCGGCGCCGGGCTGGCGACGTGCGGGGTGATTCTCCAGGCGCTGCTGCGCAACCCACTGGCCGAGCCGTACCTGCTGGGCTTGTCGGCAGGTGCCTCGACGGGTGCGGTGCTGGTAGGTCTGCTGGGCTTCGGTGGTGCAGTCCTGAGCCTGTCGGCCGGTGCCTTCATCGGCGCCGTGTTGTCCTTCGCCCTTGTGCTGGTCCTGGCCCGCGCGGCCAACCCCGGCAGCCAGAACACCTCGGTGATCCTCGCCGGTATCGCCGGATCGCAGCTGTTCAACGCCCTCACGGCGTTCCTGATTACCCAATCGGCCACCGCCGAACAGGCACGCGGCATCCTGTTCTGGCTGCTGGGCAACCTCAGCGGCGTGCGCTGGCCTTCGGTATGGCTGGCGCTGCCGGCAGCAGTTGTGGGCTTGCTGGTCTGCCTGTGGCAGCGCCGCGCCCTGGACGCCTTCACCTTCGGCGCCGACTCGGCCGCCTCGCTGGGCGTGGCCGTGCGCAGCACGCAGTGGCTGCTGATCGGCTGCGCAGCATTGGTGACGGCGGTGATGGTGTCCATCGTCGGCGCCATCGGCTTCGTCGGGCTGGTGATCCCGCATGCCTTGCGCCTGCTGCTCGGCCCCGGCCACAACCGCCTGCTGCCGGCCAGTGCACTGGGTGGCGCGCTGTTCCTGATTGCTGCCGATGTGCTATCGCGCACCTTGATTGCTGGCCAGGTGATTCCGGTGGGGGTGGTCACCGCACTGATAGGCGCACCAGTATTCGCCCTGATTCTGGTCAGCCACAGGGGGCGCCCATGACGGCCATGACAGGGCCGCACGCTGCCCTCTTGGCCTGCCAAGGGCTGAGCTTGCAATTGGCGGGCAACCGGGTGCTGTGCGATATCGACCTGAGCGTGGTGCCGGGTGAAACCCTCGGCATCGTCGGCCCCAACGGCTCGGGCAAATCGTCCTTGCTCAAGCTCCTGGCCGGGTTGCGCACGCCGCACAGCGGCAGCGTCCAGCTGCTCGGCGAGCCCATCGCGCGTCTGCCCCGGCGGCGTATCGCCCAGGCCTTGGCGCTGGTCGAGCAACAGGCCGACACCCTCGACGCCATTCGCGTGTTCGACGCCGTGGCGCTGGGGCGCACGCCGTGGCTGTCGGCGCTGGCGCCGTTCTCCAGCGAGGACCGCGCCATCGTCGAGCAGGCACTGGCCGACGTCGATGCCAGCCACCTGCGCACCCGCTTGTGGGGCGCGCTGTCCGGTGGCGAGCGCCAGCGCGTGCACATCGCCCGGGCCCTGGCCCAGCGACCGCAGCTGCTGCTGCTCGACGAGCCGACCAATCACCTGGACATCCAGCACCAACTCAGCCTGCTGCGTCAGGTCCAGGCGTTGCCGGTGACCACCTTGGTGGCCCTGCACGACCTCAACCAGGCGCTGACCTGCGACCGCGTGGCGGTGCTCGACCACGGCCGCCTGGTCGCCCTCGGCAAGCCATTGGACGTGCTCACCCCCGAGCGCCTGCTGAGCACATTCGGCGTACACGCCCACTACCTCACCGACCCCTTCGACGGCGCGCGCATCCTGCGCTATCGCGCCCCTTGAACCTGGAAGTTGCCATGCTGTTGCGCACCACGCCCCTGCTGGTTGCCAGCGCCTTGTTGCCCATGGACGCGCTGGCTGAATCTGCGCAATCACAAAGCCATGGCCTGCCTGACGAAGCAACGGCATTGTGCAAGATTGAGAGGGCTGTTCAGCCCTCGAAGTCGATCACCATGCGGCCTTTGATCTTGCCTTCGAGCATCTCTTCGAAGATGTCATTGATGTCCTCGATCGGACGCAGGGTCACCTTCGGCACCACCTTGCCTTGCGCGGCGAATTCGAAGGCTTCGAGCAGGTCCTGACGGGTACCCACCAGCGACCCCACCACTTCGATGCCATCGAGCACCAACCGTGGGATGTCCAGGCTCATGGCTTCTGACGGCAGCCCGACGGCCACCAGCCGCCCACCGGCACGCAGCGCATCCACCGCCGAGTTGAAGGCGCTTTTCGACACCGCCGTGACCACGGCTGCATGTGCACCGCCGGTCTTTTCCTGAATGATCTTGGCCACATCATCGCTGCGCGGGTTGAGCACCAGATCAGCGCCCATCTCGCGGGCGAACGTCAGTTGCTCATCATTCACATCAATGGCGATGACCCGGGCATTGAAGACGTTCTTCGCGTATTGCAGGGCCAGGTTGCCCAGGCCACCCAGACCATAGATGGCAATCCACTGCCCCGGGCGGATGTTGGACGACTTCACGGCCTTGTACGTGGTCACCCCGGCACAGGTAATGCTACTGGCGGCGGCGGAATCAAGGCCGTCCGGCACTTTCACCGCGTAATCCGCCACCACGATGCAGGATTCGGCCATGCCGCCGTCGACGGTGTAACCGGAGTTCTTCACCTCGCGGCACAGCGTCTCGTTGCCGCTGTTGCAGTACTCGCAGTGCCCGCAGCCCTGGTAGAACCAGGCCACGCTGGCCCGATCGCCCGGCTTGAGCGAGGTCACCCCCGGCCCGACCTCGACCACCACACCAATGCCTTCATGGCCCAGGACCACGCCGGTCTTGTCGCCGAAATCGCCGTTTTTCACATGCAAGTCCGTGTGGCAGACGCCGCAGCACTGCATCTTCAGCAACGCTTCACCGTGCGCCAGCGGCCGCAGGGTCTTTTCCACCACTTCGACGCGACGCCCTTTGGCAACAACTGCAGCTTTCATGAATGCCTCCTTGTTTACCTGAGTGAGCTTGAGTTGAAGGCTTCAGCATAGTGGCGAAATGCGCGGGGAGCTTGCTTCAGGTCAAAAGGCCTGTTTACCTATCCACGCAAACCTCCAGGGAAACCTTCCATGCCCTACCCCATCGAACAGAAACTCGTGGTCGGCGTGGCCTCCAGCGCCCTGTTCGACCTGACCGACTCCGATGCCATCTATCAGTGCGAAGGCGTCGAGGCCTACCGACAGCACCACGAGAAGCACCTCGACGAGCCGTTCCCCAAGGGCGTCGCCTTTCCCTTCATCCGCAGGTTTCTGAGCATCAACAAGGCCTTCCCCGAGCAGTTGCCGGTGGAAGTGGTGCTGCTCTCGCGCAATTCGCCGGAAACCGGCTTGCGGGTGTTCCGCTCGATCGATCACTACGGCCTGGACATTACCCGTGCGGCCTTCATGTCCGGCCGCTCGCCCTACGAGTACATCCCTGCGTTCAACGCGTCGCTGTTCCTCAGTGCTCATGAGGGCGACGTGCAGCGCGCCATCGATGCCAACTACCCGGCCGGGCTGGTGCTGCCGACGCGGATCTACGACGACGAGATCGACACGGAGCTGCGCGTGGCCTTCGACTTCGATGGCGTGATTGCCGATGACGAGGCGGAAAGCGTGTACAAGCAGCGGCTCGACCTGACCGAATTCCAGGCCCATGAGCAGGCGCGCAAGGCCATTCCCCACCAGCCAGGGCCGTTGGCGGACCTGTACCGCAAGCTCTCGCTGATCCGCCAGCTCGAAGACCGCAAGCTGGCGCAGGACCCGGGCTACAAACGTATCCTGCGCATCGCCATCGTCACCGCCCGCAACGCGCCGTCCCATGAGCGGGTGGTGACGACCCTGAAGAACTGGGGCGTCTCGCCGGATGAGTCGTTTTTCCTGGGCGGGATGGAAAAGGACCGGGTGCTGTCGATCCTCAAGCCGCACATGTTCTTCGACGACCAGCGCAGTCACCTGATGTCCGCTGCAGGGAACCTGCCGATGGTGCATGTGCCGTTCGGGGTGGCCAACAAGGCACTGGCAGCACCGGTCGAGCAAGGCGAGGCCGCGGCATCCAAGGCATGAGGGCTGCGTTCAGCTGCGCCGCAACCACCCTATGAACTGCGCGAACAACTCCGACTGCGAGTTGATCGCCAGCTTCAGGTAGAGGTTCTTGCGGTGCATCCGCACCGTCTCCGGCGAGATCCCCAGCTCATGGGCCGTGGACTTCACCGAATGGCCCTGCAGCACCATCTGCGCCACCTCCCGCTCGCGCTCGGTCAGCACGCCGCAACCGAAGCTGTCGAATGCCGCCTGCACGTTGCCCTTGCCTTCCGGCTGCTGGGCCAGACCGTGCCGGGCAAAGCGCATCAGCAGTTCGCGCACCATCGGCTCCACCGCCTGCAACAGGTGCAGTTGCGCGGTCCCCAGCCGGGCCCCGCTGCAGCCCTGGAACAGGCTCAGGGAAATCTTGCTGTCGTTGCCCAGGTCGACGATGAAATAGCTGTCTTCGCTGCAACCGGTGCCCAGGTAGTAGGTCTTGTAGTAGTCGCTGTCGAAGAAGTTGTCCGGGGCGATGTCTTCGAGGTGATAGAAGCCCTGCGCCAAGCCTTTCTCCACGGCCAGGCAGAACGGGTCGAGCAGGTAGCCGGCGGCGAAATAGCGCTCCAGCACTGCCTCGTGGTAACGGTCCGGAATGCCCTGCTGATGCAGCAGCTGCGGGGGCTGGCCCTTGCGTTCGAGGCTGATCAGCATCGACTCGGCGCCCACCAGCTGGCTGATGGCCGCCGCCAGCCAGGTCAGCGCCTGCGGGCCTTCGCTGTGGGCGAAGGCCTGTTGCAGGGCGCTGTGCCATTGCTGCAGGGCATGAAACGGCAGGCTTATCGGGGTGTTTTCGTGTGCTCGGCTCATGCCCCGCAGTCTACCGGGCGGGGCATGCGCGCGCACCTGTGCGTGCAGGTAGGTCATTGGCCGTGGTACAGGCCCTGCGCGGTCAGCTCCCGTGCAGCGTCAAGGATGCAGCTGCGCAGGGTGTCGACGATCTGGTCGACCTGGGCATGGGTGATGATCAGCGGCGGCGACATCACGTTCAGGTGCATGATCGGCCGCACCAGCAGCCCCTTGGCCTGGGCCCGCACGTGGATGCGCTCGCCGATGTTCACCGCATCCGGAAACAGCGCCTTGGTCTGCTTGTTGGCGACGAACTCGACGCAGGCCATCAGCTTCATGCAGCGCACCTCGCCCACCAGCGGCAAGTCCGCCAGCGTCTGCAGGCGTTGCTCCAGGTAGCTGCCGACATCGTTCACATGCGCCAGCAGGTTTTCCCGCTCGATGATCTCGATGTTCTTCAACGCCGCCACGCAGCACACCGGGTGCCCGCTGTAGGTGAAGCCGTGGGTGAAGCAGCGGCCCTTGCCCGGCTCGGCGATGACCTTCCAGATGCCCTCGCTGAAGATGCAGGCGCCCAGCGGCAGGTAGGCCGAGGTCAGGCCCTTGGCGGTGGTGATGATGTCCGGGACGACGCCGAACAGCGCTTCGGAGGCGAAGAAGGTGCCCAGCCGGCCGAACGAGGTCACCACCTCGTCGGCGACGAAGAGGATGTCGTAGGTCTGGCACACCTGCCACATGCGCTGGAAATAGCCCTTGGGCGGAATGATCACCCCGCCCGAGCCCATGATCGGCTCGGCGAAGAACGCGGCGACGTTGTCCGCGCCCAGGGAGAGGATCTTGTCCTCGAACTCGGCCACCAGGAAATCGAGGAACTCGGCCTCGTCCATGTCGTCCCCGGCCCGGTAGAAGTTGGGATTGGAGACGTGGTGGATCAGGTCGTGGGCGTAGTCGAACTCCGGCACCCGGTCGGCGGCCTTGTTGCCGATCGACATGGTCAGGCAGGTGGAGCCGTGGTAGGCGTTGTAGCGGGCGATCACGTGCTTCTTGTGCGGCTTGCCGCGGCAGTTCTGGTAGTACTGGATCAGCCGGTAGGCGGTGTCCACTGCAGTGGAGCCGCCGGTGGTCAGGAACACGTGGTTCAGGTCGCCCGGCGCCAGGCTTGCGAGCTTTTCGCAGAGCTCGATGGCCTTGGGGTTGGCCATGTCCGAGAACGGGTTGGAATAGGCCAGCTGGCGGACCTGGTCGGCGATGGCCAGGGCCATTTCTTCACGGCCCAGGCCGATGTTGGTGCACCACATGCCGCCGACAGCATCGAGGAAACGGTTGCCTTCGGTGTCGTGGATGTAGGCGCCTGCGCCGGCTTCGATGTTCAGCGCGCCCTGCTCGGCGTGCTCGTCGAACATGTGGTAGCCGTGCATGTAGTGGGCCTTGTCGGCCGCGACCAGCAGGTCGTTGAGGGGAGCGGCGGCCAATTGGCGAGTCGGGGTAGCCATGAGCATTTCCTTGTCGGATCGGTACGGTGATAGGTGTCAGATGCCGGTCTTGACCGTGCTCCAGACCCGGGTGATGGCGCGCATGGCCTGCGGGTCCTGGGATTTCTGGGTGAACAGGCGCTCACGAGTCTGGTCGTCGGGGTAGATCGCCGGGTCGTTGCGAATGTCGGCCTGCACCAGGGGCGTGGCGGCGGCGTTGCTGTTGGCGTAATGGATGTAGTTGGTCACATCGGCCATGGTCTTGGGCTGCAGCAGGTACTCGATGAAGCGGTGGGCGTTGGCCACGTGGGGGGCGTCATTGGGCAGGTAGAGGCTGTCGAACCAGATCAGCGAGCCTTCCTTGGGAATGAAGAACGCCAGGTTGATGTCCTTCTTCGCCTCCACGGCGCGGGCCTGGGCGGTGGCGTAGTCGCCGGACCAGGTCAGGGCCATGCACACATCACCGTTGGGCAGGCTGGTGAGGTAGTTCACCGAGTCGAATTTCTTGATGTAGGGGCGGATGCCCATGAGCACGTCCTGGGCCGCCTTGAGGTCGGCCGGCTTGGCGCTTTGCGGGTCCTTGCCGAGGTATTTGAGGGCCAGCGGGATGACCTCGCTGGGCGCGTCCATCACCGTCACGCCGCAGTCGGCGAAGCGCGATACGATCTTCGGGTCGAACAGCATGGCCAAGGATCCGATGGGCGCGTCGGGCATGCGCTGCTTGATCTTGTCGACGTTGTAGGTGATGCCGGAGCTGCCCCAGGTGTACGGCGCCGAGTAGACCATGCCGGGGTCGAAGGCCTGCATGTGCTGCACCACTTGCGGGTCGAGGTTGGCCCAGCTGGGCAGCTTGGAGCGGTCGAGGGGCTGGAACACCTTGGCCTTGATCAGCGGCGGCACCAAGGAAGCGTTGAGCATCACCAGGTCGTAGCCGGAGCGGCCGGTGAGGAGTTTGGTCTGGACCGTTTCGTAGCCGTCGAAGGTGTCGTAGATCACCTTGATGCCGGTCTGCTTTTCGAAATCGGCGAGGGTGTTTTCGCCGATGTAGTCGGTCCAGTTGTACAGCCTGAGCGTGTTGCTGTTGTCTGCCTCGGTGGCCAGGACGGCAGTGGCGGTACAGGACAGCAACAGACTGGAAATCACCTTCAATGCCTTGCGCATAGCAACTCCATCGCGTGATCAGGATGAAGTCACTATCGAGGGATTGAACGCTTGGGACCATACCCCGAATGGGTGTGTTGGACGTCCCGGTATTTCTTGGTTCTGGGCCTTGGCGCCGCCAAGCAATTGCGTCGTGCCAACAAGGCTGGCAACCATGGCCTGACAGACATAGGCACGTTGCAACAAATGTAGGAGCGGCTTTAGCCGCGATGCGCCGCGCGGGCGGCGCTCGGTCCAACAGGCGCCGATCAACGTGCAACGGACACCTGGCGGCCGTGATGCGACCTTCGCCTGAAATTATCCGGATCCTTGGGAGATGAAGAGCACATCCCTTTCAAGTTTGGCGGTGAGGCATGAGTGGGTTCGCCACAACATGTTCAGCGTCCCTGAGACCGAGCGCCGCCCGCGCGGCGCATCGCGGCTAAAGCCGCTCCTACATTTGTTGCAACGTGCCACAGTCTGTAAGGCCATGGTTGTCCGCCTTTGGCGCAAGCCAAAAAATCGGCACATGCACCCAGGCGATCAGCGGTTCTATCTCGTCAGCGGGTACAGCGCCTCGTCGAACTGGTCCAGCCGCGGGAAACTCATCGGCAAATCATCCGACAACTGCTCCAGTCGCTGCTGATAACTGCGCAAGAAGCCCTTGCGCGCCTCGTCACTGATATACGGCACATGCCACGCCACGAACGGCTCCAGCACCTCGAACCCGACATAGGCCAAGGTCCCGCGCAGAATCGGCCGCAGCATGTCCTCCAGCGGCCCATGGATCGCGCCTTCGCCGAACATGTGCTCACGCCCGCCGATGGTCACGGTCACCAGCGCGCGCTTGCCGGCCAGGCCGCCCTGGTCGTAGAAGCGCTTGCCGCCGTAGCACACCCCCGACACCAGCACTCGGTCGATCCAGCCCTTGAGCATCGCCGGCGCCGAGAACCAGAAGATCGGGAAGTTCAGCACCAGCAGGTCGGCCCACAGCAGCTTGTCCAGCTCCTGCTGGATATCCGGGGCGATGGACCCGCTCTTCACCCCCAGCCGTTGCTCCAGTGCGTACACCAGGTACTCCGGGTTCTCCCGGTGGCTGAAGTCATCGACACTGGCCACGGGGTTCCAGCCCATGGCGTACAGGTCGCTCACCTGTACCTCATGGCCCTGGGCACGGAAAGTGTCCGCCGCCTGGTCACGCAGCGCGGCGGTAAAGGACTGGGGCTCGGGATGGGCGTGAACGATCAAGACTTTCATGGGCAATCCTCAAACAGTTGCCAAAGGGGAATTGGAGTTGCGCGCCGCCAGCAGGCGGTCGAGCCAGTCCGGGTCCATCTCCGGCTCGCAGGAGAACAGCAAGCCGGTGTAGTCGCGGTACGGCGGCTGGAAGATCGCCTCGCGGCTGCCATGGTCGACCACCCGCCCGCGCTGCATCACCAGCACCTCGTCGGCGATGGCGCGCACGGTGGCCACATCGTGGGTGATGAACAGGTAGGCCACGTTCAGCTCACGCTGAATACGGTCGAGCAGTTTCAGCACGCCCTCGGCCACCAGTTGGTCGAGCGCCGAGGTCACCTCGTCGCAGATGATCAGTTGTGGCTCGGCGGCCAGAGCACGGGCGATGCAGATCCGCTGCTTCTGCCCGCCAGACAGCTCGCGTGGGACGCGGTCCATGTACTTGGCCGGCTCCAGGTCGATCATCCGCAGCAGCTCGGCGACGCGCTCGCGCAGGGCCTTGCCTTTCAGGCCCAGGTAGAAGCTCAGCGGGCGGCCGATGATGTCGACGATGCGCTGGCGTGGGTTGAGCGCCGTGTCGGGGATCTGGTAGATCATCTGGATGCGCCGCAGCTGCTCCTTGCTGCGCTGGCGATAGTCCGCGGGCAACGCTTCGCCGCCATACAGCACCTGGCCCGAAGTCGGCTGCAGCAGGCCGCTGATCAACCGTGCCGTGGTGCTCTTGCCACTGCCCGACTCGCCGATCACCGCCAGGGTCTGGCCGCGATACAGCTTCAGCGAAACATCGTGCAGCACCGGCTGATGGCCATAGCAGGCATCGGCCTTGCGCACTTCCAGCAACGGCTTTTCATGGCCCGGGCAGGCCTTGGGCGAGGTATGGAAATTGCGCACCGCCCACAGCGACTGGGTGTATTGCTGCTGCGGCGCGCTGAGCATGGTGCGGGTCTGCGCCTCCTCCACCAGGCTGCCGTGGCGCAGCACCATGATGCGGTCGGCCATCTGCGCCACCACCGCCAGGTCATGGCTGATGTACAGCGCAGCGCTGCCGAAGGTCTTCACCGCATCGCGAATCGCCGCCAGCACCTCGATCTGGGTGGTGACGTCCAGCGCCGTGGTCGGTTCGTCGAAGATGATCAGGTCCGGGTGGCAAGCCATGGCCATGGCGGTCATCACCCGCTGCAGCTGGCCACCGGACAGCTGGTGCGGGTAGCGCTGGCCGATGTGCTCGGGGTCCGGCAGGCGCAGGATGCGGTACAGCTCCACGGCCTCGGCTTCGGCCTTGGCGCGGTCGATGCCGCCATTGGTCACCGCCGTCTCCACGTGCTGATCGATCAAACGATGCGCCGGGTTGAACGAGGCCGCCGCGCTCTGCGCGACGTAGGCGATGCGCAGGCCACGCAGCTTGCGCAAGGTCTGGGCGCTGGCTTCGAGCAGCTGGATGCCGTCGAAGCACACACTGCCACCGGTGATGCGGCAACCGTCGCGCACATAGCCCATGGCGGCCAGGCCCAAGGTCGACTTGCCAGCCCCGGACTCGCCGATCAGCCCCAGCACTTCGCCGCGCCTGAGGGTCAGGTCGATGCCCTTGATCAGCGGGTGCCAGGCGTTCTCATGGTGGCCTTCGATGCGCAGGTCGCGGATTTCCAGCAGGGTTTCATGGCTCATGCTCAGCACTCCTTCAGGCCACTGGACAGGTGCAGCACCCAGTCGACGACGAAGTTCACGCTCACCGTGATCAACGCCACCGCCAGGGCCGGAAGCAGCGGGCTCATGTCACCGAAGGTGATCAATACCGCGTTGTCGCGCACCATGCTGCCCCAGTCGGCCGTCGGCGGTTGGATGCCGAGGCCGAGGAACGACAAGGCGCTGATGAACAGGAAGACGAAGCAGAAGCGCAGGCCGAATTCGGCGATCAGCGGCGCCGCGGCATTGGGCAGCACTTCGCGACTGACCAGCCACCACAGCCCTTCCCCACGCAACCGCGCGGCCTCGACGAAGTCCTGCACCACCACGTTCATCGCCACCGCCCGCGACAGGCGAAACACCCGCGTGGCGTCGAGCAGCGCGATCACCAGCACCAGCGAGGTGGCCGTGGTGCCGACCACGCTGAGAATCAGCAGGGCGAAGATCAGCTGCGGAATGGCCATCAGCAGGTCCACCACCCGCGACAGGCCCTGGTCGATCCAGCCGCTCTTGATCGCCGCCACCAGCCCGCACAGGCCGCCCAGCAGGAACGCAAGGCTGGTGGTCAGGAAGGCGATGCCCAGGGTGTTGCGGGCGCCATACAGCAGGCGGCTGAACATGTCGCGGCCAAGGTTGTCGGTGCCCAGCAGGAACTCCGGGCTCCACGGCGCGAAGCCCTCGCCCACCACCTGGGTTTCGCCGTAGGGCGCCAGCAGCGGTGCGAACAGCGCCACCACGATGTAGGCAACAATCACCAGCAAGCCGAACTTGGCGCTCAAGGGCGCGCGCAGCAGAGGTGTGATCAGCTTCATGGTCTACCCCTTCGGATGCATCAGGCGTGGGTTGCTGGCGATCGACAGCACGTCGGCGCCGGTATTGAGCAGGATGTAGGTGCCGGCGAAGATCAGGCTGCAGGCCTGCACCACCGGGATGTCGCGCTTGGCCACCGAGTCCACCAGCAACTGGCCCAGGCCCGGATAGACGAACACCACCTCCACCACCACCACGCCCACCACCAGGTACGCGAGGTTCAGCGCCACCACGTTGACGATCGGCGCCAGGGCATTGGGCAAGGCGTGCTTGAAGATGATCCGTGCCGGTGACATGCCCTTGAGCCGGGCCATCTCGATGTAGGGGCTGGCCAGCAGGTTGATCAGCGAGGCGCGGGTCATGCGCATCATCTGCGCGATCACCACCAGGCTCAGGGTCGCCACCGGCAGCACCGAGACTTCCAGTACCTCGCCCAGCGACGCATCCGCCGACAGGCTGGAAATGCCCGGCAGCCATTCGAGTTTCACCGCGAACACCAGGATCAGGACGTAGGCGACGAAGAACTCGGGGAACGACACCGCGCTCAGCGCGCCGGTGTTCAGCAGCCGGTCGAACCAGCTGTTGCGGTACAACGCTGCGAGCATGCCCAGCAGCAATGCGGTCGGCACCGAGAACAGCGCCGCCAGCAGGGCCAGGCTGAAGGTGTTGCCCAGCCGATTGCCGACCAGTTCGGCAATCGGCCGCTGGTTGGCCAGGGACAGGCCAAGGTCACCGTGCAGCAGGCGCCACGCCCACTGGATGAAACGCTGCAGTGGCGACAGGTCCAGCCCCAGCTGGGCCCGGAACGCCGCCACGGTTTCCGGGGTGGCCGACTGGCCGAGCATGGCCTGGGCGATGTCGCCCGGCAGCATGCCCACGGCCAGGAAGATCACCACCGAGACCGCAAACAGCGACAACAGGCCCAGGGCCAGCCGCTGCACAAGCAGTTTGCCAAGATTGTTCACCGTACAACTCCTCGACTGGATGCGAAGTTCAGCCCTGCGAAACGCGACCGGTTCAGGCCTGCCACCAGCGCTCGATCACTCGCAGGCCATCGAGCTCGCCATAGGGCGCGGTGAGCGGGCCATGGGCCACGCGGCTGGAGCGGGCGGCGACGGAGCTGGCGAACAGCGGCACGATCGCCCCGCCGTCATCGCGGCACAGCGCCTGCATTTCGTTGTACATCTCGCGGCGCAGCGGCTCGTTCATCTCGCCGCGGGCGGCGTTGAGCAGCTGGTTGAAGCGCGGGTTGTCCCAGTGCGTCTCGTTCCAGGCCGCGCCCTTGGCGTAGCCGATGCTGAACATGCGGTCGGCGGTGAGGCTGGAGTACCAGAACGAGGTGGTGAAGGGTTGTTTCATCCAGACGTTGGAGAAGAAGCCATCGGCTGGCTCGCGCACCACGTCGATGTCGATCCCGGCCTGGCGCGCCTGCTCCTTGAACAGCACCGAAGCATCCACCGCACCGCTGTAGGCGGCATCGGAGGCCTGCAGGCGCACCTTGAGGCTGTCCATGCCGGCCTGGCGCAGGAAGAAGCGCGCCTTGTCCGGATCGTAGGCGCGTTGTTCCAGCGCCGGGTTGATGAAGCGGTTGGCCGGCTGCAGCGGGTGGTCGTTGCCGATCTGGCCATAGCCGTAGAGCACCGAGGCCAGCAGGGTTTCGCGGTTGATCGCATGCTTGAGGGCCATGCGCACGTTGTTGTCGCGGAACTGCTGGCTGTCGCAGAGCATCGGGAAGGTGTAGTGCTGGGCGCCCTTGGTTTCCTCGATCACCAGCTTCGGGTTGCGCTTGAGCAGGGCCACGGTCTTGAGGTCGACCTTGTTGATCACGTCGACCTTGCCGGTCACCAGCGCGTTGACCCGCGCGGCGCCGTCGGCGATGGCGATCAGCTCGGCGCTGGCGAAATGCGCCCTGCCCGGTTTCCAGTAGTCCGGGCTGCGCTCCAGGTCCATGCGCACACCGGGCTCGAAACCCTTGATGCGGTAGCCGCCGGTGCCGACACCGGCCTGCCAGTCGGCCAGGCCGTCCTTGGCGGGCATGATCACCAGGTGGTAGTCGGCGACCACGTAGGCGAAGTCGGCGTTGCCCGAGTGCAGCTCGAACACCACGGTGTCGGGGGCGCTGGCGGAGACCTTGGCGACATCGCCCAGCACGGTCTTGGCGGCGGAGGTGGATTTCTCGCCCAGGTGGTGCTGGATCGAGGCGACCACGTCGTCGGCGGTCAGGGATTTGCCGTTGTGGAAAGTCACGCCCTGGCGCAGGGTGAAGGTCCAGACCTTGGCGTCCGGGCTCGATTCCCAGCGCTCGGCCAGCTCAGGGATGGCAGTGCCTTCCACGGAGATTTCGGTGAGGGTGTTGTACACCGCCGAAAAACCGATGAAGGTGAAGGTGTCGACCCACGAGCCCGGGTCCTTGGAGTCGGTGGTGCTACCCCCGGCCAGGCCCAGGCGCAGGGTGCCGCCCGGCTTCGGCGTGGCTTCGGCGGCGTAGCCGCCCAGCGGCAGGCCGAGGGAAAACGCCCCGGCGATGGCTGCGGCAGCAGCGCTGTATTTCAGGAAATCCCGGCGCGGCAGGCCGCCTTCGGGAATGACGAGAGGACTCTTGTTGTTATCGCTCATGGCATTTGCCCCTGTTGAACCGCAAGGAATTGTTGTTCGGTCAAAGCGGATTGCGTAGAAGCTGTTTATAATTTGTAATTGTTACCGTAACAAATACATTAGCGGCAGGACAAGCGCTTTTCCAGGGCCCGATGACGGGCTTTTCCAGGGTGTAGCATTTGCGTTTTCGCAGGGAGCCATTACCTCCATGAGCCAGTCGACCCGACTCATCACTGCTTCGTACATTCTCTCGTTCGTGGCGGCCAATGCGCCGCAGAAGCTGCGCACCGAGACCATCGCCAAATGGGTGAAGGTGCACCCTACCCGCGTGCGCGGGCTGGTGTCGCAGATGGTCAAGGCCAATATCCTGACCTCGTTTCGCGGCGCCCAGGGCGGCGTGACGCTGGCCCGTGCGCCGCAGGAGATCACCCTGCGCGAGGTGTATGACGCGGTGCAGGAAAGCTCGCTGATCGCCGAGAAGATCGACAACCCGTTTGCCGGACTGGAGGATCACTGCAAGGTGTATGAGGTGTTTACCCGGCTGTTTGCGATGCTGGAGCAGAACATGCGGCTGGACCTGGGGACGATTACGGCGGATCAGCTGTTTGTGGCGTTCGATACGCCACGCGAGCAAGTCGAGTCTGCCTGAGCCTGTGCCGGCCCCATCGCCGGCAAGCCGGCTCCCACAGGGATCTCCAGCGCCCACGCGATCGGTGTAGGAGCTGGCTTGCCAGCGATGAGGCCAGTGAAGGCAACAGATGACTCAATGCATCATGCCCAGCTCGGCATCATCCATCAGTGCCTTGACCATGGCGCTCAGGTAGTGCGCGGCCCAGATCATCATGGGTTTCTCGTCCATCAGGCCGATGATGGTCAGTTCTCGCACATAGCCCATCAGTTCCGAGGCCTGCTCCCGGGCATTCTGGCAAGGGATGCCGGGCTCGATGCGGAACAGGGGGTGGGTCTGGTTATCGCCCTGGAAGAAGGTGGTTTTGCCGACAGTGAAATGGGTGTCGTCTGTAGTCATTGTTCAATCCCCCTGAATTTTTAGTGCCTGTTCTAGCCTTTCGCGGATAAATCCGCTCCTACAAGGATCGCGCGGCCTTTGTAGGAGCGGATTTATCCGCGAAAGGCCAGAACAGGCAACACATCACTAACGGCCTAGTGCAAAGTCCCAGGCTCAGCCGGCATCTGCACCTGAATCAACATCGACTCAAGCATCACTCGCAAAGCCTCCATTTCATGCATCGACGCCATCATCAGAATCGAAGCAGGAGATTTAGGCTGCAGCAGCAGTGCCTGATGGATCACAGCGTGCGCGCACAGCGCATAGTCCGTGGCCTGGATGAGAGTGTCTTCGAGGGAATGGTTGTGCGGTGGATCGGGGACAATTTTCAGCATGAATCAACTCCTTGATGGAGCCGCCACGAACCTGCTGTCAAACAGGTGGGTGGCAGCTGTACGTAGGTTGACAGACCGGCGGAGTTGATCAGTAACCGGCGCACGCGAGCGTGCCCTACGCACAGCCGCCATTGAAGGCTAAGCCATGCGATCACCCCGAAGCGGCCTGTCAAAGCCATGTCGTCGATATGCAACGACAGGCCGAGACTAGAGGGGAGCCCAAGCGACCGCAACGAGAAAAAGGCGGTCAGAGTATCTTTGGGAAATGTCCTACAAGAAAGAGGTTAAAACTGATTTTTCGGGTGCCCGACAGGAGATGGTTTGCGCCCATGAGATCGAGCGCC
>NZ_BBIV01000017.1 GCF_000730665.1 Pseudomonas plecoglossicida NBRC 103162 = DSM 15088
CCCCGTCAACCTTTAATTTCATATATTTGAAATATTCTGGCGAAGACCGCATCAAGGCCACCAGGTGCCTGCCACGAACCTTTCTGCACCTGGGAGATCGAGCGCCGCCCGCGCGGCGCATCGCGGGCAAGCCCGCTCCTACATCTGTTTCAGGCCAATCACTCCTGTGAAGCCAACAGGGACCGCCTTGTTGGCATGGCGATGCATCCTGGTGGGCGCCGATGCAGCTCCACCCGTCTCCCGTCATGCACCGAGGCGGACAGTGAAGGCCTCACAGAAGAGACTGGCCTGAAACAGATGTAGGAGCGGGCTTGCCCGCGATGCGCCGCGCGGGCGGCGCTCGATCTCGCAGGCGCCAGAGAAACCAAGGCAGGCACCTCTCAAAACCAACCCAACCTCAAGACAAGCGCCCGCCAGCCCCGCCCCCCCAAAAAAAGCGGGGAGGCCTGTCGGCCTCCCCGCTTCTATATAGCTACACCACCCGGCGGTCACTCAGCCTTGAGGGTAACCCGGCCAAACGACTTCTTGCCCGCTTGGCACACATGAGTCGCACCCAGGATAAACAGGAAGTCCTTGTCGACCACCTCACCATCGACCTTCACCGCGCCACCGCTGAGCAGATCGCGGGCCTGCGCCGAGTTCTTCACCAAGCCCGCACGGTTCAGCACTGCGGCGATCGGCAGATCTTCAGCCGCAGCCACTTCGATCTCAGGCAGATCTTCAGGCAGCTCACCTTCCTTCATGCGATTACCGGCAGCACGGTGCGCATTGGCCGCAGCGTCTTCACCGTGGAAGCGCGCAACGATCTCTTCGGCCAGCTTGATCTTGATGTCACGCGGGTTCGCGCCATTGGCCACATCGGCACGGAACTGTTCGATCTCTTCCATCGAACGGAAGCTCAGCAGCTCGAAGTAACGCCACATCAGCGTATCGGGGATCGAAACCAGCTTGCTGTACATGACGCCCGGCGCTTCCTGGATACCCACATAGTTGCCCAGCGACTTGGACATCTTCTTCACGCCGTCGAGCCCTTCGAGCAGCGGCATGGTCACGATGTTCTGCGCTTCCTGGCCGTAGGCGCGCTGAAGCTCACGCCCCATCAGCAGGTTGAACTTCTGATCGGTACCACCCAGCTCCACGTCAGCCTTCAACGCCACCGAGTCGTACCCTTGGACGAGCGGATAGAGGAACTCGTGGATAGCGATCGGCTGATTGGTGGTGTAGCGCTTGTCGAAGTCATCGCGCTCAAGCATCCGCGCCACGGTGTACTGCGAAGCCAGGCGAATGAAATCAGCCGGCGTCAGCTTGTCCATCCAGGTGGAGTTGAAGGCAACCTCGGTCTTGGCCGGATCAAGGATCTTGAACACCTGCTGCTTGTAGGTCTCGGCATTGTCCAGCACCTGTTCGCGCGTCAGCGGCGGGCGGGTGGCGCTCTTGCCGCTCGGGTCACCAATCATCCCGGTGAAGTCACCGATCAGGAAGATCACCTGATGCCCCAGCCCCTGGAACTGGCGCAGCTTGTTGATCAGTACCGTGTGCCCGAGGTGCAGGTCGGGCGCAGTCGGGTCGAAGCCTGCCTTGATGCGCAGAGGTTGGCCGCGCTTGAGCTTCTCTACCAGTTCCGACTCGACCAACACTTCTTCCGCACCGCGCTTGATAAGCGCCAGCTGCTCTTCAACCGACTTCATAAACAGACCCGCTAGGCTCAGATTCAAGGGGAGCCAACCATACAAGATCGGCCATCAAATACAAGTTTCGCAATGAAATGTGACCTGACCGCAGCGATGCGGCGTCTACGCGCCCTTGCGTGAAAATGGATTTGGTTATATTTTATACAGTTATTTCATCTTCATCATGTCATTCATCTTTTCCATATTCACTTTTCTTCAAAGCCACCTTACCTATGACCAACGAAACGCCTAAAGCGCCCCCGCTTTATCCGAAAAGCCATCTGTTGGCCGCCAGCGGCATCGCCGCCCTGCTCAGCCTGGCCCTGCTGGTATTTCCATCCAGCGAAGTCGAAGCCAAGAAGACCACCCTCAGCCTGGAGCTGGAAAGCCCGGCGGAGCAGCTGAAAGATGAGTCCAAGGCCGCGCCATTGGTGCAGGCCGAGGCCGATCAGGGCACACCGTTCGCGCAGATCGAAGGCACCGACGCCACTGCCGAGCAGGCCGCTCAGCAAGCGCCTGCCACCGAGCAGAAGCCAGAAGCCAAAGACCCCAGCCACCGCGAAGTGACCGTCGCACGTGGCGACACCTTGTCGACGCTGTTCGCCAAGGTCGGGCTGCCGAGCAATGCGGTGCACGACCTGCTGGCCAGCAACAAGCAGGCCAAGCAGTTCAGCCAGCTCAAACACGGCCAGGTGCTGCAGTTCGAGCTCGACAAGGACGGCCAGCTGGCCAGCCTGCACAGCAAGGTCAGCAACCTCGAAACCATTCGGCTGACCAAGTCTGCCAAGGGCTACACCTTCGCGCGCGAAATCAGCAAACCGGTCGTGCGTACCGCCTACACCCATGGCGTGATCAAGAGCTCGCTGTCGGCATCGGCCCAGCGCGCCGGCCTCTCCCACAGCCTGGCCATGGACATGGCCAAGGTGCTCGGCTATGACATCGACTTCGCCCAGGACATCCGCCAGGGTGACGAATTCGACCTGGTCTACGAACAGAAGGTCATGGATGGCAAGGTGGTGGGCACCGGCAACATCCTCTCTGCCCGCTTCACCAATCGCGGCAAGACCTACACCGCAGTGCGCTACACCAACAAGCAGGGCAACACCAGCTACTACACCGCCGACGGTAACAGCCTGCGCAAGGCATTCATCCGTACGCCGGTTGATTATGCCCGCATCAGCTCGCGCTTCTCCGCCGGGCGCAAGCACCCGATCCTGAACAAGATCCGCGCGCACAAGGGCGTTGACTACGCAGCACCAAGGGGCACACCGATCAAGGCAGCAGGTGACGGCCGCATCGAACTGGCCGGTCGCCGTGGCGGCTATGGCAACACCGTCATCATTGCCCATGGCAACCGCTACAAGACCCTCTACGGGCACATGCAGGGCTTCGCCAAGGGCATCAAGAACGGCAGCAACGTGAAGCAGGGCCAGATCATCGGCTACATCGGCACCACCGGCCTGTCCACCGGCCCGCACCTTCATTACGAGTTCCAGGTGAACGGTGTGCATGTCGACCCGCTGAGTCAGAAGGTCCCCATGTCCGACCCGATCACCAAGGCCGAACGCCAACGCTTCCTGCAGCAGAGCCAGCCCCTGATCGCCCGCATGGATCAGGAAAAGGCCACCATGCTCGCTGCGAACAAGCGCTGACGCCATGGCGCTCTACCTGGGGGTGATGTCCGGCACCAGCCTCGATGGCCTGGATATCGCCCTGATCGAACAGGGCGAGCAGCTGGAACTGCTCGCCACTCATTACCTGCCCATGCCCGCCGATCTGCGCCAGGCGCTGTTGAGTCTGTGCAGCACTGGCCCGGACGAGATCGCGCGTGCCGCGCTGGCGGAGAACCGCTGGGCAAGCCTTGCAGGTGAAGGCATCCAGCAGCTGCTGGCGAAACGAGGCCTGCAAGCCAACGCCATTCGTGCCATCGGCAGTCATGGGCAGACCATCCGCCATGAGCCTGCGCGTGGCTTTACCGTGCAGATCGGCAACCCCGCATTGCTGGCCGAACTCACCGGCATCAGTGTGGTTGCCGACTTCCGCCGCCGCGACGTGGCGGCCGGGGGCCAGGGTGCGCCTTTGGTACCAGCCTTCCACGAAGCCTTGTTCAGCCACCTCGGGCAGCGCCTGGCAATTCTCAACGTCGGCGGCTTCAGCAATCTCAGCCTGATCGAACAGGACAAGCCCGTACATGGCTTCGACTGCGGCCCAGGCAACGTGCTGCTGGATGCCTGGATCGAGCGCAAGCATGGCCAGTCTTATGATGCAGACGGCGCCTGGGCTGCCAGTGGCGTGGTGCAGGCCGACCTGCTCGAGCGCCTGCTGGCTGATCCATTCTTCGCCGGTACCGGCCCGAAGAGCACTGGCCGTGAAGTGTTCAACCTGCCCTGGCTGGATAGCCACCTTGGCCGCCTCCCCACCTACCATGACGAGGACGTCCAGGCCACCCTGCTGGAGTTGACGGCAAGAAGCATCATCGATGCGCTGCGCAATGCCCAACAAGGCACCGAAGCCTTGCTGGTGTGCGGTGGAGGTGCACGCAATGGCGCATTGATGGCCCGCCTTGGCGCGCTGCTCCCCAATGCCCAGGTCGCCAGTACCGCGGCGCACGGCGTCGATCCGGACTGGGTCGAGGCCATGGCATTTGCCTGGCTTGCCCACTGCTGCCTTGAAGGCATTGCTGCCAATCGGCCAAGCGTTACCGCTGCCAAGGGGTTGCGTGTGCTCGGGGCGATCTACCCGGCCTGACAGGCCACAATGCAAAACGCCGCGCTTATGCGCGGCGTTTTGGTAATGCCAGGTCTCAGATCGAGAACGAGGAGCCGCAGCCACAGGTCGTGGCAGCGTTCGGGTTCTTGATCACGAAGCGCGAACCTTCCAGGCCTTCCTGATAGTCCACTTCGGCACCCGCCAGGTACTGGAAGCTCATCGGATCGACCACCAGCGACACGCCTTCACGCTCGACGATGGTGTCATCTTCGGCCACATCTTCATCGAAGGTGAAGCCGTACTGGAAGCCCGAGCAACCGCCACCGGTCACGAACACGCGCAACTTCAGGCGCTCGTTGCCTTCTTCGGAAACCAGGGTCTTCACCTTTTGCGCTGCCCCTTGGGTAAATTCCAGAACCGTGGGGGTGAAGGTTTCGACGCTCATGTAGATTCTCCCGGCGCAGTGCCGTCATAAAACTCGATGACGCGCATTATCCGCTTCTCCGAGAAAATCGGTCAAGAATTGTGCGGCTTTAGTCTCGGCAAGAAAAAGGCCCGCGCACGGCGGGCCTCTTCTCCGAGCCTGCGCTTATGGCAGCAGGCCGGCATGGGACAGACCCATGCGCTCGTCCAGACCGAACAGGATGTTCAGGTTCTGTACCGCCTGGCCGGAAGCGCCCTTGACCAGGTTGTCGATGACCGACAACACGACCACCAGGTCACCACCCTGAGGGCGATGAACGGCGATGCGGCATACGTTGGCGCCCCGCACGCTGCGGGTCTCCGGGTGGCTGCCCGCTGGCATCACGTCGACGAACGGCTCATCGGCATAGCGCTTCTCGAACAGCGCCTGCAGATCGACCGAAGTGTCGACGACGTTGGCGTACAGGGTGGCGTGGATGCCGCGAATCATCGGCGTCAGGTGCGGCACGAAGGTCAGACCGACGTCCTTGCCCGCAGCCAGGCGCAGGCCTTGGCTGATTTCCGGCAGGTGGCGATGCCCCTTGACCGCGTAGGCTTTCATGCTCTCCCCGGCCTCACAGAACAGTGACCCGACGGCTGCTCCGCGGCCGGCACCGCTGACGCCCGACTTGC
Organism: Pseudomonas plecoglossicida NBRC 103162 = DSM 15088; assembly: GCF_000730665.1. Classification (GTDB taxonomy): domain Bacteria; phylum Pseudomonadota; class Gammaproteobacteria; order Pseudomonadales; family Pseudomonadaceae; genus Aquipseudomonas; species Aquipseudomonas plecoglossicida. The sequence continues at coordinate 5,475 of NZ_BBIV01000017.1, forward strand.
AGTCGGCGATCAGGCGCGACGGATCGGCCAGGCCAGCTTCCAGCAGCGGCAGGAAGCCCAGCTGGGTGGCGGTCGGGTAGCAGCCGGGCACCGCGATCAGGCGTGCCTGGCGGATTTTCTCCCGGTTCACTTCCGGCAGGCCGTAGACCGCATCCTTGAGCAGCTCGGGCGCACCATGCGGCTGTCCGTACCACTTGCCCCACTCGGTAGCGTCCTGCAGGCGGAAGTCGGCGGACAAGTCGATGACCTTGGTCCCGGCAGCCAGCAGCTCGCCAGCCAGGGCGTGGGCAACGCCGTGCGGTGTGGCGAAGAACACCACGTCGCAGGCTGCCAGGGTCTTGCTGTCCGGCACGCTGAAAGCCAGGCCGTCATAATGACCGCGCAGGTTCGGGTACATGTCGGCGACCGCCACGCCCGCTTCGGAACGCGAAGTGATCACCGCCACTTCGGCCTGTGGATGCTGTGCCAGCAGACGCAACAGTTCGACGCCGGTGTAACCCGTGCCGCCGACGATACCGACCTTGATCATAACGCTTGCCCCTTTCAACGAGCCGACTGGAAAACGCACGATGATAGGGGCGCAAGGCGCCTGTAACAACTCTTGGGGTGACCCTTCGGGCACTTGGCCTCTACTATCTGACGACCGTGAAAACCTGAAGGAACTCCCTCCATGCTCTACCTATGGATCAAAGCGCTGCACATCGTCAGCGTGGTCTGCTGGTTCGCCGGCCTGTTCTACCTGCCTCGCCTGTTCGTCTACCATGCCCAGAGCCAGGACAGCATCAGCCAGGAACGCTTCTCGACCATGGAGCGCAAGCTGTATCGCGGCATCATGAACCCGGCAATGATCGCCACTTATGTGTTCGGCGCGTGGATGCTGTACCTCACGCCCGGCTGGCTCAGCCAGGGCTGGCTGCATGCCAAGCTGACCCTGGTGATCCTCCTGACCGGCTACCACCACGTCTGCGGCGCCCAGCTCAAACGCTTCGCCAGCGGCAACAACACCCGCAGCCATGTCTACTACCGCTGGTTCAACGAGGTGCCGGTGCTGTTCCTGCTGGGCATCGTGATCCTCGTGGTGGTCAAACCCTTCTGACGATCTGCACTGGAGCCTCGCCCATGTCCCTCCCTGCCGCGCTCGAAAAACACCTGCGCTTGCCCGTGGTCGCTGCACCGATGTTCCTGATATCCAACCCTGACCTGGTCCTGGCCTGCTGTGGCCAAGGCGTGGTGGGCAGCTTCCCGGCCCTGAACCAGCGCGACAGCGCAGGCTTCAAGGCCTGGCTGGATGAGATCGAGGCAGGTCTGGCGCAGTTGCATGAGCCCGCACCCTATGCCGTCAACCTCATCGTCCACCCCACCAACCCGCGCCTGCAGGCCGACCTGGCGCTGTGCGTCGAGCATCGCGTACCGATCGTCATCACCAGCCTTGGCGCGGTCAAGGAAGTGGTAGATGCAGTACATGGCTACGGCGGCCTGGTGTTCCACGACGTGACTACAAGGCGTCATGCCGAAAAAGCCGCCGAAGCGGGTGTCGATGGCCTGATCGCCGTCGCGGCAGGCGCAGGAGGACATGCCGGCACCTGGAGCCCGCTTGCCCTGGTGGCCGAGATCCGCCAGTTCTTCGACAAGACCCTGCTGCTGGCGGGCTGCATCAACCACGGGCACGAGATTCTCGCTGCCCAGTTGCTAGGCGCCGACCTGGCCTACATGGGGACCCGCTTCATTGCCACCCGCGAAAGCCGTGCGCAGGAGGCCTACAAGCAGATGCTGCTCGATGCCCATGCCGCCGACATCATTCACACGCCTGCCGTTTCCGGCATTCCGGCGAGTTTCCTGCGCCCAAGCCTGGAGCAGGCAGGCTACGACATGGATGCCCTGAAGGCCGGGCAGGAACAGGGCAAGCTCAAGCCCCTCGATGACGAAGCCAAAGTCTGGAAGACCGTGTGGTCCGCCGGCCAGGGGGTGGGCGAAATCCATGACTCGCCAAGTGCCGCCGAATTGATCGAACGCCTGAGGGGCGAGTACCTGGCAGCACTCGAGCGCTGCCAGGCATTGAGCGTCAAGGCCCGGTAGCAAAAGGCAACACCTTGGCGGGCCAAGTTGTACACTAGGCGCCCTCTTCAGCCCCCAGGAGCCTTGCATGACCCGTTACGCCATGATCACTGGTGCTTCCAGCGGCCTGGGCCTTGCCCTGGCGGAAGCCCTGGCACGGCGCGGGCGTAACCTGATCCTGGTGGCTCGCCATCGAGAAAGCCTGGAACCGGTGGCCATCGAGCTGACCCAGCGCTTCGGCGTCGAGGTGCTGTTCCGCGCCTGCGACCTGAGCCAGCCGCTGCGCCTGTCGGGTTTCGTGCTGGAGCTGGAGGAAGGCGAAAGGCGCATCGACCTGTTGGTCAATTGCGCCGGGCAGCGTACCTACGGCCCGTTCCTGGCCCACGAGTGGGCCGATGAGCAGGACCTGCTCGAGGTCAATATCCTCGCCATGAGCCGGCTGTGTCACGCCATCGGCAACCTGATGGCGGTGCAGGGCGGTGGGCAGATCCTCAATGTCGCCGGCCTGGCGGCGGTAGCGCCTGGCCCATGGATGGCGACCTATGCCGCGAGCAAGACCTATGTGCTGAACTTCACCGAAGCGCTGCGCGAAGAGCTCAAGCCCACGGGCATCAAGGTTTCGGTGCTGTGCCCTGGCCCGGTTCGCTCAGCACGTCGGCGCATTCCCCGCCTCGATGGCAGCAGCCGCTGCCTGAGCCCCGAGGAAGTGGCCTTGTACACCGTGCGGGCCCTGGCGAAGAACCGCGCGCTGATCATGCCCGTGCGGCGCAATCGCTGGCTGGCTTTCGCCCCACGCCTGTTACCGCGATGGCTGGCACGCAAGCTCGCAGGTTTCATCCACCGCCGCTACTGCCCGACTGGAATGGAATAGCCACTGGGCGAGCGGCGCCTGGCTCAGTAAACTCGGCCCGGACCCTCACCATGGAGCAAGTGCTGTGGACGATTTATTCTGCAAGATCATCAACCGGGAAATCCCGGCGAAGATCATCTACGAGGACGACCAGGTTCTGGCGTTCCACGATATCGCGCCCCAGGCGCCGGTGCATTTTCTGGTCATCCCGAAAAAGCACATTCGTACCCTCAGCGACCTGACCGAAGAAGACAAGGGCCTGGCAGGCCACATCCTGTTCACGGCCCAGCGCCTGGCCAAGGAGCTGGGTTGCGAGGACGGTTTCCGCGTGGTCATGAACTGCAACGAGCAAGGCGGCCAGACCGTCTATCACATCCACATGCACGTGCTCGGCCAGCGTCAGATGCACTGGCCACCGGGCTGATCCAGGGCAAGCGACCCTGAAGCGATTGCGGTAAACTGTCGGGCACACTCTAGCGGAGGTGCCCGATGGCTACCGAACGTCACTATTCGCCGCTCGACCGCTTGTTGCTGCAGGCCGATACCGCCATGCGCACCTTGCTTCCCTTCAGCGGCCAGCCGTCCCGGCCCTCCCCGGCCATCATCCAGCCGGATGTCGATCTGGACGAAACCCAGACCCGCCATATTGCCGGGCTGATGCGCATCAACCATACCGGCGAAGTCTGCGCCCAGGCGCTGTACCAGGGCCAGGCCCTGACCGCCAAGCTGCCACAGGTGCGCAAGGCCATGGAAAGTGCCGCCGACGAAGAAATCGATCACCTGGCCTGGTGCGAGCAGCGCATACGCCAGCTGGGCAGTCACCCGAGCGTACTCAACCCGCTGTTCTACGGCATGTCGTTCGGCATCGGCGCCCTCGCCGGCCTGGTCAGCGACAAGGTCAGCCTGGGCTTCGTCGCCGCCACCGAGCGCCAGGTGTGCAAGCATCTGGACGAACACCTTGAACAGATACCTCACGAAGACGAGAAGTCCCGCGCCATCCTTGAACAGATGCGAGTGGATGAAGAACAGCATGCCGAATCGGCCCTCGAGGCAGGCGGCTATCGCTTCCCCGCACCGGTGCGCCTGGGCATGAGTCTGCTGGCCAAGGTGATGACCAAGAGTACCTACCGTATCTAGGGGCACGCCCATGACGGATCGAATAGACGCCAAGGATCTGGCGCGCGCCGTGCAAGCCGGCATTCTCCAGCCGGGCCAGGACCGGGCCCTGCTGGACTTCCTGCAGCAACAACCCGCCTCGCGTGGCAGTTTCCAGCTGGCACACGTCGCCTTCTACTTCGGCGCCCTGTTGATCATGGGGGCCATGGGCTGGTTGTTGACCGAAGCCTGGATGCGCATTGGCGACGGTGCCTTGCTGGCCATCGCAACCCTGTACATCGCATTCATCACCCTGTTCGCCCTGAACCTGCAAAAGCGCCAGCAACCCATTGCTGCAGGCGTGCTGGCCGCCGTCGCGGTGAGCATCGTGCCGTTGGCGGTATTTGCCCTCGAACGCCTGGCTGGCTGGTGGCCGCTGGACGATGCGCAAGCGGACTATCACCAGTACTACACCTACGTCCAGGGTGGGTGGCTGGTGATGGAGGCGGCCACGGTGCTGGCCGGTCTGCTGATGCTGCGCCTGATCCCCTACCCGTTCATCGTGATGCCGATCGCCGTCGCGCTCTGGTTCATGTCGATGGACCTGAGCGAGTGGGTGTACGGTTCACCGTTCAGCTGGGAACAACGGCGCACGGTTTCGTTGTGGTTCGGGCTGGGATTGTTGCTGGTGTTCCTGCTGGTGGACGGCCGAACCCGCGAGGACTATGCCCGCTGGGGCTATCTGGCCGGACTGGCCGCTTTCTGGGGCGGTCTGACGATGATGGAGAGCGACAGCGAGCTGGGCAAGGCGATGTACTGCTTGATCAACCTTGGCCTGATGGGCATGGCAGTGCTGCTGCGCCGGCCGCAGTTCATGGTGTTCGGAGCGCTGGGCGTGGCGGCTTATCTCGGCTACCTGTCTTATGAGGTATTTGCCGAATCGTTGTTGTTCCCGGTGGTGCTGACGTTGGTCGGACTGGGCGTCATTGGCCTGGGGCTTGGCTATCAGAAGCGCCGGGAGCGCTTGAGCGAGGCGGTAAGAAGCTGGCTGCCGGGGTGGTTGCTGGCTGCCTTGCCGGCACTGCGCAACTGAAGATCGCTGGGGCCGCTTTGCGACCCAGCGCCGGCAAGCCGGCTCCTACAGTAACGGCGCACATCCTGTGGGAGCCGGCTTGCCGGCGATGGGCTGCGCAGCAGACCCAAAATCTCGGGATCAGCCCAGCTCTACAATCTCGTAACCGTGGGTGATCTCCACGCCAGCACGTTCCAGCATGATCGACGCCGAGCAATACTTCTCCGCCGACAGCTCCACCGCTCGCTTGACCTGAGCCTCTTTCAGCCCACGCCCCTTGACCACGAAGTTCATGTGAATCTTGGTGAAGACCTTGGGGTCTTCGCTGGCGCGCTCGGCCTCCAGGAAAGCTTCGCAGCTTTCCACCGCCTGCCGGGATTTCTTCAGGATGCTCACCACATCGAAACTGCTGCAGCCACCCAGGCCGAGCAGGAGCATTTCCATCGGGCGCACGCCCAGGTTGCGACCGCCAGCCTCGGGCGGGCCGTCCATCACCACCACGTGGCCGCTCCCCGACTCACCGAGGAACATCGCTTCACCGGCCCACTGGATGCGTGCCTTCATCTGTCCATACTCCTGGATTTCGCAAAAGGGTGTCAGCTTAAGCCTTGTGTGACTGTCCGAAAAGCTCAATGCCCGTCGCATTTGTGCCGAAACATCCTGCAGTGTCTGATAAGCTGGCGCCAATTGACTGGCGCGTCGCGCCAGGCAATGACTAACAAGAGCCTATGCGTCACATCGAACAGGATTTCGTGATGGTTGCCTCAGCCCTACCCGCCAAGATCAAGAACATCGACAAGCTGCTGGTGCACTGCCAGCGCCGCCGCTACACCGCCAAGAGCAACATCATCTGCGCCGGTGATCGTGCCGAAACCTTGTCATTCATCATCAAGGGCTCAGTCACCATTCTGATCGAAGATGACGAAGGTCATGAAATGATCATCGCCTACCTCAACAATGGCGATTTCTTCGGCGAGCTGGGGCTGTTCGAACCCTCCGACAGTGATCAGCAGCGCAGCGCCTGGGTCCGTGCCAAGACCGAATGTGAAGTGGCGGAAATCAGCTACGAGAAGTTTCGCGAGGTCACCCGGCAGGATCCGGACATTCTCTACGCCCTCGGCAGCCAGATGGCCCAGCGCCTGCGCAACACCACACGCAAGGTCGGCGACCTGGCGTTCTTCGATGTGACCGGCCGTGTTGCCCGTTGCCTGCTCGACCTGTGCAAGCAGCCCGATGCCATGACGCATCCTGACGGCATGCAGATCAAGATCACCCGTCAGGAGATCGGCCGCATCGTTGGCTGTTCGCGGGAGATGGTCGGCCGCGTTCTCAAGGACCTTGAAGAACGCAGCCTGGTGCAGGTCAAGGGCAAGACCATGGTGGTCTACGGCACCCGTTAATCCTTGGGCATCGCCGCCAGCACGTCGTTGTAGGCCTTAGACAGGCGCTCGAACCACGGCGCCTCGGGCACGACTTCGTGCAAGGCGATATGACTGTCGGCCCGGCAGCGTTGCCCCAGCTCGCAACACTCATTGAAGCGGTTGACCGCGGCGACCATCGACTCGCGCTCGTTATCCAGCAGCAGCGCACCATGTACCAGCACCACCGGACGCTTGCCGCCCAGCCCCTGGCGCCAGCGCTGAGCCGTACCGACCAGCTTGCGGCCATTGAGATTGACGTTGTAGCGGCCATCGCAGAATGCACCGTCGATCTCGCCTACCGAAGCCACACCGCCCCATTCGCGCAACACATCGCACAGTGGCAGGCACAAGCGCTCGTAGGCGTTTTCAATGCGGCCGTGATCGCCTTCGCTGCGCGGAGCCACATAAACCAGGGCGACGTTCACCGTCGAATGGGACTGCGGCACCGGCTCGCCACCGGTTTCCCGCAGCAGCACCGGCCAGCCGGCAATGGCCAGCTCCGCACAGGCCGCTTCGAAATTGTCCAGACGGCTCATGCGCCGGGGCATGACCAGGGCGTGATCGGTGGGGCGCCAGAACAGCACACCGCACTCGCGCTCGCCGCGGCATACGGCAGCCAGCAGATCCTGTTCGGCGTGCAGGCCTTGTTCGACGGTAAGGGCCAGGGGTTGATCGGTCATTGATCCACCTTCAGATAGGGTTTTCTCTGCGCACAAAAAAGCCGGCATGAGCCGGCTTCGTTGCAATCAGTCCAGTTGTTTGGCGGTCGGCTTCACCTGTTCGGGGAAGAACAACCGCTGCAGTTCCAGCCCTGGCTGCTCGGCGCGCATGAACGCCTCGCCGACCAGGAATGAATACACCTCGTTGATTTCCATCAGCTCGACATCGGCGCGGTTGAGAATGCCGCTCTCGGTAATGGCCAGGCGGTCGCGCGGAATGCGCGGCAACAGGTCGAGGGTGGTCTCCAGGCGGACGTCGAAGGTGTGCAGGTTGCGATTGTTGACGCCGACCAACGGTGTATCGAGGGTCTTCAATGCACGCTCGAGCTCATCGCCGTCATGCACTTCGACCAGCACGTCCAAGCCGACGTCCTTGGCCGTGGCGGCCAGCTCGGCCATTTTCACGTCATCCAGCGCCGACACGATCAGCAATACGCAATCGGCACCGAGTGCCCGGGCCTCGACGATCTGGTACGGGTCGACCATGAAGTCCTTGCGGATGACCGGCAGCGAAACCGCCGCGCGGGCTTGTTGCAGGTAGGCATCTGCGCCCTGGAAGTAGTCCACATCGGTCAGCACCGACAGGCAGGTCGCCCCGCCCTTTTCGTAGCTGACGGCAATGTCCGCAGGCACGAAGTTCTCGCGGATCACGCCTTTGCTCGGCGACGCCTTCTTGATTTCGGCGATCACCGCCGGCTGCTTGTGTTTGGCCTGCTCGATGAGCGCCTTGGCGAAGCCACGCGGCGCATCGGCCGCCTTGGCCAGACGCTCCAGTTCGGCAAGGCTGACGCGTGCACTGCGTTCGGCCACTTCCTGGAACTTGCGGGCAATGATCCTTTCCAGCACCGTCGGCACACTCATGCTTCGTTCTCCACCTTGAATACAGCGGTAAAGGCACCCAACTCCTGCAGCTTCTCCCAGGCCAGGCCGGTGTGCAGGACGTCATGGGCCAGTTCCACACCGGCCTTGAGGCTCATGGCATGGTCAGCGGCGTACAGCGCCGCGCCCGCGTTGAGCACGATCATCTCGGCCGCTTTCTGGCCGTTTTCGGTCTTGCGCCGTCCCAGGGCATCGCGGATCAGCTCCAGCGACGCCTGCGGGTTCTCGACGGCCAGGCCATGCAGGCTCTGGCTCTTCATGCCGAGGTCTTCCGGCTCGACCCAGTATTCGGTGATTTCGTCGTTCTTCAGCTCGGCGACAAAGGTCGGCGCAGCCAGGCTGAACTCGTCCAGTCCGTCCTTCGAATGCACCACCAGCACATGCTTGCTCCCGAGGCGCTGCAGCACTTCGGCCAGCGGGCGGCACAAGGCTTGGGTGAATACGCCGACGACCTGGTGTTTTACCCCGGCCGGATTCGTAAGCGGGCCGAGCATGTTGAACAGGGTACGCAGGCCCAGGTCACGACGCGGGCCGGCCGCGTACTTCATGGCGGTGTGGTGGCTTTGCGCGAACATGAAACCGATGCCGAGGCTGTCGATGCAGCGCGCCACCTGGACCGGCGTCAGGTTCAGGTAGATGCCTGCGGCCTCCAGCAGGTCGGCGCTACCGCTCTTGCCGGACACCGCGCGGTTGCCATGCTTGGCGACCGTGCAGCCTGCAGCTGCAAGCACGAACGAGGATGCAGTGGAAACGTTGAAGATGTTGGCGCCGTCACCGCCGGTACCGACGATATCGACCACGCCATCGAGATTCTTCAGCTCGACCTTGTCGGCCAGCTCGCGCATCACCGATACCGCACCGACGATCTCGTCGATGCTCTCGCTCTTCATGCGCATGCCCATCAGGAAGGCACCGATCTGCGCCTCACTGCACTGACCGGTCATGATCTGGCGCATGACGTCGCGCATTTCCTCGGTACTGAGGTCCAGGTGACCGACGATGCGGCTCAACGCATTCTTGATATCCATGATCGATCCTTAGCGGCGGCCGCCGGTCTGCTTGAGGAAGTTGGCGAACAGCTCGTGGCCCTGCTCGGTGAGGATGGATTCGGGGTGGAACTGCACCCCTTCGATATTCAGCGTCTTGTGACGCAAACCCATGATCTCGTCGACCGAGCCGTCTTCGAAAGCGGTCCAGGCAGTCACTTCCAGGCAATCCGGAAGGGTTTCGCGCTTGACCACCAGGGAATGGTAGCGGGTTACCGTCAGCGGGTTGTTGAGGCCGGCGAACACGCCGAGGTCGCGATGGTGCACCGGGCTGGTCTTGCCGTGCATAACCTGACGGGCACGCACCACGTCACCGCCAAAGGCCTGGCCGATGGACTGGTGGCCCAGGCAAACGCCGAGGATCGGCAGCTTGCCGGCGAAATGCAGGATGGCCTCGATGGATACACCCGCTTCGCTCGGGGTGCACGGGCCTGGGGAAACGACGATGCGTTCGGGGTTGAGGGCTTCGATCTGGGCGATGGTCATTTCATCGTTGCGAATGACCTTCACCTCGGCACCCAACTCGCCAAGGTATTGAACGACGTTGTAGGTGAATGAGTCGTAATTGTCGATCATCAGTAACATCGGCTGAACCTCTTGAATCTACTGACTTTGAATTCGAACCTTCCCCGGCCACGCACGCATGTGGGTGTTCAGGCAAACAGGAAGGTAAACGGGGGCGGGCCGGACAGGCCGGCAGGGGATAAAGTCAGGCGCGCCAACGCCAACGGGCGTGGGCCTTGATTACGCGCATCAAGAGTTTGCTGACGATCAACACAGGGTAGGTCTCGCTCATACGTCCCGGCACAGTAGCCTACCGGCGCGGCGGGCGCAATATGCCCGTAAACACAGGGAAACGAATGGACTTGGCAGGCTTGCCCAGCGATTTGCTAAGGTCGATCAGGTTGTCCTCATAAAAAAAAGGATGTTCATCGATGCGCCAAGCTCCGCCGCTGCGTTTCACCGTCGCCTCGTTGGCCCTTGCCTGCAGCCAGGCGTTCGCCGTGCCTTCGCCCTACTCCACGCTGATCGTGTTCGGTGACAGCCTCAGCGACGCGGGGCAGTTTCCCGACCTGACCGGCGGCACCCCTGGCGCACGTTTCACCAACCGCGATGCGCAGGGCAATTTCGCGCCCGTATCGCCCATGATCCTCGGCGGCAAACTGGGCTTCGGCACCAGCGAACTGGGCCCCTCGACCTCTCCAGGCAACCTGGCCAGGGGCCTTGCCGACGGCAACAACTGGGCTGTCGGTGGCTACACCACCGGACAGATCCTGGCATCGATCACCGACACCTCCGAAACCGTGATCCCGCCTGGCCAGCCAGGTGCCGGCCAGGTGCTGCGAGAACGGCCCGGCTACCTCGCCAACGGCCTGCGGGCCGATCCTGACTCGGCGTCAACGAGCGCAGCGAGAAGGGCGACAGCGATGGCGAAGCCTGGGCCGTCACCGCTCGGCTGGGCTACAACCTGGCGGCCGAGGCCAGCATCTGGCAGCTGGCCCCGTTCATCAGCGCCGACTATGCGCGGGTGAAGGTCGATGGCTATGACGAAAAGAGCGCGCGCTCTACGGCGTTGGGCTTCGACGACCAGGAACGCACGTCGCGGCGCCTGGGCCTGGGCATGCTCGGCAGCGTGCAAGTGCTACCGAGTACCCGGCTGTTCGCCGAAGTGGCGCAGGAACATGAGTTCGAGGATGACCAGCAGGATGTGACCATGCACCTGGCGACGCTGCCGGCCAATGACTTTACCCTGACCGGGTACACGCCACACAGTGACCTGACCCGGGCCAGCCTGGGCGTGAGCCATGAACTGGCGGCGGGGGTGCATCTGCGGGGGAACTACAACTGGCGCAAGAGTGACGAGCTGACCCAACAGGGCGTGAGCCTGGGTGTCAGCGTCGACTTTTGAACCTGTGGGAGCCACAGGGGTCCACAGGGTTATGCAACGCTCCTGTCGGCTTACTTGGCGCTGGTCTGCTCGGCCAACGCCACCGCACGGAACATCGCCCGGCGCTTGTTGATGGTTTCCTCCCACTCCAGCGCCGGCACCGAGTCGGCAACGATGCCACCGCCGGCCTGCACGTGCAGTTCGCCGTCCTTGATCACGGCCGTACGAATCGCGATCGCGGTATCCATGTTGCCGTTCCAGGCGAAATAGCCCACCGCACCACCATAGACGCCGCGCTTGACCGGCTCCAGTTCGTCGATGATCTCCATCGCGCGGATCTTCGGCGCGCCGGAGAGCGTGCCCGCCGGAAGAATCGCCCGAAGCGCATCCATGGCAGTCAGGCCTTCGCGCAATTGGCCCGTGACGTTGGACACGATGTGCATCACGTTCGAATAACGCTCGATCACCATCTTCTCGGTCAGGCGTACGCTGCCGGTCGACGACACCCGACCCACATCGTTGCGGCCCAGGTCGATGAGCATCAGGTGCTCGGCAATTTCCTTCTCGTCGGACAGCAGGTCGTCTTCCAGCGCCCGGTCCGCTTCCTCGGTGGCCCCACGCGGGCGCGTGCCGGCGATAGGACGCACGGTGACCAGGTTGTCCTCCACCCGCACCAGCACTTCAGGCGAGCTGCCGACCACGTGGAAGTCGCCAAAGTTGAAGAAGTACATGTACGGCGTCGGGTTGAAGCAGCGCAGCGCCCGGTACAGGTCGATGGGCGCGGCCTTGAAATCGATCGACATGCGTTGCGACGGCACCACTTGCATGCAGTCGCCCGCCAGGATGTATTCCTTGATGCGCCCTACCGCGTTCTCGTAGTCGTCACGGGTGTAGCTGGAGCGGAACTCAGGCTCGGCTGCCATCGGGCCGCTCAGGTCCAGGCCGCGACGTGGCGTGATTGGCTGACGCAGGGTCTCCAGCAACGCTTGCAGGCGCGCCTGGCCCTGTTCGAAGGCCTGCTCCTGGGCCGGGTCGACCAGCACGATGGCGTGCATCTTGCCCGCCAGGTTGTCGAACACCACGACAGCGTCGGAAACCATCAACAGAATGTCCGGCACGCCCAGTGGATCCGGGTTCGGGCTGGCGCCCAGGCGTTTCTCCACATAGCGCACGCAGTCGTAGCCGAAGTATCCCACCAGGCCACCGTTGAAGCGTGGCAGGCCGGGGATGTCGGCGACCTTGTAGCGGTCCTTGAAGGTTTCGACGAAAGCCAGCGGATCCTCGACCTCGTGGCTTTCCACCTCGACGCCATCCTGCAGGATGCTGACGTGGTAGCCGTGCACGCGCATCACGGTGCGCGACGGCAGGCCGATCATCGAGTAACGGCCCCACTTCTCCCCGCCCTGCACCGATTCGAGCAGGTAGGTATTGGGCTGGTCGGCCAGTTTCAGGTAGATCGACAGCGGCGTGTCGAAGTCGGCCAGGGTTTCGCAGGCCAGGGGAATGCGGTTGTAGCCGGCAGCGGCCAGGCGCAGGAATTCTTCGCGGGTCATGGGTAGCCTCGTGGCAAGCAGCAATAGGGTCGGGCAAGCGGACGGGCCGGCAGGCGCCGGCGGGCAGAAGTCAGGCGCGCCAGCGCCAACGGGCCAGGGCCTTGATGACTTTCATCCAGAATTTGCCAGTGACCGCCACGGTGGACTCTCTGTCGTGTGAGGCTTGAAGGTCCGCCAACGTTATCCCAGTGGCCGGGTCTGCGCAACCTGGCAGCAGCGCGCGCAGGTCGTCGACCACCAGGTTCGGCGACTCTTCGTCGATCGGCCGGCCATGGTTGTAGCCATAGCTCAGGCCGACGCACTGCACACCGGCGGCCTTGGCCGCCAGCACATCACTGCGCGAATCACCGACGAACAGCGACTGCTGCGGGCTGACCCCGGCCATCTGCATGACGAACAACAGCGCTGCCGGGTCGGGCTTTTTCTGCGGCAGGGTATCGCCGCCGATGATCCAGCGGAAATAGCGGCCGATCTTCATCTGGTCCAGCAGCGGCGCGACAAAGCGTTCGGGCTTGTTGGTGATCAGCGCCATTTCCACACCCTGTTTCTGCAACCAGCGCAGGGTGTCTTTCACACCGGGATAGACCACGGTGAGCTCATGGCTCTCGGCATAGGCGTCCATGAACAGCGCCAGGCCCTGTTCGGCCAGTGCGTCGTCCACGCCATCATGCTCGATACCACCGGCCAGGGCGCGGCGCACCAGTACCTGGGCGCCGTTGCCGACCCAGTGGCGGACCGCTTCGAGGCCGGCGGGCGGGCGCCCGAGTTCGAGCAGCATGCGGTCCACGGCCGCGGCCAGGTCTGGCACGGAGTCGATCAGGGTACCGTCCAGATCGAACATCACCAGCCTGGGCAGCGCTCCCGGGAACAGCTGCTCGAAGCCGCTCATGGGCGGGCCTGGGCCAGTTCGGCGCGCATCCTGGCGATGACTTCCTGGTAGTCCGGAGCGTTGAAGATCGCCGAGCCGGCCACGAAGGTGTCGGCGCCAGCGGCAGCGATCTCGCGGATGTTGTTGACGTTGACGCCGCCGTCGATCTCCAGACGGATGTCGCGGCCACTGGCATCGATCAGGGCACGGGCTTCGCGCAGCTTGTCGAGGGTGCCAGGGATGAACTTCTGCCCGCCGAAGCCTGGGTTGACGCTCATCAGCAAGACCATGTCGATCTTGTCCATCACGTACTTCAGGGCATCCAGGCTAGTTGCCGGGTTGAACACCAGGCCGGCCTTGCAGCCACCGTCCTTGATCAGCTGCAGCGAGCGGTCGACATGCTGCGAGGCTTCCGGGTGGAAGGTGATGTAGGTGGCGCCGGCTTCGATGAAGTCGCCGATGATGCGGTCGACCGGGCTGACCATCAGGTGCACGTCGATCGGCGCGGTCACGCCGTACTTGCGCAGGGCGGTGCAGACCATCGGGCCGATGGTCAGGTTGGGGACGTAGTGGTTGTCCATTACGTCGAAGTGAACGATGTCGGCCCCGGCGGCCAGCACCTTGTCGACGTCCTCGCCCAGGCGGGCGAAGTCGGCGGAGAGAATGGAGGGGGCAATAGCGTAGGGCTGCATGGCGCACCTGTTGGCAGAATCACGGTGGCGCGCATTGTAACTCAGGCAAGCGAATCGGGGCTGATTGACATCAACCCCGATCGTCACGTCTGTCAGCCCGGTTGCTGGGTGCGCAATTTCTCGCTGCGTCCGCGCAACCACTCCAGGGTCAGCAGCAACACCACCGAGAAGCCGATCAGCAGCGTTGCCGCCGCCGCGATGGTCGGGCTGAGGTTCTCGCGGATGCCGCTGAACATCTGCCGTGGCAAGGTCGCCTGCTCTGGGCCTGCGAGGAACAGCGTCACCACCACTTCATCGAACGAGGTGGCAAAGGCGAACAGCGCGCCGGAGATGACCCCAGGGGCGATCAGTGGCAGGGTCACCCGACGGAAGGCCAACAACGGCGAGGCACCCAGGCTGGCCGCAGCGCGCACCAGGTTGTAGTTGAACCCCTGCAGGGTTGCCGACACGGTGATGATGACGAACGGTACGCCCAGCACCGCATGCACCAGAATCAGCGAGATGAAGCTGTTACCCATGCCCAGCGGTGCGAAGAACAGGTAACTGGCCACACCGATGATCACCACCGGCACCACCATCGGCGAAATGACCAGCGCCATCACCAGCGACTTGCCGGGGAAATCCCCCCGGGTCAGGCCGATCGACGCCAGGGTGCCGAATACCATGGCCAACAGCGTCGCCGCCGGGGCGACGATGATGCTGTTCTTCAGCGCCCGCATCCATTCTGCCGAGGAGAAGAAGTCCTGGTACCAATGCAGCGAGAAGCCCTGCAGCGGGTACACCAGGAAACTGCCGCTGTTGAACGACAGCGGCACGATCACCAGCACCGGCAACACCAGGAACAACAGGATCAGGCCGCACAGAATGCGCAGGCTGTAGAACCACACCCGCTCCACGGGCGACATGTATGGGCTCAGCATCACAAGGCTCCTCAGCTCAGGCGCAGACGGCTGGCGCCGACCAGCCAGCTATAGATCAGGTACAGCAGCACGGTCGCCAGCAGCAACAGCCCACCCAGCGCGGTGGCCATGCCCCAGTTGATGCTGGTGTTGGTGTAGAAGGCCACGAAGTAGCTGACCATCTGGTCGTTGGGGCTGCCGAGCAGCGCCGGAGTGATGTAGTAGCCGATAGCCAGGATGAACACCAGCAGGCAACCGGCACCCACGCCTGCGTAGGTCTGCGGGAAGTACACGCGCCAGAAGCTGGCGAACGGGTGGCAACCGAGCGAGATTGCCGCGCGCATGTAGCTCGGCGAAATGCCTTTCATCACGCTGTACAACGGCAGGATCATGAACGGCAGCAGAATGTGCACCATCGAGATGTACACGCCGGTGCGGTTGAACACCAGCTCCAGCGGCTGATCGATGATGCCCATGGCCATCAGCGCACTGTTGATCAGACCGCCCGACTGCAGCAGCACGATCCACGCCGCCACCCGTACCAGGATCGAGGTCCAGAACGGCAACAGCACCAGGATCATCAGCAGGTTGCTCTGGCGGGTCGGCAGGTTGGCCAGCAAATAGGCCAGCGGGTATGCCAGCACCAGGCAGATGGCCGTGATCACCACCCCCATCCACAGTGTGCGGGTAAAGATGTCGAGGTAGATGGCCTGGTCAGGCGTGGCCTTGGCCAGCTCGCCGAGGTCATCGATACGGTGGTCGAGCGCCGCCAGCAGGTAGAACGGGGTCACGGAACTGGTGTTGCGGCGAATCGCCTGCCAATAGGCCGGGTCACCCCAACGTTCGTCGAGGGCTTGCAAGGCATCTTTATAAGAAGCCGGCTCTGCCTTGAACGGCAGCGCCCGCGCAGTTTTCGCCAGCAGGCTGCGGTAGCCGGCCAGCTCCATGTTCAAGCGTTTGGAAAGATCGCCCAGGGTCTGGTTCTTGCGCGACTCGGCCAGGTCCTGACTCAGGGCCTTGTAGACCTCCTCACCCGGCAAGCTCTTGCCATCCCACTGGGCGATGGTCTCGACGGTGCGCGGCAAGCCGCCGACCACCTCCGGGTTGCCGACGCTCTTGTACAGCAGCGCCGCGATCGGCACCAGGAACACCAGCAGGAGAAACAGCGCCAGCGGCGCGATCAACGCCTGCGCCTTCCAGCGGTTGACCCGCTCGGCGTGCTTGAGGCGCTGCTTCAGATTTGGACCTGCGCCTTCATTGAGGGGCACTGCAATGGCCATGGCGAACTCCGCAAAACAGGCTGAAATTGGGGCTGCTGTGCAGCCTATCGCCGGCAAGCCGGCCCCCACACCGTCACACTGTGACCTCACCTGTGGGAGCCGGCTTGCCGGCGATGAGCCGCATGGCGGCTCCCTGTCGTTTACTTCTTCGCCGCCCAGGCGTTGAAGCGTTGCTCCAGCTGCTCGCTGTTGTCAGCCCAGAAGGCCACGTCGATCTGCACCTGGTTGGCAATGTTCTCAGGCGTGGTCGGCATGTCCTTTTTCACTTGATCCGACAGCAGGCTGACGGCCTTGGAGTTGGCCGGGCCATACGCGATGTTCTCGGAGTAGGTCTTCTGCTGTTCCGGCTGGACGCTGAAGGCGATGAACTTCTTCGCTTCCTCTGTATCCTTGGCGCCTTTCGGAATGGCCCAGGCGTCGAAGTCGTAGATGCCGCCGTTCCACACCACCTTGAGGTTGCTCTCTTTCTGCACCGCGGCGATGCGGCCGTTGTAGGCCGAGCTCATGACCACGTCACCCGAGGCCAGGTACTGCGGCGGCTGGGCGCCAGCTTCCCACCACTGGATGCTTGGCTTGAGTTCGTCGAGCTTCTTGAAGGCGCGGTCCACGCCTTCCTTGGTGCCCAGCACCTGGTAGACATCCTTCGGCGCCACACCGTCCGCCATCAGGGCGAACTCCAGGGTGTACTTGGCGCCCTTGCGCAGGCCGCGCTTGCCCGGGAATTTCTTCGTGTCCCAGAAATCGGCCCAGCTGGTTGGCGCGGTCTTGAGCTTGTCGGCGTTGTAGGCCAGTACGGTGGACCAGACGAAGAAGCCCACGCCGCATGGCTGGATGGCGCCCTTCACGTAATCGCTTTCGTTGCCGAACAGGGCCGGGTCGAGTTCTTCGAACATGCCTTCGTCGCAACCGCGCGCCAGTTCCGGTGACTCCACTTCCACCAGGTTCCAGGACACGCTG
This sequence comes from Pseudomonas plecoglossicida NBRC 103162 = DSM 15088, assembly GCF_000730665.1. Classification (GTDB taxonomy): domain Bacteria; phylum Pseudomonadota; class Gammaproteobacteria; order Pseudomonadales; family Pseudomonadaceae; genus Aquipseudomonas; species Aquipseudomonas plecoglossicida. Next base: position 22,749 of record NZ_BBIV01000017.1, read on the forward strand.
TTGGTGTCGACCATGGCTTTGACCTTGGCCATTTCACCGTTGTATTCACCGGCGACGATCTTGCCCTTGCCAGCCTTTTCCCATGGCTCGTAGAACGCCTTGACCTGGGCTGCCTTGTTGGCACCGCCGAAGGAAACCACGGTCAGGTCAGCTGCCATGGTCTGGCCGGCGGCGAACAGGCCCAGGGCCAGGGCGGTCAGTTTCAACTGCTTGCGCATTATTATTCTCTCCACAGTACAGGGTTGGTGAAGCAATCCATCAGTGGGCTTCGGCAATCGGATCGAGCGCGCGGGCGTGCTCCACCTCCCAGCCCAGCGGTACCACATCGCCCACGGCCAGTGCCGGGTCGAGTTCGGCGATCGGCTGCTTCACGAAGAAGTCGGCCTTGCCGCAGACCTCCAGGCGCACGCGCACGTGGTCGCCCAGGTAGATGAACTCGGCCACACGGCCGGAGAAGCGATTGACGCAGCTTTGGCTGTGGCCGTTGAGGCGCACACGCTCAGGGCGAATCGACAGGGTCACCGGCTCACCGGCCTCACCAACGTTCACGGCCAGCGCCTCGACCCGCTCGCCGCGCGCCAGTTGCACCTGGCAACGGTTGCCGTCACTGGCCAGCAGGGTGCCGTTGATGCGGTTGTTCTCGCCGATGAAGTTGGCGACGAAGGTGTTGCGCGGCTCTTCGTAGAGGGTGCGCGGGTCGGCGATCTGCTGGATCTCGCCCTGGTGGAACACCGCCACGCGGTCGGACATGGTCAGCGCTTCGCCCTGGTCGTGGGTCACGTAGACCACGGTCACGCCAAGGCGCTGGTGGATGTGCTTGATCTCCATCTGCATGTGTTCGCGCAACTGTTTGTCGAGCGCGCCGAGCGGTTCGTCCATCAGCACCAGCTGCGGCTCGAACACCAGAGCACGGGCCAGCGCCACACGCTGTTGCTGGCCGCCGGACAACTGACCTGGGTAACGCTTGGCGAAGGCGTCGAGCTGGACCATGTTGAGCACCCGCTTGACCCGCTCGCTGATGTCGGTCTTGCTCAGGTTGCGCACGGTCAAGGGGAAGGCCAGGTTCTCGGCCACCGTCATGTGCGGGAACAGTGCGTAGTTCTGGAACACCATGCCGATGTCGCGCTTGTGCGGCGGCACGTTGTTGATCGAGCGCCCTGCCAGCTGGATCTCGCCGGCGGTGGGGGTTTCGAAACCGGCGAGCATCATCAGGCTGGTGGTCTTGCCCGAGCCGGAAGGGCCGAGCAGGGTAAGGAATTCACCCTTGCGAATGTCCAGGTTGAGATCCTTGACGATCAGCGATTCGCCGTCGTAGCTCTTCTGCACACCCCGGAAGCTGACCAGCGTTTCACCGGTGGCCGCGTTCGAATTCGCCTCGCTCATGCCTGCACCTTCTTGTTGGATGACTGCGTGGCAAAAGACTAGTGCAGGCGCAAGCGCCCTGAAATCGGGGCTGCTGAGAGAATGCCATCATCCGGATGGAAGATTGCGTGTAGGTATTGCCCTACACGCATGTCGCAAACAGAACAGTCACACCAGCTTGTGTTCCATGGCGTACTTCACCAACTCCGCCAGGGAGTTGACCTTGAGCTTCTGCATCAGACGCGCCTTGTGGGTGCTGATGGTCTTGCTCGACAGCGCCAGTTGCTGGGCGATGTCGTTGACGTTGGCGCCCTGGGCCAAGCGCTCGAACACCGAGAACTCCCGCTCCGAGAGCAAGGTATGCAAGGGCCGGGTCTCGGTCAGCCCCACCTCGAACACCATCCGGTCGGCCAGCGCCGGGTCGATGTAGCGCCCGCCTCCGGCCACCCGGCGGATCGCCGTCAGCAGCAAGGCCGGGTCGCTGTCCTTGGTGGCGTAGCCCGCGGCGCCGGCCTTGAGCGCCCGGGCTGCCATCTGCGCCTCGTCGTGCATGGACAACATCAGGATCGCCGGCGGACTGGCCATCGCGCGAATCCTCGGTATGGCCTCGAGGCCGCTTACACCGGGCATGGAAATATCCAGCAGGACAACCTCGCACGGTGTATGGCGCAGGGTTTCCAGCAACTGCTCGCCATTGGCGGCTTCCCCTGCCACCTGCATATCCTTGGCAAGGCCGATCAACTGCTTGATGCCTTCACGGACAATGGTGTGGTCTTCGGCCACCAGCACTCGAATCACGCTCGCTCTCCTATTCCAACGCAATGGTCACGCTCAGGCTGGTGCCCTCGCCCGGTTCGCTGTGCAGCGCCATGCTGCCGCCCAGCATCAATACCCGTTCGCGCACCCCCACCAGGCCGAACGAGGTCGGCCTCGGCTGGTCGCGGCAAAACCCGCGGCCGTCATCGCTGACGGTCATGCGCAGAAGCCCACCTTCGCGTACCAGCTCGATCTCCACGCTGTGCGCCTGGGCATGGCGCATGACATTGGTCAACGCTTCCTGCAGGATGCGGAACAGCCCGGTGGCCTTGGCATCGCTCAATGCTGGCAGGTTTTCCGGCACCTGTACCAGGCAGGGAATCTGCGTGCGGGACTCGAAACGCCGTGCCTGCCATTCGATGGCCGAAGCGATGCCGGCGTCCAGGATCGGCGGGCGCAGTGCCGTGGCGACATCGCGCACCATCTGGAACAACTGGGCGATCAGGCGCTTCATGCTGGCCAGGCGCTCGTTCAGCGCCGGGTCCAGTTCGGCGAAGGCCAGTTCGCACATCGACACCTCGAGTTTCAGCACCGTGAGCATCTGCCCCAGTTCATCATGCACTTCCCGGGCGATGCGGGCTTTTTCTTCCTCGCGCACGCTTTCCAGGTGCGCCGACAGCTCGCGCAGCTGCTCCTGTGACCTGCCCAGCGCCCGCTCGGCCCGCTTGCCCTGGGTAATGTCCCAGACCACCCCGTCCCACACCACTCGCCCATTGGCCAGCTGCCGGGCACTGGCCTTGATGTCGGCCCAGCGCTGTTCCCCGTCGCGAGTGAGGATACGCCCCTGCCAGGACCAGTCCTGGCCACTGGCGATGGCCAGGTCTTGCACCTGATGGTAGTGGGCCCGGTCTTCAGGGTGCACCAGGTTGCGCAAGCCCATGCGCGGATGCTGTATCTGCGCGGGCGTGTAGCCGACCAGCGCTTCGCTGCCTTCGCTGATGTAGGGAAACTCCGGCTCACCCTCGGCGGGGGCAGGCTCCAGACGAAACACCAGGCCCGGCACATTGCCGGCAATCCCTTTCAGCCGCGCATCGCTTTCGCGCAGCGCGGCCAGCGCACGGTGCCGTTCGGTCACATCGGCAAGGTAGACCACCAGGTATTCGGCATCGCGAAAACGCAGGAAACTCAGCGACAACTCCACGGGCAGCAGGCTGCCATCAGCCCTCAGGCACTGCGTCTCGAACTGCCGGACACCGCCCTCCCCGGCGCGCGCGGCTTTCCACAGTGGTAGCCAGTGGTCCATGCTCAGGTTCGGCTCGAAGTCGATCAACGGGCGCTCGAGCAACTCGGCCTCGGCGTAGCCGAGCATGCGCTCCACGGCATGGTTGGCATAGCGCACATGGCTGTCCCAATTGACCCAGAGAATACCCACCGTGCTCTGATCGATAGCAAACTGGCTCAGGCGCAGCGCCTCTTCGCGCACCTGGCGCTCGTTCAGGTTCTCCCTGGCGGCCAGCAGGCTGCGCTCGAGCTGACGCTGCTGCCGGCGCTGCCACACCAACGTGGCCAGGGCACACAGCAGCAGCATGCCGAACAGCAAGGCCAGGTTCTGCCAGAAGCCGGTCGAATCGCCAAGGCGCGGATACCTGGGCTGCAACCAGCGTTGATGAAGTTGTTCCAGCTGCTTGGCCGGCATGGCCTGCAGGCCATGCTCGAGCACATCGGCCAGGATCGGCCAGTCCCGTCGCGATCCGATCCGCAGCAACTGCGGCAGGCCGATGTCGCCCACCACCACCAGCTCGCCGAACTCGCTCTCGCGGGACAGCCGGCTGAGCTGGGCCTCGTCGAGCACGGCAAGGCTGGCCTGGCCGCCGGCCACCAGTTGCAAGGCTTCGCGCTCGCTGGGCACACCCTGCAGATTGAGGTTGGGGTAATTGCCGCGCAGGTAATCGGCCAACACGCTGGGCATGCGTACCGCAACACGGTCGTCGGCTTCGAGTTTTTCCAGTTCCACGGCCAGCGCCCCGGTGCGTGGCCCTACCACCAGTTGCGGCACGCGCATGTAGGGATCGCTGAACAACCACAGGCGCAGGCTGCTCGGGGTCTGGGTCAGGCCTGGGGCGAAATCGATTTCGCCAGCCTGCAGGGCGTGCTCGAGGCTGGCCTGGTCGGCGAAGTGGCGCCAGGTCAGGTCCAGCTTGAGCGCCTCGGCCAACCCGTTCACCAGCTCGACATTGGCACCGTAAAGCTGCTGCAGGCGACGGTCGAACTGGGCATAGGGTGCCTGCAACACCAGGCCGACGCGCAGACTGCGGTGGTTTTCCAGCCATTGCTGCTGAACGGGCTCGAGGGCAACCGCAGGCGCCACCTCCGGCCTTGCCAAGGCGATCAAGGGCAGCCACAGGCAGCCGATAACCCACAGGCGACGCAATCGCTTCATTCACACGCTCGTCTTGGCAAGGACGGCCATGCAGCATGGCCGTCACGGGCAAATACTATTAGGCTGCCGGTACTACTCTGGCCTTGGGTTGATTCATGTTCACACTTTATCGCACGACGCTGGCAATGTGCTGCCTGGCCTCGCTCATGCCGCTCGGCGCCTTGGCCGCCGAGGCCGAAAAACCACCGACGGCGGCGCAAGCCGCTGCCGCACCCGCGCCGCGACCGCCTCTGCTGGAGCGTAGTCAGGAAGATGCACAGGCCCTGGAACGCCTGGTGCCAAAGGCTGAGCAACAGACCCTTGAGGCCGGCAGCGAAAGCTTCCTGGCCCTGTGGAAGCCGGCCAACGACAGCGACCCGCAAGGCACGGTGATCATCGTTCCGGGCGCCGGTGAAAATGCCGACTGGCCGAACGCAGTCGGCCCGTTGCGACGCAAGTTTCCTGATATCGGCTGGCACAGCTTGAGCGTGAGCCTGCCCGACCTGGTTGCCGACAGCCCGCAAGCACGCGTCGAAACCGCGCCTGCAGCCGAAACGCAGAAAAGTGAAGGTGAAAGCGCTCCGGCCAAGGACACCCCCGCCGACGCCAACGCCAATATCGCCCAGGCCACGGCCGCCGACAGCGACACGGCGCAAAGCACCGATGCCGAGCAGGCCAGCGAGCAGAAGGATCCCGCCGACGCCGAGCGCATCTTCGCCCGCCTCGACGCCGCTGTCGCCTATGCCCAGCAGCACAACTCACGCAGCATCGTACTGATCGGCCATGGCAGCGGTGCCTACTGGGCCGCGCGCTACCTGAGCGAAAAACAGCCACCGCAGGTTCAGAAACTGGTGATGATCGCCGCGCAGACGCCAGCGCGGGTGGAGGATGACCTGGAGAGCCTGGCGCCGACACTCAAGGTGCCGGCGGCCGACCTCTACTTCGCAACCCACAGCCGCGATCGCAAGGCTGCCGAACAGCGCCTGCAAGCCAGCAAGCGGCAGAAGGACAGCCAGTACAAGCAACTTTCCCTGATTGCCATGCCGGGCAACCAGGGGGCCGAGCAAGAGCAACTGTTCCGCCGCGTGCGCGGGTGGATGATGCCGCAGGAATAGTTCGCGCTGCCTGTACCGGCCCTGTCGCCGGCAAGCCGGCTCCCACAGCCCCCCGCACTGTGGGAGCCGGCTTGCCGGCGATGGGGCCTTAGAACCCCCTGCGCTTGCGAATCAATGCATAGGCCTGATGCAGCTCGCGGGTCCGTTCGGTCGCCTCGCGCAACTGCGCCTCACTGGCCCCGCTGCCGGCCAGCTTGTCCGGGTGATGCCGGCTGACCAGGCGTCGATAGGCCTGCTTCACCCGGTCGCCCTCGGTATCGGCCTCGACGCCCAGCAGGCGCAGCGCCGCTGCATAGGTCATGACACCGGCACTCACGGGCGCCTTGCGAGGCTCGTACTCCAGCGACATGGCCTGCACCTGGCGCCGGCTGAGCCCCAGTTTCTGGCCCCAGTCCAGCAGCAACTCGCGCTCGCGCTGGCCGGCCTTGCCATCTGCCCAGGCCATGCGCCAACAAGCGCGCAAGGTGCCCTCGGCCGCGTGGGGCTGCAGGCGAATGTGCCGCAGGTGCGCGCCCAGCCGGTCCTTGCCCGCCTTGCCCCGGTTGAACGCCGCAATCGCACGCAGCCGCTGGGCCTCGGCCATGTCCAGGCGCAGCATTTCCTGGCGGGCCTGGTGAATATGTTGCTCGGCCACACGGCCATCGCTCTTGGCCAGGCGGCCGAGCAGCACGAACAACAACTCCTCGTCACGCAGGGCCGGGCGACCGCCCAGCCGTTCGCGCATGTCTTCCCAGCCGCGCACGCGCAGGCGACGGTCCATGGCCTGGCCGAGCAGCGCTCCGAGCAACGCACCGGGAATGCTGGCGACGGCAAAACCCGCGCCCAACCCGATCACCGTGCCTGGCCACCACATCTCAGACGTGCTCGCCGATCAGGCGCTCGGCCTCGGCCAGTCGCTCCAGGGTGCCGACATCGACCCAGTTGCCGCGGTAATGCTCGCCACTGACCTGACCTGCCGACATCGCCTGACGCAGCAGCGGCGCCAGCTTGAAGGCGCCTGGCCTGCAGCCTTCGAACAAGGCCGGATGCAGCACGGACAGGCCGCTGAAGGTGAGCGTGCCGGGTGCATCGTCGCCGTCTACCACCTGATCACCCTGCAGGCGGAAGTCGCCACGCCCGTGATGGCCTGGATTGTCGACCAGCACCAGGTGTGCCAGCCCTTGCAGTGGCGCGCGCAGGCGAGTGAAGTCGTAGTCGGTCCATACATCGCCATTGACCAGCAGGAACGGGCCTTCGCCCAGCAGCGGCAACGCCTTGAAGATCCCGCCGCCGGTCTCCAGCGGTTCGCCCTCGGGCGAGTAGCGAATGCTCAGGCCGAAACGGCAGCCATCGCCCAGGTGGTCCTCGATCTGCTGGCCAAGCCAGGCGTGGTTGATCACCACCTCGGTAATACCGGCGGCCGCCAGGGCACGCAGGTGGTACTCGATCAGTGGCTTGCCGGCGACCGGCACCAGGGGTTTGGGGGTGCGCAGGGTGAGCGGGCGCATGCGCTCGCCCTTGCCTGCCGCCAGGATCATCGCTTTCATGCAGGGACTCCAGCCTTGAGCTCGGCGATCAGCTGGCCCAGTTCCGCAAGCTCCGGACGACGGCCGATCACTTCATCTATATAGGCGAAGAAACGCGGCACGTCGGCCAGGTAGCGCGGTTTTCCGTCGCGGTGGCAGATACGGGCGAAGATACCGATCACCTTCAGGTGGCGCTGCACGCCCATCAGATCGCTGGCGCGATGGAAATCTTCGAACACCGGCTGCACCGCAATCCCGGCGGCCTGCGCCTTGTGCCAGTAATCGCGCAGCCAGCTTTCGACCCGGGCCTGCGGCCAGCTGAGGAAGGCGTCCTTGAACAGGCAGGTGATGTCGTAGGTGACAGGGCCGTAGACCGCGTCCTGGAAATCCAGTACGCCGGGGTTGGGCGTGCTCTGCATCAGGTTGCGTGGCATGTAGTCGCGGTGCACCAGCACCTTGGGCTGGGCCAGGGCGCTGTCGATCAGCGTCTGGCTGGCGCGCTGCCAGGCAGCCTTCTGTTCGTCGGTAAATGCCTTGCCCAGTTCGCGGCCCACGTACCATTCGGGGAACAGTTCGACTTCACGGCGCAACAGCGCGTCATCATAGCTGGGCAGCGGCGCCTCCATCGGCAGGCGCTGGAACGCCAGCAGCGCATCGATGGCGTCGGCGAACAGTGCGTCGGCGTTTTGCGCGTCGATGATGTCGAGGTACGTCTGATGGCCCAGGTCACCCAGCAGCAGGAAGCCGCGCTCAAGGTCCTGCGCATGGATCTGCGGCACATGCACGCCCGCGCCAGCCAGCAAGTGGTCGATGGCGACAAACGGGCGGCAGTTTTCCTGGGGGGGCGGTGCATCCATGATCACGAAGCTGTGGCCCGCGCCCTGCCAACGGAAGTAACGGCGGAAGCTGGCGTCGCTGCTGGCGGCGGTCAGGCTGCCTTCAGGCACCTCGCCCCAGGCGTTGCGGCGGAAAAGATCATTGAGCTGCTCATCGAGCCAGACGGTCAGTTGTTGCAGGCGTGCATCGTGTTCAGGCATTACAAGGGTCTCCGACGGCCCTAGCCGTCAAGCGGGTCATGCTTTATTATCCAGCATCTTTTTCAGACCATCGAGAGGCGTGCGGCCCCACACGCGGGCAGATGGCACGCAGGAAGCCCGGACTAATAAGATGGCATTGAAATCCCCCGCGTTTCGTAGAAAGTTTCCGTTGCTGGTGACCGGCAGTCTGCTGGCCCTGCAACCTCTGGCCACCTCCTATGCGGTGGCGGCCGAGCAGTTCGACTGCCAAGTGTCCGCCTCCGGTGGCTGGGACTGCAAGCCCAAGACCCCAGTCAACAACCTGCCTCCGCGTCCGGTTCACGACGGTGCTGCGCTCACCTCCGGCACCGAAGCGCCGTCGGCCGAAGCCGAAAGCGCTGAAAAGCCGATGCTGGTGACTGAAAGCAAGGGACGTGGTCTCAAGTCGCGCAGCGAAGACTACAGCCACCTGGACTGGGTCCCGCGTGACCAGCTCACCGCCGCCCAGCTGGCCGAAACCGGCCCGTACTGCGGTGGCTCGTATGTCGAGCCTACCCGCCCAGGCATGGCCGACACCACGCCGAAGGACGAATCGCCGACCTACATCAATGCCAAGGTATCCAAGTACCAGCAGGAGCAGCAGATCGCCACCCTCGCCGGTGACGTGGTCATGCGCCAGGGCAGCATGCAGGCCGAGGCCGACGAGGCCAACCTGTACCAGGCCGAGAACCGCGGCGAGCTCAAGGGCAATGTCAAGATCCGCGACAAAGGCTCGCTGGTCGTGGGTGACCAGGCCCAGATCCAGCTCGACACCGGCGAAGCCCAGGTCGACAACGCCGAATACGTGATGCACAAGTCGCATATTCGCGGCAACGCCCTGTACGCCAAGCGTGGCGAAAACGCCATCATCCGTCTCAAGGACGGTACGTACACCACCTGCGAACCGGGCAGCAACGCCTGGCAGCTGAAGGGCAACAACATCACCTTGAACCCGGCCACCGGCTTCGGTACCGCGACCAACGTCACCCTGCGGGTCAAGGATTTCCCGGTGTTCTACACACCGTACATCTACTTCCCGATCGACGACCGTCGCCAGTCCGGCTTCCTGCCGCCGTCGTTCAGCAGCACCAGCGATTCCGGCTTCACGTTGGTCACGCCGTACTACTTCAACCTGGCGCCGAACTACGACGCCACGTTGTATCCACGCTACATGGCCAAGCGCGGCCTGCTGATGGAAGGCGAGTTCCGCTACCTGACCAAATCGAGCGAAGGTCAGTTCGGTGGTGCCTACCTGAGCGACAAGAACGACGATCGCAAAGAGCAGACTGATTTCGAAGATCAGCGCTACATGGTCAACTGGCAGCACAAGGGTGGCCTGGACAATCGCCTGATGGCCGAGGTCGATTACACCGACATCAGCGATCCGTTCTACTTCCAGGACCTGGATACCGGCCAGATTGGCGTCGAGAGCCGTGATGCACTGAACCAGCGAGGGGCTCTGACCTATCGCGGCGACGACTACCAGGCTCGTCTGAACCTGCAGGCCTACGAGATGGCCACCATCTCGCAGATCACGCCGTACAACAAGCTTCCACAGATCACCCTCAACGGCCTGTTGCCGTACCACCCGAGTGGTTTGAACTTCAGCTACAAGACCGAAGCCGTGCGCTTCGATCGTGACCTGAAGGACGGTACGGTGTTCGACGAAGATGGCAACCTGGACACCACTGCCGGTTCCGACGGACGCCGGCTGGACCAGAACATCTTCGGCCTGGCGCGGGCCAACGGCAACCGCCTGAACCTTGCCCCGGCCATCAGCCTGCCAATGGAGGCCAGCTACGGCTACGTCAAGCCGAAGCTGACCTACATGTACACCAACTACGACCTGGACCTGGACAGCAAGGGCAAAGCCGACCTGGCAAACGCCAGTCAAACTACCCGCGACCTGCGTGGCGACTTCTCCAGCAGCCAGACCCGTGATGTCCCGATCTTCAGCGTCGACAGCGGCCTGTACTTCGACCGCAACACCTCGCTGTTCGGCACCAACTACCGTCAGACCCTCGAACCGCGTCTGTTCTACCTCTACGTCCCGTACAAGGACCAGGTGGACATCCCCCTGTTCGACACGGGTGAATCGGTATTCAGCTACGACTCGCTGTTCCGCGAAAACCGCTTCAGCGGCACTGACCGCATCGGTGACGAGAACAAGCTGTCGCTCGGTGTGACCACGCGCTGGATCGAGGAAAACGGTTTCGAGCGTCAGTTCCTGAGCCTCGGCCAGGCCTACTACTTCAAGGATCGCAAGGTCCAGCTGCCAGGCATCGACTACCGCACCCGCGAAGACTCGCAGTCGGATGTCTCGCCCTACGCCCTGCTGTACGGCTATCGCTTCAACCGCGACTGGCGCTTCAACAGCAACTACAACTGGGACCCGGACACCCGCAGCCCACGTTCGGGCTCGGCGATGTTCCATTACCAGCCGGAAGACGAGCCCAACAAGATCCTCAACCTGGGCTACCGCTACCGCAACGACACCATTGCCTACGACTCCACTACCGGTAACTGGACAGTGGGCGGCGGCGACTATGGCACCCCAGGCAGCCCGAACTACGTCAAGGACTACTACAAGATCCAGCAGCACGACTTCTCGGTCATCTGGCCGATCGTGCCGCAATGGAGCGTGATCGCGCGCTGGCAGCACGACTACAACCGCAACCGCACCCTGGAAGCCATGGGCGGTTTCGAGTACGACAACTGCTGCTGGAAACTGCGTCTGATCAACCGCTACTGGATCGATTATGACGACTTCAGCCAAGCCGCTCCGCAGAACGAACAAGGCGACCATGGCATCTTCCTGCAGATCGTGCTGAAAGGCCTCGGTGGCGTGGTAGGCAACAAGGTCGAATCTTTCCTCGACGAAGGCATTCAAGGTTACCGTACACGTGAAGACCAAGCTTATTGATCGACTGCGCCCCGCATTGCTGGGCGCGGTAATGCTGAGTGGCGCGGTGCATGCCGCGCCGCAACCCCTGGACCGCGTCGTGGCCATCGTCGATAACGATGTGGTCATGCAAAGCCAACTGGACCAGCGTGTCCACGAAGTGCAGCAAACCATCGCCAAGCGCGGCAACGGCGTACCGCCGACCGGCGCGCTGGAACAGCAGGTGCTGGAACGCCTGATCGTCGAGAACCTGCAGCTGCAGATCGGCGAACGTTCGGGTATCCGTATCACCGACGAAGAACTGAACCAGGCCATCGGTACCATTGCCCAGCGCAATGGCATGTCGCTGGATCAGTTCCGCGCCGCGCTGGCCCACGACGGCCTGTCGTTCGACGACGCCCGCGAGCAGGTCAAGCGCGAGATGATCATCAGCCGCGTGCGCCAGCGCCGTGTGGCCGAGCGCATCCAGGTGTCCGAGCAGGAAGTGAAGAACTTCCTCGCCTCGGACATGGGCAAGATGCAGATGTCGGAAGAGTACCGCCTGGCCAACATCCTTATTCCTACCCCGGAAGCCGCCAACTCGGACGACATCCAGAAGGCTGCTCGCAAGGTCGGCGACGTCTACCAGCAACTGCGCCAGGGCGCCGACTTCGGCCAGATGGCGATTGCCAACTCGCGCAGCGAAAACGCCCTGGAAGGCGGCGAGATGGGCTGGCGTAAAGCCGCCCAGCTGCCACCGGAATTTGCCAAGCTGCTCAGCAGCATGAGCACCGGCGACATCACCCAGCCCCTGCGCATCCCAAGCGGTTTCATCATCATCAAGCTCGAGGAGAAGCGCGGCGGCAGCGAGAACGTGCTGCGTGACGAGGTGCATGTGCGCCACATCCTGATCAAGCCGAGCGAAATCCGCAGCGAAGATGCGACCAAGCAGCTGGCCGAGCGCCTGTATGACCGGATCCAGAACGGTGAAGACTTCGCCGAGCTGGCGAAGAGCTTCTCGGAAGACCCAGGTTCGGCGCTCAACGGCGGCGACCTCAACTGGGTCGACCCGAACAGCCTGGTACCCGAGTTCCGCGAGCAGATGGCCAACGCCCAGCAAGGCGTGGTGACCAAACCGTTCAAGACCCAGTACGGCTGGCATGTTCTGGAAGTGCTGGGCCGTCGCGCCACCGACAGCACCGAACAGGCCCGCGAGCAGCAAGCCATGAGCGTGTTGCGTAACCGCAAGTACGACGAAGAGCTGCAGACCTGGCTGCGCCAGATCCGCGACGAAGCCTACGTTGAAATCAAGCTGCCTGGCGCCGACCAGGCCGCACAGTGAAGCCCCTTCGCTTCGCCGTCACCCCCGGCGAACCAGCCGGCATAGGTCCCGACCTGTGCCTGCTGCTCGCCGCCGACGCCCAGCCACACCCCCTGATCGCCATCACCAGCCGTGACCTGCTCGCCGAGCGGGCCGCGCAGCTGGGGCTGGCCGTCAACCTTTTGCCAGTGTTGCCGGGCCAGTGGCCAGACCAGCCCGCACCGGCCGGCAGCCTGTATGTGTGGGACACCCCGCTGGCGGCGCCAGTACAGGCAGGCCAGCTGAACCAGGCCAATGCCGCCTTCGTCCTGCAAACCCTGACCCGTGCCGGCCAAGGCTGCATGAACGGTGATTTCGCCGGCATGATCACCGCCCCTGTGCACAAAGGCGTGATCAACGAAAGCGGCATCGCCTTTTCCGGCCATACCGAATTCCTCGCTGACCTCACCCACACGACACAGGTCGTGATGATGCTGGCAACCCATGGCCTGCGCGTGGCCCTCGTGACCACGCACCTGCCGCTGCGGGACATTGCCGACGCCATCACCCCTGAGCGACTGGAACGGGTGACGCGCATCCTGCATGCCGACGTGCGCGAAAAGTTCGGCATCGCCAACCCACGCATCCTGGTCTGCGGGCTCAACCCGCATGCCGGCGAAGGCGGCCATCTTGGCCGCGAAGAAATCGACATCATCGAGCCGACGCTGGCCCGCTTGCGCAGCGAAGGCATGGACCTGCGCGGCCCGTTGCCGGCCGATACCCTGTTTACCCCCAAATATCTGGAGCACTGCGACGCAGTGTTGGCGATGTACCATGACCAAGGCCTGCCCGTACTCAAGTACAAAGGCTTCGGTGCCGCAGTCAATGTGACCCTGGGCCTGCCGATCATCCGCACTTCGGTCGATCACGGCACGGCGCTGGACCTTGCCGGCACCGGCAAGGTCGACACCGGCAGCCTGCGCGTCGCCCTTGAAACCGCCTACCAGATGGCCGAGAACCGACCATGAACGAGCAATACCAACACCGGGCGCGCAAGCGCTTCGGCCAGAACTTCCTGCATGACGCGGGCATCATCGACCGCATCCTGCGGGCGATCAACGCCAAGACCGGCGAACACTTGCTGGAAATCGGCCCTGGCCAGGGCGCCCTGACCGAAGGGCTGCTGGGCAGCGGCGCGCAGCTGGACGTTGTGGAGCTGGACAAGGACCTGGTGCCGATCCTGCAGCACAAGTTCGCAGGCCGCGACAACTTCCGCCTGCACCAGGGCGACGCCCTGAAATTCGACTTCAATCAGCTGGGCGTACCGGCGCGCAGCCTGAAAGTGGTAGGCAACCTGCCATACAACATTTCCACGCCGCTGATTTTCCATCTGCTCAGCCATGCCGGGCTGATTCGCGACATGCACTTCATGCTGCAGAAAGAAGTCGTCGAACGCATGGCAGCAGGCCCGGGCGGCGGCGACTGGGGCCGCCTGTCGATCATGGTGCAGTACCACTGCCGGGTCGAGCACCTGTTCAATGTCGGCCCGGGCGCGTTCAACCCGCCGCCGAAAGTGGACTCGGCCATCGTGCGCCTGGTGCCCCATGAAGTGCTGCCGTATCCGGCCAAGGACCATCTGCTGCTGGAGCGCGTGGTTCGCGAAGCCTTCAACCAGCGTCGCAAGACCCTGCGCAATACCCTGAAGGGCCTGCTCGACAGCCAGGCCATCGAGGCCGCCGGCGTCGACGGCAGCCTGAGGCCTGAACAACTGGACCTGGCCGCCTTCGTGCGCCTGGCCGACCAGCTGGCTGACCAGCAAGGCTGATTCAAGCTGCACCGGCCCCAATCGCCGGCAAGCCGGCTCCTACAGGTAGGGCACAGGACTTGAATGCTGTGCTGTACCTGTGGGAGCCGGCTTGCCGGCGACATCACGGGCACTGCAGCTCCCTTCCCCCACACTGGCCCTCCCCCCCGCCAATAGCCTAGACTGCATAGATCGCCGTATTCGCGTGTTTGCTCAAGGCCCTTGCATGTCCGACCCCCGCTATCAGATCGACGTCAGCGTCGTGACCCGCTACCTCAAAGAACAATCCGACCCCGAAAGCAGTCGTTTCGCCTTCGCCTACACCATCACCGTGCAGAACAACGGCTCGGTCACCGCCAAGTTGATGTCCCGTCACTGGCTGATCACCAATGGTGACGGCGAAGTCGAAGAAGTGCGCGGCGCCGGTGTGGTTGGCCAGCAGCCGACCCTGGAACCTGGTCAGAGCCATACCTACAGCAGTGGTGCGGTCATCAGCACCCGTGTGGGCACCATGCAGGGCAGCTACCAGATGTTCGCCGAAGACGGCAAACGCTTCGACGCCGAGATCGTCCCCTTCCGCCTGGCGGTGCCGGGAGCCCTGCACTGATGGCCACCTACGCCGTCGGTGACCTGCAGGGCTGCCTGCAGCCGCTCAAATGCCTGCTCGAACGGGTCGCCTTCAATCCGCAGGTCGACCGTTTGTGGCTGGTGGGCGATCTGGTCAACCGCGGCCCCGAGTCACTGGAAACCCTGCGTTACCTTTACTCGATACGCCAGTCGCTGGTCTGCGTGCTTGGCAACCACGACCTGCACTTGCTGGCCACCTGGCACAACGTCGAACGCCTGAAGAAAAGCGACACCCTGCGCGAAATCATCGACGCACCGGATGCCGATGTGCTGTTCGACTGGCTACGCCAACAGAAGCTGCTGCATTACGACGAGGCACGCGGCATAGCCCTGGTGCATGCCGGCATCCCACCCCAGTGGACCCTGGGCAAGGCACTGGAATTGGCGGCCGAAGTGGAAGAAGCGCTTCGTGATGACGGGCGCCTGAAGCTCTACCTGGACGGCATGTACGGCAACGAACCGAACAAGTGGAGCAAGAATCTTGGCGGCATCGAACGCCTGCGGGTCATTACCAACTACCTGACTCGCATGCGCTTCTGTACCGCCGAAGGCAAGCTTGACCTCAAGAGCAAGGAAGGCGTGGGCACTGCACCCAAGGGCTACAAGCCATGGTTCGCCCACAAGGGCCGCCGCGCCCGCCATGTGAAGATCATCTTCGGCCATTGGGCCGCACTCGAAGGGCGTGTCGACGAGCCCGACGTGATAGCCCTGGACACCGGCTGCGTGTGGGGCGGCGCCATGACCCTGTACAACGTCGACAGCGGTGAGTACCACCGCTGCGAATGCGCCGACGACGGCACCCTGCGCCAGCCGGCAGAACCCACTAAACTCAACGATCACCCCTGAAGGAAGCCGTACCCATGAGCGAATTCAAACGCATCCCTCCCGAGCAGGCCCTGGCCCTGCGCGCGCAAGGTGCGGTCGTCGTCGACATTCGCGACCCGCAAGCCTTTGCTGCCGGCCACATCACCGGCGCCACGCATCTGGACAACCACTCGGTCGCCGAATTCATCCGCAATGCCGACCTGGATGCCCCGACCCTGGTGGTCTGCTACCACGGCAACTCCAGCCAGAGCGCAGCCGCCTACCTGGTCGGCCAGGGCTTCTCGGACGTCTACAGCGTCGATGGCGGCTTCGAACTGTGGCGCAGCACCTACCCGGCAGAAACAGCCCAAGGCAGCACCGAGTAATTTTTTCATTCTTACTGCAGCCCGCGCCCCACGCGGGCTTGCGCCTGACCTGACGAACGGTCCATGGCAACTTCTCCGCCGCTTCCCCTTGACCTTGCGGATAACCAACTATTCTTAAGCGCAGGCCATCCAAAAAAAGGGGAGAGCCGGTACACCGGCGTGCGGGTCATCGGTAGCGTTACAGGGTGTTCTGGGGGGTATACAGCAATCGGCGCGTCCGGTTGCATGCCAGCATCAGCTGACTGATCCGGCGTCGTCTCCACGTATCGAGCGAGGTGACGTCATGAGTATTTTTAGCCACTTCCAACAACGCTTCGAGTCTACGCGCCAGGAAGAACTTTCGCTGCAGGAGTACCTCGAGCTGTGCAAAGAGGATCGCAGTGCCTACGCATCGGCGGCTGAACGGCTGTTGCTGGCCATCGGCGAGCCGGAACTGATCGACACCTCAAGCAACTCCAGACTGTCGCGAATCTTCTCCAACAAGGTTATTCGCCGGTATCCGGCCTTTGCCGACTTCCACGGCATGGAAGAGTGCATCGACCAGATCGTCTCCTACTTCCGCCACGCCGCCCAAGGCCTGGAAGAGAAAAAACAGATCCTCTACCTGCTGGGCCCGGTAGGCGGCGGCAAATCGTCGCTGGCCGAGAAACTCAAGCAGCTGATGGAAAAGGTACCCTTCTACGCGATCAAGGACTCGCCAGTCTTCGAGTCTCCGCTGGGCCTGTTCAATGCCACCGAAGATGGCGCCATTCTCGAAGAAGAGTACGGCATCTCGCGGCGTTACCTGAACACCATCATGTCGCCTTGGGCCACCAAGCGCCTGCAGGAATTTGGCGGCGACATCAGCAAGTTCAAAGTGGTCAAACTCTACCCATCGATCCTCAACCAGATCGCCATCGCCAAGACCGAACCGGGCGATGAGAACAACCAGGACATCTCGGCCCTGGTCGGCAAGGTCGATATCCGCAAACTCGAGGAATTCCCGCAAAACGACGCAGACGCCTACAGCTACTCGGGCGCACTGTGCCGGGCCAACCAAGGCCTCATGGAATTCGTCGAAATGTTCAAGGCGCCGATCAAGGTCCTGCACCCTCTGCTGACCGCGACCCAGGAAGGCAACTACAACAGTACCGAAGGCCTCGGCGCGATCCCCTATTCCGGGATCCTGCTGGCCCACTCCAACGAATCGGAATGGCACACCTTCCGCAACAACAAGAACAACGAGGCCTTCATCGACCGGATCTACATCGTCAAGGTGCCGTACTGCCTGCGCGTCAGCGACGAGATCAAGATCTACGACAAGCTGCTGATCAACAGTTCGCTGGCCAAGGCGCACTGTGCACCCGACACGCTCAAGATGCTTGCCCAGTTCACCGTGCTCTCGCGCCTCAAGGAGCCGGAAAACTCCAACATCTATTCGAAGATGCGCGTCTATGATGGCGAAAACCTCAAGGATACCGACCCGAAGGCCAAGTCGATCCAGGAGTATCGCGACTCAGCCGGTGTAGACGAAGGCATGACCGGCCTGTCCACTCGCTTCGCCTTCAAGATCCTGTCCAAGGTGTTCAACTTCGACCCGCACGAGGTAGCCGCCAACCCGGTCCACCTGCTGTACGTACTGGAACAGCAGATCGAGCAGGAGCAGTTCCCGGCCGAAGTGCGCGAGCGCTACCTGCGCTACCTGAAAGAGTACCTTGCCCCGCGCTACATCGAGTTCATCGGCAAGGAAATCCAGACCGCCTACCTCGAGTCCTACAGCGAGTACGGCCAGAACATCTTCGATCGCTATGTGCTGTATGCCGACTTCTGGATCCAGGATCAGGAATACCGCGACCCGGAAACCGGCGAAATTCTCAACCGCATTGCCCTCAACGAAGAGCTGGAGAAGATCGAGAAACCGGCCGGCATCAGCAATCCGAAGGATTTCCGCAACGAGATCGTCAACTTCGTACTGCGTGCCCGCGCCAACAACAATGGCAAGAACCCGAGCTGGCTGAGCTACGAGAAGCTGCGCGTGGTGATCGAGAAGAAAATGTTCTCCAACACCGAAGACCTGCTCCCGGTCATCAGCTTCAACGCCAAGGCCAGCAAGGAAGACCAACAGAAACACAACGACTTCGTCACGCGGATGGTGGAGCGTGGCTACACCGACAAACAGGTGCGCCTGCTGTCGGAATGGTACCTGCGGGTCAGGAAATCGCAATAAAGCGGCAAGTGACAAGCCGCAAGCTGCAAGCTGTCCAGCGCCGAGCGCAAGCCCGGCGCAACAGTTTGCGGCAGCGGTGGCTGCTCTTTCTTGCGGCTTGAAGCTTGAGGCTTGTAGCTGCATTCAGTCACCGGAGGGACCATGAGCTACGTTATCGACCGACGCCTGAACGGCAAGAACAAGAGCACGGTCAACCGCCAGCGTTTCCTGCGGCGTTACCGTGAGCACATCAAGAAAGCCGTCGAAGAGGCCGTGAGCCGCCGTTCCATCATGGACATGGAACATGGCGAGCAGATCAGCATTCCGGGACGGGACATCGATGAACCGGTGCTGCACCATGGCCGCGGCGGCAAGCAGACCATCGTGCACCCCGGCAACAAGGAATTCACCGCCGGCGAGCATATCGCCAGGCCACAGGGCGGTGGCGGCGGCGGTGGCCGCGGCAAGGCCGGCAATTCCGGTGAGGGCATGGACGACTTCGTCTTCCAGATCACCCAGGAAGAGTTCCTCGAATTCATGTTCGAAGACCTCGAACTGCCCAATCTGGTCAAGCGTCACCTGACCGGCGCCGACACCTTCAAGACCGTACGCGCCGGGATCGCCAACGAGGGCAACCCGTCACGCATCAACATCGTCCGCACCCTGCGCTCGGCCCATGCCCGGCGTATCGCCCTGACCGGCAGCAGCCGTGCGCTGCTGCGTGAGGCGCAGAAGGAACTGGCCCGGCTCAAGGTGGAAGAGCCAGACAACTTCACCGACATCCAAGAGGTCGAGCAGGAGATCGAACGGCTCAAGGCGCGTATCAATCGCCTGCCATTCCTCGACACCTTCGACCTCAAGTACAACCTGCTGGTCAAGCAACCGAACCCCAGCTCCAAGGCGGTGATGTTCTGCCTGATGGACGTGTCCGGCTCGATGACCCAGGCCACCAAGGATATCGCCAAGCGCTTCTTCATCCTTTTGTACCTGTTCCTCAAGCGCAACTACGACCGCATCGAGGTGGTATTCATCCGCCACCACACCAGCGCCCGCGAAGTCGACGAGGAAGAGTTCTTCTACTCCCGCGAAACCGGCGGCACCATCGTCTCCAGTGCTCTGAAGATGATGCAGGAGATCATGGCCGAACGTTACCCGGCCGCCGACTGGAACATCTACGCCGCCCAGGCTTCCGACGGCGACAACTGGAACGATGACTCGCCGATCTGCCGCGAGATTCTCTCCAAGCAGATCATGCCGCACGTGCAGTACTACACTTACGTCGAGATCACCCCCCGTGAGCACCAGGCGCTGTGGTACGAGTACGAGCGAATCGGCGAAGCCTTCCCCGACACGTTCGCCCAGCAGCAGTTGGTTTCGGCCGGCGATATCTACCCGGTCTTCCGTGAACTCTTCCAGCGCAGGTTAGCCACATGACCGCCAGAGAACAGAGACGCCAACCCATTTCCACCGGGTCCGAGTGGACGTTCGAGCTTATCCAGACCTACGACCGGGAAATCAGCCGCCTGGCCGAACGTTATGCCCTGGACACCTACCCCAACCAGATCGAAGTGATCACCGCCGAACAGATGATGGATGCCTATGCATCGGTCGGCATGCCGTTGGGCTATCACCACTGGTCCTATGGCAAGCAGTTCCTCAGTACCGAGAAGTCCTACAGTCGCGGCCAAATGGGCCTGGCCTATGAGATCGTGATCAACTCCGATCCCTGCATCGCCTACCTGATGGAAGAAAACACCATGTGCATGCAGGCACTGGTGATTGCCCATGCCTGCTATGGCCACAACAGTTTCTTCAAGGGCAACTACCTGTTCCGCACCTGGACCGACGCCAGCTCGATCATCGACTACCTGGTGTTCGCCAAGCAGTACATCGCACAGTGCGAGGAGCGCCACGGCATCGATGCCGTCGAAGACCTGATCGACTCTTGCCATGCCCTGATGAACTACGGCGTAGACCGCTACAAGCGCCCCTACCCGATTTCAGCCGAAGAAGAACGGCGTCGGCAGAAAGAACGTGAAGAACACCTGCAAAAGCAGATCAACGACCTGTGGCGCACCATTCCGAAAAGTGCGGAAAAAGGTGGCGAGCGTGATGATGCACGCTTCCCCGCCGAACCCCAGGAAAACATCCTCTACTTCATCGAAAAACACGCGCCCTTGCTGGAGCCCTGGCAGCGTGAAGTGGTGCGGATCGTGCGCAAGATCGCGCAGTACTTCTACCCACAGCGCCAAACTCAGGTGATGAACGAAGGTTGGGCCACTTTCTGGCATTACACCTTGATGAACGATCTGTACGATGAGGGCCTGGTGACTGACGGCTTCATCATGGAATTCCTCCAGTCGCACACCAGCGTCGTGTTCCAGCCCGGCTTCGACAGCCCCTACTACAACGGTATCAACCCCTACGCGCTGGGCTTTGCGATGTATACCGACATCCGCCGCATGTGCGAAAACCCGACCGAAGAGGACCGCCGCTGGTTCCCGGAAATCGCCGGCAGCGACTGGCTGTCGACCATCAAGTTCGCCATGAGCAGCTTCAAGGATGAAAGCTTCATCCTGCAGTACCTGTCACCCAAGGTGATCCGCGACCTCAAGCTGTTCAGCATTCTCGACGACGACCAGCGCGACGACCTGCTGGTACCGGCCATCCATGATGAGGCCGGCTACCGCATCATCCGCGAGCAGCTGGCCTCCCAGTACAACCTGGGCAACCGCGAACCCAACGTGCAGATCTGGAGCATCGACCGCCGGGGTGATCGCTCGCTGACCTTGCGTCACCAGCAGCACAATCGCAAACCGCTCGGCGACTCCACCGAGGAAGTACTCAAGCACCTGCATCGGCTGTGGGGCTTCGACATACACCTGGAGACCGTACAGGGCGACCAGGTGGTCAAAACCCATCACATGCCACCTCGTGGCGAGCACAGCGAAAGCGGCGATTATGGCCGCATGGACCTGGCCGTCATCCATCACCTCTAGCCACCGGGCACCGCCATTGCTGCCAACAGGGTATCCTGTCGGCAGTAATGGAGGCTGCACATGCACATCTACAAAGTTGGCGGCGCGGTGCGCGACCGCCTGCTCGGGCGCCCTGTCAGTGATATCGACTGGCTGGTGGTCGGCGCTACCGTCGAAGAAATGCACGCCAAGGGCTACCGCCCGGTGGGCGCTGACTTTCCGGTTTTCCTGCATCCCAGGACAGGCGAGGAATACGCCTTGGCGCGTACCGAGCGCAAGAGTGGGCGAGGCTATGGTGGCTTCACCTTCCATGCCAGCCCGGACGTCACGCTCGAGGAAGACCTGGCTCGGCGCGACCTGACCATCAATGCAATGGCCGAAGACGACCAGGGTCAGGTCTTCGACCCCTATCACGGCCAGGCCGATCTCGAACAGCGCCTGCTTCGCCATGTTTCACCGGCGTTCGCCGAAGATCCATTGCGGGTATTGCGTGTGGCGCGCTTTGCCGCCCGCTATGCACCGCTCGGTTTCAGGGTCGCCGAAGAAACCCTGGCATTGATGCGGCAGATCAGTGCTTCCGGCGAGTTGCAGGCGTTGACCGCCGAACGCAGCTGGAAAGAGATCGAGCGCGCCTTGATGGAGGACCAGCCGCAGGTGTTCATCCAGGTACTGCGCGAATGTGCAGCCTTGCCTGAGCTGATGCCTGAAATCGACGGCGACGAGCAATCGCTAAGCGCCCTGGTCCAGGCCGCAGGGCATCATCAGCCATTGCATGTGCGCTGGGCCTGCCTGCTGCGAAGCCTGCTACCGGCAGCGATCAAAGCGCTCAACCAGCGTTTCAAGGCGCCGCGGGAATGCCAGGAGCTGGCCATGCTCGCCAGCGAGTTCGCCGGACAAGGCCATGGGGCTTTTGAACTGGAGCCAGAGGCTTTGCTGGAGCTGTTGCAGAAGTTCGACGTGTATCGTCGACCACAACGCTTCGAGGATTTCATTGCCACCTGTGAAATGGATGCGCGGGGGCATGGCGCGCAAAGTTACCCACAGGGCGACTACCTGCGTGGTGCAGCAACGGCAGCCAGGGAAGTGGATGTGAAGCCCTTGGTGGCGGCCGGGTTGACCGGGCAGCAATTGGGAGAGGCGCTCAAGCAGGAACGCCTCAGAGCGTTGCAAGCCTACAAAGACACCGCAAGGCCCTGAAGGGTGCACGACTGGCCCTGAAGCTTGCACGATCCCTGTGGGAGCCGGCTTGCCGGCGATGAGGCCGGATCCGACACAACACGGCCGCGTTGAGCAGCCTGTTCGGGCCCTATCGCCGGTAAGCCGGCTCCCACAGGTACGTCACGGTTTTCAATGCTTGAGGTGTGCCCCGCTCCGCTCAAGCAGGGGTCAGCTGCAACCCGCGCCATTCGAACGCAACAGGCGCCAGCACCTGCTCGATGCGCGCTTCCTGCCACAACTGCGCCATGCTCTTCCCTGCCCCCGGGTGCACCAATTCGGGGGCCAGCAGCGACAAAGGCCACAGCACGAAGGCATTTTTCAGAATCTCGGCCCTGGGTAGCACCAATCCATCATGGTTACCGTGCAGATCGTCATACATCAGCACATCGATATCCAGCGGCAGACCCTTGCGGTCCGGGGCATAGCGGCCGTTGTCAGCCTCGATGAACTTCAGCCGTCGATCCAGCTCCATCAGCGGCAGGTCGGTCTTGCCCGTGACCACGAAGTTGATGAACGGCCCACTCTTGATTCCTACCGCCTGACTCTCGAAGACAGGTGAACAGCGCATGTCGGTCAGGATGGCGGCCAGTGCATCGAGCCCCGCGCACAGATGCGCATGGCGGTCGATATTGCTGCCAAGGCCCAGGTAAACCGTGCTCAGAGGCATCCGCGCTCGATCTCCACGCCAACACCACCACGGGCTGCAGGGACGGCGCCCGGCTTGGTCAGCTTCAGCCGCACCCAGGGGATGTGGAACTCTTCCATCAACGTAGCGACAAGGCGCTCGGCAAAGGTTTCGACCAATTCGAAGCGCGCCTGCTCGGCAAAGGCCTGGATACGCGACGAGACACTGGCGTAGTCCAACGCCAGGTTCAGATCATCACCCGCCGCAGCCGGGCGGTTGTCCCAGGCAAAACTCAGGTCCAGGCGCAGGCACTGGCGAATATCCCGCTCCCAGTCATAGGCACCGATGACGGTCTCGACTTCCAGTCCTTCGATGAACACTCTGTCCAAGCACTTTTCTCCACAGCACGACAAGGGCGACTGGCGCCGTTAGAATCGGGGCGTCCTCGCCCGGAATAGTTAGCATGTTTTGGTTACTGGCGCTGCTCGCTTACCTGCTTGGCTCGCTGTCCTTCGCCATCGTCCTCAGCCGCCTCTCGGGCAGCCCGGACCCGCGTTCCAGTGGTTCGGGCAACGCCGGCGCCACCAACATGCTACGCCTGGCAGGCCGTAAACTCGCGATCCTGACCTTGCTCGGCGACCTGTGCAAGGGCTTGTTGCCGGTGCTGCTCGCACGCCTGGCCGGGCTCGACCTGCAGGAACAGGCCTGGGTCGGTATCTGCGCGGTATTCGGCCATCTGTTCCCAGTGTACTTCCACTTCCAGGGCGGCAAGGGCGTTGCCACTGCGGCTGGCATGCTCATGGGCCTGTACTTCCCCGCCGCGTTGCTGGCCATTGGCGCCTGGCTGCTGACCTTCTACCTCACCCGTACCAGCTCGTTGGCGGCGTTGATCGCCACGCCACTGACCCTGCCCCTGTTGGCCTGGCGCGAGCCCGAGGCCCTGCTGCCGATCAGCGTGCTCACGGTGATGATCGTCTGGCGCCACCGCAACAACCTGCGCGACTTGTTCGCCGGGCGCGAACGCCACTTCTGACGTTCGTGCAGTCCGTTCACAACGGCGGCAACTGCTCCATCGGCCAGCGTGCCTGCACGCTGATCGCCAGGTCTTGCTGCTGCCCCGCCAACAGGCGCTGGCAGCCGGCATAAGCGATCATCGCGCCGTTGTCGGTGCAGAACTGGGGGCGAGCGTAGTACACGTTGCCCTTGATGCCGGCGAGCATGTCCTCCAGGGAAGCACGCAGGGCCTTGTTGGCGCTCACGCCACCGGCAATGACCAGGCGCTTGAGGCCAGTCTGCTTCAATGCACGCTTGCACTTGATGGTCAGAGTCTCCACCACCGCCTGCTGGAATGCCAGGGACACGTCGCAACGGGTTTGTTCATTGTCGTCGCCAGCATCACGGCAGCGCTGCCAGGTGTTGAGGGCGAACGTCTTGAGGCCACTGAAGCTGAACTCCAGGCCCGGACGATCGGTCATCGGCCGCGGGAAGACGAAGCGGCCCGGTACGCCCTGTTCGGCGAGGCGTGCGATTTCCGGGCCACCGGGGTAGTTCAGGCCAATCAGCTTGGCAGTCTTGTCGAACGCCTCGCCCGCGGCGTCGTCCAGGCTCTCGCCCAGCAGCTGGTACTGGCCGATGCCATCGACCCTCACCAGTTGGGTATGCCCGCCGGACACCAACAAAGCGACGAACGGAAACTCTGGAGGATTTTCCTCCAGCATCGGCGCCAACAGATGGCCTTCCATGTGGTGCACGCCGATGGCCGGGATATCCCAGGCGAACGCCAGGGCCTGGGCGCACGAGGCACCCACCAGCAATGCCCCGACCAGGCCAGGACCCGCGGTATAGGCGATGGCGTCGATCTCGGTGGCCACGCAGCCGGCCTCGTCCAATACCTGACGGATCAGTGGCAGCATGCGCTTGACGTGGTCGCGCGACGCAAGCTCGGGCACGACCCCGCCAAACACACGGTGCAGGTCGATCTGGCTGAACAGCGCGTCGGCCAACAAACCGCGCTCGCTGTCGTATAATGCGACGCCGGTTTCGTCGCAGGATGTTTCCAATCCCAGTACTAGCATGGGCTCGTCCCTTGTGGGGGCTGAATTCGAAGCCGCGCATGATAGTCCCCGTGCCGGGTGCCGACCAGCGGTTTTCGATCAGAGGCTTTGCATTCCGGCGTACTAAGGGTTAACATCCGCAACCCTTGAAAACCGACGTTCTCCAGCACACCTTTGTTTTGCCAGGAGCACGTCTACCCCGGTAATGAATTAAGGTAGCCCTGGATGCCAGCCGTCAAAGTTAAAGAGAACGAACCCTTCGACGTAGCTCTGCGTCGTTTCAAGCGCTCCTGCGAAAAAGCCGGTGTACTGGCTGAAGTTCGTAGCCGCGAGTTTTACGAGAAGCCGACCGCAGAGCGTAAGCGCAAAGCAGCTGCCGCTGTTAAGCGTCACGCCAAGAAAGTTCAGCGCGAACAGCGCCGCGCCGTTCGTCTGTACTAATACAGACGTTCAACGCAAAGCTTCTGCCCTGCCCGGCTCACCGCCGGGCCGATGGCAGCGGTTTGTTTCATCCTTGAGCAGCTAGCCCAAGGCGTCCGCAGCAACTCGCAGCGGGCAACCGCATCAACGCGTCAGAACTGGTCTTCGACCAGCCGTGCACGTCCTGACTGACGAGCCTTTGGTGAACCTGCCCTGGTGAACCTCCCGGCTACCGACGAGCACACACTCCCTCGCGCTTCCCCTAGCAGCACTCGCCCCAACCGGCGCGCTAGCGATTAGACTTGCCAGTTGCCAGATGACGAGACTGCCATGGCCGGGCTGATTCCCCAAAGCTTCATTGACGACCTGATCAACCGCCTCGACATCGTCGATGTGGTGAGTTCGCGCGTCCAGCTGAAAAAGGCCGGCAAGAACTACTCCGCCTGCTGCCCGTTCCACAAGGAGAAAACCCCCTCCTTCACGGTCAGCCCCGACAAGCAGTTCTACTACTGCTTCGGCTGCGGCGCCGGCGGCAACGCCCTTGGCTTCGTCATGGACCACGACAACCTGGACTTCCCCCAGGCCGTCGAGGAGCTGGCCCGCGCCGCCGGCATGGAAGTGCCCCGCGAAGAAGGCCGACGCGGGCAGAAGCCACGCCAACCGACCGACTCGCCGCTGTACCCGCTACTGGACGCCGCCGCGGAATTCTACCGCCAGGCCCTGCGCAACCATCCGACCCGCAAGGCAGCGGTGGACTATCTCAAGGGCCGCGGCCTTTCCGGTGAAATCGCCCGCGACTTCGGCCTGGGCTTCGCACCGCCGGGCTGGGACAACCTGCTCAAGCACCTGGGTGCCGACACCCTGCAGCAGAAGGTGATGATCGACGCCGGCCTGCTGATCGAGAACGCCGAGAGCGGCAAGCGCTACGACCGCTTCCGCGACCGGGTGATGTTCCCGATCCGCGACAGCCGTGGGCGCATCATCGCCTTCGGTGGCCGGGTGCTTGGCGACGACAAGCCCAAGTACCTCAACTCGCCGGAAACCCCTGTTTTCCACAAAGGCCAGGAGCTCTACGGGCTATACGAGGCGCGCAAGCACAATCGCAACCTCGACGAGGTCATCGTCGTCGAAGGCTACATGGACGTCATCGCCCTGGCCCAGCAGGGGCTGCGCAACGCCGTGGCCACCCTTGGCACTGCCACCAGCGAAGAGCACCTCAAGCGCTTGTTCCGCGTGGTGCCCAGCGTGCTGTTCTGCTTCGATGGCGACCAGGCCGGGCGCAAGGCTGCCTGGCGCGCCCTGGAGTCGACCCTGACCGCCCTGCAGGACGGGCGCCGGGCACGCTTCCTGTTCCTGCCCGAAGGCGAAGACCCGGACAGCCTGGTGCGCGCTGAAGGCACCGATGCCTTCATGGCCCGCATCAACCAGCACGCCCAGCCGCTGGCCGACTATTTCTTCGAGCAACTGAGCAACGAGGCCGACCCGCGCTCGCTGGAAGGCAAGGCGCACATGGTGACCCTGGCTGCACCGTTGATCGAAAAGATTCCCGGCGCCAACCTGCGTCAGCTGATGCGCAACCGCCTGAAGGAAATCACCGGCCTCGACACGCAGCAGGTCGAGCAACTGGCGCAACAAGCGCCGGCTGCCAGCAGCGTTCCGGACTACGACCCTGGTTACGATTACGACGCCATGGCCAGCTACACCCCGGACTACGGCGACATGCCACAGCATGACTATGCTCCGGTGCAACAGGAGCAGCAGTGGAAGCCGAACAAGGGTGGCGGCAAGAAGCCGTGGAGCGACAAGCCATGGGACAAGAACCGCAAGGGCGGCAAGCCCTGGCAACAGCGCGATGAAGCGCCGCCACGTACGCCGGCACCGGTGGAGCCCCCGACGCTCGCGGCCTTGCGCACGCTGCTGCACCACCCGTTGCTGGCCGGCAAGGTCGAGGACGCCAGCCATTTCGCCGACGAAGAGCACCTCTACAGCCAGTTGCTGGTGGCATTGATCGAAGCCGCGCAGAAAAATCCTGGACTAAGCTCAATGCAGTTGATCGCACGCTGGCACGGCACGGAGCAGGGCCGCCTGCTGCGGGCCCTGGCGGAAAAGGAATGGCTGATCGTGGCCGACAACCTTGAACAACAGTTTTTCGACACTATAACTAGCTTGTCCGCCCGCCAACGCGAGCGCAGCCTGGAACAACTGCTCAGGAAATCGCGTCAAAGCGAATTGACCAGCGAGGAAAAATCACAGCTTCTCGCACTGCTGAGCCGTAATGTTCCCGCACAAACGCCGACCTCATCTGGCGCGTGAGGCCCATGCTCGGGTATAATCCTCGGCTTGTTTTTTGCCCGCCAAGACCTTCAGTGGATAGGGTGTTATGTCCGGAAAAGCGCAACAGCAGTCTCGTATCAAAGAGTTGATCACCCGCGGTCGTGAGCAGGGCTACCTGACTTACGCGGAGGTCAACGACCACCTGCCTGAGGATATTTCAGATCCGGAACAGGTGGAAGACATCATCCGCATGATCAACGACATGGGGATCAACGTATTCGAGAGTGCTCCGGATGCGGATGCCCTTCTGTTGGCGGAAGCCGACACCGACGAAGCCGCGGCCGAAGAAGCCGCTGCTGCGTTGGCGGCAGTTGAAACCGATATCGGCCGCACGACCGACCCGGTGCGCATGTACATGCGCGAAATGGGTACCGTCGAGCTGCTGACCCGCGAAGGCGAAATCGAAATCGCCAAGCGTATCGAGGAAGGCATCCGCGAAGTGATGGGCGCCATCGCCCACTTCCCGGGTACTGTCGACTATATCCTCGGCGAATATGACCGCGTCACCACCGAAGGTGGCCGTCTGTCGGACGTTCTCAGCGGTTACATCGACCCTGACGACAACATCGCCGCGCCGACCGAAGAAGTGCCGGTTCCTGGCACCAAGGCCGCCGCAGCGAAGGAAGAGTCCGACGACGAGGAAGAAGAGTCCGAAAGCAGTGACGACGAGGAAGAGACCGAAAGCGGTCCGGACCCTGTCGTTGCGGCCCAGCGTTTCGGCGCCGTTTCCGACCAGCTCGCCATCACCCTCAAGGTGCTGAAGAAGCATGGTCGCACGCATGCCGAAAGCATCGGCGCAATGCAGGCCCTGGCCGATCTGTTCATGCCGATCAAGCTGGTGCCCAAGCAGTTCGATGTACTGGTCGAGCGTGTACGCGACGCCCTGAGCCGCCTGCGCCAGCAAGAACGCGCCATCATGCAGCTGTGCGTGCGTGACGCGCGCATGCCGCGTGCCGACTTCCTGCGCCTGTTCCCGAGCAACGAGACCGACCAGACCTGGTCCGGTGACCTGGCCAAGCGCAGCACCAAGTGGGCAGCTGCCCTGGGTGAGAAGGACGCCGCCATCGTTGCGTGCCAGCAGAAGCTGATCGACCTCGAGACCGAGACCGGCCTGACTGTCGCCGAGATCAAGGAAATCAACCGTCGCATGTCCATTGGTGAGGCGAAAGCTCGCCGCGCCAAGAAGGAAATGGTCGAGGCGAACCTGCGTCTGGTGATCTCCATCGCCAAGAAGTACACCAACCGCGGCCTGCAGTTCCTCGACCTGATCCAGGAAGGCAACATCGGCCTGATGAAGGCGGTGGACAAGTTCGAATACCGTCGCGGCTACAAGTTCTCGACCTACGCCACCTGGTGGATCCGCCAGGCGATCACCCGTTCGATCGCCGACCAGGCACGCACCATCCGTATCCCGGTGCACATGATCGAGACCATCAACAAGCTCAACCGTATTTCCCGCCAGATGTTGCAGGAAATGGGCCGTGAACCGACCCCGGAAGAGCTCGGTGAGCGCATGGAAATGCCTGAGGACAAGATCCGCAAGGTATTGAAGATCGCCAAAGAGCCGATCTCCATGGAAACGCCGATCGGTGACGACGAAGATTCGCACCTGGGCGACTTCATCGAGGACTCGACCATGCAGTCCCCGATCGACGTGGCCACGGTCGAAAGCCTCAAGGAAGCGACCCGCGACGTGCTCTCGGGCCTGACCGCACGCGAAGCCAAAGTGCTGCGCATGCGTTTCGGCATCGACATGAACACCGACCACACCCTTGAAGAGGTGGGCAAGCAGTTCGACGTGACCCGTGAGCGGATCCGTCAGATCGAGGCGAAGGCGTTGCGCAAATTGCGCCACCCGACCCGCAGCGAGCATCTGCGCTCCTTCCTCGACGAGTGATGACAAAACCCCGGCCCAGGCCGGGGTTTTTCTTATGTGACAAATGGTTGTGGCCATTCGCTACCCGCCGAGCCGAATGCCCGTCTACACTCGACTTCAGACCATCTGAATGCGAGGCTGATATGCCGCCGATGCCGGCCATTCTGTTGCTGCTCCTGATCCTGTGGAACACAACGGCCGGCGCCCTGACCCTGACAGACGAGGAAAAAACCTGGCTTGCTGCCCACCCGCAGCTGAAGCTGGGCGTCGACGCCTCATGGCCACCTTTCGAGTTTCGTGACCAGGAGAGCCGGTACCAGGGATTGGCCGCCGATTACATCGCCTTGCTCCAGCAACGCCTGGGCGTAACGCTCAAGCCGGTCGAGCCCAGCAGCTGGACCGAGGTACTGCAGCAGGCACGGGAAAACCGCATCGACCTGTTGCCCGGCATCATGTCCACGCCGGAACGCCAGGGTTACCTGGCATTCACCCGCCCCTACCTGGACTTCCCGATCGTCATCCTCGCCCATGAGGGCGGCCCGCAACCCCGCACGCTCAATGATCTTTACGGCCTGAAGATCGCCGTGGTGGAGAACTACGCCCCTCATGAGCTGTTGCGCACCCACCATCCCGATCTCAACCTGGTGGCCATGCCCAATGTCAGCTCGACCTTGCAGGCGCTGGCCACCGACGAAGTGGATGCGGTGGTCGGCGACCTCGCTTCAAGCATCTGGAGCCTGCGCCAGCTCAAGCTCGACGGCTTGTACGTCAGCGGCGAAACGCCCTATCGCTATCAGTTGGCCATGGCCGCTCCGCGCGACAACAAGATCCTGGTCGGCATCCTCGACAAGGTCATGGCCGACATGACCAGTGACGAAATCAGCGCGATCCAGCAACGCTGGGTCGGCAACGTCGTCGACCAGCGCGCCTTCTGGCACGACGTGCTGATGTACGGCCTGCCTGGAGTCCTGCTGCTGGTGGCCATCCTTGCAGTGGTCATCCGGATCAACCGCAGGCTCAGTTCGGAGATTTCCCGGCGCATCGCGCTGGAGCAGGAGCTGCGCAGCAGCGAATACCACTATCGGGGCCTGGTCGAGAGCCTGTCGGCCATCGCCTGGGAAGCCGACGCCAACGATTTCACCTACAGCTACGCCTCGCCCCATGCCGAAGACCTGCTCGGCTACCCCCTGCACGAGTGGCTCAAGCCTGGTTTCTGGCGCAGCATCCTGCACCCCGAGGACGCGCTGTGGGCACAGGCCTACTGCGAAAGCGAAACGGCTGGAGGGCGCGACCACAGCCTCGATTACCGCGTGATTCGCGCCGATGGCCAGGCCATCTGGGTGCGCAATATCGTCAGCATGATCGAACACGGGCATCGCCCCGTGATGCGTGGCCTGATGATCGATATCAGCGAGACCAAGCGCACCGAGGACGCCCTGCGCCTGTCCGAACAGAAGTTCGCCTCGGTGTTCCAGCAATGCCCCGACATTCTGCTGATCGCCCGTCACAGCGATGGCTGCCTGCTGGAAGTGAACGAAGCCTTCGAAGAACAGATCGGCCTCAGCGCAGCCCAGGTGATAGGCCGTACCGCGACGGAGCTGAACCTGTGGGGTGCACCAGGCGCCGGGCCACTGATGCTCGAACGTCTGCACCAGGGCGGCATCCGCAACCTTGAGATGAGCTTCCGCCGTAGCAATGGCCAACTGTTCACCGGCCTGACTTCCGCGGAAACCTTCGAGCTCGATGGTACCTTGGCCTTTGTCGTTGCGGTACGTGACATCAGCCAGCTGAAAGAAACCCAGCAGCAATTGCAGATTTCCGAGGAGAAGTTCGCCAAGGCCTTCCATGCCTCTCCCGATGGCCTGCTGCTGTCTCGCCAGAGCGATGGCCTGCTGGTCGAGGTCAATGAAGGCTTCTGCCGGCTGACCGGCTATGAACTCAACCTGTCCATCGACCAGACCTCCTTCGACCTGGGGATCTGGGTCGATCTCAATGAACGCAAGCGCCTGATCGACCAGCTGGCCCGTGATGGCTTCGTGCGCGATTTCAGCTGCCACATCCGCCGCAGCGATGGGCAGATCCGCCTGTGCGAACTGTCGGCACGGCCGTTGCCGATAGGCGGGGTCGACTGCATGCTGACCATCGCCCGCGACATCACCGAGCGCCATCTGATGCAGGAAAAGCTGCAGCTGGCTGCCACCGTGTTCGAGAACACCGCCGAAGGCGTGCTGATCACCGACATCGACCAGCGTATCAGCGCCGTCAACCGCGCCTTCAGCGAAATCACCGGTTACAGCGAGATCGAGGCGCTCGGCCAGACCCCGCGCCTGCTCGCCTCCGGCCAGCATGACAGCGCCTTCTATGCCGCCATGTGGCACCAGCTCACGGCCGAGGGCCACTGGCAGGGCGAGATCTACAACAAGCGCAAGAACGGCGAGCTGTATCCTGGCTGGCTGACCATCAGCGCCGTGCGCAACAACGAGCAAGCCATCACCCACTTCGTCGCCGTGTTCGCTGACATCTCCAGCCTCAAGCACGCCCAGGCCAAGCTCGACTACCAGGCCCACCACGACCCGCTCACCGGTCTGCCCAACCGCGCCCTGTTCGAAAACCGCCTGCAGGCCGCGCTCGCCTGCTCGCAAACCTCCAACCGCCAGGGCGCCGTGCTGTTCCTCGATCTCGACCGTTTCAAGCACATCAACGACAGCCTCGGACACCCCGTCGGCGACCTGCTGCTCAAGGGCATCGCGCAGCGTCTCAAGGAGCAGGTACGCGACGTCGACACCGTGGCCCGGCTGGGCGGCGACGAGTTCATCATTTTGCTGCCCGGCCTGCACCGGCCCAGCGACGCCAGCGCCATCGCCAACAAGCTGCTGGCCGGTTTCAGCGCACCGTTCCAGGCCGGTGAGCACGAGTTCTTCACCAGCGCCAGCATCGGCATCAGCCTCTACCCGCAGGACGGTACCGATGTCTCCACGCTGATTCGCAATGCCGACGCCGCCATGTATCGCTCCAAGGCCAAAGGCCGCAACCGCGTCGAAGCCTACACCCGCGACCTCACCGCCCAGGCCAGCGAACGCATTGCCCTGGAGCACGAACTGCGTCGCGCCGTCGAACGCAACGAAATGAGCCTGAGCTACCAACCCAAGTTCAGCCTCAAGACCCAGACCCTGGTCGGTGCCGAAGCGCTCATCCGCTGGAGTCACCCAACCTTCGGCGAAGTACCGCCCGAGCACTTCATTCATCTGGCCGAAGAGAACGGCACCATTCTCCAGCTTGGCGATTGGGTACTGGAGCAAGCCTGCCTGCAGATGCACCACTGGAAGAGGGACTACCAGGCCTTCGGCCCGCTGTCGATCAACCTCGCCGGCGCGCAACTGCGCCACGGCGGTCTGGCCAGACGCATCGAGCAGCTGCTCAAGACCTACCAGCTCAAGGCCGGCGACCTGCAACTGGAGATCACCGAGAACTTCATCATGAGCCAGGCCGAGGAAGCCCTGGCCGTGCTGCACGAGTTGAAGCAGCTGGGCGTGCAATTGGCCATCGACGATTTCGGCACCGGCTACTCGTCGCTGAGCTACCTCAAGCGCCTGCCGCTGGACATCCTCAAGATCGACAAGTCGTTCATCCGCGGGCTGCCGGATGATCCCCACGACGCCGCCATTGCCCGGGCCATCATCGCCCTGGGCCGCAGCATGCAGTTGACCATCATTGCCGAAGGGGTGGAAAACCAGGCGCAGCAACGCTTTCTGGCCGCCGAAGGTTGCGAGCAGATCCAGGGCTACATCGTCAGCCTGCCGCTGCCGGCGCAGGAGTTCGCAGCGACGTTTCTTCACATAGCACTATCCGATCTTTCGGATGGCACCCTTTCAAAACCCTCGTTATAATCCGGGCACTTACTGAGGGCCTATAGCTCAGTTGGTTAGAGCAGAGGACTCATAATCCTTTGGTCCACGGTTCGAGTCCGTGTGGGCCCACCAACAGACTCAACAATCAAGCCAACCCTTGCGGTTGGCTTTTTTGTTTCTGGCGTCTTTACAAGCATCCGGCACAGGTAAAATCACATCGGTAGCCTGCAGAAGCGCTTCGGCTATCGCCTGTGCGAACGCGGCAAGCTGGCCAGACTGACTGCGAAAGGCCAGCGGATCCTCGATGCCTCGTGGCCCTGTTCGACACCACACCCATGACCTGCCGATCACTCGGGCGCGCCCCGCAACACGCTCTGTCGGGGATTGTAGAAAGTCGCGTTGGCCGGGATATCACGAGTGACCAGCGACATGGCGCCAATCACCACATTGTCCCCGATGCTGATGCGGTCGGCGATGATGCAGCTGTTGGCGCCCAGACTGACGTTGTCGCCGATGCGCAGCGCATAGCCATCCAGGCCAAGGGTCTTGATCCCGATCGAGCAGTTCTGGCGAATGAAGAAGTTGCGGCCGATGCTCACGTGCCGAGTGATCACCACGCCCGGCAGATGGGCGATGCGCATGCCGGGGGCGATCTGTGCGCCGATGTCGATGTCCACAGCGTACTTGAGGTTCAAGCGCTGCTGCATCCGCCGGGCATGGCGCCTGGCCAGGCCGCCGCGGGCATCGAGGTACTGTGCCAGGCGAAAAGCGAAGAGAAAGCGCAGTTTGTTGTCCTTGCGTGCACGACGCAGGACATTGAACAACAGGCTGACAGGGCGTCCGGTCCTTTTTTTGTTGGAGACTTCCATCCTCCAACATTCGAGCAGGTCGGCGTACTTCACACCTGGCCTCCAATGAACGGGTGCCAGCATTGTGCCGCAAAAGCCGCCGCGCTGCACTTGCCCTTGTCTGCTCCGGCCCCGCTGGCTAGGCTAGCCAACCCACTGCAGAGACCCTGCCATGCCGGATTCGCGCCCCATCGCCCTCGACGAAATCGACCACCAGTTGATCGCCCTGCTGCAGATCAACGCCCGCGAAAGCGTCGCGACCCTGGCCCGCCAGCTTGGCATCGCCCGCACCACGGTCAACTCGCGCCTGGCGCGCCTGGAAAAGGGCAAGGTCATCACCGGTTATGGCGTGCGTCTGGGCCAGCGCCTGGTCGGCGGCGGCCTGCAAGCCTACGTCGGGATCAAGGTACAGCCACGTTCCGGCAAGGAAGTGGTACGCCGCCTGAGTGCCATGGGCCAGGTGCAACAGCTGTGCGCGGTCAGTGGCGAATTCGACTACGTGGCCTGGTTGCGCAGCGATACGCCGGAGCAGCTCGACCAGTTGCTGGACCAGATCGGCAGCGTCGAGGGTGTGGAGAAGACCACCACCTCGATCATTCTGAGCAGCAAGGTGGATCGCGGGCAGCCGGTTTGATCTCGAGGATTTCCTGCACACGTTACACCCTGTAATTCTCTGGCGCTCGCAGGCAGCGCCAAGGCGTATAGGCTGGGAAACGGCCCATTGACGGCTCGCCGGTACCCAGTTCTGGTTGTTCACGTTGTATGGCAAGGACATGCAGGACGACCTCACTGATCAGCAGCGTAAAGTGCTGAAAACCCTGCTTGAGCGTGAACAACTGATGAGGACAATCCATGCCCCGCAACCTCTTCACTGAACTTGCCGAAGGCTTCGATGCACTGGCCGATGAACGCGCTGGCAAAATGACCCTGCGCACGCATAAAGCCACCCTCGCCGAACTCCGGCCTCTGGCCCCGAACGAACTGATCGAACTGCGCCAGCAACTGAACATGTCCCGTGCGCTTTTTGCGAACTATCTGCGAACCAATGCCCGCACCTTGGAAAACTGGGAACAAGGCCGATCCAGGCCCAATGCCCAGGCAGTCGCCCTGATCCGCCTGGTACAGAAATTCCCAGAGACGGTTGAGCACCTCGCGTCCCTGGCCTGATTCGTCAAAAACACTCAAGCTGCTGTCGTTATGACGAGATAACTTACATTAAGCCACCACTCTGCATCTTAATTACGAACACCCCGCTCCCTAAAATGACCGCCAGGCATCTCCTATACTCAGGCTCCGCCCTCCGCGCAGCCGCTCTGGCAAGGTCATTCCATGAACAAGAAAAACCGCCACCCCGCCGACGGCAAGAAACCCATCACCATCTTCGGCCCGGACTTTCCCTTCGCCTTCGACGACTGGCTGGAGCATCCTGCCGGCCTGGGCAGCATTCCGGCCGAACGGCACGGTGAAGAAGTGGCCATCGTCGGTGCCGGCATCGCGGGTCTTGTAGCGGCCTACGAACTGATGAAGCTGGGCTTGAAGCCGGTGGTGTACGAGGCGTCGAAACTGGGTGGCCGGCTGCGCTCGCAGGCCTTCAACGGCACCGACGGCATCATCGCCGAGCTGGGCGGCATGCGTTTCCCCGTCTCGTCCACGGCCTTCTACCACTATGTGGACAAGCTGGGCCTGGAAACCAAACCCTTCCCCAACCCGCTCACCCCCGCCTCGGGCAGCACGGTGATCGACCTGGAAGGCCAGACCTACTACGCCGAAAAGGCCAGCGATCTGCCCGAGCTGTTTCACCAGGTGGCCGATGCCTGGGCCGATGCACTGGAAAGCGGCGCCCAGTTCGCCGAGATCCAGCAAGCGATCCGCGACCGTGACGTAGTGCGCCTGAAGACACTGTGGAACAAGCTGGTGCCGCTGTGGGACGACCGCACCTTCTACGACTTCGTCGCCACCTCGCGCTCGTTCGCCAAGCTCAGCTTCCAGCACCGGGAGGTCTTCGGCCAGGTGGGCTTCGGCACAGGTGGATGGGATTCGGACTTCCCCAACTCGATGCTGGAAATCTTCCGCGTGGTGATGACCAACTGCGACGACCACCAGCACCTGATCGTTGGCGGCGTCGAGCAGGTACCACAAGGTATCTGGCGCCATGTGCCGGAGCGATGCAGCCACTGGCCCGAGGGCACCAGCCTCAGTTCGCTGCATGGTGGCGCCCCGCGTACCGGCGTCAAGCGCATCGCCCGCGCTGCCGATGGCCGCCTCGCGGTCACCGACAACTGGGGCGACACCCGCCACTATGGCGCCGTCCTCGCCACCTGCCAGAGCTGGCTGCTGACCACCCAGATCGACTGCGAGGAATCGCTGTTCTCGCAGAAGATGTGGATGGCCCTGGACCGCACTCGCTACATGCAATCGTCCAAGACATTCGTCATGGTCGACCGGCCGTTCTGGAAGGACAAGGACCCGCAAACCGGGCGCGACCTGATGAGCATGACGCTCACCGACCGCCTGACCCGCGGCACCTACCTGTTCGACAACGGCGACGACAAGCCAGGGGTGATCTGCCTGTCCTATGCCTGGATGAGCGATGCCCTCAAGATGCTTCCGCACCCGGTGGAAAAGCGCGTGCAGCTGGCGCTGGACGCCTTGAAGAAGATCTACCCGAAGACCGACATCGCCGGGCACATCATCGGCGACCCGATCACCATTTCCTGGGAAGCCGACCCGCACTTCCTCGGCGCCTTCAAAGGCGCATTGCCAGGCCATTACCGCTACAACCAGCGCATGTACGCGCACTTCATGCAGCAGGACATGCCAGCCGAGCAGCGCGGCATGTTCATCGCCGGTGACGATGTGTCGTGGACCCCGGCCTGGGTCGAAGGTGCGGTGCAGACTTCGCTGAACGCGGTGTGGGGTATCATGAACCACTTCGGTGGCCACACCCACCCGGACAACCCGGGCCCGGGCGACGTATTCGACGAGATCGGGCCGATCGCCCTGGCTGATTGAACAAGGAGGCAGCATGCGCATCGCTCTGTTCCAGGGCGCCCCCCACCCGCTGGACGTGCCCGGCAACCTGCAACGGTTGCGGCACCAGGCACAACTGGCAGCCGAGCGCGGAGCGCAGTTGCTGGTGTGCCCGGAAATGTTCCTGAGTGGCTACAACATCGGCCTTGCGCAGGTCGAGCGCCTGGCCGAGGCCGAAGATGGTCCTTCGGCCATGGACGTGGTGGAGATCGCCCAGGCCCACCGGATCGCCATCGTCTATGGCTACCCGGAGCGGGGCGAGGATGGCGCTCTCTACAACAGCGTGCAGTTGATCGATACCCATGGCCGCAGCCTGTGCAATTACCGCAAGACGCACTTGTTCGGTGAGCTGGACCGAGCGATGTTCAGCGCAGGCACCGACCACTTCCCGGTCGTCGAACTGGATGGCTGGAAGGTCGGAATGCTGATCTGCTACGACATCGAGTTCCCGGAAAATGCCAGGCGCCTGGCGCTGGCAGGCGCCGAGCTGATCCTGGTGCCCACAGCGAACATGACGCCCTACGATTTCGTCTGCCAGGTGACCGTGCGCTCGCGGGCCCAGGAGAACCAGTGCTACCTGGTGTATGCCAACTACTGCGGTGCGGAAGGCGAGATCCAGTACTGTGGGCAGAGCAGCATCATCGGGCCGGATGGCAGCTTGCTGGCGATGGCTGGGCGCGATGAGTGCCAGTTGCTGGCGGAACTGGAGCATGAACGGGTAGTGCAAGGACGCCAGGCGTTTCCTTACCTGACGGATCTGCGTCAGGAGCTGCATTGACATAGCACCTGATGGCCCTGTCGCCGGCATGCCGGCGATGAGGGCGGGCCTGCCATTACAAATGGGTTAGCATGAACACCTGCCCCGGAGTTCACATGCCTGACGCCATCCGCCATCTCACCCTCGCCAACGGCGTTAAGCTCATCCTGCGCCACGCCTCGCGCCTGACGCGCGCAGCAGCGGCATTGCGGGTGCACGCCGGTAGCCACGATGCACCGGCGAAATGGCCCGGGCTGGCGCATTTTCTGGAACACCTGTTCTTCCTTGGCACGCCTCGCTTCCCCCTGGTCGATGGCCTGATGCGTTACGTCCAGGCCCAGGGTGGCCAGGTCAACGCCAGCACCCGCGAACGCACCACCGACTTTTTCTTCGAAGTGCCGCCAACCGCCCTGGCGGGCGGATTGCAGCGCCTCTGCCAGATGTTGGCCGAACCCGACCTGGGCATCGATCGCCAACGCGGCGAGCGGGAAGTGATCCACGCCGAATTCATCGCCTGGTCGCGCAACCCGCAAGCCCGGCAGCAGTTCGCGATGTTGCAATCGGTGTGTGCGAAT
Organism: Pseudomonas plecoglossicida NBRC 103162 = DSM 15088; assembly: GCF_000730665.1. Lineage (GTDB taxonomy): Bacteria > Pseudomonadota > Gammaproteobacteria > Pseudomonadales > Pseudomonadaceae > Aquipseudomonas > Aquipseudomonas plecoglossicida. The sequence goes on from NZ_BBIV01000017.1 coordinate 61,511, forward strand.
CACCCGCTGAGCGCCTTTCATGCCGGCAACCGCTACACGCTGGCCTTGCAGGATCCTGCCTTTCAGCGGGCGCTTGTCGGTTTCCACGCACGCTTCTATCGAGGCGGCCAGATCACCCTGAGCCTGTGCGGCCCGCAAACCCTGGACGACCTCGAACAGCTTGGCAGGCAAGCCGCCGACCTGTTCACGCCAGGGGCGCCCGTCGCGCAGTTGCCAGCACCTGCCTTGACGGCAGAACCCGGCGCACCGGTCTTTGCCCATGATGACCTGCCCGCTGGCGCCGAACAGGCACTGGAGCTGTTGATGGCTTGCCTGGGCGATGTCAGGCCAGGCAGCTGGCTTGATGCGCTCCAGCAGCGCGAATGGCTGCAAGGGTTCGAGGCTCGAATGCTGTATGCCTTTGGCGGGCAACTGCTCTGGCATATCGACCTCAAGCTGAACCCCGACGGCGACGCCGGAGAAGCCACAGCGCTGTTGCACGGCTGGTTCGGCTTCATCCGGCAACTTGACCCTGCGCAACTGAACGCCGGTTTCAGCCTCCTGCAACAGCGTCGCGAACGCAGCGCCAGCCCGCTTGAGCTGGCCCGCCGTGACGTTACCGGCCAACCGTTCGCGGCGCTGGACAAGCAAGCCCTGCAAGCACTCGCGTCACTGCTGAGGCAGTTGCCGTACCGGGAGCATGGCCAATGGCAGTGGCCTGCGTTCGACCCACTGCTGCTTGACGACCTGCCTGCAGCCACGGCGCAGCCACTGCCTGCAGCCATGACGTTCAGCGACCAGCTGCCTGCCACTCGCCAGTACGCCGTGCTCTGCTTGCGCTGGCATGTACCCTCGGCGCTGCGCCGGCCTCTGCACGTCGCGCTCGAGCGCGCCCTGCGCCCGTTGCGCAAGCGCTGCGAGCGCGCGTCCTTGCAGCTGCAGTTCAGCGCGGCAGGCGAGCACTGGCAGCTGCGCTGCGCCGGTCATCCGGCAGCAGTGATACGGGCTGTGGCACAGGCGCTGGCGGTCTTGTCCGCACCTTCGGCTGATGCCTGGTTGCCGTCGACGGATCAGGAACCTGCCTTGATCCCCATCAGAGCGCTGCTCGAACAGTTGCCAGACGCCGTGCACGGCGGCCTCGCCGAACCAGAGACCACCGACGTCTTCGGTCAGCACGATCTCGAACAGGCATGGCAGCGCAGCCACTGGCATGGGCTGGCTGTCGGCTTCGACAAGCCGGCCCGCGCGGCGTTGAATGCCGTGCTGCAAGCCTGCCCTGGCCAAGCCGGCAAGCCCGACGCCCTCCCCGTCTGGCAGCACGCGCGCTGGCTCCAGGCCCAGGTACCGGGTAACGAACACGCACTGCTGCTGTTCTACCCGCTGCCGGCTCGGCATCAAGCCTGCGGTCGCTTGCTCGCGCAACTGCTGCAAGGGCCGGTGTACCAACGGCTACGGGTAGAGCTGCAACTGGGCTATGCGGTATTCAGTACCTTCCGTCAGATCGAAGGCGTGGGAGGCCTGTTGTTCGGCGTGCAATCACCGCACGTTCGCCAGCATGAAATCCTCGACCACCTGCGCGTCTTGTTGAGTCAGGGAGTGACCCTCGACCCGGCCGCGCGCCAGACCCTGGCCGAGCAGTTCGACGAAACCACCATGGCCAACGACGACCTCGCGCAGTGGCTGTGGCAGACACACCTGGCGACACATAGCCAGCCGCTGGCATCGCTGCGCGCGTCTATTCTCAACACGCGACAAGCGGATCTGGATGATCTGCTTCGGCAGCTTCTCGACCACCACGCCCCCTGCCTGTGCCTGGCCAATGCAGCCGCGCCAGCCGGTTCGTGGAGGTAGCCAGAACCGGGATTGTTACGTCGGCTGCAACAGCGCTTTTCGAAGAATTAACCTTCCGGTACAAATTTTTCTTGTAAGATAGCGCAATCCCAGCCAATGGAACCTCCTGCGCAAGGCGGCATCCCAACAGTAGCTGACCACCCCAAACTCATTCGGAAGGAGTCTCCCATGTGGACCAAACCTGCATTCACTGACCTGCGTATCGGCTTCGAAGTGACCATGTATTTCGCCAGCCGCTAAGCCTTGCTTGCGGCTCGACGCCTCGGTCCGCCGGGGCGTCGTCGTTTTTCAGGAACGCATTCCGGACAGACAACAGCCATGTACATCCAGATTCTCGGCTCCGCCGCCGGCGGCGGTTTCCCCCAGTGGAACTGCAACTGCGTCAACTGCAAGGGCTATCGCGATGGCACCCTGCGCGCCGCGGCACGCACCCAGTCATCCATCGCCTTGTCCGACGACGGCGAGCACTGGATCCTGTGCAATGCCTCGCCCGACATCCGCGCCCAGCTCCAGGCATTCGCCCCCATGCAGCCGGCCCGGGCCCTGCGCGACACAGGCATCGATGCCATCATCCTGCTCGACAGCCAGATCGACCACACCACCGGCCTGCTCAGCCTGCGCGAAGGGTGCCCGCACCAGGTCTGGTGCACCGACATGGTCCACCAGGACCTGAGCACCGGCTTCCCGCTGTTCACCATGCTCAGCCACTGGAACGGTGGCCTGCAGTGGAACCGCATCGCGCTCGAAGGCAGCTTCGTCATCCCGGCGTGCCCCAACCTCAGGTTCACGCCCTTCCCCCTGCGCAGCGCCGCGCCACCCTACTCGCCGCACCGCTTCGACCCGCACCCCGGTGACAACCTCGGGCTGCTGGTAGAGGACACGCGCAGCGGCGGCAAGCTGTTCTACGCCCCCGGCCTCGGCCAGGTCGACGACAAGCTGCTGGCGATGATGCACGACGCCGACTGCCTGCTGGTGGACGGCACGCTGTGGGAAGACGACGAGATGCAGCGCCGCGGTGTCGGCACCCGCACCGGCCGCGAAATGGGCCACCTGGCACAGAACGGGCCCGGCGGCATGCTTGAAGTGCTCGACGGTTTCCCGCGCCAGCGCAAGGTGCTTGTCCACATCAACAACACCAACCCGATTCTCGACGAAGACTCCGCCGAGCGCGCCGAAGTCCAGCGCCGTGGCGTTGAAGTCGCCTACGATGGCATGAGCATCGAGTTGTAATGCACGCGGTCGCTGTGGGAGCTGGTTTGCCAGCCATCAGGCCAGCCCTGGCAGAGGGCAAGGGCTTCGCCCTTGATCGCCGGCAAGCCGGCTCCCACAGGTTTTCAAAGGAGCCAGCTGAATGAACGACGCACTGCCACTGTCCCCGGCCGAATTCGAACAGGCCCTGCGCGCCAAGGGCGCCTACTACCACATTCACCACCCCTATCACGTGGCGATGTACCAGGGCCGCGCCACCCGCGAGCAGATCCAGGGCTGGGTAGCCAACCGCTTCTATTACCAGGTCAATATCCCGATGAAGGATGCCGCGATCCTGGCCAACTGCCCGGATCGCGAAGTCCGCCGCGAGTGGATCCAGCGCCTGCTCGACCACGACGGCGCGCCAGGCGAGGACGGCGGTATCGAAGCCTGGCTGCGCCTGGGCCAGGCCGTGGGCCTCGACCCGGACCAGCTGCGCTCCCAGGAGCTGGTGCTGCCCGGCGTGCGCTTTGCCGTCGACGCCTACGTCAACTTCGCCCGCCGCGCCAGCTGGCAGGAAGCGGCCAGCAGCTCGCTGACCGAGCTGTTCGCCCCGCAGATCCACCAGTCGCGGCTGGACAGCTGGCCGCAGCACTACCCGTGGATCGACCCCGCCGGCTACGAGTACTTCCGCACCCGCCTGGGCCAGGCCCGGCGTGATGTGGAGCACGGCCTGGCGATCACCCTGCAGCACTACACCACGCGGGCCGGCCAGGAGCGTATGCTGGAAATACTGCAGTTCAAGCTGGATATCCTCTGGAGCATGCTCGATGCCATGAGCATGGCCTACGAGCTGAACCGCCCGCCTTATCATTCCGTCACCCAGGACAGGGTGTGGCACAAAGGGATCGCCTTATGAGTTTCGACCGCAACCAGGTACCGAACTGGCGTCCGGGCTACCGTTTCCAGTACGAGCCGGCGCAAAAAGGCCACGTGCTGCTGTACCCCGAGGGCATGATCAAGCTCAACGACAGCGCCAGCCTGATCGGCGGTCTGATCGACGGCAAGCGCGACGTGGCGGCGATCATCGTCGCGCTTGAACAACAATTCCCTGGTGTGCCCGAGGTCGCCGACGACATCGAGCAATTCATGGAGGTGGCCCGTGCCGAACACTGGATCACCCTCGCCTGAGGTGCCGATCGGCCTGCCGCTGTGGCTGCTGGCCGAGCTCACCTACCGCTGCCCGCTGCAGTGCCCGTACTGCTCCAACCCGCTGGATTTCGCCGAGCAGGGCAAGGAGCTGACGACTGCGCAGTGGTTCAAGGTGATGGCCGAGGCGCGTGAAATGGGCGCAGCGCAGATCGGGTTTTCCGGCGGCGAACCCCTGGTGCGCCAAGACCTCGCCGAACTGATCGGCGAAGCCCGGCGGCTGGGCTACTACACCAACCTGATCACCTCCGGCATCGGCCTCACCGAAGCGCGCATCGCTGCGTTCAAGGAGGTCGGCCTGGACCATATCCAGATCAGCTTCCAGGCCAGCGACGAGCAGGTGAACAACCTGCTGGCCGGCTCGAAGAAGGCGTTCGCGCAGAAGCTGGAGATGGCCCGGGCGGTGAAGGCGCATGGCTACCCGATGGTGCTCAACTTCGTCACCCATCGGCACAACATCGACAAGATCGACCGCATCATCGAGCTGTGCATTGCCCTGGAAGCCGACTTCGTCGAGCTCGCCACCTGCCAGTTCTATGGCTGGGCGCACCTCAACCGCCTGGGGCTGCTGCCAACCCGCGAGCAGCTCGAGCGCGCCGAACGCATCACCAACGAATACCGGGCCAAGCTCAAGGCCGAGGGCAACCCCTGCAAGCTGATCTTCGTCACCCCGGATTACTACGAGGAACGCCCGAAGGCCTGCATGAACGGTTGGGGCAGCCTGTTCCTGACCATCACCCCGGACGGTACCGCCCTGCCCTGCCATGGTGCCCGGCAGTTGCCGGTGCAGTTCCCCAACGTGCGTGACCACGACCTGCGGCACATCTGGTACGACTCGTTCGGCTTCAACCGTTTCCGTGGCTATGACTGGATGCCCGAGCCCTGCCGCTCTTGCGACGAGAAGGAAAAGGACTTCGGTGGCTGCCGCTGCCAGGCCTTCATGCTCACCGGCGATGCCAGCAAGGCCGACCCGGTATGTGCCAAGTCGCCCGACCACGGCATCATCCTCAAGGCCCGCGAAGAGGCGCAAAGCGCCGATCTCGCCATCGAACAGATGACCTTCCGCAATGAGCGCAACTCCCGTGTCATCGCCCGCGGCTGAATTCAGCGCCGCGCAGGCCGTCGCCGCCGGCACCGACTTCGCCGAACTCAAGGTCAGTGCCGACGGGTTGTTCTGGAACGAGTTCCGACCGGCCGACGGCGCCTGCCGGGTGTGGCGCTGGCATGGGCAACAAGCCACTTGCCTGACCCCGGACGGCTTCAGCGTGCGCAGCCGGGCCTACGAATACGGTGGTGGCAGCTTCTGCCTGGGTGGCGACGGCTTGCTGTTCGTCAACGAGCAGGACCAGCAGGTCTATACCCAGCCACTGGAAGGCGGCGCCCCCCGCGCACTGACGGGCGATAGCGCCAGCCGCTTCGGCGATGTGCAATGGCACGACGGCAAGGTGCTTGTGGTGCAGGAGTGCCACGCAGAGTCGGTTGAGCACCGCCTGGTCGCTTTCGACGAAGACTCGCTGGAAATACTGGCCGAGGGCGCCGACTTCTATGCCTCGCCCACCTTGAGCCGCGATGGCGCGCGCCTGGCCTGGATCGAATGGGACCGCCCCGCACAGCCCTGGACGATCACCCGGCTGATGTGCCGGGAACGTGACGCCACGGGCGCCTGGGGCTCGGCCCACTGCATCGCTGCGACTGACGAGTCCCTGCAGCAACCGCGTTTCGATACTGAAGGCCGACTCTACTGCCTGTCCGACCGCAATGGCTTCTGGCAGCCGTGGGGCGAAATCGACGGCCATTGGCAAGCCTTGCCCGCCGCACCTGCCGACCATGCGGCCGCGCCCTGGCAACTGGGCGCCTGCACCTGGCTGGCACTGGGGCCCAAAGCCTACCTGGCCACCTGGTTCGAAGACGGCTTCGGCCAGTTGGGGCTGCGCACCGCCGATGGCCGTCTGCAACGTTACGCCAGCGCCTACACCCGCTTTCGCAGCCTGGCCCTGGATGACGAGCACCTCTACGCCATCGCCACATCGCCCATCAGCCCGCCTGCCGTCATTGCCGTCGACCGCGCGAGCCACGAGGTGCATATCCTGGCAGGGGGCGCCGAAGTTCTACCAGACGACTGCATCAGCCGACCCGAGCCGATCCACTACGACAGCGGCGGTGAGGTTGCCCATGGCTTCTTCTACCCGCCAGCGCGTGCGCAAGGCCCGGCGCCACTGGTGGTATTCATCCACGGCGGCCCGACTTCCGCGTGCTACCCGGTGCTTGACCCGCGCATCCAGTACTGGACCCAACGAGGCTTTGCGGTTGCCGACCTGAACTACCGCGGCAGCACCGGATACGGCCGCGCCTATCGCCAGGCGCTGCACCTGCGCTGGGGCGAAAGCGATGTGGCAGATGCCTGCGCGGCCGTCGAGCACCTCGCCGCACAGGGCTTGGTCGACCGCAGCAAGGTCTTCGTTCGCGGCGGCAGCGCGGGCGGCTATACCACACTCTGCGCCCTGGCCTTCCATGATGTATTCCGGGCCGGCGCCAGCCTGTACGGCGTCAGCGACCCGATTGCCCTGGGCCGCGCCACGCACAAGTTCGAGGGCGACTACCTGGACTGGCTGATCGGCGATCCGCAGCGCGATGGCGAACGTTACCAGCAGCGCACTCCGCTGCTGCATGCAGCGCAGATCAAGGTGCCGGTGGTTTTCTTCCAGGGTGAGCTGGACGCCGTGGTGGTGCCAGAGCAGACCCGGTCGATGCTCGAGGCGTTACGCGCCAATGGCATCGAGGCCGAAGGGCATTTCTATGCCGGGGAGCGGCACGGCTTGCGCAAGGCCGAGAACCTTGCGCATGCGCTGGAGGAAGAGTGGAAGTTCTATTGCCGGGTGTTGGGTCAGTAGCGGCCTCATCGCCGGCAAGCCAGCTCCCACAAAAGCCTGTGGGGTACCTGTGGGAGCCGGCTTGCCGGCGATGAGGCCATGAACGGCTAACGCTTGGCGATGATGTACACCGCATGCACGATCCCCGGAATGTACCCCAGCAAGGTCAGCAGGATATTCAGCCAGAACGCCCCGCCGAACCCCACCTGCAGGAACACGCCCAGCGGCGGAAGAATGATGGCGATGATGATGCGAACGAAGTCCATGCGAGTCTCTCCTGAAAGGGTCTAAACAGAGACTAGCCGCGCAAGGCAGAGGTTCCACAGGCAAAAAAAACGCCCCGGGCCAAGTGAATCAGGCCAGGGGCGATGCGCAGAAACGCCAGACGGTTCGTAGAATTCGTGTTACGCCGATACTTCGCGGCGGGCATGCTGTTGCGCATGCAGGCGGGCAAAGGCCCGGGCCAGGCGCAGGAGCATTTCGTCGATGTTGCCCTTGCTCACGGTCAGCGCCGGCGACAAGCGCACCACGTCCGCTTGCGGCGCATTGAGCAGCAGGCCTTCATCCAGGGCCGCCCGGACCAGCTCCGCAGCCAGGTTGTCCTGCAGCTGCAGGGCCCAGAGCAGGCCCTGGCCGCGCACCTCGCCCTGCCCATAACGCCCGGCCAGGCGGCTCAGACCATCGCGCAAGTGGCGGCCGCTGTCCTGGACATGCTCGAAGAAGCCCGGCTCCAGCACGGTGTCGAGCACGGCCAGGCCCGCTGCGCTCATCAGCGCATTGCCGTGGTGGCTACCTTCCAGCTCGCCGGGTTCGGCGCAGCAGGCGCTGCCACGGGCCAGCAGGGCGGCCAGCGGTACGCCACCGCCCAGGCCCTTGCCCAGGGTGACGATGTCGGCGCGCACGCCGTAGGTTTCTTCGGCCAGCAGCGCGCCACAACGGCCGATACCGGTCTGCACCTCGTCAAGGATCAGCAGGATGCCCAGCTCACGGCAGAGTTTTTCCACACCCTGCAGGTATGCCTTGGTGGCCGGAATCACACCGGCCTCACCCTGGATCGGTTCGAGCATGATGGCCACGGTGCGCGAGTCGACTTGCGCATGCAGCGCCGCCAGGTCGTTGAACGGCACCTTGCTGAAACCGGGCAGGCCCGGTTCGCAACGGTTGCACGGCAGCGGATCGGATGCCGAAAGTGCGCCCAGGCTACGGCCATGGCAGCCCTGGTTGGCCGTGATGATGTGATAGGCGCCGTTGCGGTGCAGCTGGCCCCACTTGCGCGCCAGCTTGATCGCCCCTTCACAGGCTTCGGCACCACTGTTGAGCAGGTAAGCCTGGTCGCTGCCGGTGCTCTTGCACAGGCGGTCGACCAAGGCCAACAAGCCGCGGCTGTGATAACCGGCCCCAGGGTTGATCAGCGCCTGGGCCTGGTTGCCCAGCGCCTTGACCAGCACGCTCGGGCTATGGCCAAGGCTGTTCACCGCACAACCCTGGGTGAAGTCCAGGTAGGCGCGCCCCTCGCTATCCCACAACCACGAGCCCTGGCCACGCACGAAAACATGCTCGGCACGTGCACTGCCTGGCATCAGGCGCTCGCGAGACACCGCCGGGGCCGGGGCTTCGGTCACCGGCGCACGCTTGGGCTCGGCAACCGCGGCAGGGGCCGAGCGGCGCAGGTTGAACAGGTTCATTGGGGCTCCAACCAATCACGGTAAAGGGCGGCCAGGGTCCGGTCTTGCTGCCGGCGCTTGATAATTTTGCCTTGCCTATCAAAAGTGTTTTTCCAACGCGGTAACAATGCGTCGCTGTAACCCGTTGCAATGCGGCGATAGACTAGGCTTCGGCGGCGCGTGCGGCCATTCCGTTTTTCCAGCTTTTTCGATAAGTGTTAGTTATGGATTTTCGCCAACTGCGTTATTTCGTCGCGGTGTATGAAGAAGGCCATGTCGGCCGTGCTGCCGAACGTCTTTCCCTGTCCCAGCCGGCACTCTCGCAACAGATCCGCCAGCTCGAACACAGTCTCGACCTGAGCCTGTTCGAGCGCAGCAACAAACGCCTGCTGCCGACCTTGGCCGCGCACACTTTGTACAACCATGCCCTGCCCTTGCTCGACGGCCTGCAGCGTGCCCACGAGGCGATGCGCAACTTCAAGGGCCAGTCGCTGCGTACCCTGGCCATCGGCGTATTGCAGACGGTGCGCCCCAGCCTGGTGCCGCAGTTGCTGGAGCGGGTGCGCAAGGCCCAGCCGCACCTGGTCGTGCAGATCTATGAACTGTCGGGTCTGGAGATCGAACGGCGCCTGCTCAATGGCAGCCTGGACATCGGCATCAGCTACCTGCCGCCGCGCCAGCCAGGCCTGCACGGCATTCTGCTGTATGAAGACGAACTGCAACTGGTCATCCCGGATACCCACCCTTTGAAGGACTTCAAGAAGGTGTCCATCAGGCAGGCCGCGGAGTTGCCCATGTTGATGCTTGGCGAGGAGTTCCAGATCCGCCAGATCTGGAAAGAGCAATTGGCCAACCAGGGCCGCCGGCCCCAGGTCCAGGCCGAAATGAACAACATGGCTGGGATTCTCGACAGCCTGGCCCACACCGCACTGGCCACGATCCTGCCCGGTCGGGCCAAGGATGCCGCTGAAGATGAACAGGGCTTGCTGTGGAAACCGTTGAGCGAACCGCGGGTTCCGCTCAAGGTCGGCCTGGTGTTCCGGGACGCCCAGCGTCAGCAGGCGTCGGTGGAACTGCTGCGCAACCTGCTGGAAGAAGAGGTCGATGCAAGGCCGTTGGGGGCCTCGAAGCTGGATGTGCTCGGCTGAAAAACACGCGCACAAAGAAAACCCCGCCTAAGCGGGGTTTTCCAGACTGTTTCCCTGTGACATCCCTATCGCCCCGCCACCCTGGCAGGAATTCCTTCGTTGTCCCTGTTCTGTCCTTTGCACATCCTGTGCAACGTCCATGAACAAAGATTAACCGTGGATCCAATCTGAGGCTAGTGGCGAAAAGTCACCACGTCGTGTAGGAAAAAGCTTACACGCGCCTTCCAGGGGTCAGAACTGCTCGGCGTCGAGCAGATACAGCGACTCGCTCCCCGCCTTCACCGACGCCACCAGCGAGTCCACCCGTGGCAACAGGCGGTCGAAGTAGAAGCGTGCAGTGCCGAGCTTGGCCGAATAGAACGCCTGGTCGCCCTCGCCTGCCTTGGCGGTGCGCGCCATCAGCGCCCACATGTAGGCATAGGCGACATAACCGAAGGCGTGCAGGTACTCCACCGAGGCAGCGCCAATTTCGTTCGGGTTGCCTTTGGCTTGCTCCAGCACCCACTCGGTCAGCCCATCGAGCTGGTCCAGGCGAGCGCCCAACGGTTTGACGAATTCGGCCAGCTCGCTGCCGGCGGAGGCAATGAACTGGCGGATTTCATCGGAGAACAGCCGGTAGTACGCGCCACCGCTGGCCACCACCTTGCGCCCCACCAGGTCCAGCGCCTGGATGCCGTTGGTACCTTCGTAGATCTGGGTAATGCGCACATCGCGCACCAACTGCTCCTGGCCCCACTCGCGAATGTAGCCATGGCCGCCGAACACTTGTTGGCCGTGCACCGTGCACTCCAGCCCCAGGTCGGTCAGGAATGCCTTGGCCACTGGCGTCAGCAGCGCCACCAGCTCTTCGCTGCGCTTGCGGGTGGTCGGGTCTTCGCTGTACTTGGCGCTGTCCAGTTGCATGGCCACGTAGGTAGAGAAGGCGCGGCCGCCCTCGATCAGTGCCTTCATGGTCAGCAGCATGCGCCGCACGTCCGGGTGCACGATGATCGGGTCGGCAATCTTTTCCTTGGCCTGCGGCCCGACAGGGGCGCGGCTTTGCAAGCGATCGCGAGCGTACTCGACGGCATTCTGGTAGGACCGCTCTGCCGAGGCCAGGCCCTGGATACCCACGCCAAGGCGCTCGTAGTTCATCATGGTGAACATCGCCGCCAGGCCCTTGTTCGGTTCACCAACGATGTAACCCACGGCTTCGTCGAAGTTCATCACGCAGGTGGACGAACCCTGGATGCCCATCTTGTGCTCGATCGAACCGCAATTGGCCGGGTTGCGCGCACCCAGGCTGCCGTCTTCGTTGACCAGGAACTTCGGCACCAGGAACAGCGAAATACCCTTGGGCCCTGCTGGCGCGTCCGGCAGCTTGGCCAGCACCAGGTGGATGATGTTCTCGGTCAGGTCATGCTCGCCGCCGGTGATGAAGATCTTGGTGCCGCTGACCTTGTAGCTGCCATCGGCCTGGGGCTCGGCCTTGGTGCGGATGATGCCCAGGTCGGTACCGGCGTGGGGCTCGGTGAGGCACATGGAGCCAGCCCAGACGCCGCCATACATGTTCGGCAGGTACTTTTCCTTGAGGGCTTCGCTGGCGTGGGCATTGATCGACAGGCAGGCGCCGGCGGTCAGCATCGGATACAGGCCGAAGGCCAGGCTCGAGGCATTGACCATTTCCTCGACCTGGGCCGAGATGGCCTTGGGCATGCCCATGCCGCCAAACAGCGGATCACCGCCCACGCCGACCCAACCGCCTTCGGCGTAGGTCTTGTACGCTTCGGTGAAACCGGCGGGCGTGCGCACGGCGCCGCTGTCCCAGTGGCAGCCTTCTTCATCGCCGGAGCGGCTGAGCGGGGCAATGCTCTTGCCGGTGACCTTGCCGGCTTCTTCCAGCACGGCCATGGCGGTGTCGGCATCGACCGCTTCGGCGAGCTCGGGCAGTTGCGCCCATTGCTCGGCCACGTTGAAGACTTCGTTCAGAACAAAGCGCATGTCGCGCAGGGGAGCTTTGTAGTCTGCCATCACAACCTCTGGCTTGGTCGGGGTCGGGGGCGGTCCGGAAGGGGCCGCGGCTCGGGGTTGAATCCGAGTGTAACCGAACAACTTTTTAGAGACATAGGGTCATCAAGCGACCAATAAGTCATGCTCGGTCACGCGGTGCGGACCGCTCCACGCTGCGATTGTTGCCCATGGACCATGACACAGTTACGTCCGGCACCCTTGGCATTGTAGAGCGCCTGGTCGGCGGACTTGAGCACTTCCTCCGGGTTGCGGTGATCGGCCTGGCGCTCCGCCACGCCGATGCTGATGGTGACCGACACCGTGCCAGCGCCGTTGCCACCGCGGCGTTGACGCCCCGTCGAGTCGTCCTGCGGGCGGTTGTTCTGGTCGCGCAACTGCATGACGTAATTGGCGATCATCTCGCGCACCGCCTCGACATGCGGCACGCACTCCTCCGCGGTCTTGCCCGCGAACACCAGGGCAAACTCCTCGCCACCGTAACGATAGGCTCGGCCACCGCCGGTGACTTTCGACAAGCGGCTGGCGACCAGGCGCAGCACCTGGTCGCCCACGTCGTGACCGTGGGTGTCGTTGAATTTCTTGAAGTGGTCGACGTCGGTCATGGCGATCACGTAGCTACGCCCCAGCCGCTGCATGCGCTCGTTCAGGGCGCGGCGCCCCGGCAGACCGGTCAGCTCGTCACGGAAGGCCATCTGGTAAGCCTCGTGGGAGACCGCGGCAGCGATCATGAGCATCACCTGACTGCACATGATGTTCAGGGTAAACGGCAGGATGAAGGTCTTGGGCAGCATCCAGAAGATACCCACCAGGCCGATCAGCTGCGCCGCGTGCAAGGGCCTCGGCTCGCGCAGATACTGCACCACCAGCAGGATGAAGACACCGATGAACAGTGGGTAGACCATCTGGATCAGGCTCATCCACTGGCCATGCAGCGCTGGCCAGCGGATTTCCGCCAACCAGGTCAGCAACGCCTCTGGGAAACTCTGCTCCAAGGCCACCGCGACGCTGCCGACGGCGAACAGCACGGCAAAGCGGGCCAGCAAGTCCTGGGCGAGGTGGGTGCGTTCCTGCCAGGCGCCGAACAGGCCGAACAATGCCGGTAGCAGCAGGCAGACCAGGTGGAAGATCACCGCGGCGTCTTCACGCACATGCGCGTTGTCGCGGTAGTAGTCGGTCTGGGTGTCGAGCAGGAAATAGGCGATGTACACCGTGACCATCAGAAACAGCTCGCGCTGACGACGGTATACGGCGCAATAAGCACCGCCCAGCAACAGCACCAGCGTGGGCAGTACATTGAACAGTGAAGTGAAGAAGACGCTGAGGTCTCTTACATAAGCCGCCGCAAGCCCTGCCAGCAACAGAAACAACGAAGGCAGAAAGTGGCTCACGCGTACAGCGTTTGGACGAAACAAGGGTAATCTCCGACCCGGCAGATCAATAATGGCATTGTGCCCCTACTTCATCGGCAGCGCACTTGAATAGATGAGGACAAAGGTGATTAACGGCAGCAGGGGCGCAAGGCTTGAGCTTTTCCTGTCACTGGCTCCCGGGGCTCGCGCAGCGACCCAGCCAGCTGAAACCCGCCTGCCGCTGTGGGCAGACGGGTTTCCATCACACGCCAGTGATGCAAAAGGAGAGATTGTTACAAGTCGTTATTGAACGGCAGCAGCGGCCCCTGCAAAGCGGAGCGACCTTGGGCCCCCACGGCATTGAGTTGGAAAATGGCGTCCTGCGCTGGCCGAGAGGTGGTCGACGCGCCTTGCGCGACGGCGTTCTCATCGCCCTTCTCACCCTGTGGCAGCATCAGCGAGGGGTGATCGAACGGAGCCCGTTCCCACGCCACGCGCGGATCGAGCAAGCCGACCTCCATGAACTTGACCAGTGCATCCACTTCATCTGCGGTCAGGTTCAGCGCGGTCATGTCCGGGTCAAGGTTGGAGCCGTTGTGCTGATTGACGGCCGGGTGTTCGAAACCGCTGGTGTTGCTGGCGTCTTCGCCACGGCGATCGCCGCCGCGGTTGTAGAACTCCATGACCTGTTGCAGCGTTGCCCGGCTGCCGTTGTGGAAGTACGGACCGGTCAATGCAATGTTACGCAGCGTCGGGGTCTTGAAGGCGCCATCGACCGAGTCGCGGAAACCGACACTGGGCTTTTGCGTCGGGTCGCAAGGGACTGCGGCGCTCAGCGGCGCCTCGAAGGTGCAGACATCGACATCCAGTGGGTCAGGGATATTCCCGCCTTGCAGCAGGGTGTTGTACTGACGGGTGAAGGACAATGGATGGCCCCAGGGGTCCGCAGCGCCCAGCGCCAGGTCTTCGGCGGTCGGGCGCACACCGGTGTTGTAGAAACCGTTGTCGTACAGCGTGGTCAGGCCATCCGCCATGACCATGCGTTCGATGCGCTCACGCGGCTCGAACAGCAGCCGACTGGCCGCGTTGGTCAACTCCGCGCCACCATGGCAGGCCACACACTTGCCCTTGCCCAGGAACAGCTCCATGCCTCTCACCTGCTGAGCGTTCATCGCGCTGTGGTCGCCCTGCAGATAGGCATCCAGCGGTGCCTGGTCGGAGATCAGCGTGGCCTCGTACATCTGAATCGCCAGCCCGAAGAACAGCGAGAAGTTCGCCTCCATCTGGCTGTAGGGCTGGCCGCCCAGCGACACCTGTTGCGTGGCATTCCACAGGCGTGGCTGGAATGCGTCTTTGATCAGTTCGCGGTAGGTCGGCCGGCGGGCACTGGAGACAGGCCCGAGCACCGAATCGGTGGGCGAGATCTTTTGCCCCTTGAGCATCATGCTGTCGAGCAGACGCCGGCCGATGTCAGCGAAGGTGCGCCCGCCACAGGACATTTCCACCGCGCTGCCGGGAGGCCCCACGGCTTGCGAGGCCGCCGAGGCATCCTTGAGGGCCAGTCGTGCCTTGACTGCCACGCCACTGCGATCCTTGGTCACGAAGATGGCTGCGTCAGGGTCGCGATTACCGAACGGCGAGAAGCCGTTGAACACATTGTTGGCCCGACCATCCCAGAAGTTGCGGACGTTGAATGCCGCATTGATGACCGACGGCGCATTGCGCCCGGTGCTGCGCCGCACGTTGATACCGCCCACCTGGAAAATCCCGTCAGGCTGCCGTGTGCATTGGTCGAAGCGCGATTGCCTGGGTTTGACGAAGTTGGCCTCGATCACGCCTTGTGAGCCGATGACGTCATCCGTGGAATAGACGATCATCGAGTTGCGATCCAGAGGATTGGCCAGCACGTGGGTCGGAAAATCGCCTTTTTTCAATGTGTAGTTCGGGCCGCCCTTGCCACCGGAGAGGGTGGTGTAACTGGGCACGTCGCCAGGAATATCGGCGGCCGTGAACGGCTTGTTGAAGATCGATGCAACGTTCGCATTGGTATTGGCCTGGCCAGGGTTGATCTGGTTGGTGACCCGGTGATCGACACCGGCGTGGTAATGGCAGGACGCGCAGGCGGTGGCGCCGTCACTGCCGACCGCCATGTCCCAGAACAAGGCCTTGCCCAACGTGATGGCTGCCACACGATTGATCACATAGTCGGACATCAGATCGACCTTGCGGCCATCCTCGGTACCTGAAGGGTCCGGCGGGAGCATGCCACGCAGTGAACTCAGGCTGGGCACTTCCGGCGCTTGCGCAGCGGCTTCGGCCGGGTCAGCGGCCCGAGCGCTCATGAACGGCAGGCCGACAGCGGCGAGGGTCATCGCTGTCGCACAGGTCAGGCGGGGGATTCGCAACGCTCTCAGATATTCGACCATGATGAACTTCCCGATTCAGCACGGAGTAGCCAGCTCCGTTTTTTGCCTGTGTCGAGATGAACTCATCTGCTATCCATCTTGCAGCTCGCAGCTTCAGCCACTTCAACTCAAAGTTGTTCGGGCAGCGCGAGGCCTCGCTGGCAAGGTAATCTCTTGGCTCAGGTTATTTTTAAAACCGATCGTTCACGCATCGCAGTGCGCTTAATGCCAACATAGCTGTAACAAAGTATTTCAGCTGGAAAAAATCAGTATTTTTTTATACCGACTCATTCAGAGATTCATGACGATAAATTCTGACCCGCGCGCTTCCTCAATTTCGGTGTTAGTTCCCCACCACTATTGGGTGCCATTCCCCGAACACCTTGCTTTCCCTGTTCGCCCAACGCCTGGATTCGTCGGCAAAATGAGCATCTTGGAAACTGGCAATGTATTTGCTAACTCAAACTGAGCAGCAGTAATTATTTGGATTCAGGCAGAAGCCTGAAGTCGCGTCAGCTAACAAAATTGCACGTAAGCGCAAGTTACACGGCCATTGTATTTTCACTTGCTGATCGAACTACCTTATTTGAATGCCAAAAAAAAACGCCACTCACGAGGAGCGGCGTTTGTTGAGTCCTTCACTCAGGTTTAATAACCCAGCGAGAAGTCTTCTTCCTTCATGTCCATCAGGTTGTTGGCGCCTGACAACATGGTGGCCACGTGAGTACGGGTACGCGGCAGGATGCGCTGGAAGTAGAAGCGCGCGGTCTGCAGCTTGGCGGTGTAGAACGCCTCCTCGCTGGTGCCGGCTGCCAGTTTCTCGGCCGCCAGGCGGGCAATGTCGGCCCAGAAGTAGGCCAGGCACGCGTAACCGGAATACATCAGGTAATCCACCGAAGCGGCGCCCACTTCCTCGCGGTCTTTCATCGCCGCCATGCCAACCTTCATGGTCAGCTCGCCCCACTCCTTGTTCAGCGCGGCGAGCGGCCCGACGAACTCCTTGAGCGCATCGACGCCTTCCTGCGCCTGGCAGAACTTGTGCACGATCTTGGTGAAGCCCTTGAGCGCTTCGCCCTGGGTCATCAGTACCTTGCGGCCGAGCAGGTCGAGTGCCTGGATGCCGGTGGTGCCTTCGTACAGCATGGAGATACGGCTGTCGCGCACGTTCTGCTCCATGCCCCACTCGGCGATGAAGCCGTGGCCACCGTAGATCTGTACGCCATGGTTGGCGGCCTCGAAGCCGACTTCAGTCATGAAGGCCTTGGCGATCGGGGTCAGGAAGGCCAGCAGGGCGTCGGCCTTCTTGCGCTCTTCCTCATCCTGGCTGTACTTGACGATGTCTACCTGCTTGGCGGTGAAGTACACCATCGCACGGTTGCCTTCGGCGAAGGCTTTCATGGTCAGCAGCATGCGACGCACGTCCGGGTGGACGATGATCGGGTCGGCCGCCTTGTCCGGAGCTTTCGGGCCGGTCAGGGAGCGCATCTGCAGGCGATCACGGGCGTATTTCAGGCCACCCTGGAAGGCCACCTCGGCGTGTGCCAGGCCCTGCAGCGCGGTACCCAGGCGTGCAGTGTTCATGAAGGTGAACATGCAGTTCAGGCCCTTGTTGGCCGGGCCGATCAGGTAGCCGGTGGCGCCGTCGAAGTTCATCACGCAGGTGGCGTTGCCGTGGATGCCCATCTTGTGTTCGAGGGAACCGCAGCTCACGCCGTTGCGCTCGCCCACGCCGCCTTCGGCATTGGGCAGGAACTTCGGCACGATGAACAGCGAGATGCCTTTGGTGCCGGCCGGGGCATCGGGCAGGCGGGCCAGGACGATGTGGACGATGTTATCGGCCATGTCGTGCTCACCGGCGGAAATGAAGATCTTGGTACCGCTGACCTTGTACGAGCCATCGGCTTGCGGCTCGGCCTTGGTGCGCAGCATGCCCAGGTCGGTGCCGCAATGCGGCTCGGTCAGGCACATGGTACCGGTCCATTCGCCGGAAACCAGCTTGGTCAGGTAAGTGTGCTGCTGCTCTTCGGTGCCGTGGGCCGAAATGGTGTTCATCGCACCATGGGACAGGCCCGGGTACATGCCCCACGACCAGTTGGCGCCGCCGACCATTTCGCTCAGGGCCAGGCCCAGCGACTCAGGCAAGCCCTGACCACCGTGGGCGACGTCGTGCGCCAGGCTCGGCCAGCCGCCTTCGACGAACTGCTCGTAGGCTTGCTTGAAGCCGGTCGGCGTCTTCACACCGGATTCGCTCCAGGTGCAGCCTTCCAGGTCACCAACGCGGTTCAGCGGGGCCAGCACCTGCTCACAGAACTTCGCGCCTTCTTCAAGGATCGCATCGACCATGTCTGGCGTTGCGTCCTGGCAACCCGGCAGGCTCTGATAGTGCGCCTCGTAGCCGAGCAGCTCGTCGCGGACGAAACGAATATCACGCAAGGGGGCTTTGTAATCAGGCATTGCGATGAACCTCTGTGATGAGTTCGGTAGGGAGACCGCTGATACCGACCAGCTCTTGGTGGCTTTCGGTCAAACAGTTGTTTGAAACTAACGTTTAGCTCCGCTGCTTGTCAAGAAGACCCTAGTGCCATTTGCGTCACGAAAAACGGTATTTATGCCACCACAGCAAATGCCGGCCATAAACCACTGTGGGAGCGGGCCTGTCCCGCGAATGTGCCAGCCCAGACAGCCTGAGATGTCTGTTCTGCCGCATTCGCGGGACAAGCCCGCTCCCACATGGAGGTGTTCGGCCTTGTCTGGATCAGGCGTAAGTGTCGATGAACCGCCCGAGCATTTCGTCTGACGCCTTGGCGACCTTCGAGCCCAGCTCGACTTCGGTCTTGCCCAGGGCCAACTGCTGGCTGCGATCGACCGCTCTCAGGCGTTCGGCCTGAAAGTCGCTGGATTGGCTGGTGGCGGCGCGTTCGACCGTGGTGTTGGCGATCTGGCCGGCAGCCTGATCGATACGGTTCTGGCCAGTCTGGAGGGCGCCGAGGCCCGCGTAGTAGGCGGAATTGCCGGTGATTTCCATGTCAGTACTCCGGTGACGCTGGATTGGAACAGACTGAATTAAAGCAGGCCATCGCCCAAAAGGCCCGTTTAAATCCCTAATGGCCTAGTGCTAGCTGATAGACCAGGGCCATGTCCGCTAATCCAGCAAGTCCAGTTGCAGGTGCTCCGCCACCGCATCTGCCGTTGCCACCTTGAGCCGTGGCACTCGCCCAAGGCAGGGCGCCGGCAGGCGTTCAGCCAGGCTGGCAAGGTTCTCCTCGAGCCGCGATGTCCGCGGCTCGAGGATGTTGGCTACCCAGCCGGCCAATTGCAGCCCATCACGCGCAATCGCCTCGGCACTGAGCAGGGCATGGTTGATGCAGCCCAGGCGCACGCCCACCACCAGGATCACCGGCAGCTGCAGGCCGATCGCCAGGTCGGAGAGGTTGGCATGATCGGACAGCGGTACCCGCCAGCCGCCCGCGCCTTCGATCAGGGTGAAATCCGCCCCCTGATCCAGGACATACTGCATGGTGTTGAGCAGGGCCGACACTTCCAGTGCCACGCCGGCCTCGCGCGCAGCCACGTGCGGTGCAATGGCAGGCTCGAAGGCAAACGGGTTGACCATTTCGTACTCGAGCTTCAGCGTGCTTTCGTCGATCAACGCCTGGGCATCGGCGTTTCGCAAGCCCTTGGCAGTGACGGTGCAGCCGGAGGCCACCGGTTTTGCCCCCAGGGTGCTCAGGCCCTGCGACCGTGCTGCATGCAGCAGCCCGGCGGCGATGGTGGTCTTGCCAACATCGGTGTCGGTGCCGGCGATGAAATAGGCTTGGCTCATGTCACTCCTCTCATGCCCGTGGCTTGCGCATCACACCATAGACCACCTGGTAGGTGGCTGGCAGCCCCTGGGGCTGGCGAAACGCCTCGTAGGCCTGCAGCAAGCCTTGCATGCGGGCACGCCCGGTCAGGCCGGAAGGCCGCCCCGGGTTGAGGTTGTGGGCGCCCAGTGCCTTGAGTTCGTGGGTCAGGTTGCGCACATCCGGGTAGTACAGCACATGCGCCTGGCGCTGCAGGCCGACCTGCTGCAGACCACTGGCCGCGCACAGTCGCTGATAGTCCTCGAAACGGCGGAAGCGGTTCACATGGACCATGCCGTCCACCGCCTGCCAACTGGCACGCAGCTCATCGAGCGTGCCGACGCACAGGCTGCTGAATGCCAATACCCCGCCCGGGCGCAACACCCGTTGCGCCTCGTTCAGGACGCTGGCGAACTGGCCGCACCACTGCACCGCCAGGCTGGTGAACACCAGGTCGACACTGCCATCGCGCAGCGGCAAGCGCTCGGCATCGCCAGCCACGTGATAGGCCGCGCCACCCTGTTCGCCGCGGGCATGGCGCAGCATGCCTTCGGCGATATCCACCGCCACCCCGCTGGCAGGCGCGAAGCGCTCGGCCAGTACCCGGCTGAAATAGCCGGTGCCACTGCCCAGGTCGAGCCAGCGCGAGGGCGCCAGGTCATCCGGCAATTGCTCCAGCAGGCTCACGCCCACTGCGCGCTGCAGGGCCGCCACGCTGTCGTAGCTGGCCGCCGCGCGGGAGAACGAGGCCGCCACCTGGCGCTTGTCCGGCAGCGCACCGGGCAGGGTTGGACGGGATAGATCAGTCATCGCCACTCTCATGCAGGAAACTCTTGATGCCCGACGCCAGTTCCTGTGGATATTCCAGCAGGAAAGCGTGGGAACTCTCTTCGACCAGTCCGACCTCGATGTCGGGCAGCAGCTCGCTCAAGGCCTTGGCCGCTTCCGCCGGCACCAGCGCATCGCTGCCGGCGAACAGGTGCAGCTGCGGCCCGCCATAGGCCTGCAACGCTTCGCGGGTGTCCATCTGCGCCAGCACCTGGAGCCCCGTGGCGAGGTACAGCGGGTCGGTATCCGGCACGCCTACACCGAGCTGGCGCAACAGCGTGCGTGGCTGCTGGGCACCGTCGCTGCACAAGGTGCGAAAGCGCTTGAGGGTCACCGAGGCATGGCTGCGGCAACCATCGAGAAAGGTGCCAAAGGTATCTTCGGCCATGCCTGGCCAGCCCGGCCGGGCGACGAAACTGGGGTTGCTGGCCAGGGTCAGCAAACCGCAGCAATGGTCGCCACGCTTGCGCGCCAGCTCGCTGGCCAGCATGCCGCCTAACGACCAGCCGCCGAGCCAGGTGTCGGTTGGCAGCTTGCGGTCCAGGTGGTCGACCCACGCCTGGACATCGGCGTCGGCCAGCTCCGGCAGAGGCATCAATTCGACCTGCAGTCGCGCATCCTGCGCCCGCAGGCTCGCGGCCAGGGGCTCCAGTGCGGCAATGCCCAGCCCCCAGCCGGGCAGAAGGATCAGTCGGTTACGCATCGGCGGCCTCCAGCTGTGGATGACACTCGGCCAATGCATTCAACAATAGCTGTACCTGAGCCTCACTGTGCGCGGCGCTCAGGGTGACCCGCAGACGAGCGCTGCCGGCAGGGACAGTGGGTGGGCGAATCGCGGTCACCAGCAGGCCGCGCTCGCGCAGCATGCGCGACAGGCGCAGGGCCTGGGCGCTGTCACCGATCAGGATCGGCTGGATCGGCGTCGGGCTGTCGAGCAATTGCAGGCCGATCTGTTCGGCGCCTTGGCGGAACTGCCGGATCAATGCTTCCAGATGCTCACGCCGCCAGGTTTCGCGGCGCAGCAACTCCAGGCTCTTGAGCGTTGCGCAGGCCAGGGCCGGCGGCTGGCTGGTGGTGTAGATGTAGGGCCGGGCGAACTGCACCAGCGCCTCGATCAGCTCCTCGCTACCCGCAACGAAGGCGCCGGAAGTGCCGCAGGCCTTGCCCAGGGTGCCGATCAACACCGGCACGTCATCGATGCCCAGGCCGAAATGCTCGACGATCCCGCCACCCTGAGCACCCAAGGTACCCAAACCATGAGCATCGTCGACCATCAACCAGGCGCCACGGGCGCGGGCGACCTTGGCCAGCGCCGGCAGGTCGGCGAGGTCGCCGTCCATGCTGAACACGCCGTCGGTAACCACCAGGGTGTTGCCGGTGGCTTTGTCCAGGCGGTTGTCCAGACTGGCCGCATCGTTGTGCAGGTAACGGCTGAAGCGCGCCCCGCTGAGCAGGCCACCGTCGAGCAGCGACGCATGGTTCAGGCGGTCCTGCAGCACGGTGTCGCCCTGCCCCACCAGGGCGGTGATGGCACCGAGGTTGGCCATGTAACCGGTGGAAAACAGCAGCGCGCGCGGGCGGCCGGTCAATTCGGCCAGCGCTTCTTCGACGGCATGGTGCGGCGTACTGTGGCCAATCACCAGGTGCGAGGCCCCGCCACCGACACCCCAGCGCTCGGCGCCAGCCTGCCAGGCGGCAATGACTTCGGGATGGTTGGCAAGGCCGAGGTAGTCATTGCTGCAGAAGGCCAGCAACGGCTGGCCGTCGACCACTACCTGCGGCCCCTGTGGGGTCTCCAGCAACGGCCGCTGCCGATACAGGTCCGCGGCGCGCCGTTCGGCCAGGCGCGCCGCCAGATCGAACGCCATCTCAGGCAGACGCGGCGTTGTAGAACAGCTCGCTGCTGCGTTGCTCGACCAGTGCCTGCTCGATGGCGGCCTGGTGTACTTCGTCGGCATGCTCTTCACGCGCTTCAGGCTTGATGCCCAGGCGAGCGAACAGCTGCATGTCCTTGTCGGCCTGCGGGTTGGCGGTGGTCAGCAGCTTCTCGCCGTAGAAGATCGAGTTGGCGCCGGCCATGAAGGCCAGGGCCTGCATCTGCTCGTTCATCTGCTCGCGGCCGGCGGACAGGCGCACGTGCGACTTGGGCATGAGGATGCGCGCGACCGCCAGCATGCGGATGAAGTCGAACGGGTCGACATCTTCTTCCTCGGCCAGTGGCGTGCCGGCCACTTTCACCAGCATGTTGATCGGTACCGATTCCGGGTGCTCGGGCAGGTTGGCCAGCTGGATCAGCAGGCCGGCGCGGTCATCGAGCGATTCGCCCATGCCGAGGATGCCGCCGGAGCAGATCTTCATTCCGGCATCGCGGACGTAGGCCAGGGTCTGCAGGCGCTCACCGTAGGTGCGGGTAGTGATGATGCTGCCGTAGAACTCCGGCGAGGTATCGAGGTTGTGGTTGTAGTAGTCCAGGCCGGCCTGGGCCAGCGCCACGGTCTGCTCCTGGTCGAGCTTGCCGAGGGTCATGCAGGTTTCCAGGCCCATGGCCTTCACCCCTTTGACCATCTCCAGCACGTAGGGCATGTCCTTGGCGGACGGGTGCTTCCAGGCAGCCCCCATGCAGAAGCGGGTCGAACCGATGGCCTTGGCCCGAGCGGCTTCTTCCAGCACCTTCTGCACTTCCATCAGCTTCTGTTTTTCCAGGCCGGTGTTGTAGTGGCCGGACTGCGGACAATATTTGCAATCTTCCGGGCAGGCGCCGGTCTTGATCGACAGCAGCGTCGAAACCTGTACCCGGTTGGGGTCGAACTGCGCGCGATGCACGGTCTGCGCCTGGAACAGCAAGTCGTTGAACGGCTGCTGGAACAGGGCCTTGACCTCAGGCAGGGACCAGTCGTGACGTGTTGTTGCAGTTGTGCTGGCGCTCATCGGCGTTTCCTTGTTTAGGCTGTAGCTGGCGCCGAGGCACAAGTGCCCGCCAGCGCATCACGGATAGCTGGCATAGTCATGGAAGGCCTATGAACTGTCAACCTTGGTTAAAAGCACTGGTTTACAAGTGTGCGAATTTTGATCACGCGTGTTCGCTCTGCGCCACACCGGCCGAACAACCCTACCCGCTGTGCAGCGCTTGCGAGCATGAGCTGCCCTGGCTGGACGAGCATTGCCTGCGCTGCGCGCTGCCCTTGCCGATGGCCGGCCTAATCTGCGGTCAATGCAGCCGACGCCCGCCCGCCTTCGATCAGGTCATGGCGCCCTGGCACTACGGCTTCCCGCTGGACACTCTGATCAGCCGCTTCAAGCACGAAAGACAGTGGCCCCTGGGGCGCCTGATGGCCGAACTGCTGAGCCTGAACTTGCACCACCGCTTTCACGAGGGCCTGGCGAAGCCCGCGCTGTTGCTGCCTGTGCCACTGGCCAGGCGTCGCCTGCGCGAGCGCGGCTTCAACCAGGCGGGCATGCTGGGGCGCTGGTTGTCGAAAGGCCTGGGTATCCGCTGCGATGAACGGTTGCTGTCACGTACCCGCGAGACACCCGCCCAGCAAAGCCTGGATGCCCGGGCACGGCGACGCAACCTGCGCCAGGCATTCGCCCTGGCCGATGACGTATCGATCGCCGGCCTGCACGTGGCCGTGGTCGATGATGTGCTCACCACCGGCGCCACCGCCCAGGCCATCGCCCGACTGTTGCGTCAGGCCGGCGCAGCCAGGGTCGACGTGTATTGCCTGGCACGTACGGCAAAACCGGGGCAAGCTTGACGGGTCAGTCCCAGATAGGCGCCATCATGTCCCTGCCCGCCCTGCTTACCCAACACATTGCCCGTCGCCCCCAGCGCATCGCCTTGCTCCAGCACATCGCCGACCAGGGCTCGATCACCCGCGCCGCCAAGGCCGCCGGTATCAGCTACAAGGCCGCCTGGGATGCCATCGATGAACTCAACAACCTGGCAAGCCAGCCACTGGTCGAGCGCAGCACGGGCGGCCGCGGGGGTGGCGGCGCACGCCTGTCGCCCGAGGGCGAGCGGGTGCTGCGCCTGTATCAGCGCCTGCAGAACCTGCAGGCACAGCTGCTCGAAGCCGCAGAAGAATCCAGCGACCTCGACCTGCTCGGGCGCCTGATGCTGCGTACCAGCGCCCGCAACCAGCTGCAGGGCCAGGTCAGCGGGCTGCGCCGCGAAGGCCGGCATGATCGCGTGAGCCTGGCCCTGGGCAGCGGGCTGGAGGTCCACGCGCTGATTACCCCGGACAGCACCGAACGCCTGGACCTGACTCTCGGCACCATGGTGGTGGCGCTGCTCAAGGCCGGCTGGGTGCAGTTGCTCGGTACAGGCGACGAGGCCGAGGCTGGCAGCAATGTGCTCGACGCCATCATCGAAGAAGTAGTGACAGACGGGCACGAGCCCAATGAAGTGCGCCTGGCGCTGAGCAACGGGCAAACGCTGCATGCGTTTGCCGAAGCGCACTGGTTGGCGCAGCACGCCATCCAGGCGGGCAGCGAAGTACAGGTGCAGTTCCAACCATCCTCGGTGCTGCTGGGCGTGCCGGTCTAGGCATGCCCCGCGATCGGGCCGGCACTGGTACCATGAACCCTTGCCGCCCACCCCGGAGCCTCCATGTCGCACCCCTTCTCCACCCTCACCCCCGACCTGGTCCTGGACGCCGTGGAAAGCCTCGGTTTTCTCAGCGACGCCCGCGTCCTGGCACTGAACAGCTATGAGAACCGCGTCTATCAGGTGGGGATCGAGGACAGCCAGCCGCTGATCGCCAAGTTCTACCGTCCAGGCCGCTGGAGCGACGCAGCGATCCTCGAAGAGCACCGCTTCAGCGCCGAGCTCGCCGAATGCGAAGTGCCGGTGGTCGCCCCCCTTCAGCACGACGGCCAGACCTTGTTCGAGCATCAGGGTTTCCGCTTCACCCTGTTCCCCCGCCGTGGCGGGCATGCGCCGGAACCCGGCAACCTCGACCAGCTCTATCGCCTCGGCCAGTTGCTCGGCCGCCTGCATGCCGTGGGCGCGGCACGCCCGTTCGAACACCGTGAGGCACTGGCTGTGGACAACTTCGGTCACGCCTCGCTGAAGACCCTGCTCGACGGCGGTTTCGTCCCCAAGGACCTGCTGCCCGCCTTCGAGTCGGTAGCACGCGATGTGCTCAAACGTGTCGAAGACGCCTACGCCCGCACGCCGCACCAGCTCATTCGCCTGCACGGCGACCTGCACCCCGGCAACCTGATGCACCGCGATGAGGTCTACCACGTCGTCGACCTCGATGATTGCCGCATGGGCCCGGCCGTGCAGGACCTGTGGATGATGCTCGCCGGCAGCCGTGAGGAGCGCACGGGGCAACTGGCCGAACTGATCGATGGCTACAACGAGTTCCATGATTTCGACCCGCGCGAGCTGGCCTTGATCGAGCCTTTGCGCGCCCTGCGCCAGTTGCACTACAGCGCCTGGCTGGCACGGCGCTGGGACGACCCGGCGTTCCCGCCAAGCTTCCCCTGGTTCGGCCAGCCGCGTTACTGGGGCGACCAGATTCTCGCCCTGCGCGAGCAACTGGCGGCGCTGGATGAACAACCGCTGAAATTGTTCTAGAAGCGCGCCGCGCTCTGTCTACAATAGGCGTCGCTTTATTTAGCTTCCTAAGCAAGGATTCTGCATGCACGCCGCACTGGTGGCGCAAGCTGCGCGAAAACCCGCGCCGACTGGCCATCCTCGCCCTCAGCGGGGCGCTGATCGCCGGCAACTGGCTGACCTATGTGTGGTCGGTGAACAATGGCCGCATGCTCGAA
Organism: Pseudomonas plecoglossicida NBRC 103162 = DSM 15088; assembly: GCF_000730665.1. GTDB lineage: Bacteria > Pseudomonadota > Gammaproteobacteria > Pseudomonadales > Pseudomonadaceae > Aquipseudomonas > Aquipseudomonas plecoglossicida. Next base: position 87,635 of record NZ_BBIV01000017.1, read on the forward strand.
GCCAGCCTCGGCTACTACATCAACCCGCTGGTGAACGTGCTGCTGGGCATGCTGTTGCTGGGTGAGCGCCTGCGTCGCCTGCAATGGCTGGCCGTGGGCTTGGCTGCGCTCGGCGTGGCGCAGCAGGTCTGGCAAGTTGGCAGCCTGCCGTGGGTATCGCTGGCACTGGCGCTGAGCTTCGGCTTCTACGGGCTTATTCGCAAGCAGGCGCCGGTCGCGGCCTTGCCGGGGCTGGTGGTGGAAACCTGGATGCTGGTTCCGCTGGCGCTGGGGTGGTTGTTGTTGACCCCCACCGCAATGAGCGCCCAGCCGGTGTTCTACAGCAGCCGTGAGGCGCTATGGCTGATGGCTGCAGGGCCGGTGCCGCTGGTGTGCTTCAACGCTGCGGCGCGTCACCTGCCCTACACCACGCTGGGCTTCCTGCAGTACCTGGCGCCTACCCTGGTACTGATACAGGCGGTATGGCTGTTCGACGAGCACTTGTCACCCAGCAGCCTGGTGGCGTTCATGTGCATCTGGGCGGGCCTGGCACTGTACAGCGTCGATGCGTGGCTGAATTTGCGCAAGCGCGCCTGATCAAAAAACGACCAGAGTCCTGCAGGCCACGTGGTCCGTGGCCTGCATGAATGTCTCCAAAGGTTATCCACACCCTCGTCCCCGTGGTTTGTGCACAAGCTACTGATAACTGGGTGTTTTTTGCTCAAATCGCGGGAGGGCTCGGCCTTCGTGGGCTGCACAGGTACGCCCCCAGCTTATCCACAGGGACGTCCCCGTTATATCGGGATAACCATCAGGTCCTCAACAATTTCAGCTCAATCCTCCGGCCGCAACTTCAACTCCACCATCAAGTCATCCGCCAGGCTCTCCAGCTTGTGCTGCAAATCCTCCAGCGACAATGTGAGCGGCAGCGCCAGCAAGGCATCGGCGTGGAACAGCGGCTCGCTGCTCATCGGCGCAGGACGCACTTCGGTAGTGAAGCGTTCCAGGTTCACCCCATGGTCCGCCAGCAAACGGGTGATATCGCGCACGATCCCCGGGCGGTCATTACCCACCAGCTCCATGGCGATCGGTTTCCACGTGCAGGACGGCTCGATGCCGCTTTCGGCGATCAATACCCGAATACTGTATTGGCTCAACGCCTGCAGCGACTTCACCAGGTCGTCGTAGTTCTCCGCCGGCACCGCCACCCGCAGGATCCCGGCGAACTGGCCGGCCATGCGCGACATGCGACTCTCGAGCCAGTTGCCGTTATGGTCGGCAATGCACTGGGCGATACGTTCGACCTGGCCGGCCTTGTCAGGGGCAATCACGGTCAGTACAAGATGGTCCACAGGTCCTACCTCTGCGCGATGCCGCGTGAAGCGGCGAAAAATCGGGGGGATCGACTCAGTATAGGCAAGGCGCGTCAACCTGCCGCAGGACAGTCCGCGCAACTAATCGTGTACTGTTTCAAGATTTATCTGGAACAATCCACCGGTTTTTTGCGAACATAGCGACTCCCAGCGTGACCCTACGCGACCAACCGGTCGCAGAGCGGCGCTTTTAGTCTGATGTTCACCTGCCTGCTGCTTCATGTAGTATGCGTTGGCGCGGACTACAAAAAACGTCGTTTCGATGTCTGCCAAGGCGCCTGTGAAAATACGCAAACCGCCCGCCAGCCTGTCTGGCGAGCCGCACCCAGCCGCGCTCGTGGATGACGAGAGCACGCACTGGTGCCGTGTTTAGAGAAGCGCTACAGGCTTAATACAGAAGAGCGAAAGCGAAATAGCTGAGCAGAGGTGAGGCAAGCAATGACTGGATACGTTCAAGTCGGTGGCCTTCAGGTCGCCAAGGCCCTGTACGACTTCGTCAACAACGAAGCGATCCCTGGAACCGGCATCAAGGCCGATGCGTTCTGGGCCGGGGCAGAAAAGATCATCAACGACCTCGCCCCCAAGAACAAAGCCCTGCTCGCCAAGCGCGACGAGCTGCAGGCCAAGATCGACGCCTGGCACCAGGCGCGCAAAGGCCAGGCCCATGACGCCGTAGCCTACAAGAGCTTCCTCCAGGAAATCGGCTACCTGCTGCCGCAAGTCGAGGACTTCCAGGCCACCACCCAGAACGTGGACGAGGAGATCGCCCGCATGGCCGGCCCGCAGCTGGTAGTGCCGGTGATGAACGCCCGCTTCGCCCTGAACGCCGCCAACGCCCGCTGGGGCTCGCTGTACGACGCGCTGTACGGCACCGACGCCATCAGCGATGAAGGCGGCGCTGAAAAAGGCCAGGGCTACAACAAGCTGCGCGGCGACAAGGTCATCGCCTTTGCCCGCGCCTTCCTCGACGAAGCCGCGCCGCTGGCGGCCGGCTCGCACGTCGACTCCACCGCCTACCGCATCGAAGCCGGCAAACTGGTGGTCACCCTCAAAGGCGGCAGCAACAGCGGCCTGCGTGACGACGCCCAATTGATCGGCTTCCATGGCGACGCCGCCGCGCCGACCGCCGTGCTGCTCAAGCACAACGGCCTGCACTTCGAGATCCAGGTCGACGCCAGCACGCCGGTCGGCAGCACCGACGCTGCCGGCGTCAAAGACATCCTGATGGAATCGGCACTGACCACCATCATGGACTGCGAAGACTCGGTCGCCGCGGTCGATGCCGACGACAAAGTCATCGTCTACCGCAACTGGCTGGGCCTGATGAAAGGCGACCTGTCCGAGAGCGTCAGCAAAGGCGGCAAGACCTTCACCCGCACCATGAACCCCGACCGCGAGTACGCAGCGCCCAACGGCGGCAGCGTCACCCTGCACGGCCGTTCGCTGCTGTTCGTGCGCAACGTGGGTCACCTGATGACCAACCCGGCGATCCTCAACGCCCAGGGCAACGAGATTCCGGAAGGCATCCAGGACGGTCTGTTCACCAACCTGATCGCCCTGCACAACCTCAACGGCAACACCAGCCGCAAGAACACCCGCACCGGCAGCGTGTACATCGTCAAGCCGAAGATGCACGGCCCTGAAGAAGTGGCCTTCGCAGCCGAGATCTTCAGCCGCGTCGAAGACCTGCTGGGCATGCCGCGCAACACCGTCAAGGTCGGCATCATGGACGAGGAACGCCGTACCACGGTCAACCTCAAGGCCTGCATCAAGTCGGCCGCCGAGCGCGTGGTGTTCATCAACACCGGTTTCCTCGACCGTACCGGTGACGAGATTCACACCTCCATGGAAGCCGGCGCCGTCGTGCGCAAGGGCGCCATGAAGAACGAGAAGTGGATCGGCGCCTACGAGAACAACAACGTCGACGTGGGCCTTGCCACCGGCCTGCAAGGCCGTGCGCAGATCGGCAAGGGCATGTGGGCCATGCCTGACCTGATGGCCGCGATGCTCGAGCAGAAGATCGCTCACCCGCTGGCCGGTGCCAACACCGCCTGGGTACCGTCGCCAACCGCCGCTACCCTGCATGCCCTGCACTACCACAAGGTCGACGTGCAGGCCCGTCAGCGCGAACTGGCTTCGCGCGCGCCGGCCTCGGTCGACGACATCCTGACCATCCCGCTGGCGGCCGATACCAACTGGTCGGCCGAAGAGATCCGCAACGAGCTGGACAACAACGCCCAGGGCATCCTCGGTTATGTGGTGCGCTGGATCGACCAGGGCGTCGGTTGCTCGAAGGTGCCGGACATCAACGATGTCGGCCTGATGGAAGACCGCGCCACCCTGCGTATCTCGGCCCAACTGCTGGCCAACTGGCTGCGCCACGGCGTGGTCAGCCAGGAGCAGGTGCTGGAAAGCCTCAAGCGCATGGCTGCGGTGGTGGACAAGCAGAACGCCGGTGACACCCTGTACCGCCCGATGGCGCCGAACTTCGACGACAACGTCGCGTTCCAGGCGGCTGTGGAACTGGTGGTCGAAGGTGCCAAGCAGCCGAACGGTTATACCGAGCCGGTGCTGCACCGTCGTCGTCGCGAGTTCAAGGCGCGTAACGGGTTGTAAATTGCAGGGGGCCGCTCTGCGGCCCTTTCGCGACACAAGGCCGCTCCTACACAGATGTCCCCTGTAGGAGCGGCCTTGTGTCGCGAAAGGGCTGCAAAGCAGCCCCAGCCCTGAATCACTCGAGCTTCAACTCCTTCTTCACCAGCCCCAGCAACTTGCCCAGGTCCACCGGCTTGAGCAGGAAATCCACCACCCCCAGGTGCATCACGTCCACCGCCTCCTTCACATCGGTATCGCCCGATACCACGATGATCGACAACGCCGCCCGCTCCGACTGACGAATCTGCCGGATCAGCTCCAGGCCATCCTTGGGCTCCATGCGCAGGTCGGTGATCATCAAGGCAATGCGCGGTTCGTAGTGCAGCTTGAACATCGCTTCCTGCGCGCCATCGGCCACCATGCTGTCTATGCCCCTGCTCCTGAGGTACAAGCTCAGGGCCTCGCTGTTCACCGGGTTGCCATCAACCACCAGCACCACAGGTTTTGGCGCCACCGGCGCACTCACCACGGCCAAAGCTTCACGTTCGTCTTCACTCAGGATGTCGTCATGCTCAACCATGGTCGTCTCGTCAAGAAAATTGCCTGCTCAGTCGGTAGGACAGCACCTTGTGAAATTGATCACAGCCCGCCCATAGACTTACGTCCAATGGGCACCACACGGCCGCCAGCCGACCATGGGGGCCGAGAACAACAAGGCCGGCACCTATATATAGATATATATAGTTCGGCGTAGCGATACGGTCAGTTTCATGAGCAAAAAGGACGCCTACAGCCAGGCGGGCAGGACTGCCGTCCTGCAGAACATCCAGGGCACTCTGCAGTTCCTGCAGCGATTCCCGCCTTTCAACCAGATGGAGCACAGCCACCTGGGCTTTCTGGTGGAACAGTGCCAGCTGCGTTTCTATGCCTGCGGGGAAAGCATCCTCAAGCCCGCCGATGGCCCGGTGGAGCACTTCTACATCGTCAAGCAGGGGCGAGTCGTCGGCGAGCGCCAGCACCTGGTCAAGCCAGGCGTGGAAACCACCTTCGAGATCACCAGCGGCGAATGCTTCCCGCTCGCCGCCCTGCTTGGCGAACGCGCGACCCGTACCGAGCACCTGGCCGGTGAAGACACCTTCTGCCTGCAACTGAACAAGGCAGCCTTCATCCGCCTGTTCTCGATGTCGGATGTGTTTCGGGATTTTGCCTTGCGCGGCGTCAGCAGCCTGCTCGACCAGATCAACCAGCAAGTGCGTCAACGTGCAGTGGAAACCCTTGGCACCCAGTACTCGCTGAACACCCCGCTGGGCGAACTGGCCATGCGTCACCCCGTTGCCTGCGCCCCGGACACGCCGCTGCGTGAAGCCGTGCGGCTGATGCACGAGCAACAGGTCGGCAGCATCGTGGTGGTCGACCCGCAACGCTACCCGCTGGGTATCTTCACCCTGCGCGACCTGCGCCAGGTGGTCGCAGCCGCCGATGCCGACCTCGGTGCGCCAATCGAGCGGCACATGACCGCCAAGCCGTTCTACCTCAGCCCGCAGGCCACCGCCTTCGATGCGGCCATGGCCATGACCGAGCGGCACATCGCCCACGTCTGCCTGGTGGACAAGCAGCGCCTGTGCGGCGTGGTTTCCGAACGCGACCTGTTCTCCCTGCAACGGGTCGACCTGGTGCACCTGGCGCGCACCATCCGCCACGCGCCACGCCTGGACACCCTGGTATCGCTGCGCGGCGAGATCGGCCAGCTGGTCGAGCGCATGCTCGCCCACGGCGCATCCTCGACGCAGATCACCCAGATCATCACCCTGCTCAACGACCACACGGTCTGCCGGGTGATAGAACTGGCCCTGGCCGAACGCGGCGACCCTGGCGTGCCCTTCAGCTGGCTGTGCTTTGGCAGCGAAGGGCGACGCGAACAGACGCTGCACACCGACCAGGACAACGGCATTCTCTTCGAAGCCGAAGGCAGCGCCGAAGCCAATGCCATCCGCGACCGCCTGCTGCCGCTGGCCCAGTACATCAACCAGTGTCTGGCCCTGTGCGGTTTCACCCTGTGCAAGGGCAATGTCATGGCCGGCAACCCCGAGCTGTGCCTGTCGCGCGCCGAATGGGCCCGTCGCTTCGCCGGCTTCGTCCGCGAGGCCAGCCCGGAGAACCTGCTGGGTTCGAGCATCTACTTCGACCTGCGCGTGGTCTGGGGCGACGAAGCGGGTTGCGAGCAATTGCGCCAGGGCCTGCTCGAGCAAGTGGCCGACAACCGTATCTTCCAGCGCATGCTGGCCGACAACGCATTGCGCCAGCGGCCGCCCGTGGGACGTTTGCGCGACTTCGTACTGACCCGCCAGGGCAACGACAAGGCCGCCACCCTCGACCTCAAGGTCCAGGGCCTCACGCCCTTCGTCGATGGCGCACGCTTGCTGGCCTTGGCCAATGGCATCGCTGCTTGCAACACCCTGGAGCGCTTGCGCCAGCTGGTCGATCAGGGCGTCATCGAAGCACTCGATGGCGCCGCCTATGAAGAGGCCTACCACTTCATCCAGCAAACCCGCATGCAGCAGCACCAGCGCCAGTCACGCGACAACCTGCCATATTCCAACCGACTCGACCCGGACAGCCTGAACCACCTGGACCGACGCATCCTGCGCGAGTCCCTGCGCCAGGCCCAGCGCCTGCAAAGCAGCCTGGCCCTGCGGTACCAGCTATGAGCCTGTTCGCCTGGCTGCGCCCTGCCGCCGTATCACTGGAGGACGCCCTGCGTGAGCGCCTGGCGCGCCTGCCCAAGCCTGCGCCGCCAGGTGTGTGTTCGTTGCGCGAACAGCGCTGGGTGGTGCTCGACCTCGAAACCAGCGGCCTCAACCCCAGCCGCGACCAGGTCCTGTCGATCGGCGCCGTGGCCATCGAGGACGGCGCCATCGACTTTTCCCAGCAGTTCGAGCGTACCCTGCACCGCCCGACGCAGAAGACCAACGCCAGCGTGCTGATCCATGGGCTGGGGCCCAGTGCCCTGGCAGCCGGCTGCGACCCGGCCGAGGCCTTGCTCGACCTGCTCGAATTCATCGGCACCAGCCCGGTGCTGGCCTTCCACGCACCGTTCGACCAACGCATGCTGGCACGGGCACTGAAGCAAAGCCTTGGCTATCGGCTGCAGCAGCACTTTCTCGATGTGGCCGAACTGGCACCGATGCTCAACCCCGATACCGTGCTGCGCGAAGCCGGGCTGGACGACTGGGTCGCCCGCTTTGGCCTGCACATCGAAGAACGCCACCATGCCAGCGCCGATGCCCAGGTGACCGCAGAGCTGGCGCTGATCCTGCTCAGCCAGGCCCGCCGCCAACAGTTGGACAGTCCCTTGCAGCTGGAGCAGCGCTTGCGTGGGTGGCGGCGGCGCAAGGTGCAGGTGCATGGTTTCTGATGTGTCCTACCCTATCGCGGGCAAGCCCGCTCCTACAGGAACGACGCAACCTCTGTAGGAGCGGGCTTGCCCGCGATAGGGCCGGTATTGCCAACATCAATTCCCAGCCCCGCAGTAATGGCATTCCGATAAGCGTCCATTGCACGGCACCCCCCGCCTCTGCAACAATCGCGAATAATTATCGTTAGTTAATGCATTGGTTCCGGGGGGGACACTGCGTGTCTTCAGCACAAAGCCCACACGCCGATCTGGTCGGTGCGCTCTATCGCGACCACCGTGGCTGGCTACTGGCCTGGCTTCAGCGCAGCCTGGCCTGCCGCCAGCGCGCCGAAGACCTGAGCCAGGACACCTTCGTGCGCCTGCTCGGCCGCGAACAGCTGGACACCCCCCGCGAGCCCCGCGCCTTTCTTGCCGCCGTGGCCAAGGGCCTGATGTTCGACCACTTCCGCCGCGCGGCGCTGGAGCAGGCCTACCTGGCGGAACTTGCCCGCTTGCCGGAAGCCGAACAGCCCTCCCCGGAAATCCAGCACCTGATCCTCGAAGACCTGAAGGCCATCGACCGCCTGCTCGGCAAGCTGTCGAGCAAGGCCCGTGCGGCCTTCCTGCACAACCGCCTGGACGGCATGGGCCACGCCGAGATCGCCGAGCGTCTGGGGGTCTCGGTGTCACGCGTACGCCAGTACATCGCCCAGGGCATGCGCCAGTGCTATGTCGCCCTGTACGGGGAGCCGACGTGAACGGATCACCGGTTTCGAACCGCGTCCTGGAAGCCGCCATTGCCTGGAAAATGAGCCTGGACGATGGCAGCGGCACGGCCGATGAGCGCAACGAATTCATGCGCTGGCACGCCGCCAGCGAAGAGCACGCCCGCGCCTGGCGCCAGCTTGGCGCCCTCGACCAACGCGTCAGCGCCGCCGCCGGCCCGGCCCGCCAGGCCCTGCTGCAATCACGCGCAGGCCTGCGCCGGCGCATCGCCAAGACCGGCAGCGGACTGGCCGGCATGCTGCTGCTCGGCTCGCTGCTGGCCTGGATCGGCGCACCATCGCTGGCGCCCAGCTACTGGCTGGCCGACCAGCGCACCGCCACCGGCGAGCTGCGTACCCTGCGCCTGGAAGACGGCACCCTGCTCAGCCTCAACAGCCACACGGCGGTCGACATCGATTACCAGGGTGATCAACGGATACTGGTCCTGCACCGGGGTGAAATCTCGGTCGAGACCGGCCACCAGGACCCTCGCCCGCTGCTGGTACGCACCGACGATGGCCGCCTGCGCCCGCTGGGCACGCGCTTTCTGGTGCGTCGCGAAGATCGCGGCACACGACTGGAAGTCCTGCAAGCCTCGGTCGGCGCCATGCCGCAGAACAGTGGCGACGAGCAGGTCGTACGCGAAGGCCAGCAGGTATTGATGAGCACCAATGGGCTGGGCCAGGTCGGCCCTGTGCAGGCCGGCGCCGATGCCTGGACCCGCGGCATGCTGGTGGTGGACAACGTGCGCCTGGCCGACCTGCTGGCCAGGCTCGGCCAGTACCGCAGTGGTTATCTGGGCGTGGCCGATGAAATCGCCGACCTGCGAGTGACGGGCAGCTTCCCGCTGACCGACACCGACCTGGCCCTGGCATCGCTGGTGCCGGCGTTGCCGGTGAAGGTCGAGCGCCATGCGCCTTGGTGGGTGACTGTCGTTCCCAAATAGAACCGTAGTGACCTCATCGCCAGCAAGCTGGCGATGAGGTCACTACGAGCTGTAACCAAAACAATTCTCACTTTTTTTCACATTACCCCTGTCACTTCACACATCTCGCTCGGCAAGGAAGCAGAAAGCACTTATCCGTCGAGGAGCCGCTGCATGTCCCGCGCTGTTGATCGTTTCCTGCGTCCAAGCCTGATGGCCCTGGCCATCGCCATGGCCGCGCCCTTTGCCAGCCCAGCCCTGTTCGCTGCCGAACAGTCGGCGCCGCGTGCCTACAACCTGCCCGCTGCCCCCCTGGCCAACACCCTGAACCAGATCGCCAGCCAGTCGGGCATCGCCCTGGCCATCGACCCGGCCCTGGTCAGCGGCCGCAATTCGGCGCCGGTCAACGGCCAGTACGACGGCCTCGGCGCCCTGCAGGCAGCCCTGCGCGGCACCGGGCTGCAACTGGAGCAGAGCAGCGTCGGCAGCTACAGCCTGGCGGCGACCCCTCAAGGCGCACTGGCGTTGCCGGAAACCACGATCGACGCCAAGTCCAGCTACGAAAGCGCCTGGGGCCCGGTCGAAGGCTATACCGCAAAGCGCACGGCCGCCGGCACCAAGACCGACACCGCGCTGGTCGAAGTGCCCCGCTCGATCTCCGTCGCCACCCGCCAGCAGATGAGCGACCGCGGCGTGCACAGCCTCGACGATGCCGTGCGCTACATGCCGGGGATCGTCTCCGCCAGCTTCGGCAGCGACACCCGCTATGACTGGATGCGCGTGCGTGGCTTCGAGCCGACCCAGTTCCTCGACGGCCTGCCGCTGCCCCGTGGCGTATACGCCAACCCCAAGGCCGAAACCTGGAACCTGGATCGCCTGGCGCTGCTGCGCGGCCCGGCTTCCTCGGTCTATGGCCAGACCCCGCCCGGCGGCCTGCTGGACATGGTCAGCCGCCGCCCGCAGGCTGAAAGCGCCAACGAAATCGAATTGCAATACGGCAGCGACAACCACCGCCAGATCAACTTCGCCAGCACCGGCAAGCTCGACGAGCAGGGCAAGTTCCTCTACAGCCTCAGTGGCGTGGTCCGTGACGGCGGTACGCAGATCGACCACATCGACGACAAGCGCTACAACATCGCCCCGAGCCTGACCTGGAACATCGACGAAGACACCTCGCTGACCTTCCTGACCCAGTTCACCCGCGACGATACCGGCGTCACCAGCCAGTTCCGGCCGATCCAGGGCACCAAGATCGACATGCCGTTCGGCGACATCTCGCACCACAAGAACCTGGGCGACCCCGACTACGACTTCTACGACCGCACCTACTACGCGCTGGGCTACGCCTTCGAGCACCGCATCAACGATGTGTGGCAGTTCCGCCAGAACCTGCGCTACACCAAGTCGGACCTGGCGTTCCAGACCGTCACCGTCAACAGCTACATGCCACAGTTCGGCATGGTGGTGGACGACGAAGGGAATGTCGGGCGCGGTACCACCAACGTCGACGAAGACATCAGCCAGTTCGCGGTCGACAACAACTTCCAGGCCGACTTCGCCACCGGCGCCGTCAACCACACGGTGCTGCTCGGCCTGGATCACCAGCGCAGCAACACCAACTACCTGGCCATTTTCGGCACGGCGCCGCCGATCAACGTCAATCACCCGGAATATGGCCTGCCGATCACCCGTCCGCCCCGCTCCGATGCGTTCTACGACTACAACCAGAAGACCTACCAGACCGGCCTCTACGTCCAGGACCAGATGGCCCTCGACAACTGGCGCCTGACCCTGGGCGGGCGTGAAGACTGGGTGCACACCGGCACCAAGTTCTTCAACAAGGACGATGCCACCAACACCCAGCGCGACAGTAACTTCAGCGGCAACGCGGCGATCAGCTACGTCTTCGATTCTGGCTTCGTGCCGTACCTGTCCTACGCCGAATCCTTCCAGCCGGCCAGCAATGCCAGCGTCGATCCCGAGGTTTCGTTCAAGCCGACCGAAGGCAAGCAATGGGAACTGGGCATCAAGTACCAGCCGCCGGGCTCCAACACCCTGCTGTCAGCAGCCGTGTATGACCTGACCCAGAAGAATGTCTCGGTCACCAACAACGTCGGCAACGTCTCCGTCACCAGCCAGACCGGCGAAGTGAAAGTGCACGGCCTGGAGCTCGAAGCCGTGTCCGACGTCACCGACAACCTGAAGGTGATCGCGGCCTATACCCTGGCCAAGTCGGAAGTGCAGGACGGCCTGTACAAAGGCAACCGTCTGCAACTGATGCCCAACCAGCAAGCCTCGGTGTGGGCCGACTACACCTGGCACTCCGGTGTGCTCGACGGCTTCGGCGTCGGCGCCGGCGCCCGCTACACCGGCAACACCTACGGCGACCAGGCCAATACCTACCTGGGCAAGGCCGACGCCTACACGGTGTTCGATGCGTCCGTGCACTACGACCTGGGCCGCCTGGACAACAGCCTCAAGGGCGCCTCGGTGGCGGTCAACGCCACCAACCTGCTGAACAAGGACTACATCTCCACCTGCGACTCGTACTACTGCTACTACGGCGACCTGCGCAGCGTCGTCGCCAGCGCCACCTACAAATGGTAAGCCTGTGACGCTGTGAGATTGCCGGCCAAGCCGTCCCCCGTGGACGGCTTTGGTCTTTCTGAACATCGAGAAATAAAATGTAATGAAAAGCCCAACCATCCGCCGCTGGTCCGTGATCCACACCTGGAGCAGCCTGGTCTGCACCGTGTTTCTGCTGTTGCTGGCACTCACCGGTCTGCCGCTGATCTTCCACCATGAACTCGAGCACCTGCTCGGTGATGCGGCCGAACTGCGCGAGCTGCCGGCAGGCACGCCACACCTCGACCTGCAGCAACTGGTGGTCAAGGCCGAGCAACATCGCCCTGGTGAGGTGATGCAGTACTTCGGCTTCGACCAAGACGAGCCCAACGGCGTGATGGCGATCACCGCCGCCACCGCCGGCACCGAACCCAACTCTTCCCATACCTTCATGCTCGACGCGCGTACCGGCGAGGCCGTGGCCATGCCGGCCGCCAACGGCGGCTTCATGATGGTCATGCTGCGCCTGCACGTGGACATGTTCGCCGGCCTGCCCGGCAAATTGCTGCTGGCCTTCATGGGTGTGCTGTTCGTCGTGGCGATCGTTTCCGGCACGGTGCTGTACGCCCCGTTCATGCGCCGCCTGGACTTCGCCACGGTGCGCCACGACAAATCCCGGCGCCTGCGCTGGCTCGACCTGCACAACCTGATCGGCGTGGTGACCCTGGCCTGGGCGCTGACCGTGGGCGTCACCGGCGTGATCAGCGCCCTTTCCGACCTGGTCATCGCCGCCTGGCGCAACGACAGCCTGGCGGCCATGGTCGAGCCGTACCGCAGCGCCCCGCCACTCAGCGAACGCGCCCCCGCCACGCAGTTGCTGGCGATCGCCGAACAGGCCGCGCCCGGCATGCGCCCGGACTTCATCGCCTTCCCCGGCACGCGCTTCTCCAGTGAGCACCACTACGCAGTGTTCATGAAAGGCGCCACGCACCTCACTTCTCATCTGCTGACACCCGTGCTGATCGACGCACAGAGCCTGACGGTGACCGCCGTCGGCGAGCGGCCCTGGTACATGGATGCCATGGGCCTGTCCCAGCCGCTGCACTTCGGTGACTACGGCGGACGGCCGATGCAGATCCTCTGGGCCGTGCTCGATGTGCTGACCATCGTCGTGCTCGGCAGCGGGCTGTACCTGTGGTGGGGCAAGCAGCGCAAAGGCAAAGGAGCACGCCCATGAGCCATCGATCGCAATCGACCTGGCGCATCTTCACCTGGCCGCTGCTGATCGCCCTGCTGGGCGCTGCCGGGTTGTTCGCCGCGCTGCTCGGCGACGGCGGCTGGGACATGCTGGCCTGGGTCGGGCTGGGCATTCCTGCGTTGCTCAGTGCACGGTCGCTGCTGCGGCGCGGCTGAAATAGCGGGCTACCACCTGACGGGCGCCATGCATTTCCAGCATGGGCGCCCCAGTCAGAAGGAGCAGCCCACATGCGCCCCCTCGAACAACTCGAACGAATAGATGCACAGATCCGTGAGCTACTCGCAAACCTCCCGGTGGCCCACGACCGTGGCGCCGACAGCCGTCGCCGCCTGCATGGCGACCTGGCCAGCTTCTGGAGCACGCCGGACAGCCAAGGCCAGACACCCCGGCAGCGCCTGCTGCAGTTGCGCAAGGCCCAGCTGATCGCCGAGGCCCGGCTGCGTCAGGACGACCAGACCCTCACCGACGACCAGGCCGCCCTGCTGCGCGTCTGCCTGGCCTCGCCGCTGGCCGCCCAGCGCAGGCACCTGCCATTGGCTGAGCGCTCCCAGGTGTATCGCGTGCTGATCGAGGGCTTTCACCCAAACTGGCGCAGTTACCTTCCGGGGGTACTGGTCATTGTCGCTGGTAGCGCAGAAGGCCAGATGCTCACCGCGCAAGCGTCGACCGGCACCGTGCTGCTGTGCGGGCTGACCCAAGGCATCGAAGCGTTCGACACGCTTGGCGACTTGCATCAGGAGCTTTGCGAAAGGCTCGATGACCCCTTGCAAAGTCAGCCGCTGCTGCGACTTTACGGCGAAGGCATGCAGGCCGAACGTATCCACCACGCGCAGCGTCTGCGCTATGACTGGTATGCCGACAGCCTGCTCGACGCACAGATCGATGCGCTCATCGAGGCACAGCGCCAGCGCCTGAACGATCCAGGTTTGTGGCCCGACGCGGCACCCGAACGGATCACCACAGCCTTGGCCCTGGACCAGGACATCGACAGCCGGGCCCTGGTGCAAACGCGTTACTCGCTGTTGCTGGAAAAGAACCTTCCCCACTGGCTGCGCAACGCCAGCCCGCAAGGCTTGAGCCACATCATGCAGACGATGCAGGAACTGGTGGCGGCAGCTGAAACGGCGGCGGCCCCGGGCATCCTCGACATCGAGGCGTTTTCCAAGCAGCACAGCCTGCTTGCCTGGACCAATGCACGCCTGGCCGAGCGCCTGCGCAGCGACCTGGGTACCGACTTCCCTCCTGGACAGATCCTGGTCAGCGTGGTGCGTGCGCGGCGTACCGGGGCGATCTTGCATCCCTTCGCGACCTCGGCCTATGTCACCACCGCAGGCATGAAGCGCGTGGGCGACGACATGATCGAGATGGTCAAGGAAACCCGATCGCTGGATCAACTGGCACTGCACAACCTGCCCTGGTTCGATGCTGACTACTGGCTGACCGCACAAGTGACACACCTGCAGGGCACGGCTCTGCCACCCGGGCTTTCGCCAGGTTATGTGAAGGCCCTGGTCAGGGAACTGAATGTGGGTGGCAGTTACGCGCAATTCCTGCAAACCCAGTTGATCAGCTCCAGGGCGGGCAAATGGCGGCTGCGCAGCCATGCCCAGATCAACCGGGCCCGCATGCGCGCCGAAGCGGCCAAGGCTCGATATGCCGGTCACTTTGGCGACGATGCTTTCGAGCTTGGCTATCAGTGGGTCACCGCCGTGCTCGACCAACCGCATAATGCCTTGCGCCCACTGGCAGCAGGTTACGCGATCAAGGTCAGGCAATTGCGCATCATCGGGCATACGCTGCAAGGCGTACTGCTGATAAACAGCACTGCACAACGCTCTCCCTCTTGCGTGCTGTACACCCCGGACGCGCCGGACCGCAGGGCATGGCGCCGGTTTCACAACACCCGCGAGCTGATTCGCACCCTGCGCCAACAGCCCAGGCTCAGCGACTATGTGATTGAACGATTGCCGCTGCTGCCTGCTGCCAGGGTCAGGCGCTTGCTGACCAAAGGCAGACTTGGCCCGGCACTGCAAACGCCTGAGATCGAAGACGATCTGTTTTATGCCTGCTACATGGCCGAAGCCCGCGCCGTGCTGGCCGACGCCGATGCCAAGAGCAGGACGACCCGGGAGGTCGATGCCCAGTCGATCGTCGACCTGAGCTGGCGCCTGGTCGACTTCATCAGTCTGCTGCTGCCCAACCGGGCGTTGCTGGCCCTGTCCGTGGGGCGCATGGCCATCGACATCTGGGACGGTTTCGAAGCGTATAAACAGGACGATGTCGAGGGCGTGCTGCGCCATGCCTACGACGCACTCAGCCATGCCAACGACGCGGCCATCGGTTATTCCGGCTCCGGACTGCTGCGGCGCTCCCTGCGCGGGATGCCGAAGCAGCCGCCATTGCCACTGCCCACGCGCTTCGAGGTACAGGTAGCCCCCAGCACCCTGCGCTATCGCATCGACGGCATCTATGGCGAAGGCGTCTATGAGCAGGTGTCACCATTTGCCGGGCTGTCCCTGTACTTCGTCAAGGACAAGGACAACCGTCACTACAAGGTCAGTTTCGACGGGCAGCGCTGGCGAGCCATCGACCCCGAGCAGCCGGATGCCTATTTGCAGCAACCGGTGAAACGCACGGCCGACGGGCGCTGGGTGATCGATTCGCCGCTGCACTGGTATGAGGGGCTGCCGGATGTGCAGCGAATGCTGGACGACTGCTACCTGGAAGAAACGCTGGATGGCGTGCCGCTGGAGGCGGAGCAAGGACTGCATGAGGCCGATGGGCAGTTGTACCTGGTGCTGCGCATGGGGCAACTGCCGGTGCGCAGGCATCTGCTGCCGGATCGGTTTCATCTGCCCATCCCGGCGGCACGGGAGGCCGGCGTGGTGCCTTGGGCGGTGTTGCGCTGGGAAGCCGGCAAGTGGCTGATCCGCGTGCGTCAGGCCGGGCGCAGCAGTGACTGGCTGCCGCTGCCGGATGCACCGGCCCAGTCTGACTGAAAAATTTGCGGGGTATTCATCGCGGGCAAGCCGCTCCTACAGGTTCCGCGCCGTGCCCAGGGACAGCGTTGATCCTGTAGGAGCGGGCTTGCCCGCGATGAGAGCCACCTTCAATCCAGCTTCGGCAGCAAACGGTCGAGCCGCTGGTGCAGTGCGCTGCCACGGGGCCAGTTGCGCAGCAAGCGCGCCCGATCACGGGCATAGGCCGGTGCGAAGCTGAGCTGGGTGGCGTGCTGGCACATGGCGTCAAGATCGATCAGCGACCACTGGCCGTCCTGCCAGAACAGATTGTGGCCCTTGAAATCGCCGTGGCTGATGCGCTCGCGGATCAGCTGCTGCATCAGGTGCACCAACGCATCGATCTGCTCCTCCGGCGCATCGCCGTTTTCCACATAGGGCGCGAAGCATGCGGTCAGGTCCGGGCCATCGGCATATTCGGTGACCAGCAACGCACGGCTGCGCAGGCCCATGACCCGTTGTTCCAGCACCGCCAGCGGACGCGGCGTGGCGATGTCGAGAAACGCCAGCCGGTGCCCTTCGATCCAGGAGTGCCAGGCCCGGCTCGGGCGCCAGAAACGCTTGAACCAGTGCGCGGTGTTCTTGATGTTGTAGCGTTTGAGCACCAGGCTGCGGCCGCCCACCTCGATGCGCGCCACACTGGCCGCACCGCCGGTCTTGTACAGGTGGCCCTGGTCGATCAATGCATCGGCCTGCTCCAGCACCGGCAACATGGCCTCGAGTTCGCCACGGCGAATGGCCCGAAGGCCCGACAGGCTGCGTTCGACGCTGAACAACGTGCACTCGCGGCCGGCCTTTTCCAGGTAATCCTTCAGGCGCCAGTTGCGCACCTTGTCCACCTGCTTCTGCAACGCCTCCATCGGCAAGGCGTGCTCGGCATTGGCCAGCAGGTAGTGCACCAGCAGCTCTTCGATGAAGGGCTCCAGGCGCTTGGGCAACTGGGCGAAGAACACCCCGAGGTTTTCCAGCACGCGCGGGCGCGACAACTGTTGGCCAGGCGTCTCGGACTTGATGCCGGCGCCGTCGATCAGGTACAGCTTGCCGCCGTGGCGCAGCAGGTTGTCCAGGTGCAGGTCTTCCTGCCACAGGCCCTTGGCGTGCATCTGCGCCACGGCGGTCAGCGCCTCGCCAAGCACCAGGTGCTGCTCGTCCGCGAGCACCGGCAGGTGTTCCACCGCCGCCCAGGCGTCGGCCAGGCTCTCGGCACCGTCGAGGAATTCGAACAGCAGCCAGCCACCCTCGCCTTCCTTGAGGCCGTCGGCCAGCAGCTTGGGAGTGGTCAGGCCTTGTTCGGCCAGCAGCTTGACGCCGTCCAGCTCACGCTGGAAATGCCGCGCGGCGTTGCTGCCCACCAACAATTTGGCCAGCACCGGCGTGCCGCGCCAGACGCCGGCGCCGACATAACGCTGGCCCGGCAACACGCGCAGCAGGCTGAGCAACTGCAGGTCGGCGCTGCCGGCCGCATCGGCCAGGGTCACCGACAGCGGCAGCGAGGGGCTGCGCCCGGTGGCTTTCAATTCGGACAAACGCATCAGCGGGCCTCTTTTTCACGACGGCGTTGCGTCAGGCGTTGCAGCCAGGTATCGACCAGCGCGCTCCCGGCTGGGGTTGCCAGGTACACGGCCAGCAGCTGGCGCACGTCCGCCTCGCTCCAGGCTCGGGCGCGGCGCAGCAGCGGCTCCAGGTCCTTGAGCCGGTCGCGCATGCCGAACAGCAGCGGCCGGGTCTTTTCCAGGTCGATCAGTTGCGCGTCCCAGCCGTCACGGCGTTGACGCAGGAAGATGTGCTTGGGGTAGAAGCAGCCATGCACCTGGCCGGCGCTGTGCAGCGTACGCGCCAGCTGGCCACAGGCCTGGAGGATGCCGCTGCGCTCGCCCTCGGTCAGCTGCGGCCAGCGGGCCAGCAGGCTTTCCAGGTCGCTCCAGTCGTCCAGTGCGCGGGTCAGCAGGATTGCCCGGTGCTGGCCGCCCTGCTTGCGCTCACCGTAGAACACCGCCTGCAGGGCCGGGATCTGCAGCTTCTGGTAACGGCTGATGTTGCGAAACTCGCGGGCGAAGGTCGGCTCGCCGAACGGCCGCGACAGGGTGCGGGTCAGGTAGTCGCTCTGGCGCTTGAGGTAGTAGCCCTTGCCTTCGAGCTCCAGGCGGAACACGCTGCTCCAGCCGCCACGGCCGGTGTTGGGTTCGTCCACGGCGTCGAGCTGCAGCGCCCACAGCGCCTCGAAGTCGTTCAGGCCATGGCGCTTGAGCAGCGCAAGGTCCGCGCTGGCCAGGTAATCGGTCATTCCCTTCCCTCGAAGAAACTCAGTACCTGGCGAATGCGCCGCTTGTCGCGCACATTCAGGCGCTGACGCCCGCGGTACTGCAGGTAGAAACGCAGGCGCTGGGTCGCCGACAGATGATACTTGGCGACCTTGTCCAGGCAGGCCAGGTCCTTGATCATCCGGTGACGCCACATGAAGCCGCGCCAGAAATCGCCGGTCGGGCAGTCGATGAAGAACAGCGTGCCCAGATCGTCGACCAGCAGGTTACGCCACTTCAGGTCGTTGTGGGCAAAGCGGTGCTCGTGCATGACCCGGGTATGCCGTGCCAACTGGCGGCTGAGGTGGTCGACCCAGCGGCGGTCGGCCAGGCGGGGGTCGTTGCGATCGGCCAGCGCCGAGAGGTCTTCGGTGTTCGGCAGCTCGCGGGTGATCATCGCGCCACGGCCGAAGGCCAGGCCATTGCGCTCCAGGCCCCAGGCGACCACTTCGGCAGTGGGGATGTCCCACTTGGCGAACTGCTTGAGGTTTTGCCATTCGGCCTTGATCCGTGGACGGCCCAGGTAGCGGCGCATGTGCTTGCCGGCACCGGTGTAGCGTTTGACGTAATAGTGGACGCCGTCTCGCTCGATGCGGATGACCTCGCTGAGCGGGTCGCGGGTCAGGCGTTGGCCCTGCAGGGCAAACACCGCATCGAGACTGCCGAAGTCCGCCGCCAGGTGTTCATAACCCGGCGCCAGGTTCCAACCCGCCATCAGAGTGCATCCCCATAGCGAAGCTTGCGGTCGTAGAGTTTCTGCGCCTTGCGCTCGAGCCAGGCGAGCAGCGCCGCCTCCTCGGCGAGGATCTGGCGCAGCGGGTGCTGGAAGTACCCGCGCAGGAAGCGCAGCTTGTCACGCCGGGTCAGGCCGATGTCCAGCGCCGAGAAATACAGCGCGGCCAGGTCCTTGTCACGCCAGCGGCGGCTGATTTTCGCCCGGGTCTGGGCGCGGTGCAGGTCGATGACCGACAATTTGAAGTCATCCGCCGTCACCGGCCGGTCGGTGTGCAGCAGGAAGTGGCAGATATAGCAGTCGCGGTGGTTGACCCCGGCGCGGTGCATGCCGCCGGTCATCTTCGCCACTTCGGCGATCAGTGCACGCTTGAGGCGAGGCTCGGGCGGCTGCTTGACCCAGTCGAGGCTGTAGTCTTCCAGGCTGATGGTCGGCGCCAGCTCTTCGGTGACGATGAACGAATGCTGGGTGGCCGGGTTGCTGCCACGCTCGCCATAGGCGACGGCGGTCATGGTTGCTACACCCACTTCATGCAGGCGCTGGATGGCTTGCCACTCCTGGCCCGCGCCAAGCACCGGGAGCTTGGCCGTCAGCAGGTTCTTGAAGATCTCGCCCCAACCGATGCCGCGGTGGATCTTGACGAAGAACCCTTCGCCATCGACCTCGGTGCGCAGCGTGCGACGCCCTTCCAGCTCGCGGTAGACCTCGCCTTGCAGCGCTTCCACGGCCTCGAAGGCATCACGCCCGGCCCACAGGCGCTTGAAGGGTTCGGCCAGTATCAGCTTCATGCGGTCTCCTGCCCCAGGATCACGTCGGCTGCATGCTGCGGCATGCTGTACAGGTCAGCGGTCTCGGCAAAGGCCAGGCCGTTGCGCGACCACTCGGCACGGCTTTGCGGCGCTTCCAGCATGCGCTGCAGGTAGCGGTTGAGCTGCTCTTGCTCGAACGGCTCGTCCAGCACCAGGCCGCTGTCGGCCTCGGCGATGTAGTGGGCGTAGCCACAGACCTTGGACACCAGCACCGGCAAGCCGGCCACCAGGGCTTCGAGCAGCACCGTGCCGGTGTTCTCGTTGTAGGCCGGGTGGATCAGCACATCAGCGCCGAGCAGGAAACGCGGGATATCGCTGCGCCCCTTGAGGAACTGCACCTGATCGCCCAGGCCCAGGGTGGCGCTCTGCAGCTGGAACACCTTGGGGTCGTCCTGGCCGATGACCATCAGTCTCGTGCGCTTGCGCAACGCTGACGGCAGCGCAGCCAGGGCCTTGAGGCTGCGGTCCACGCCCTTGGTCTTGAAGCCCGAACCGATCTGCACCAGCAGCAGGTCGTCATCGCCCAGGTTGAATTCCTTGCGGAACTCGGCGCGGATCTCGGCGGCATTGGCCGGCGCACGTCGGTCCTGGGAAATGCCCGGCGGCAGCAGGTGGAAGCGCTCCACCGGGGTGCCGTAATGCTTGATGAACAGCGGTTGCTGCACTTCGGAAATCATCAGCACTTCGGTATGGGCGTCCTTGGCGAATACCGCCCGCTCATACTCGGCAAAATGCCGGTAGCGGCCCCAGCGCCGGTACAGACCGCCGCGCAAGGTCTGGGCCTTGTCCTCGAAACAGCCGTCGGCGGCGTAGTAGACGTCCAGCCCCGGCATCTTGTTGAAGCCCACCAGGCGGTCGACAGGGCGCTTGGCCAGGTCTGCGGCCATCCAGGCGCTGAGCTTCTCGTTGCGGCGGTGGTTGAACAGCGCCTTGACCGGCGCCACCAGCACCTCGAAGCCCGGCGGAATGTCACCCTCCCAGATCAGCGTGTAGACGCGGATCTGGTGGCCCCGCTTCTGGCATTCCAGGGCAATGCGCATGAAATCGCGCTGCAGCCCGCCGAAGGGGAAATACTTGTAAAGCACGAAAGCCAGTTGCATCAACGAACATCCTCAGCCAGCAGCAGCGCGCTCAAGCGGCTCGCCACATGCTCGGGATTCAGGCGAGTGAAGCACAGTGGCCACTCGCGTTTGAGATCGAACCGGCGCAGGTCGTCGGCGCTCGGTTTGTAGGTGCACTTCTTCTGCAGGCACGGCGCGCAGGGGAAGTCGCTGGCCTGGTGGACCTGGACGCGGCCATAGGCCCCCGTCAGGCCCGGGTTGGTCGGGCCGAACAGCGAGATGGTCGGCACGTCCAGCGCCGCGGCCAGGTGGCCCAGGCCAGTGTCCACCGCCACGCAGGCCTTGGCCGCCGCCAGCACCCGGGCAACGCCGGCCAGGTTCAATTTGGGCAGCACCTGGCAGTTGCTCAAGCCTTGGGCAATGCGCTCGGCGCGCGCCTTCTCGGCCGGGTTGCCCCACGGCAGGCGCACCTGCAGCTTGCGCCGACCCAGACGCTCGGCCAGTTCCCGCCAGTAGGCTTCGGGCCAGTGCTTGGTCGCCCATGTAGTGCCGTGCAGGAATACCACGTACGGCGCGGCAGGTGGCAGTTGCAGGCGGTCGAGGTCCAGGCCGTAGTTGCCGATGCCTTCCGGCAGGTCGTAGGCCAGGGCCATGGCGAACAGCTGGCGCACGCGTTCGACCGCGTGCTGGCCGACAGCGACCGACAGGCGTCGGTCATAGAAACGACTGGCCAGGCCTTCACGCGCCGAGTAGCGGTCGAGCCCGGCCACCGGCGCCTTGACGTAGCGGGTCAGCCAGGCGGACTTGACCAGACCCTGGGCGTCGATCACCAGGTCATAGGTGTGCTCGCGCAGACGCTTCTTGAAGGCCTTCCACTCGCCGCTCTTGAGGGTCTGCCAAAGGTTCTTGCGCCAGCGGCGGATGGCCACCGGGATGACCTGATCGACCGCCGGGTGCCAACTGGGAATTTCGGCGAAGCCTTCTTCCACCACCCAGTCGAAGCGAATGCCCGGGATGGCATGGGCGGCATCGGTGAGGGCCGGCAGGGTGTGGATCACATCACCCAGCGACGAAGTCTTGATGATCAGTACCCGCACTTAGTCGACCTCGGCCACGGTATCGATCAGGTCAGGCCCACCCAGGCTGTGCAGCGCGGCGATGACCCTGCCGGGCTCGAGCAGACGCAGGCAGTTGTAGTGGCCGAAGCGGCAGGTCCGGTCGAAGCACGGGCTGCACTCGATGCCCGTGCGCACGATCTCCACCTGCTCCGCCAACGGTGGCGTGAAACCCGGGGATGTCGAGCCATACACCGCGACCAGCGGGCGATTCAACGCTGCCGCCACGTGCATCAATCCAGAGTCGTTGGAGACCACGGCATCGGCGCAGGACATCAGGTCGATGGCCTCGGCCAGCGACGTTTCACCCGCCAGGTTGTAGGACTCTTCACGCAGGCCCGGGATCAGCCGGTCACGGATCTGCTCACCGACAGGGTGATCGTTCTTCGAACCGAACAGCCACACCTGCCAGCCCTGGCGAATCATGGCATCGGCAACGATGGCGTAGTGCTCGGAGGGCCAGCGCTTGGCCTCGCCGAACTCGGCGCCTGGGCAAAGTGCCAGCACCGGGCGGTCCAGCTCCAGCCCGAACTTGGCCATGGCCGCCTCGCGGCTCGGCGCTTCGATCTGCAGGTTGGGGCGTGGGTAAGGCTGCGGCAACTCGGCGCCGGGCGCATAGGCCAGGGCCATGAAGCGCTCGATCATCAACGGGTAGCGGGCCTTGTCCAGCTTGCGCACATCGTTGAGCAGACCGAAGCGCATCTCGCCGCGCCAGCCGGTGCGCTTGGGGATACCGGCGAAGAACGGCACCAGCGCAGACTTCAACGAGTTGGGCAGGAGGAT
Organism: Pseudomonas plecoglossicida NBRC 103162 = DSM 15088; assembly: GCF_000730665.1. Lineage (GTDB taxonomy): Bacteria > Pseudomonadota > Gammaproteobacteria > Pseudomonadales > Pseudomonadaceae > Aquipseudomonas > Aquipseudomonas plecoglossicida. The sequence goes on from NZ_BBIV01000017.1 coordinate 110,307, forward strand.
CGCCTGGTCGTACTGGCCGGCCAGGGACTTGCCGATGCGCCGGCGCGTGGCCAGCTCCAGCGCGCCGTGGCCGAGCGGGAAGCTCAAGGCCTGGCGTACCTCGGGCATGCGTTCGAGGATCGGCCGGCTCCACTCGGGGGCCAGCACGTCGATCACGCAGTCGGGGTGCTGCTGTTTCAGGCACTGGAACAGGGTCTGCGCCATCACCATGTCGCCGACCCAGCTGGGGCCAATGATCAGTATTCTCATGCTTAGTCCAGAAACGCTCGGGGAGGCTGCAGGCTGCGTAAAGCCTGGCCTCCCCTCTTTATATTCAGGCTATGTGGCGGACAGTGTACCACCGGGGCTCCATTGTGCCCCTAATCGCCGGCAAGCCGGCTCCCACGGAATCTGTGGGAGCCGGCTTGCCGGCGATCGGCTCTCAAGTCAGCCCCAGCTCGCCCCAGATCCGCCGCACCTCGCGGCGCTCATCGACAAACTGCGCGGCGTCGATCACCCCGGCCTGCTTCTGCAAGGCCTGGCGGTGCGACGCCGAACGAAACGCCTTGTACACCTCGCGCAGCAGGATCGCGTCGCTGGCCGGCATCAATTTCGCCTGCCCCAGCTCTTCCAGGATGCGAATGTTGTCGGTCCATCGGAGTATGGCCGGGTGGTCGTGGGACCAGGCCAAAGCGGCGTATTGCACCATAAATTCGATATCGACGATACCGCCGGCATCCTGCTTGATATCGAACGCCACACCGGCGTCGAATGCGTTGTCGGCGGTGCCCGCAGCCGTGGCCTTGGTGCCCAGGTTGTCACGCATCTTGGCGCGCATCTCACTGACTTCGCTGCGCAGTTTGTCAAGGTCGCGGGGCTGCCCCAGGACCTTGGCGCGTACGTTCTCGAACGCGCTCGCCAGCTGCTTGCAGCCCACCAGCACCCGGGCCCTTACCAGTGCCTGATGTTCCCAGGTCCAAGCCTCGCTCTGCTGATAGCGCTCGAACGCGCCCAGCGAACTGACCAGCAAGCCCGATGCACCCGAGGGGCGCAGGCGCATGTCGACGTCGTACAGCTGGCCGGAGTTGGTCTGGGTCGTGAGCAGGTGAATGATGCGCTGGCCCAGACGGGTATAGAACTGCGCGCTGTCGATCGGCTTGGCACCGTCGGTTTCGGCCTGTGGATCGCCGTCGTGGATGAACACCAGGTCCAGGTCAGAGCCGTGGCCCAGTTCCAGGCCACCCACCTTGCCATAGCCAATGATGATGAAACCCGGGTCGCCCAGGCTGCCGTCGCTGCGCTTGGGCTGGCCGTGGCGGGACACGGTCTGGCGCCAGGCCAGGGCCAGCACCTGGTCGAGGATGGCTTCGGCCAGCCAGGTCAGATAGTCGCTGACCTTCATCAAGCGCAGGTTGCCGCTGATTTCCGAGGCGGCCACGCGCAGGCTGTGGGCCAGCTTGAAGTGGCGCAGCGCCTCCATCTGCTGTTCCAGGTCGTCCTCGGGGATGCGCGTCAGCCGTTCGCGCAACTCGGCAGCCAGCTCGGGCGCCATCGGCGGGCTGAACAGCCGGCCTTCGTTGAGCAGTTCATCGAGCAGCAGCGGGTAACGGGCGATCTGCTCGGCGATCCACGGGCTGGCCGCGCACAGGGTCAGCAGACGGCGCAACGCACCGGGGTTTTCGGTGAGCAGCACCAGATAGGCAGAGCGCCGCGCCACGGCTTCTACCAACGGCAGCACGCGCTCCAGCACCAGGTCCGGGTTGTCGTGCTCCACGGCCTGGGCCAGCAACCGGGGAATGAAGGCATCCAGACGCTCGCGACCAATGCGCTGCATCGAGCGCAACTGCGGGCTGGCACGCAGCCCGGTCAGGCGTCGCAGGGCTTCGGCCGGCAGGCTGAAGCCAGCCTCCTGCAGTTGCCGGCAGGCAGCCTCTTCGTCTTGTGCCTGCTCCCACAGCGGCGACCACTCGCCGCCGACCACCAGCTCGCCTTCGCCGTCTTCATCGTCCGGGTCGGCGATCACCTGGCGGAAGTGCCAGTCGACGCGGTTGCGCCAGTGCATCAGATGCTCATGGAAGCTTTCCCAGTCGGCATAACCGAGCATGTAGGCGATCCGCGCACGGTCGAGGTCACTGTCCGGCAGCATCTGCGTCTGGCGGTCGGCAATCGCCTGGATGGCATGCTCGGTGTAGCGCAGGAACTCATACCCCTCACGCAGCTCGAGCACCACCGCGGTCGGCAGGTAGCCCTGGCCCTCCAGAGTCGCCAGCACCTTGAGCAACGACCGTTGCTGCAGGCTCAGGTCGCGCCCGCCATGGATCAGCTGGAACGCCTGGGCGATGAACTCCACCTCGCGGATGCCGCCGGCGCCGAGCTTGATGTTGTCGGCCATGCCCTTGCGCCGCACTTCCTGCTGGATCAGCTGCTTCATGGTGCGCAGCGCCTCGATGGCCGAGAAGTCCAGGTAGCGTCGGTAGACGAACGGTCGCAACATTTCTTGCAACTGGGCACCCGCGGCCTGGTCGCCGGCCACCACCCGCGCCTTGATCATGGCGTAGCGCTCCCAGTCGCGCCCCTGGTCCTGGTAGTACTGTTCCAGGGCGTTGAAGCTCATCACCAGCGCGCCGGCCGAACCATAGGGGCGCAGGCGCATGTCGACGCGGAACACGAAGCCATCCACGGTCACCGGGTCGAGCGCCTTGATCAGCCGCTGGCCCAGCCGGGTGAAGAACTCCTGGTTGTCCAGTGCACGCTTGACCCCTTCGGTTTCGCCGCCTTCGGGGAAGGCGAAGATCAGGTCGATGTCCGAAGACAGGTTCAGCTCCACCGCCCCCAACTTGCCCATGCCCAGCACCACCATGTGCTGGGGCTGGCCGCTGCGGCTGCCGATCGGCGTGCCGAACTGCTGGCAGTGGCGCGGGTACAGCCATTGATAGGCTTCGTCGATGGCCGCGTCGGCCAGGTCGGACAGGTCGCGGCAGGTTTCGCCAAGCTCGGCCTGGCGAGTGATGTCGCGCCAGATGATGCGCAGTTGCTGGCGGTTGCGCTCGCGGCGCAGGTTGCGCGCCAGTTCGTCTTCGCCCTGCGCGGCCTGGACAGCGGCGGCGATATGACCGCGCAGCTCGCCCGGCGCATAGCGGCGGTCCAGTTCACCGCTGGCCTGCAGCGCGAACAGCATGGCCGGCTCGCGCTGGGCCAGGCCAAGGACGAAATCGCTGGCCGCCGCCACCTGGTCGAATTGCTGGCGGTGGACCGGGCTCCACGCCGTCAGGTCGAGGTCGGGATGGCCGGCCAGCGCATCGAGCAGAAACTGCTGGTTACGCGCGACCAGCGGTTGCAGGGTGGCAGGCAGTTCGAGCGGCAAAGGCAGGCGCATGGTCTATCCTTGATCGGCGTGAATGAGAGGGTTGAATGCGGCCACGGGGAAGCTCGACCACGGTTGGACTGTCGTACAAAAGTTGGAAATAGCTGAAAAAAACGAATCATTGGCAATAAACATCAAGAATCACCCGTTCGCGACACAACGCCAACCAACATGAACGTTTTTCCTCACAAGCCAAGGTGCGACTAAACGTCGCATTTGTGTAGTTTTACTACTACCCCGCCCGTGCAAAAGCATGAAATACGAAAGCAAATGTAGTAAAACTACACGCCGCCGGTGCACACTCCGGTAATCCAAGAATTCACGACGTCTGCCCATAAGGCCAGTCGCAAACTCAGGCCCCCGATTCTGGTGGCCTTTCCGCCCTGGAGCAAGCCATGCAAGACCTCGATCCAATCGAAACCCAGGAATGGCTGGATGCCCTGGAGTCGGTCCTCGACAAAGAAGGCGAAGACCGCGCTCATTACCTGATGACCCGCATGGGCGAGCTGGCCACCCGCAGTGGCTCCCAGCTGCCATACGCGATCACCACGCCATACCGCAATACCATCCCCGTCACCCACGAAGCACGCATGCCTGGCGACCTGTTCATGGAACGCCGCATTCGCTCGATGGTGCGTTGGAACGCGCTGGCCATGGTGATGCGCACCAACCTGAAGGATTCGGACCTGGGCGGCCACATCTCCAGCTTCGCCTCCAGTGCCACCCTGTACGACATCGGCTTCAACTACTTCTTCCAGGCCCCGACCGAAGAACACGGCGGCGACCTGATCTTCTTCCAGGGCCACGCTTCGCCAGGCGTCTACGCCCGTGCCTTCATGGAAGGCCGCATCAACGAAGACCAGATGAACAACTTCCGTCAGGAAGTGGACGGCAAAGGCCTGTCTTCGTACCCTCACCCTTGGCTGATGCCTGACTTCTGGCAGTTCCCGACCGTTTCCATGGGTCTGGGCCCGATCCAGGCGATCTACCAGGCACGCTTCATGAAGTACCTGGAAGCCCGTGGCTTCATCCCGGCCGGCAAGCAGAAGGTCTGGTGCTTCATGGGCGACGGCGAGTGCGACGAGCCGGAATCCCTGGGCGCGATCGCCCTGGCTGGCCGCGAGAAGCTGGACAACCTGATCTTCGTCATCAACTGCAACCTGCAGCGCCTCGACGGCCCGGTTCGCGGCAACGGCAAGATCATCCAGGAACTCGAAGGCGTGTTCCGTGGCGGTGGCTGGAACGTCAACAAGGTCGTCTGGGGCCGTTTCTGGGACCCACTGTTCGCCAAGGACACCAACGGTGCCCTGCAGCGCCGCATGGACGAAGTCATCGACGGCGAATACCAGAACTACAAGGCCAAAGACGGCGCCTACGTGCGTCAGCACTTCTTCAACACCCCAGAGCTCAAGGCCATGGTCGAAGACCTGTCCGACGACGAGATCTGGAAGCTCAACCGTGGTGGCCATGACCCGTACAAGGTCTATGCGGCCTACCATCAGGCGGTCAACCACAAGGACCAGCCGACCGTCATCCTGGCCAAGACCATCAAGGGTTACGGTACCGGTGCCGGCGAAGCCAAGAACACCGCGCACAACACCAAGAAGGTCGACGTCGACAGCCTGCGTCACTTCCGTGACCGCTTCGACATCCCGGTCAAGGATGCCGAGCTCGAGAACCTGCCGTTCTTCAAGCCCGAAGAAGGTTCTGCCGAAGCCAAGTACCTGGCCGAGCGTCGCGCCGCACTGGGTGGTTTCGTGCCACAGCGCCGTGCCCAGAGCTTCAGCGTGCCGACCCCGCCACTGGAAACGCTGAAAGCGATCCTGGACGGTTCGGGCGACCGCGAAATCTCTACCACCATGGCCTTCGTGCGGATCCTCGCGCAGCTGGTCAAGGACAAGGAAATCGGCCAGCGCATCGTCCCGATCATCCCGGACGAAGCCCGTACCTTCGGTATGGAAGGCATGTTCCGCCAGCTGGGCATCTACTCGTCGGTCGGCCAGCTCTACGAGCCAGTCGATAAAGACCAGGTGATGTTCTACCGCGAAGACAAGAAGGGCCAGATCCTCGAGGAAGGCATCAACGAAGCCGGCGCCATGTCGTCGTTCATCGCTGCCGGTACCTCGTACAGCTGCCACAACCAGCCGATGCTGCCGTTCTACATCTTCTACTCGATGTTCGGCTTCCAGCGTATCGGCGACCTGGCCTGGGCCGCTGGCGACAGCCGCACCCGTGGCTTCCTGATCGGCGGTACCGCCGGCCGTACCACCCTCAACGGTGAAGGCCTGCAGCACGAAGACGGTCACAGCCACATGATGGCGGGCACCATCCCGAACTGCCGCACCTATGATCCGACCTACGGCTACGAGCTGGCGGTGATCATCCAGGACGGCATGAAGAAGATGACCGAAGAGCAACAGGACATCTTCTACTACATCACCGTGATGAACGAGTCCTACCAGCAGCCAGCCATGCCGGCCGGTGTCGAGGAAGGTATCATCAAGGGCATGTACCTGCTCGAGGACGACACCCGCGAAGCCGCGCACCACGTACAGCTGATGGGCTCCGGCACCATCCTGCGCGAAGTCCGCGAAGCTGCGAAGATCCTGCGTGAAGAGTTCAACGTCGGTGCCGACGTGTGGAGCGTCACCAGCTTCAACGAACTGCGCCGCGACGGCCTGGCCGTGGAACGCGCCAACCGCCTGAAGCCTGGCCAGAAGCCACAGCAGACCTACGTCGAGCAGTGCCTGGCCGGCCGCAAAGGCCCGGTTGTCGCCTCTACCGACTACATGAAGCTGTTCGCCGAGCAGATTCGTCAGTGGGTACCGAGCAAAGAGTTCAAAGTCCTGGGTACCGACGGTTACGGTCGCAGCGACAGCCGCAAGAAGCTGCGTCACTTCTTCGAAGTCGACCGCCACTTCGTGGTGCTGGCTGCCCTGGAAGCCTTGGCCGACCGTGGCGAGATCGAACCGAAGGTGGTGGCCGACGCCATCGTCAAGTTCGGCATCGATCCGGACAAGCGCAACCCACTGGACTGCTGAGGAGTATTTTTAAGTGAGCGAACTCATTCGCGTACCTGACATCGGCAGCGGTGAAGGTGAAATCATCGAGCTGTTCGTCAAGGTCGGTGACCGTATCGAGGCCGACCAGAGCCTGCTGACCCTGGAGTCCGACAAGGCCTCCATGGAGATCCCGGCGCCGAAGGCCGGTATCGTCAAGGAACTGAAGGTCAAGCTGGGCGACCGCCTGAAAGAAGGCGACGAACTGCTGGTGCTGGAAGCCGAGGGCGCCGCTGCGGCGCCCGAGGCTCCGGCCGGTGCGCCTGCCCAGGCTGCCGCACCGGCTCCGGCTGCTGAAGCTGCCCCTGCTGCCGCCCCGGCTGCAGCACCTGCCGCTGCCAGCGTGCAGGACATCCACGTGCCGGATATCGGTTCGTCGGGCAAGGCCAAGATCATCGAAATGCTGGTCAAGGTCGGCGATACCGTCGAAGCGGACCAGTCGCTGATCACCCTGGAGTCCGACAAAGCCTCCATGGAGATCCCGTCGCCTGCTGCTGGCGTGGTCGAAGAAGTGCTGTGCAAGCTGGAAGATGAAGTCGGCACTGGCGACCTGATCTTCAAGCTGAAGGTCGCTGGCGCCGCACCGGCTGCCGCACCAGCTCCGGCTGCTGCTCCTGCTCCGGCCGCCGCACCTGCCGCAGCTCCAGCACCTGCCGCCGCACCTGCTCCGGTTGCCACCGCACCGGCTGCCGGCAGCAACGCCAAGGTTCACGCAGGCCCGGCGGTTCGTCAGCTGGCCCGTGAATTCGGTGTCGAGCTGGGCGCAGTTGCCGCGACCGGCCCGCACGGCCGCATCCTGAAAGAAGACGTGCAGGTCTACGTCAAGGCCATGATGCAGAAGGCCAAGGAAGCGCCCGCAGCCGCCGGCGCAACCGGCGGCGCTGGCATCCCGCCGATCCCGGCCGTGGACTTCAGCAAGTTCGGTGAAGTGGAAGAAGTGGCCCTGACCCGCCTGATGCAGGTCGGTGCCAACAACCTGCACCGCAGCTGGCTGAACGTGCCGCACGTGACCCAGTTCGACTCCGCCGACATCACCGAGCTGGAAGCCTTCCGCGTTGCGCAGAAGGCCGTGGCCGAGAAGGCTGGCGTCAAGCTGACCGTGCTGCCACTGCTGCTCAAGGCCTGCGCCTTCCTGCTCAAGGAACTGCCGGACTTCAACAGCTCGCTGGCGCCAAGCGGCAAGGCGATCATCCGCAAGAAGTACGTGCACATCGGCTTCGCCGTGGACACCCCGGACGGTCTGCTGGTCCCTGTGATCAAGAACGTCGACCAGAAGAGCCTGCTGCAACTGGCTGCCGAAGCTGCCTCGCTCGCCGAGAAAGCCCGCACCAAGAAGCTCTCGGCCGACGACATGCAGGGCGCCTGCTTCACCATCTCCAGCCTCGGCCACATTGGCGGCACCGGCTTCACGCCGATCGTCAACGCGCCTGAGGTGGCGATCCTCGGTGTCTCCAAGGCAACCATGCAGCCGGTCTGGGATGGCAAGGCCTTCCAGCCGAAGCTGATGCTGCCGCTGTCGCTGTCCTACGATCACCGTGTGATCAACGGCGCTGCCGCCGCGCGCTTCACCAAGCGCCTGGGCGACGTGCTGGGCGATATCCGCACCATGCTGCTGTAACACGCAGTCCACCTGCCTCCCCCCGGGGAGGCGGGTACCCTTTTCGAGCTGCCACGCTCGTACCTCAACCCCGCCAATTGGCGGGGCTTTTTTTGCCTGTCGCAGCATCTTTTGTGCCTGTGAGATTGAGCGCCGCCCACGCGGCGCATCGCGAGCTGCGCTCGCTCCTACGTTTGTTTCTGGCCAGTAACGCCTGTGACAGGCGCACGCGACCGTCTTGTTTGTACGACGCGATATCAAGCCATGCACTAGGCGTCCGCGCACAAATTCCACAAGGAAATTGGCCCGAAACAAACGTAGGAGCGGGCGGCGCTCGATCTCACACGCGACAAACAGCCCAAGACGAACACCCGCCCTAAGGATTCCAGCCCCGCCGCCGAAAACATACTCATGACCCCCCACATGGCCGCTTGCCAGCCCTGGGGACATGATGCAACCTTGCCGGATGCGCCGCCGCCCAGGCCGCGTCTCCCTCTTCAAGCGAGTCTTCGATGAAAAGCCAACCCGATGCCGCCAGCCGTGTGGCGGCCGAGGTCGTCACGCAGCTCCCCGTGCCCTCGCGGCTCGGCATGCTGCGTTTCGAAAGGCTCAACGAAGCCACCTGGGCCATGCTCTACCTCGACCCCGCCTGCGAACGCCAGTTCGGCGTGCCCGCCTCCGAGTTGTGTGCGCTGATCGACGCGCCCTATGCCAGCCTCATGGAGCCCGAAGCGCGCTACCGGCTGCACGACGAAATCCAGCTTCAACTCAACCAGCGCAACTACTACCGCGTGCGCTACACCTTCCATGCACAATCGCGCACGCTGCGCGTGCTGGAGGTGGGCGAAGCGTTCAAGCAGCACAACCGCCAGCTGCTGCGCGGCTTCCTGACCATGCTGGATGACGAGGACGAAGCAGCATTCGAGGCCAACGACCTCGAATCACGCAACAACCGCCTGGAGCTGGCCCTGCAACTCAACCAGCGCGCCCAGCAGGAACAGTTCGAACACCTGGAGCGCGTACGCGGCCAGCAGGACCTGATCCTGCGCCTGGCCCGCCAGCGCTACAGCGCCGAGAATTCGCTGCTGGAAGCTGCGCAGTTGATCACCCGCAGTGCCTGCGAGATCTACAAGGTCGACAGCGCCAGCATCTGGCACCTGGAAGACCAGCGCCTGGAACCGATCAGCGCCTGGCTGCGCGCCGAGCAGGTGCATCGCCTGCCGGACCCTATCGACGCCAGCCGCTTCCCCGATTACCTGGACGCCCTGCACGCCAGCCGCGCCATCGATGCGCACAACGCCAACCACGACCCGCGCACCCGTGAACTGGCCCAGAGCCTGTACGCCGACAACAACGCCATGCTCGACGCCAGTATCCGCGTCGATGGTCAGGTGGTCGGCGTGCTGTGCCTGGAGCAGACCGGCCAGCCGCGGGCTTGGCAGTCGGACGAGATCGCCTTCGCCGGCGAGCTGGCCGACCAGTTCGCGCAGGTCATCACCAACCACAACCGGCGCACGGCCGCCAGCGCCCTGCACCTGTTCCAACGCGCCGTGGAGCAGAGCGCCAGCGCCTTCCTGCTGGTCAATCGCGAAGGTGTGGTGGAGTACGTCAACCCCAGCTTCACGGCGATCACCCAGTACAGCACCGAGGAAGTCCAGGGCCATCACCTGGCCGAGCTGCCGGCGCTGGAGAACCTCAGCGAGCTGCTGTTCGACTCTCCTTCGAGCCTGGCCATGGGCAACAGCTGGCAAGGTGAGTTCAAGAGCCGACGCAAGAACCTCGAACCCTACTGGGGCCAGCTGTCGATCTCCAAGGTGTACGGCGACAACCGTGAGCTGACCCACTATATCGGCATCTACGAAGACGTCACCCAGACCAAGCTCGCCCAGCAACGGATCGAACGCCTGGCCTACACCGACAACCTGACCAACCTGGGCAACCGCCCGGCGTTCATCCGCAGCCTCGACGAGCGCTTCGCCCTCGACGGCGAAAGCCCCACCTGCCTGCTGCTGGTGGACATCGACAATTTCAAGCGGATCAACGACAGCCTTGGCCACCAGACCGGCGACAAACTGCTGATCAGCCTGGCCCGGCGCCTGCGCAACAGCCTCAGCGCCGGAGGCGTGCTGGCCCGTTTCGCCAGCAACGAGTTCGCCGTGCTGCTCGACGACACCAGCCTGGAAGACGGCCAGTGCGTTGCCCTGCAACTGCTGCGCACCCTCGACAAGCCGATGTTCGTCGACAACCAGCTGATCAACGTCACCGCTTCGGTGGGCCTGGCCTGTGCGCCGCTGCACGGCAGCGACCCGACCACCCTGATGAAGAACGCCGGCCTGGCCTTGCACAAGGCCAAGGCCAACGGCAAGCACCAGGTGCAGGTGTTCACCGAAGTGCTCAATGCCGAGGCCAGCTACAAGCTGTTCGTCGAGAACAACCTGCGCCGCGCGCTGACCCAGAACGAGCTGGAGGTGTTCTACCAGCCCAAGCTGTGCCTGCGCAGCGGACGGCTGCTGGGCCTTGAGGCGCTGTTGCGCTGGAACCACCCCGAGCGCGGCATGATCCGCCCCGACCAGTTCATCAGCGTGGCGGAAGAAACCGGCCTGATCATCCCCATCGGCAAATGGGTGGTGCGCCAGGCGTGCCGCATGAGCCAACAGCTGCGCGAAGCCGGCATGGGCAACCTGCACGTGGCAATCAACCTTTCGCCCAAGCAGTTCTCCGACCCCGACCTGGTGGCCTCGATCGGCTCGATCCTCAAGGACGAAGCCCTGCCTCCGCACCTGCTGGAGCTGGAGCTGACCGAAGGGCTGTTGCTGGAAGCCAGCGAAGACACCCACCGCCAGCTCGATGAACTCAAGGCCCTGGGCCTGACCCTGGCCATGGACGACTTCGGCACCGGCTATTCGTCGCTGAGCTACCTGAAGAAATTCCCGATCGACATCATCAAGATCGACCGCAGCTTCATCAATGAGATCCCCGACAACCAGGACGACATGGAGATCACCTCGGCGGTGGTGGCGATGGCCCACAACCTCAAGCTCAAGGTGGTGGCCGAAGGGATCGAGACGCCGGCGCAGCTGGCGTTCCTGCGCCGCCACCGCTGCGACGTGGGCCAGGGCTACCTGTTCGACCGGCCGATTCCGGGGCGCGAGCTTGCGGAAAAGCTCAAGCGCTATCCGCGCGGTCCAATGGCCTGACAGCGACTGAAAGCTCGGGCACTATAGAGTCCATTCGGGCCTCATCGCCGGCAAGCCGGCGATGGGTTCAACACCTATCCAACTGACATACAGAGGAACGGCCATGGTCCTGCGTTCGGAAATCCTGGTGAACAAAAACCTCATGCCCACCGCCGAGCAAGCCCTGCCCGGCCGCGAAACCCCGATGACCCTGCCCGAGTTCCACTACGTGTTCGAGGGCACCCCGCTGCTCGGCCCGTTCTTCGAAGGCAGCATCGACTTCGCGATCTTCGGCCTGGGCTGCTTCTGGGGCGCCGAGCGCCGCTTCTGGCAGCGTGAAGGCGTGGTCAGCACCGTGGTCGGCTATGCCGGCGGCTTCACCCCCAACCCCACCTACGAAGAAGTCTGCTCGGGCCTGACCGGCCACACCGAAGTGGTGCTGGTGGTGTTCGACAAGGACCGGGTCAGCTACCGCGAGCTGCTGGCCATGTTCTGGGAGCTGCACAACCCGACCCAGGGCATGCGCCAGGGCAACGACGTCGGCACCCAGTACCGCTCGGCCATCTACTGCACCTCGCCGGAGCAGCTCGAGGAAGCCAAGGCCAGCCGCGACGCCTTCCAGGCCGAGTTGAGCAAGGCCGGTTTCGGCGAGATCACCACCGAGATCGACCAGGCGCCGACCGTGTACTTCGCCGAGGCCTACCACCAGCAGTACCTGGCCAAGAACCCGGACGGCTACTGCGGCATTGGCGGCACCGGCGTGTGCCTGCCGCCCAGCCTGCAGGGCAATTGAGCCATGGCGACGATGACCCTGTTCCACTCGCCGCTGTCGCCCTTCGTGCGCAAGGTCATGGTGGTGCTGCACGAAACCGGCCAGCTCGACCGCGTGGCCCTGCAGCCGGTGAACATCAGCCCGGTGAGTGGTGACGAACAGCTCAACCAGGGCAACCCGATCGGCAAGATCCCGGCGCTGCGCCTGGAAGACGGCACCGTGCTGCACGACAGCCGCGTCATCTGCGAGTACCTCGACCTGCAGCATGTCGGCCTGCCACTGCTGCCCCGCGAGGGCTCGGCGCGCTGGCGGCGCATGACCCTGGTGTCGCAGGCCGATGCGATCATGGATGCGGCGGTGTCGTCGCGCTATGAAAGCTTCCTGCGGCCGGAAGACAAGCGTTGGGACGGCTGGCTGGACGCGCAAAGCGAAAAGATCCGCCGCAGCCTGGCCAACCTTGAGCACGAGCACTTGGCGGAGCTGATTTCGGGCTTTGATCTGGCGGCTATCGGCGTGGCCTGTGCGCTGGGGTATCTGGATTTGCGCCAGCCCGAGTTCGGCTGGCGCGAGCACCAGCCTGGGTTGGCGACGTGGTATGCCGAGGTGAGCAAGCGGCCGTCGATGGTCGCTACGGCACCGGTGGCCTGACAGACCGCTATCGCCGGCAAGCCGGCGATCGGGCTGCAAAGCAGCCCCCGCCTCAGCTCGGCATGACAGGAAACAACTCCCCGATTCTCCGGGCCAGCCACCGCCCGATCTCTCTGTCTTCCCTCATGCCGCCCTCCCCACCCGCGCCCAGTCCAGGCGACGGGTCAGCACCATGAACACCCCAAGCAAGCCAAAGCACAGCAATGCCCCCATCAGCAGCGCATAATCCTCGGCGCTGAGCAGCCCGTAGAGCATCGCGTACAGCGCCGCCAGCCCTGCCGCAAACCCCAGCCCACGCCCCCGGCTGCGCAACACATGACTCAGGTAGAAGCCAATCAGCAGCACGCAGGCCGACGCCGACAGGCCATACGCAGGGCCGAATCCGATGTGCTCCGACAATGACAGCAGCAACAGGTAGAAGAACGCCAGCGCGACGCCGACCAGGATGTACTGCACCGGGTGCACGCTGAGGTTCTTCAGTACCTCGAAGAGGAAGAAGCCGGCAAAGGTCAGGACGATGAACAGCAAGGCGTACTTGATCGCCCGTTCGCTTTTCAGGTACTGGTCCACCGGGTCGACGAAGCTCACGCCGAATGTCCGCTCGCTGTAGTCCGCGCACTGTCCGCCCGTGGCGCACTGACGCACGGCATCGGCGAGATTGGTCGCGAAGATCGAGGTCTGCCAGTGCGCCGTGAAACCCTTGTCGTCGATGGCGCGGCGGCTGGGCAGGTAGCTGCCGACGAAGCTTGGGTGCGGCCAGTTGGCTTGCATGTCGACGCTGTTGGTACGACCCACCGGCAGCAGGTGCAACTGCCCGGTACCTTGCAGCGCAAGCTCGAAACCATAGCTGAATTCCCGGGCTTGCTGGCCATCGAGCTGGGGCAGCGCAACGCGCACGCCACTGCGCATCCAGTCCAGGCCGGTGCCGGCTTCGAAGGGCAAGCGTTGATCATCGAACTTCAGCTCCTGCGCATGCTCGATGCCGCGGATATCGCTGATGCCGACCACCAGGAACGGCTTGTCGAAGCGGTAGTCTTCGAAATCTTTTTCGATGCCCCACCGTACAGGCACCTTGAAGCGTCCCGAGAAGCGACCTTTGGCATGGAACAGCCGGGCCTGGTAGATACCCCGCGCGCGCAGCTCGGTGTCCACGCCAAGGTCGGCGTCAAAGGTTTCCGGCAGAAAGTACAGGTGCCCGGCCAGGGTGCTGGTTTCCTGCACGCGCTGGCCGTCCTTTTCGATCCAGCGGCGCTGGTACTTGCGGTACGGCACCACCAGCAACGGGCCACTGACCTGCTGGTCGTAGCTGGCGCTCTGGGCGATGTCATGCAACACCCCGTCGCGCAGGTTCTGGCGGTCGCTGATCAGCCCGTTGATCATCGACAGCGGGATCAACAGCAGGATCATCAGCAGGGCGATGGTGCCAAGCTTGTAACTCAAGGATTTGTTCATGGGGCCTCCTGTGGCAGTGGGCGCAGTGTCTGCGCCCTGCATGGAGGCATTGCGGAGGATGTGTGGAGATTGTGTGTTTTCAGCTGATGCGTCGGGCAGGCAACCACAAGCGGACCCGCACACCGCCATCGACGTTGTCCACGGCCAGGTTTCCACCATGCAAGTGCATGACCTCGGCCACGAAATTGAGCCCCAGGCCCGTGCTCTTGCGCCCGCTGCCGGGCCTGGGCAAGGAATAGAAGCGCTCGGCCACCCGGCCAAGCGCATATTCGGGAATGGCCTGGCCCTGGTTGAACAGGCTCAACGCCATTCGCTCGCCATCACGCTCCAGTTCGAACAGCAACGCACCCTCAGGCGGCGTGAAGTCCAGCGCATTGTCCAGCAGGTTGGCCAGCGCCTGACGCATCAGGAACGGGTCGCACAACAAGCGCAGACCTGCAGGCACCCGCTGGCGCACTTGCAGACCCGCAGCTTCGATACGCGGCGCATGAGCCAGCAGCAACTCATCCACCAGCGCCGCCAGTGCCACCTCCTGCTCATCTTCCAGCGCCTGCATCTGCTCGACCCGGGCCAGGTCGAGCAAGCGCTCGATCATCTGCTGCAAGCGCTCGCTTTCCCGCTCGATATTGCCGGCAAAGCGCGCCCGCTGCTCCTGAGGCATGTCGCCCTGTAGCAATTCCGACGCGCCGCGGATCGCCGCCAGTGGGCTCTTCAACTCATGGGTGAGGGTGTGCACGTAGCGCTCGACGTAGGCCTTGCCCTCAAGTTGCGTGCGCATGCGTTCCACGGCTTCGGCCAGGTGGGCCAGCTCGCCACCCTTGTAATGCGGCAGTGCCGCGCGCTCGCCCTCGCTGATGGCCTGGGCATAGCGCGCCAGCTTGCGCAACGAACGGGCCAGCCACCAGGACAGCAGTGCACCGATCAGCAAGCCCAGGCCGATCAGCCCCAGCCCGAGCGTCATCAAACGCCGTTCGGAGCGGTCGATATAGGGCTGCAGCGAGCTGTTGGGCTTGGCCACTGTCACCACCCCGATGATCTGGCCATCGTCGAGGATCGGCGCCGCCACATGCATCACCGAAGTGCTTTCGTCGTCTTCGACGCTGCGCGTGGAACGGGCGCCATACTGGCCGCGCAGCGTCAGGTAGACATCGTTCCACTGCGAATAGTCCTTGCCCAAGGCCACGCCGCTGGAGTCGAGCAGGACGATGCCCTGGGCATCGGTGACATAGATGCGGTGGCTGACCTGGTTCTTCTCAAGGCCCCAGATCTGCGCACCGGGACTGCGCAGGCCATAGGCCTTGAGCACCTCGGGCAGGCGGCTTTGCGCCAAGGTACCGGCCTTGACGTCGTCGTGGAGGATTTCCGCCAGCAGGTTGGCAGTGTCCACCAAGGTTTCCTCGGAAGACTGGCGCACCACGGGGCGGATCTGTTCGCGAACGGTATTGAGCAGGAAATACCCCGCCAGACCGACGAACAGGAAGTACACCAGGAAGATCCGGATGCCCAGGCGCATCAGGCATGCTCCGGGCTGTAGCTGTAGCCCAGCCCCCGGTGGGTCTGGATTGGTTCGGCATCCGCTGCCACCTGGCGCAGCTTGGCGCGCAGGCTTTTGACATGGCTGTCGATGGTGCGCTCGTAGCCCACATCAGAGGCCACGCCCAGCCCATCGAGCAACTGCTCGCGGCTGAATACCCGCTGGGGGTGTTCCAGCAGGCATTGCAACAGGCGGAATTCGTGGCGGGTAAGGGTCAGCGGCTGGCCACGGTAGGTGATCAGCATGCGCAAGGTGTCGAGCTGGAACAACCCCGGTTCGCTGCGAGGCACCACACGCTTGAGGATGGCCCGTACCCGAGCAGCCACCTCCCGCGGGCTGAAGGGCTTGACCACATAGTCGTCGGCACCGATTTCCAGGCCCACCACCCGGTCGATCTCACCATCGCGGGCGCTGAGGAACATCACGGGTACTTCGGTGAACCGCCGCAGCTGGCGGCAGGTTTCGAAACCACTGATATCAGGCAGGCCGATATCGAGAATGATCAGGTCGGCAGGGCGCTGGCGCTGCTGGTCGAGTGCGGCGCTGCCCAAGGTCACCCATTCGGTGCTGTGGCCATCGGCCTGAAGGGCGTAGACCAAGGTATCGGCGATGGCGGCTTCGTCTTCGACGATGAGGATATGGGGCATGGCGTTCGGCCTTTCCGAGGGCAGAACTGGACTTTTAGCTTACTGGCCCTATCGCCGGCAAGCCGGCTCCCACAGGTACCTGCAGGAGCCGGCTTGCCGTGGCGACGAACCGCGGCGATAGGGCCGGTACAGCCTGAAGCAATCAGCAGTCAGGCTTGTCTGCGGTAAAGCGCTTGGCCGGGTTCACTGCCGCCTTGAACTCGCGCAGCGCCTTGGCACCCACCAGCAGCGGATAGTTGAAGTGGCTGCGGTCCACCAGGTTCACCTCGAC
Organism: Pseudomonas plecoglossicida NBRC 103162 = DSM 15088; assembly: GCF_000730665.1. Lineage (GTDB taxonomy): Bacteria > Pseudomonadota > Gammaproteobacteria > Pseudomonadales > Pseudomonadaceae > Aquipseudomonas > Aquipseudomonas plecoglossicida. Next base: position 126,806 of record NZ_BBIV01000017.1, read on the forward strand.
GGTGCGCTTCACGTCACCCAGGCACAGCTCCAGGTCAACCACTGGCCGCTTGGAGAGCTCCGGTGCATCGCCTTCGTCCTCTTCCTCGGCGCGGCCCTTGATCTTGCTGATGCGCGAGACCTTGTGCTCATAGACCTTGCCGTCCGACTCCTTGGTCGCCAGGCGGAACCGCACCCATTCCTCGCCATCGCGATTGAACAGCTCGATATCCTTGGCTGACAGCGATGCGGTATAGGCACCGGTATCCATCTTGGCCTTCAGCGTTTCGCCAAGCTCAGGCAAGGCAATGTTCTCGTAACGACCATAGATCGTCGGCTCGGCGGCCATGACCGGCAGCGCCAGCAGCGACAACAGGGCAAGCATGGATTTCACAGGGCAGGCTTCCTTGAAAGGGGTCAGTGCTTAGACTGCACTGGCACGATAGGTTCGCTGCAACAAGGGTAAACAACATAATGTGAAACATTTGTCCCGGCCGCTGGGCATTGCAGATTTGGCGTAGCCCACTGCCCTGCTTATCATTGCCAATCGCTTACTTCCCACAACAAGAGTCCCCTTATGCGTCGCCTGTTTACCGGCATTCTCACGACCATCCTGCTGCTGCTCAACACCGTGGTGTTGATCTGCCCGTTGCTGGTCTTCGCCCTGCTCAAACTGGTCCTGCCGGGTCGTGGGCGTGACTATGCCTCGTGGGCGGTGATGTGGGTCGCCGAAACCTGGTCGGAAATCGACAAGGCCATCTTCGCCCTGTGCATTCCTACCCAGTGGGATATCCGTGGGGTCGAGAACCTGCGCAAGAACACCTCGTACCTGGCCGTGAGCAACCACCAGACCTGGGTCGACATCCCGGCGCTGATCGAGAGCCTCAACCGGCGCACGCCGTTCTTCAAATTCTTCCTCAAGAAGGAACTGATCTGGGTCCCGCTGCTGGGCCTGGCCTGGTGGGGCCTGGATTACCCGTTCATGAAGCGCTACAGCAAGGCGTTCCTGGACAAGCACCCGGAACTCAAGGGCAAGGACCTGGAAATCACCAAGGCTGCCTGCGAACTGTTCAAGCGCCAGCCGGTGACCGTGGTCAACTACCTGGAAGGCACTCGCTTCACCGAGGCCAAGCACCGGGAACAACAGTCGCCTTATCGCTACCTGCTCAAACCCAAGGCTGGCGGCGTGGCGTTCGTGCTGGCGGCGCTAGGCGAGCAACTGGATGCGCTGCTGGACGTGACCATCGTCTATCCGGGCAACAAGGCTCCGGGCTTCTGGGCACTGCTCAATGGCAGTATCAGTCGGGTGATTATCGACATTCGAGTGCGTGAACTGGATCCGGCTTTGTGGGCGGGGGATTACGAGAACGACCCAGCCTTCCGCCAGACCGTGCAGGCCTGGGTGAACCAGTTGTGGGTGGAGAAGGACCAGCGGATCGAGCAACTTCGCGGCGAGATGCGTTGATACCAGTCAGGGCCCTGGAACACACCAGCCGATTCCAATTAAAACCCTGGCTAATACTGAGCATTAGGAATACTTCTTTGTCACACCCCACCTAAGTGGATAAAAATCGACCAAAGCACAACTACAAAAAATGCCTGGATCGATCAATGGCCAACCAACCCAGCTCCGCCCCCGCCCAGCTTCGCCGCGTCCTCGGCCTCCCTGCCCTGGTGTTCTTCGGCCTGGTCTACATGGTCCCGCTGACCATCTTCACCACCTACGGCATCGTCACCGAACTCACCGGTGGCCGCACCGCCGGCGCCTACATCGTCACCCTGGTGGCCATGCTGTTCACCGCCGCCTCCTACAGCTTCATGGTCAAGCGCTTCCCGGTCGCGGGCTCGGCGTATTCCTACACCAACATGGCCTTCGGCCAGAACGTGGGTTTCTTGGCGGGCTGGTCGCTGCTGCTCGACTACCTGTTCCTGCCGATGATCAACTACCTGCTGATCGGCCTGTTCCTCAACATCGCCTTCCCTGCGGTGCCGGCCTGGGCCTTCGTGCTTGCCTCCATCGCCTTGGTGACCGTGCTCAACGTGGTCGGCATCAACTCGGTGGCCAAGACCAGCAACCTGATCGTCGGCGCGCAGATCGTCTTCATCGGCGTGTTCGTGGCACTGTCGTGGCAGACCCTGGGCAACGGCCAGCCGATCGACTGGCTGACACCGCTGCACGGTGACGGCAGCGCGCCCGGCTTCGGCCCGCTAATGGCCGGCGCAGCGGTGCTGTGTCTGTCGTTCCTGGGCTTCGACGCCGTCTCGACCCTGGCCGAGGAAAGCCGTGATGCCCGTCGCGATGTGCCGCGGGCAATCATCCTCACCACCCTGTTCGCCGGCCTGCTGTTCACCGTGCTGGCCTACGTGAGCCAGCTGGTGCTGCCGGGCAGCACCTTCGCCAACGTCGATGCCGCCGCCAACGAAGTGATGCTCAAGGCCGGCGGGCAGTTCCTGGCCAACTTCTTCACCGCCGCCTATGTGGCCGGCAGCCTGGGCTCGGCGCTGGCTTCCCAGGCCGCAGTGTCGCGCATCCTCTACACCATGGGCCGTGACCGGGTGCTGCCACAGCGTACCTTCGGCCACCTGTCGCCGCGCCTGGGTACGCCGGTGTTCGCCATCCTGCTGGTGTCGGCGTTCTCGCTGCTGGCGTTGGTGATCGACCTGTCCACGCTGGCCTCGCTGATCAGCTTTGGCGCGTTGGTGGCGTTCTCGGCGGTGAACCTGGCAGTGGTGAAGACGCATCTGATGGACGACGGCGCACAGCGCAACCTCAAAGGCCTGCTGTGCTATGGCGCGGTGCCGCTGGTGGGGTTGAGCCTGACCTTGTGGCTGTGGACCAGCCTGTCGGCGCTGACCTTGGTGATTGGCTTGTCCTGGTTCGCCCTGGGGCTTGCCTACCTGGCCGTACTGACCGCCGGATTCCGCCGCCGGGTCAGCCTGGTGGACTTCTCCGAAGCCGCCTGACAGTCAATGTGTGCTGGCTTGCCGGCGATGGGATCACCTCAGACCGAAGGCTGCGCCAACGGCGCGGGTGTGGTCCACAAGCTACCCAGATTCTGCAACAGCGACCCGGCAATCCCCTGCTGACCCAGGTACTGCAGGATCAACGGCGCAAACTGCCCGATCATCCCGGTATCCATCCCCAGCGCCTTGAACGCATTGTCCAGGTCGTTGCGGTTCTCGACATCGTTGCCCAGCGCATTGCTCAGCGCCGACTGGCTTTCGCTGTTCTTGCCCAGCAACTCGCCCAGCCCGCTCAGACCGCCCAGGGCATTGGCGCCCGACAACAGGTCCAGCCCTGGTACAGCCTTGGTCAGCTGGCCATAGTCATCGCTGCTGAGGTTGTTGCGCGCCAGCCCCAGCATGGCCCCTGCCCCGCCCACGGCCTGTTCCGGCGTGATGTTCAGTTGGCTACCCAGCGTGTTGAGCAGATTGGCCTGCCCTTCGGGCGCCTGCACCTGACCCTGCTGGTTCTGGCCCTGCATGGCCGACACGGCGTTGGCGGCGTCGCTGAGGTTGAAGGCGAACACCGGGCTTGCGGCCAGGGTCATCAGGGTTGCCAGGGTGATTGCTTTCATCGGGAGGGACCTCGTGGGCCGGGATGGCCAGGGAAACGAGGCATTCGACTCGTGCTTCGAGGGTTTGTTCCGGGCCGGCCATCAGCCTGCTTGTCGCGCGTAGATGGCACAACGCCCCCGACGGGGGCGTTGTAGTTTTTCAGATCAGGCAGCACCCCACATCTTGTGCGGGTCGATGACGAATTTCTTCGGTACGCCCGCATCGAACTCGCCATAGCCTTCCGGCGCCTGGTCCAGGTTGATGACCTGAACGCCGACCACTTCGGCGATGTTGATACGGTCCCACATGATCGCCTGCATCAATTGGCGGTTGTACTTCATGGTCGGGGTCTGGCCGGTGTGGAAGCTGTGCGACTTCGCCCAACCCAGGCCGAAGCGAATGCTCAGCGCGCCGATCTTGGCGGCGGCATCCACCGCGCCCGGGTCTTCGGTCACGTACAACCCCGGGATACCGATGCTGCCGGCAACGCGGGTCACCTGCATCAGCGAGTTCAGCACGGTGGCCGGCGCTTCGTGCTTGGCACCCTCGTGACCGTGGCCACGGGCCTCGAAGCCCACGGCGTCGACGGCGCAGTCCACTTCCGGCTCGCCGAGGATATCGACGATCTGCTCGTGCAGCGGGGTGTCCTTGGACAGGTCGACCACTTCGAAGCCCTGGGACTTGGCGTGGGCCAGGCGGGCCGGATTCAGGTCGCCGACGATCACGCAGGCAGCGCCCAGCAGACGCGCCGAGGCAGCAGCGGCCAGGCCGACCGGGCCGGCACCGGCCACGTAAACGGTGCTGCCTGGACCAACGCCGGCCGTCACGGCGCCGTGGTAGCCGGTGGGCAGGATGTCGGACAGGCAGGTCAGGTCACGGATCTTTTCCATGGCCTTGTCGCGATCCGGCAGTTTCAGCAGGTTGAAGTCGGCGTATGGCACCAGCACGTATTCGGCCTGGCCGCCGGTCCAGTCGCCCATGTCGACATAGCCGTAGGCACCGCCGGCACGGGCCGGGTTGACGGTGAGGCAGACACCGGTGTGCATCTCTTTGCACGAGCGGCAGCGGCCGCAGGCGACGTTGAACGGTACCGACACCAGGTCACCGATCTTCAGGCGCTCGACGTCACGCCCCAACTCGACGATTTCACCGGTGATTTCGTGGCCCAGGACCAGGCCGACCTGGGCGGTGGTGCGGCCGCGGACCATGTGCTGGTCGGAGCCGCAGATGTTGGTGGAGACCACCTTGAGGATGACGCCGTGTTCGATCTTCTTGCCGCGCGGGTCCTGCATTTTCGGGTAGTCGATCTTCTGCACCTCGACCTTGCCGGCGCCGAGATACACCACTCCACGATTGCCAGACATGCTCTTACCTCGCTTGATTTGTATTTATGCAGCGTTGGTTGAAGCGCCGCCATCCGTGGGCGGCATGGGGTACTGGGATGCAGGGAATTGTGGGCCGGATGGGGGAAGTCGCACTGACTGGAAGCGACAGGGAGATGCCTTTTTACGGCAGGTCAGAAGTGGTCGGGCCAATCGCCGGCAAGCCGGCTCCCACAGGGGATCGGTGTGATCCTTGTGGGAGCCGGCTTGCCGGCGATGAGGCCCGGGAGATCGCTACAGAACCACAGTCCTATTGGCGTTGAGGAACACCCGCCGCTCGATGTGATACCCCACCGCCCGCGCCAGGGTCAGGCATTCGATATCGCGCCCCTTGGCAATCAGGTCTTCGGGGTAATGGCTGTGGTCCACCACCTCGACGCCCTGGGCGATGATCGGCCCCTCGTCCAGGTCGTTGTTGATGTAGTGCGCCGTGGCACCGACCATCTTCACCCCCTTGTTGTACGCCTGGTGATAAGGCTTGGCGCCCTTGAAACCCGGCAGCAACGAGTGGTGAATGTTGATCGCCCAGCCATCCAGGCGCCGGCACAGCTCTGGCGACAGCACCTGCATGTAGCGGGCAAGGATCACCAGCTCGGCGCCGGTTTCCTCGATCACCTGCAGCACCTTGCGCTCTTGCCCGGCCTTATCGTTGGGGTCGAGGGCGAAGTGGTGGTAGGGAATCTTGTGCCACTGCGCCAACGGCTCCAGGTCGGGGTGGTTGGACACCACCGCGACCACGTCCATGGCCAGCTGGCCGATACGCTGGCGATACAGCAGGTCGTTCAGGCAGTGGTCGGCCTTGGACACCATGATCACCACCTTGGGGCGGTGATTCGGCGCAGTCAGCTCGAACGCCATGCCGAACGCATCGCTGCGCTCGGCGAGGCCGGCCCGGAAGCCCGCCTCGTCGAAGTCGTCCGGCTGGCGGAATTCGACGCGAATGAAGAAGCGCCCCGACTGCCGGTCATCGAAGGAATGGTGCTCGGTGACGTAGCAGCGCTGCTCGAAGAGGTAACGCGTCACCACGTCGACGGTGCCGAGCATGCTCGGGCAGTCGGCGGTGAGAATCCAGGTATCCGGTGCCCGACTCATGTTCTGCTCTCCTTAGGCCTCGATGCTCAGGCCGTACTCGGCCGAAGCGTCCTGCAGCCACAGCCACCAGTAGTCGGCGAAGCTGCGGCGAATCACCAGCTCCCAGGTGTCTTCGGCGGTGCGGCGGATCACCAGTTGCGACTTGGCGAACACGGTGCCCACGGCCTTGCCCACCGGGAAGTTGTTCGGATGAACATCATAGCTGGTGGATTTCATCAGCACTTCGCGCACATTCGGGCCGCGCAGTTCCAGCAGGCTTTGCCCGCCGCTGACGTTGACCACCTGGATGTGCCGGCCTTCGAGGGCCGCGCGCAGCTTTTGCTCGACGGCGAACTCCTGACCGCCAGGGACGATCAGCAGCCACTCGTCCGGGCCCATCCACTGCAGCGAGATCTCGCTGTTGGCGACCACGGTCAGGGCCACCGGTAGCTCCAGGCCCAAGGCCTTGTGCACGCCCGCGGCGAATTCCGGGTCGTGGCCGTCGCCACGCAGGGTCAGGTGGCCGAGAAACTTCTTCTCGCGCAGGGTCACGCCTGCGTTCTTGCGGCCTTTGCCAACCAGGCTGGCCAGGTCGGCGTGGTGCAGTGGCGACTGGGCCTTGGCCTCGGCACCGGGGTTTTGCTGGAAGACGTTGATAGCGCTCATTTCTTACCTGCCTTGAATTCTTGGTCGTCGAAGCGATGCAGACATCTGTCTTGTGGGGCCTTTGCCGGCCTCATCGCTGGCAAGCCAGCTCCCACAGGTACAGCATCAGCCTTCAGATCTGCATCGATCCTGTGGGAGCCGGCTTGCCGGCGATCGGGCCAGCAGGCTCACCACAGGGCCCGGAGTCAAACGTTCTGCCGCTCACCCTTCGGATCGAAGAACACCGAAGAAACGATCTCCGCCTCGATCACGCTGCCATCGGCCTGTGGCGAGAACACGCGCTCGCCCATGCGCTTGAGGCCGCCCTTGACCACACCCATGGCGAACGAATAGCCCAGGGAGTTGGAGGCGTAGCTCGAAGTGACGTGGCCGACCATGTCCATCGGGATCGGCTGTTTCGGGTCGAACACCAGCTGGGCGCCTTCCGGCAGCCACTTGGTCGGGTCCACAGGCTTGAGGCCTACCAGCTGCTTGCGGTTCTCGCGCACGCAGTCTTCGCGGTTCATGCCGCGCAGGCCGATCCACGAGAACGGCTTGTTGCGGCCCACGCACCAGCTCATGTTGAGGTCGTCCGGGGTCATCGAGCCGTCGGTGTCCTGACCGACGATGATGAAGCCCTTCTCGGCGCGCAGTACGTGCATGGTCTCGGTGCCATACGGGGTCAGGTTGTACTGCTTGCCCGCCGCGATGACCTTTTCCAGCACGCCCATGGCGTAGTTGGCCTGCACGTTCACTTCGTACGACAGCTCACCGGTGAACGAGATGCGGAACACCCGAGCCGGTACGCCGGCGACGGTGCCTTCCTTCCAGGTCATGAACGGGAAGGCGTCCTTGTCCAGGTCGATGTCGTCGGTCAGCTCGCCGAGCAGCTTGCGGCTGTTGGGGCCGGACAGGGTCAGGGTGGCCCAGTGGTCGGTGACGGAGGTGAAGTACACCTTCATTTCCGGCCATTCGGTCTGGTGGTACAGCTCCAGCCACTGCAGCACCCGGGCGGCGCCGCCGGTGGTGGTGGTCATGTAGAAGTGGTTGTCGCCGACGCAGGCGGTCACGCCGTCGTCGAAGACCATGCCGTCTTCCTTGCACATCAGGCCGTAGCGGGCCTTGCCCACATCGAGCTTGGTCCAGGCATTGCTGTAGATGCGGTTGAGGAACTCGCGCGCGTCCGGGCCCTGGATGTCGATCTTGCCCAGGGTCGAGGCGTCCAGCAGGCCCACGCTGTCGCGCACGGCCTTGCATTCGCGGGCCACGGCGCTGTGGATGTCTTCACCGGCTTTCGGGAAGTACCACGGGCGCTTCCACTGGCCGACATCTTCGAACTCGGCACCGTTCTTCACATGCCAGGCATGCAGGGCGGTGAAGCGCACCGGCTCGAACAGGTGGCCGCAGTGACGGCCGGCAACGGCGCCGAAAGTCACCGGGGTGTAGTTCGGGCGGAACATGGTCGTGCCCATTTCCGGGATGGTGATGCCGATCGAACGCGCGGCGATCGCCAGACCGTTGATGTTGCCCAGCTTGCCCTGGTCGGTACCGAAGCCCAGCGCGGTGTAGCGCTTGACGTGCTCGACCGACTCGAAGCCTTCGCGGGTGGCCAGTTCGATACCAGCGGCAGTCACGTCGTTCTGCTGGTCGACGAACTGCTTCGGCCCCTTGGTGCCCTTGTCGTGCGGCACCTGGAACAGCGCCACGGTGGCCTCTTCCTTGCGCGCGATGGTTTTCGGCAGGGCGCCGACAGTGGCCTTGAAGCCGGCCTCGGTGGCTGCGCGAACGCCGCCTTCGAAACCATCGGCGATCACATCGCCCAGGGCGTAGACACCGTTGATGCCGCCCACGCACTCACGTTTCTGCGGTGCATCGCCCGGCACGAAGCCGAGGATGTCGTCACACCATACCGGGCGACCGCCCAGGTGCGATGCCAGGTGAACGATCGGGCTGTAGCCGCCGGAGGTGGCGATCAGGTCGCACTCGAGGGTTTCGCCAGGGCTGGTGACCTTGTGCGCCTGCACATCGATGGCGGCCACGCGGGCGCCGGTGACGTGCTTGCTGCCCTTGGCCTCGACCACGGCGCTGGAGGTGAGGATGCGGATGCCCTTGGCACGTGCTTCCTCGACCAGCGAACCTCGCGGGTTGTGGCGGGCGTCGGCGATGGCGACCACTTGCAGGCCGGCGTCATGCCAGTCCAGCGCAGCGCGGTAGGCGTGGTCGTTGTTGGTCGACAGCACCAGCTTGCGGCCCGGGGCCACGCCGTAGCGGCGCACGTAGGTGGAAACGGCGCCGGCCAGCATGTTGCCCGGCACATCGTTGTTGCCGTAGACCAGCGGACGCTCGTGGGCGCCGGCAGCCAGGACCACGCGCTTGGCGCGGACACGGTGCACGCGGTGGCGCACCTGGCCGATCGGTGCGCGGTCGCCGAGGTGGTCGGTCAGGCGCTCGTGGATGGTCAGGAAGTTGTGGTCGTGGTAGCCGTTGACCGTGGCGCGTGGCAGCAGGGTCACTTCCGGCAGGCTTTGCAGTTCCTTCACCACAGCGTTGACCCAGTCGGCGGCAGGCTTGCCGTCGAGGGTTTCACGGCTGTCGAGCAGGCTGCCGCCGAACTCTTCCTGCTCGTCTGCGAGGATCACCCGGGCACCGCTGCGCGCAGCAGCCAGTGCAGCGGCCAGGCCAGCAGGGCCGGCGCCGACGATCAGCACGTCGCAGTGCTGGCTCATGTAGTCGTAGCTGTCCGGGTCGTTCTGCAGCGGCGCACGGCCCAGGCCGGCTGCCTTGCGGATGTACTTCTCGTACGTCATCCAGAACGATTTCGGGTACATGAAGGTTTTGTAGTAGAAGCCCGGCGGCATCATGCTGCCACCGACCTTGCCAAGGATGCCCATGACGTCGTTGTTGACGTTCGGCCAGCCGTTGGTGCTGGTGGCGACCAGGCCTGCGTACAGGGCCTGCTGGGTGGCGCGCACGTTGGGGATCTGGGTGGCTTCGCTGGAGCCGATCTGCAGGATGGCGTTCGGCTCTTCGGTACCGGCGGCGATGATGCCGCGTGGGCGCGAGTACTTGAAGCTGCGGCCGACGATGTCGACGCCGTTGGCCAGCAGCGCGGCGGCCAGGGTGTCACCGGCATAACCCTGGTAGGTCTTGCCGTTGAAGGTGAAGTTCAGGACCTTGCTGCGGTCGATGCGGCCGCCGCTGGCGAGGCGATAGGTCTGGCTCATACTTTCTCCCCTTGGCCTTTGACGGTCGACGGTGCAGCGTTCTGCTTGCCGGCGGCGGTCACTTGCGGCTTCTCGCCAATCTTGTAGGTTTCCAGAATCTCGTAGGTCACGGTGTCGCGGGTGACGTTGAAGTACTGACGGCAGCCGGCGACGTGGTCCCACAGTTCATGGTGGATACCGCGCGGGTTGTCGCGGAAGAACATGTAGGTGCCCCACTCCTCGTCGGAGCAGGCGTTAGGGTCCAGCGGGCGGGCGATGTGCGCCTGGCCAGAGGCGTGGAACTCTTCTTCGGAGCGCAGCTCGCCGCAGTGGGGACAGAAAATATGCAACATGACGGTGGCTCCGGTTAGTGGGCGACAGCGGCGGCGCCGTGTTCGTCGATCAGTGCGCCGTTGTAGAAGCGGTCGATGGAGAAAGGCGCAGCCAGCGGGTGCATCTCGCCCTTGGCCAGGCTCGCCGCGAAGACATTGCCCGAGCCCGGGGTGGCCTTGAAGCCGCCAGTACCCCAGCCGCAGTTGAAGAACATGTTCTTGACCGGGGTCTTGGAGATGATCGGGCACGCGTCCGGGGTGGTGTCGACGATGCCGCCCCACTGACGGTTCATGCGCACGCGCGAGAGGTTCGGGAACATCTCGACGATGGCCTGCAGGGTGTGCTCGATCACCGGGTACGAACCGCGCTGGCCGTAGCCGACCCAGCCGTCGATACCGGCACCGATCACCAGGTCGCCCTTGTCGGACTGGCTGATGTAGCCGTGCACGGCGTTGGACATGATCACGCTGTCGATGATCGGCTTGATCGGCTCGGATACCAGCGCTTGCAGCGGGTGCGATTCCAGCGGCAGGCGGAAGCCGGCCAGCTTGGCCATGTGCCCGGAGTTGCCGGCGGTGACCACGCCGACGCGCTTGGCGCCGATGAAGCCCTTGTTGGTTTCGACACCGATGACCGCGCCGTTTTCCTTGCGGAAACCGATCACTTCGGTCTGCTGGATCAGGTCCACGCCCAGGGCGTCGGCGGCACGGGCATAGCCCCAGGCCACGGCGTCGTGACGGGCGACGCCGCCACGGCGCTGAACGGTCGCGCCGAGGATCGGGTAGCGGGTGTTCTTCGAGCAGTCCAGGTACGGGATTTCGGCCGCGACCTGGGCAGTATCGAGCAGCTCGCCATCGACGCCGTTGAGGCGGTTGGCCGAGACCCGGCGCTCGGAATCACGGATGTCCTGCAGGGTGTGGCACAGGTTGTAGACGCCGCGCTGGGAGAACATCACGTTGTAGTTGATGTCCTGGGACAGGCCTTCCCACAGTTTCATGGCGTGCTCGTACAGCTGCGCCGACTCGTCCCACAGGTAGTTGGAACGCACGATGGTGGTGTTACGGGCGGTGTTGCCGCCGCCCAGGTAACCCTTCTCGATCACCGCGACGTTGGTGATGCCGTGTTCCTTGGCCAGGTAGTAGGCCGTGGCCAGGCCATGGCCGCCACCGCCGACGATGACCACGTCATAGACCTTTTTCGGGGTCGGCGTGCGCCACATGCGCTGCCAGTTCTCGTGGTGGCTGAGGGAGTGCTTGAAAAGGCCGAAGCCCGAGTAGCGTTGCATGGTCGTCTGCTCCACTCAGCGGTAAACAGGGAAGTCGGCGCACAGGGCAGCGACGTTCTTCGCCACATCGGCTTCGACGTCGGCGTCACCGAGGTTGTCGAGGACGTCGCAGATCCAGCCGGCCAGGGCGACACATTGCGCGACCTTGAAGCCGCGGGTGGTGACCGCCGGGGTGCCGATGCGCAGGCCCGAGGTGACGAACGGCGACTGCGGGTCGTTCGGCACGGCGTTCTTGTTGACGGTGATGTGCGCACGGCCCAGGGCAGCGTCGGCGTCCTTGCCGGTCAGGCCCTGGCGGATCAGGCTGACCAGGAACAGGTGGTTGTCGGTACCGCCGGACACCACATCGTAGCCACGATCGATGAACACTTCGGCCATGGCCTGGGCGTTTTCGATCACTTGTTTCTGGTAGCTCTTGAACTCGGGCTCCAGCGCTTCCTTGAAGCACACGGCCTTGGCGGCGATCACGTGCATCAGCGGGCCGCCCTGGGCGCCGGGGAACACGGCGGCGTTGAGCTTCTTCTCGATCTCTTCGTTCGACTTGGCCAGGATCAGGCCGCCACGTGGGCCGCGCAGAGTCTTGTGGGTGGTGGTGGTGACCACGTCGGCGAACGGAATCGGGTTCGGGTACAGGCCAGCGGCGACCAGGCCGGCAACGTGGGCCATGTCGACGAACAGCAGCGCCCCGACCTTGTCGGCGATGGCGCGGAAGCGTGGGAAGTCGAGGGTCTTGGAGTAGGCCGAGAAGCCGGCAACGATCATCTTCGGCTTGTGCTCGACGGCCAGGCGCTCGACTTCGTCGTAGTCGATCAGGCCGGTGTTGGTGTCGATGCCATATTGAACGGCGTTGTACAGCTTGCCCGAGGACGACACCTTGGCGCCGTGGGTCAGGTGGCCGCCGTGGGCCAGGCTCATGCCCAGGATGGTGTCACCGGCCTGCAGCAGGGCCAGGTAGACCGCGCCGTTGGCCGACGAGCCGGAGTGCGGCTGGACGTTGGCGTAATCGGCACCGAACAGCTGCTTGGCGCGCTCGATGGCCAGCGCCTCGACCTTGTCGACGTGCTCGCAGCCACCGTAGTAACGCTTGCCCGGGTAGCCTTCGGCGTACTTGTTGGTCAGGCCGCTGCCCTGGGCCTGCATCACGCGCTTGCTGGTGTAGTTCTCCGAGGCGATCAGCTCGATGTGATCTTCCTGGCGTTGTTCTTCGGCATTCATCGCCGCCAGCAGTGCGTCGTCGTAACCCTGGATCTGGTCTTGCTTGCTGAACATCTTGTTTCTCCCGGCAGCGATCGTTTCTTGTCTGTAAGGCACTGTGGCCCTTTGTGGCGATGGTATGACTGGCCGGGGTGGGTCAGATGCCTGCGCACGCCTTGCAATGGCGCGTTTACGACATTCGGTTTGGGGTTGCTCACACTGGCCCAATCGCCGGCAAGCCGGCTCCCACAGGGAAATCACTGCCCTGGAGTGCAGCGGGATACCTGTGGGAGCCGGCTTGCCGGCGATCGGGCCATTGAAGTTGCTTGTATAGGCAACCGTTTCAGCAATGGTTTAGAGTGCGATTCTGCGTCGTTCACAGGACAGAGCCATGACTGACAAGAGCCAACAATTCGCCAGCGACAACTACTCCGGTATCTGCCCCGAAGCCTGGGCGGCGATGGAAAAGGCCAACCACGGCCACGACCGCGCCTACGGCGACGACCAGTGGACCGAGCGCGCCTCCGAATACTTCCGCAAGCTGTTCGAAACCGACTGCGAAGTGTTCTTCGCCTTCAACGGCACTGCCGCCAACTCCCTGGCCCTGGCCTCGCTGTGCCAGAGCTACCACAGCGTGATCTGCTCCGAGACCGCTCACGTCGAGACCGACGAATGCGGCGCTCCGGAATTCTTCTCCAACGGCTCCAAGCTGCTGACCGCGCCCAGCGTCAACGGCAAGCTGACGCCCCAGTCGATCCGCGAAGTGGCGCTCAAGCGCCAGGACATCCACTACCCCAAGCCGCGCGTGGTGACCATCACCCAGGCCACCGAAGTGGGCACCGTGTACCGCCCCGACGAGCTCAAGGCGATCAGCGCCACCTGCAAGGAGCTGGGCCTGAACCTGCACATGGACGGCGCGCGCTTCAGCAATGCCTGCTCGTTCCTCGGTTGCAGCCCGGCCGAGCTGACCTGGAAGGCCGGGGTCGACGTGCTGTGCTTCGGTGGCACCAAGAATGGCATGGCGGTCGGCGAGGCCATCCTGTTCTTCAATCGCGACCTGGCCGAAGACTTCGACTACCGCTGCAAGCAGGCCGGGCAACTGGCATCGAAGATGCGCTTCCTGTCCGCGCCGTGGGTCGGGCTGCTGGAAGACGGCGCCTGGTTGCGCCACGGCGCGCACGCCAACCATTGCGCGCAGTTGCTGGCGTCGCTGGTGAGTGATTTGCCGGGTGTGGAGCTGATGTTCCCGGTGGAAGCCAACGGGGTGTTCCTGCAGATGCCGGAACCCGCCATCGAGGCGCTGCGCAACAGGGGCTGGAGGTTCTATACCTTTATTGGTAGCGGTGGGGCGCGGTTCATGTGTTCGTGGGATACCGAGCAAGCCCGGGTGCGCGAGCTGGCGGCGGATATCCGCGCGATCATCGGTGCCTGACAGATAGCAATCGCCGGCTTGCCGGCGATGGGTTCAACGCCGACTCAAAGCTTGAACCCCCCCATCTGCCGGGCAAGATCATCAGCCAACCCGCGCAGCGCCTGACATTCCTCCCGGCACCCCTGCACCTCTGCCGCTGTCTCCCGCGCCAGATCGGAAATCCCCTGCACCGTGCGGTTGATCTCCTCGGTCACCGCCGACTGCTCCTCGGTCGCCGTGGCCACCTGATGGTTCATGTCGCTGATGTGCTCCACCTGGTCGGTGATCGCCCCCAGCGAAGTCCCGGTACGCTGGCTGAATTCGACACCACTGCCCGTCGCCTGCTGCCCCGCCTGCATCGACGTCACCGCCGAGCCAGCCCCCTGCTTGAGCCGCTGGATCATCTGCTGCACCTCGTCGGTGGACAGCTGCGTGCGCCGGGCCAGGGTACGGACTTCATCGGCCACCACCGCGAAACCACGCCCCATCTCCCCTGCCCGCGCCGCCTCGATGGCCGCATTCAGCGCCAGCAGGTTGGTCTGCTCGGAAATGCTGCGGATCACCGCCAATACTTCATCGATCGAGGCGACTTCATCGGCCAACTGGCCAACCGCGTTGGCGGCCTTGCCGATGTCGTCCGACATGCCTTCGATGCCCTGGATCGAGCGCCGCACCACCTCACGGGCCTGCAAGGCCTCGTCACGTGCCGACTGCGATGCCTGGGCAGCATCACCGGCATTGCGCGCAATCTCCTGCACGGTCAGGCCCATTTCATGGACGGCCGTGGCGACCATCTCGGTCATCTCCTGTTGCCGCCCGGAGCGCTCGGCCGTGTTGTCGACCACATGAGTCACCTGCGCGACCGCACGGTGCAGGCGCTCGGTGGTGTGCAGCACATCGCCGATCAAGCTGCGCTGGCTGTCGAGGAAACGGTTGAAGCCACGGGCCAGGTCGCCCAGCTCGTCCTGACGCGAATCATCCAGGCGATGGCTGAGGTCACCCGCGCCGCTGCCAATCTGCATCAGCGCCGCGGTCACGCGGCGGATCGGCTTCACCAGACCACGTGCCAGCAGCACCACCAGCAACAGCGAGAGCAGCGCGACGCCGCCGCCGATCAGCGTGGTCAACCAGACTGCCTGGTTCATCTGTGCGTAGATCTGTGCCTCGGGCACCTCGGCGACCAGCGTCCAGTTCAGGTCGCGCAACGGCAGGCCCAGCGCCAGGAAGTCTTCGCCATCGCGCTGGAAGCGGCTGCTGCGCAGCCCTTGGGCACCACTGAGCAGCGCCTTGGCGGCAGTGGCGTCGAGCTGTTCGACCAGTTGGCGCTTGCCGCTGAAGGCAGCGTCGGGGTGAACCTGGATCAACCCGTCGTTACGCACCAGGTAAACCTTGCCACGCTCGCCGAAGCTGAAGTCATGGATCAGCTTCGACAGCTCGCTCATGCGCAGGCCCATGCCGGCCACGCCGACCAGCTTGCCGTCCTTTTCCACGCGGTAATCGATGAACAGCGCAAGCTCCCCGGTGGAGCCGTCGATGTCGATGTTGATCAGGCGCTTGGCGCCACTGTCGATGTAGCCGTAGAACCAGCTGTCCTTGGGGTTGCCGCGGTCGAGGGTGCGGTCGAGGCCTTTTTCGTTGTAGTAGTGGCCGCTTTCGGTGGCGGCGAACATGGTGGTGAAGGCCTGGTTACGCTGCCTGGCAGCTTCCAGGTACTCGATGAAGCGAGGCCGTTCGGCGGGGTCTTCACCGGCTGCCAGCCAGTCGCGAAGCAGGGTATTGCCGGCAATGTCGGCTGCGGCCACCAGCGGCTGGCCGAGCATGCGTTCGATGTCGTTGCGCATCGCCTCGATGCTCGCTGGCAGCGCTGTGTCGAGCAGATAACGTTCGGTCAGGCGGTTGAGCGCCACCGTGAAAATCACCACTACCACCAGGATGCTCGCCAGCAGGGCAGCGCCCATGCTCGCGATCAACTGCCACTGGATACTCTTACGCCAGATACGCATGCCCCGCTCCCCGCTAATTATTGTTTTACAGGAAGTGTATACACTTGCGTATTCACATAATCCAGTGATCTGGAACAAACAGATGCACCCCTGCCAACGCGGGTTCCGTCCGCGCATGCAGGGGTGCCGAGGCAAGGCTTACTGTTCGGCGATGGTCCGAACGATAGCGTCCACCGTGGCGTCGATCTGCGCCTGGGTCCGCTCGAGGGTCTGCTGGTGTTCCTTCTGCAGTTCGACCTGCTTGGAACACAAGTTGAGGGCGGCCAGTACCAGCAGCTTGTCGCCGATCAGGGTCGGGTACTGGCGCTTGGTTTCGGCCAAGGCGGTGTTGAGCATCCGCACTGCCTGCGCCAGGGTATCTTCCTGGCCCTCGGGCGCCTTGATCGAATAGTCGTTGCCGAGGATCGACACGACATTGATCGGCTGCGCTTGCAGTCTCATGCGCCGACGACACCGGCACTGGCGCGGTCAACCAGCGCCTGGATGCGCGCGGCGGTAGCGCCGTGCTTTTCTTCCTGCTCCATCAGCGACAGTTGCAGGGTTTCGTTTTCTTCCTTGGCCTGGGCCAGTTCCTGGCCGAGGGAGGTGTTCTGCTCGGTGAGTTGAGCGTTTTTCTGCATCAGGTCGACGACCAGTTGCTCGAGTTGGTTCAGGGAGGCTTCCAGCATGGGGATATCTCAGGTTGTTGCGAGGGGCGCACACGATAAAGAAAAGTGTCAGCCATCGCCATTAAATATCGGATTTACAAGGTTTATACCTGCCAGATTGACAGGGTAAGCGGCCCCTTGTTCCGACCTGGATCAACCGCCGGTCAGGTTTACCCCCCCAATCGCTGGCAAGCCGGCTCCCGAGATCAGTAATCGATCCGCACATCCCCTTTGGGCACGGAGCAGCACGACAGGATGTAACCCTCGGCTTCATCTTCCTCGGTAATCCCGCCGTTGTGCTCCATCTCCACCTCCCCCCCCAGCTTGAGCACCTTGCAGGTACCGCAAATGCCCATGCCGCAGGCCTTCGGAATCATCAGTCCGACCTTCGCCGCCGCCGCATGCACGGTCTCACCCGGGGCAATGCGGATGCTCTTCTCGCTGCCGATGAACTCCACCAGGTTCAAGTCCGACACATCCAGTTCCGGCGCGTCGGCGGCCTGCTCGGCATGCTCCACGGCGTCGGCCTTGGCTTCCGGCGGGGTCGCGCCAAACGACTCCTCGTGGTAGTTCTTCATGTCGAAACCGACCGCTTCGAGCATGCGCTTGACCGCCGTCATGTACGGCGTCGGGCCGCAGCAGAACACCGTGCGTTCCATGTAGTCGGGCGCGATCAGCTCCATCAGCCGCTGGTTCAGGTAGCCGCGGTAGCCCGCCCAGGGTTCACCCAGGCCGTGCCTCTCGCAAATGATGTGCAGGCTGAAGTTGGGAATACGCGAAGCCATCTGCTCCAGCTCGCGGTGGTAGATGATGTCCTTCGGCGACCGGGCGCTGTGCACGAAGACCATGTCGACATTGGCATTGGTGTCGTAGAACCAGCGCGCCATGGACATCACCGGGGTGATACCGACGCCGCCGGAGAGGTACAGCACCTTGCCCGCCGGGAAATCGATGGCGTTGAACAGCCCCACCGGGCCGTGCACCGGCAGCTCGGCGCCTTCATGCATGGTGTCGTGGAGGAAGTTGGACACCAGCCCGCCCGGCACGCGCTTGACGGTGATCGAGAAGCTGTAGGGCACCGACGGCGAACTGGAGATGGTGTACGAGCGCATCACCGGCTTGCCTTCGATCTCCAGCTCCAGGGTGACGAACTGCCCTGGCTTGAAGAAGAACATGATCGGCTGGTCGGCCATGAAGCAGAAGGTGCGCACGTCCCAGGTCTCCTGGATGACCTTGACGCAGCGCACGATGTGGCGGCCGTTGGCCCAGGTCTGGGTGGTGACCGGATTGAGGAAGGTATCGGACATGTTCTTCTCCAGCGGCCGACAATTGGCCTTTTTATGGCTGGGATAATGCGCAAGCTGAACGCGACGTACATTCCTGCCTGCGACATCGGCGTGCTTATCGCGACCAGCCCCGTGATACAAGGGCTGGCGCGTCGTAATTCAAATCGGCCATGTCGCCCATGGATACGGTTCGCGCCGCCTTCGGACGCACACTCCACGGCAAAAGAAGCTGCTGTCTTGCAACAGCCAGCCTTGCGGCACCACAACAACGATTAGCCACCTTTTGCCGGCCGCACACGGCCCCGAGGAATACACGATGGACGTCACCGCAACCCTGAGCCTGGGCGATCCACTGGAACCTGCACGCAAGGCCACCGCCGAGATGCTGCAGACCCGCGAGCGCACCTACTCGCTGCCCCAGCCGTTCTACACCGACGAGCGTCTGTTCCAGATCGACATGCAGGAGATCTTCCAGAAGGAATGGCTGATTGCGGGCATGACCTGCGAGATCCCGGCGAAGGGCAACTACATCACCCTGCAGATCGGCAACAACCCGATCCTGGTGGTGCGTGGCGCCGAAGGCAAGGTGCACGCCTTCCACAACGTCTGCCGCCACCGCGGTTCGCGCTTGTGCGTCAGCGACAAGGGCAAAGTGGCCAAGCTGGTCTGCCACTACCACCAGTGGACGTATGAACTGGACGGCCGCCTGCTGTTTGCGGGCACCGAAATGGGCGCCGACTTCGACATGAAGGAATACGGCCTGAAGCCGGTGAACGTGAAGGTCGCCGGTGGTTACATCTTCATCAGCCTGTCGGAAAATCCACCTGCCATCGACGAGTTCCTGGCTACCCTGGAACACTACATGGAACCGTACGACATGGAGAACACCAAGGTGGCGGTGCAGACCACCTTGATGGAGAAGGCCAACTGGAAGCTGGTGCTGGAAAACAACCGCGAGTGCTACCACTGCAGCGGTTCGCACCCGGAGCTGCTGCAAACCCTGCTGGAGTGGGACGACACCAACGACCCGCGCGCCAGCCAGGAATTCAAGGACCACGTGGCCGCTTCCGCCGCCGCCTGGGAAGCCGAGAAGATCCCGTACCTGCACAAGAGCCACGGCCTGCGTAACCGCATCGTGCGCATGCCGCTGCTCAAGGGCACCGTGTCGATGACCATGGACGGCAAGCAGGCCTGCCAGAAGCTGATGGGCCGCATCAAGAACCCGGACCTGGGCTCGATGCGCATCCTGCACCTGCCACATTCGTGGAACCACTGCATGGGTGACCACATGATCGTCTTCACCGTGTGGCCGATCAGCGCGCAGGAGACCATGGTCACCACCAAGTGGCTGGTGCACAAGGATGCCGTGGAAGGCGTCGACTACGACCCGGAGCGCATGCGCAAGGTGTGGGACGCCACCAACGACCAGGACCGTCGCCTGGCCGAAGAGAACCAGCGCGGGATCAACTCCACCGCCTATCAGCCTGGGCCATACTCGAAAACCTACGAGTTCGGCGTGGTCAACTTCATCGACTGGTACAGCCAGCGCGTGCTCGAGAACCTCGGCGCAGAGCCTGCGCCGTACCTCAAGGAAGTGAAAGCGCAGTAACCCTCCGCCAGCACTGAAAACGCCACGGCTGATTCGTCAGCCGTGGCGTTTTACATTGTCATGCAGAGCTTCGGCACAGCTTATCCACAGAATTATCGACAGGCCTTGTGGACAGTGATGCAGCGCTTCTGCAGACACGAGCTGGTCATTTAATGATCGAACCTCTGAAAGCCAACTAGCACGCTGCCTTCAGGGTTTACCGAACACCTTGTCCACAGAAGGGCCAACAGATTTTGTGTGCAGATATCGGGGAGCGAGGAAAATGACTGTGGATAACAGCGCAAGTCACTGAAAATACTGATCTGGGAGAGATTTAGGCCGCATTGATCAATATTTGATCATGTTCTTACAGGCCAGAGAATACGCTACTTGCAGGCTTCGCCAAACATATTATCCACAGACCGGCTAACAGCGATTGTGGGAAACCTGGGCTGGCTTTGTCTGCGGGATTGGGCAAATGCTTCCGGAGACGCTGATCAATTTTTGATCAAATCCTTGCAAGCCTTGTCAAGCAACGGATACAGCGATGGGTAAACACTTTATCCACATGTTGGCGAACAGATTCGGTGGGCAAGTTTGCCTGTACCGGCCTCATCGCCGGCAAGCCGGCTCCCACAAAAGGATATCCACAATGAGTACCTGT
>NZ_BBIV01000016.1 GCF_000730665.1 Pseudomonas plecoglossicida NBRC 103162 = DSM 15088
TGTGACAGGCGCGCAACCGCCTGGTTTGTACGACGCGATGTCGAGCCGTGCCCAAAGGCGTTCGCGCGCCAATCCAACAGGCAGAATTGGTCCGAAACAAACGTAGGAGCGAGCGCAGCTCGCGATGCGCCGCGTGGGCGGCGCTCGGCCTAACCGGCACCGCAGGGTTTGTGACAGGCTATATAACGTAAAGGGAGCACTTTGTCTTCAGCAACGGTCCCACCCTGCGCTACGCTCACGTTGCTCCGTGTTATCTGGACAGGAATCCTGCATGCGACTTCTCAACTATCTGGCAGCGGGTTGCCTCGTCATTGCCAGCTTTGCCGCCCAGGCCGAAAACGTCTCCGGCCTCTACCAGGTGCGTGAGCCGGTGGAGGGGCAGGGCGCCGAAGCCCGCGCCGCCGCCACCGTCAAAGCCCTCGATACCCTGGTGCTGCGCCTGACCGGCGACCCCAAGGCGGCGCAGAGCCCGGCGTTGGCCGAGCTGCGCAAGGACCCGCAGCAAATCATCAACCAGGTCGGCAGCGAAGCGGGGCCGCCCGAAACGGTGATGGTCGAGTTCGACCCGGGCAGCACCGAGCGGGCCTTGCGCAAGGCCGGGCTGGCGTTATGGGGGAGCAACCGGCCGTCGATCCTTGGCTGGTGGCTGAACGACAATGCCGAGGGCAGCAGCCTGGTGGGCGATGGGCAGGCCAGCGCCCAGCCCCTGCGCCGTGCCGCCCAGCACCGTGGCCTGCCACTGCGCCTGCCGCTGGCGGACCTCCAGGAACAGCTGGTGGCCAACGCCAAGCAGCTGGAGGGCAGCGATCCTGCACCGCTGCGTCAAGCCGCCGAGCGTTACGGCGCCGACGCCCTGCTGGCCGTGCACGCCCAGGAAGCCGACGGCAAGTGGCAAGGCAAGTGGCAGCTGTGGTTGGGCAAGCAGCACGAGCAAGGCGATGCCGAGGGTGCAGACCAGGCCGCCTTGGCCGATGCCGTGATGCTGGCCGTCAGCAGCCGCCTGGCACCGCGCTACGTGACCCGCCCTGGCGCCAGCAGTCAGTTGCAGTTGCAGGTACAGGGCATGAACCTGCAGCGTTACGCCGAACTGGGCCGTGTGCTCGAGCCTTATGGCCCGCGCCTGCAGTTGGCGGATGGCAAGACCCTGACCTATGGCGTCACCGCCGACCGCGAGCAGTTGCGCGCGCAGTTGGGGCTTGCCAAGTTGCAGGAAGTCCCAGCCGATCAAGCGCCTGTCGCTCCTGTCGCTCCGGCGACGCCCGCGACGGGGCAGCCTGCCACCGCCCAACCTGTAGCCAAGCCGTTCGACGGCTTGCGCTTCCGCTGGTAAGGAGTGGCGAACATGCTCGATACCCGTCGTTGGATCTGGCTGGGCGCGGCCCTGCTGATTGCCGTGCTGCTTTATAGCCTGCACAACATTCTTTCACCGTTTCTCATAGGCATCCTGCTTGCGTACCTTGCCGACCCACTGGTCGATCGCCTGGAGCGCCTGGGGCTGTCACGCACCTGGGGCGTGGTGGTGGTATTCAGCCTGTTCACCCTGATCCTGTTGGCCTTGCTGCTGGTGTTGGTACCCATGCTGGCCAAACAGCTGATTCGCCTCTACGAGCTGGCGCCGCAGATGCTCGACTGGCTGCAGCATGAGGCGCTGCCCTGGGTGCAGCACCGCCTGGGCCTGGCTGACGGGTTCTGGAAGTTCGACAAGATCAAGGCCGCCATCGGCGAACACATGGGCCAGACCACCGACATCGTCGGTGTGGTGCTGTCCCAGGCCACCGCATCGAGTCTGGCGCTGATGGCCTGGCTGGCCAACCTGGTACTGATCCCGGTAGTGGGCTTCTACCTGCTGCGCGACTGGGATCTGATGATGGCCAAGTTGCGCAGTTTGCTCCCGCGTCAGCGTGAGTCGCAGGTGGTCGGGCTCGCCGGCGAGTGCCATGAAGTGCTGGGGGCGTTCGTGCGTGGCCAGTTGATGGTGATGGTCGGCCTTGGCGTCATCTATTCCGCGGGCCTGATGCTGGTGGGGCTGGAGCTGGGGCTGCTGATCGGCATGCTGGCGGGTCTTGCAGCCATTGTGCCTTACATGGGCTTCATCATCGGTATCGGTGCGGCGCTGGTTGCCGGGCTGTTCCAGTTTGGCGGCGACCTGTATCCGATGCTGGGTATCGTCGCCGTGTTCATGGTCGGACAGGCACTGGAAGGCATGGTCCTGACCCCGCTGCTGGTCGGCGACCGGATCGGCCTGCATCCGGTGGCGGTGATCTTTGCCATTCTCGCCGGCGGGGAACTGTTCGGGTTCACCGGTGTGTTGCTGGCATTGCCGGTGGCGGCGGTGATCATGGTGCTGTTGCGGCATGTGCATGACCTGTACAAGGAGTCGGACATGTATGCCGGCGACGTCGATCCGGAGCTGTGACGGCGGGGGCCGCGTCGCGGCCCAATCGCCGGCAAGCCGGCTGCCACAGGTACAGCGGAGAGCTCCTTGTGGGAGCCGGCTTGCCGGCGATTGGCTTGCAAACCCGCACCATCCACCGCAACCCTTTGATTTTGCTTGTGCTATTTGCCTGGGCGATTGTGCCCCCCGCGCTGCGGGTATAGACTTTGCACACCGTTCATTTAAGGCCCCCTGTGGTCCTCGCGACCGCCCGCCAGCATGAAACCACCGATCCAGTTGCCCCTGGGTGTGCGTCTGCGCGATGACGCCACCTTCATCAACTACTATCCGGGCGCCAATGCCGCGGCATTGGGCTATGTCGAGCGGCTATGCGAGGCCGACGCCGGCTGGACCGAAAGCCTCATCTACCTGTGGGGCAAGCAAGGGGTCGGCCGCAGCCACCTGTTGCAGGCCGCCACCCACCGTTTCCAGCAGCGCGGTGAACCGGCCGTGTACCTGCCGTTGGCGCAATTGCTCGACCGCGGCGTGGAGCTGCTCGACTACCTGGCGCAATACGAACTGGTGTGCATCGATGACCTGCACGTGATCGCCGGCAAGGCGGACTGGGAAGAGGCCATGTTCCACCTGTTCAATCGCCTGCGTGACAGCGGCCGGCGCCTGCTGCTGGCGGCATCGGCGTCGCCCCGCGAACTGCCGATCAAGCTGCCGGACCTCAAGTCGCGACTGACCCTGGCGCTGGTGTTCCAGATGCGCGGATTGTCCGACGAAGACAAGCTGCGTGCCCTGCAATTGCGGGCTTCACGCCGTGGCCTGCACCTCACCGATGAGGTCGGCCACTTCATCCTCACCCGCGGCACGCGCAGCATGAGCGCGCTGTTCGACCTGCTCGAGCGTCTCGATCAGGCCTCGCTGCAAGCTCAACGCAAGCTGACGATCCCGTTCCTGAAGGAAACCCTCGGCTGGTAAGCCGCGTGGTTGCTGGGCTGCGGACCGAAAACAAAAAAGTCACATGTTTGTCGATAAAATTTGCAAATGGGCCCGATAGAAGGCATAGTTTCCCCCCCTTCTAAAGGATTACAGACACGGTCGTGCCCATGCTCAAGCGCTTTGCACCCCTCGTGCCACTCGCACTCGTGACCCTGCTTTTTGGCTGCGCGGCCCAAGACCCGGTTTCCCAGCCCCAGGATCACACCCCGATCGCCAGCCAGGCTGCGATCAATGCCAAGGCTTCACCTTCGTCGGTGTTCGGTGAGGAGATCCAGGCAACCGAAGATGACCTGGAGGCCTTCTCCAGCAGCAAGCCATACCAGTTGCCGGCCCTGGCTGACAGCATCCTCGAACGCGGCATGTCGCTGATCGGTACCCGCTACCGCTTCGGTGGCACCACCGAGGCTGGCTTTGACTGCAGCGGTTTCATCGGCTACCTGTTCCGCGAAGAAGCCGGCATGAACCTCCCGCGTTCGACCCGCGAAATGATCAATGTCGATGCACCGAAGGTGGCCCGCAACAAGCTCAAGCCAGGTGACCTGCTGTTCTTCAGCACCAATGGTCGCGGCCGCGTCAGCCACGCCGGCATCTACCTGGGTGACAACCAGTTCATCCACTCCAGCAGCCGCCGCAGCGGTGGCGTGCGCATCGACAGCCTCGGTGACCGCTACTGGAGCAAGACCTTCATCGAAGCCAAGCGTGCCTTGGCCATGGCGCCGACCAGCAATATCGCGCGCAACTGATATCAAAATGCTATATCCTGCCACGGCGGCGATGCTTAAAAGCTCGCCGCCGTGTGCGGTTACAAAAAGCGTCTAATCTAAATTCTCAACTCTTTTCGGCTGCGGCCCTGCGGTCTCAGACAGGATGTTCTGGCCATGGCGATAATGGCGCGCTTCGCATTCTTTTCCCTGGTGGCATTGCTCGCTGCCTGCTCCAGCCGTACCCCGGCACCGGCTCCCGTGGCCAAGCCACAGGTCACCTACGCCCCTGCCGCCGCCTCGCCGATAGCCGATGACGTGCTCATCCGCGCCATTGGCCTGGTGGGCACCCCTTATCGCTGGGGCGGCAATACGCCCGATTCAGGTTTCGATTGCAGTGGTCTGATCGGCTATGTCTACCGCGATGCCGCTGCCATCAGCCTGCCGCGCACCACCCGCGAGATGATCGTCATGCGCGCGCCCACCGTTGCTTCCAATGCGCTGCAATCGGGCGATCTGGTGTTTTTCGCTACCGGTGGCGGTTCGCAGGTCAGCCATGCGGGCATCTACGTGGGTGAGGGGCGCTTCGTGCATGCGCCTTCCGCAGGTGGCACGGTGCGTCTGGACTACCTGTCCAACAGCTACTGGGCCAAGGCCTACCTGCAAGCCAAGCGGGTGATTCCACCGGGGCACTTGGCACAGAACCCTTGAGCGCAGCGGGTGGCTATCTCACTTTGCTCACCCGCCAGACCACATTGCCCACATCATCAGCCACCAGCACGCCACCGTGCTGATCGCTGGCCACCCCGACCGGCCGCCCCATCGCCTTGCCCTGGTCGTCGAGGAATCCGCTCAGCAGATCCTGCGGTTTGCCTGCCGGCTTCCCGGCGCTGTCGAACGGCACGAAGATCACCTTGTAGCCACTGTGCGGCTTGCGATTCCACGACCCATGCTGGCCAATGATCGCGCCTTGCGCAAAGGGCGATGGCAGCACCCCCGGCTCGATGAACATCAGCCCCAGTGACGCGGTGTGCGGACCCACGGCATAGTCCGGCGCCAGGGCCTGCGCGACCTTTTGCGGATCCTGAGGTTTTACCCGCTCGTCCACGTGCTGCCCGTAGTAGCTGTACGGCCAGCCATAGAAACCACCGTCCTTGACCGATGTGATGTAGTCAGGCACCAGGTCGCTGCCGATCTCGTCGCGTTCGTTGACTGCCGTCCACAAGGCGCCGCTGCGGGGCTCCCAGGCCAAACCATTGGGGTTGCGCAGCCCTGAGGCATAGATCCGGTGCTGGCCGCTGGCCGGGTCCACTTCCCAGATCGCTGCACGTCCTTGCTCCTGATCCATGCCGTTCTCACCGACGTTGCTGTTCGACCCGACGGTGACGTACAGCTTGGTGCCGGCAGGGTTGGCGATCACATTCTTGGTCCAGTGGTGGTTGAGCGGGCCACCCGGCAGATCGATGACCTTCAGGCCTTGCTCGCGGATCTGCATGGCGCCCGGTTCGTAGTGAAAGCGCAGCAACCGATCGGTATCGGCAACATAGAAATCCTTGCCCACCAGCGCCATGCCAAAGGGGGAATTGAGGCCTTCGATGAAGGTACTGCGCATTTCCGCGACACCGTCGTGGTCGGCATCGCGCAGCAGGGTTATGCGGTTGGGGCTGGGCACGGCCGCGCCTGCACGCTTCATCGCCTTGCCCATGACCCAGCCACGGATGCCCTTGCCGTCTTCCGGCTTGGGCGGGGCGTTGGTTTCGGCCACCAGCACGTCGCCATTGGGCAATACGTACAGCCAGCGAGGATGATCGAGCCCGTCGGCGAAAGCGGTGACCTGGGTGCCTGTTGCCGCCATGGGTTTGCGCCCCTTCGGCCAGCCGATGGCGGGGGCGATGTTGACGGTCGGGATCAGCGTCTTGTCAGGGGCGGGCAACTGCGGCGCAGGGCCTGTGCCGTCGATTACCTCCAGGTGGGCGGTGTCGCCACAACCTGTCAGGCATGCGCCCAGTATCAAAGGTAAGACAAACCTTGTGCGGCTCATGTGCGCTGACCTCCGACGATGGTGCTTGAGTATTCAGAACCCTGCGGGCGAAGGAGGTTCAGGTCAAGGCGTATCCCTATGCCTATCCTTGCACCACCAGCCAACCGATGTCTGGCCGAGCATGGCCGTTCCTTGAAAACAGTCAGGAACGACCATGAACGACTACAACGTGCTCATGCAGCGCACGCTGCAAATGCTCCAGGCCGGGCGACCGCTCGCCCGGCTGGTGGATCAGGTGCTGGACGAGTACCCAGATCCCCAAGCCTTGGCACTCGACCAGGCCCGGCAGATTCTGTTCAAGCATACTCGGCGGCGTTGGGATCCTCGGCAGGTCTGGTGGCATCAGTTCAATGACGCCTCTTCCAGCAGCCGCAGTTTCACCGGCTGGCAGCACAGTGGCCCATCGGGCAAGTCGATGCGCTTCCCTGAGCTGATGCTGAGTCGTTTCGACCTGGGCTTTCAGGACGCCAGCGATGAACTGGATGTCTACGGTGGCTTCTATCGACAGGGCCCGCAGGTAGCCTTCTATGACGAGCGCAATGAAGTGCCGATGCTGGCTCGCGACGTACAGAAGGATTTCTGGGCTTTGGATTTCGCCGAGTTGTACCGGCGCAAGGTCAGTGCTTTTTGGGATGTTCGCGGCGATGATTTTTGCGTCGTCGCCAAGGTCAACTGGCTGGGGCAATGCGCCAGGGCCCTGGAGGCCGGGCATATCACCCAGGCCGATGCTGTTGGCCTGCGCGGTATGGTCTGCGCCGAACTGCGATCACTTGAATGCCCTCCAACGCTTGAGCTGCTGCGCCAGGGCAGCGCTGCCGGCACGCTGCAAGTGGGGCGGCTAGCGTGGAGAGAGGATCAGGCACCGTTCCTGTACGTGCTCGGCGCCAGTGAGGGCCCGGTCGTGCTGTTCAGGCCCTGGGCCAGCGAGGCGATGCGTGGGTTTGCCTCGGCCGAGGCAATGGGGCTGTGGTTGCGCGATGAGATGCGTCAGCCGCAGGCATTGGCCCTTTATGTCAACGCGGCCAGTGTAGATAACCGCGACCCGGAGCACGTGCAGGAAGTGCGTGGTTTGTTCCAGAGGGTCGCAGGCAGTGCGACGGGACTGGATGCCCTGCAACGGCTTGCGCCGCTGCGCGTACGTGTTCGCGGCGATCTGTTCAGTCATTTCGGCGAAGTCGCCAAGCGCCAGATGCAGCGCGATGCCGCCCGCATGATGGACAACAAGCAGCTGCGCGAAGCCATGCTCAAAGGGTATCTGGGCGCTTTTCTCAAGGTGTTCGGCGTCATGGCGCCCCTGGGGTGGCCCCTATCGTTGCTGCTGCTCGGTGCGAGTCTGATCCGGGTTGGCCTGGACATCGACCAGGCCGTGCATGCCTCCCGCGCGAGCCAACGCAAGGCAGCCTTGCGCGAGGCAGTGATGGATACCCTGTTTGCCGCGCTGAACCTTGTGGACCTGAGTTTTCGCTCAAGTTTCGCCTTGTTGGCCTATCGCGCGCCTTTTCACGAACTGGAAGCCTCGTTGCAGCAGTGGCAGGTTGCGGGGAATGCTTCGGTCGAACTGCAGGCGGTCGAGGCCAACGCCGAGCTCGAGGGCATGCAGCCTGGGACCGGCTCGCTACAAGGCATCCGTATCGACGCCGAGGGTGCCTGCTGGGTGGAGCTGGGCGGCATGCCGTACCGCGTGCGCTACAGCACCGAGTTGTCGAGCTGGTTGATCGTGCCGCCAGACAACCCCTTCGCATTCGCACCGCTGCGCCCCATCCGCCAAAACGCCGGAGGGGACTGGGAATTGCTGTCCACGCCGGGGCTCAAAGGGGGCAATCCTCCGCAGCCCAGCCTTTCGATGAGCAGCGAGCGCTCGGCATTCTGGGACGAGTACATGTCTACGGATGCAGCACGCAAGGAGCAGACCTCGGAGCTGGCCTTGGAGCGCCAGCGTCGGTTGCTGGATGACTGGGACATTCCTGCAGTGGCGGAAGGGGAGGATCTGCTCATGGACGAGCATGACATCGGCTATGTCGATGACAACGGCAGTCGAGCCTATGTCTATCAGGAGGACGGCGGCTATGCCAGCGATGTCTTGCGGCTTTACACCGATGAAGGTACACAAGCCAACACCCTGCTGCGCGAGGGGCGTCATGTCATTCGATTCATGGACGACGACGCATACCTGGAGTTGCTCTGCGAGACCCTGGATGGCCTGCCCAGCAGCGATGAAGTGCCGCTCTATCGAGGTGGGTTTGGTGGGCGCGGCACCAGCGGCGCGCATTTTCGCAATCAGGCATTGAAGGTGGGTGACGTGCTGGTCAACACCGATATGACTTCCTTCACGGAAAACCCCTACATCATTCGTGAGTTCGCTGCCGACAAGGACCAGCTGTCAACCCTGGGCAGGGAGGGGCTGTTCGATGATACCTCGGTAGTGTTCGAGTTGCCGGCAAAGCAGTACAGCGGGGGCACGCCGATCGCTGCACTCTCGATAACCTCGGATGAAGCCGAGACGTTGTTCCAGCCCGGGCACTACTGGCGCATAAACAAGCTCGTGCAGGTCAAGGGTGATGACTTCCAGTTCGTCCATGTCACCTTGAGCGAGGTCAGCAAGCCGACCAGCGGCCCAGTCTACGACCTGCGTACCGGTGAGGTGTTCGACAGGGCGCAGTACCTGGCCCGTATAAAGAGCGAAGCGCTGGCGGGGCGGTTCTTCCCGCTCTGATTCACCCCCTGAGGAGGCCGGGCTTTTCGGCCTTCTTCATTGACGCTCCCGGTGCAACCCTCTAACCTTCGCGGCGTGTTTCAGGTGCCCTGCCAGCCCCGACTGGGCAGGGTGAAACTGGGAAGCCGGTGGGCGCCAACAAGGCGCGATTCCGGCGCTGCCCCCGCAACGGTAGGTGAGTAGCAAGCCGCGCAGGGCCACTGGATGCCAGCATCCGGGAAGGCGCGCAGGCTTGGGCCAAGGCCCGCTCACGAGCCCGGAGACCGGCCTGTCACTGCCAACGGCATCACGGAGGGTGATGCGCGGTGCACTGTGGCGTCCGGCCACGGCTCCTGCGCGTTCTCCGTCTGCCTGTCTATCGACCTGTCGCCGCCGCTTGCGTGGCGCCAGCCTGCGGAGAAACCTGATGAGCGAACCCACCGACCGCGACGAACGCCACCTGGCGCGCATGCAGCGCAAGAAGGCGATCATCGACGAGCGCATTGCCAATTCCCCTAACGAATGCGGCCTGCTGCTGGTGCTGACCGGCAACGGCAAGGGCAAGAGCAGCTCGGCTTTCGGCATGCTCGCCCGTGCCCTGGGCCATGGCATGCAGTGCGGCGTGGTGCAGTTCATCAAGGGCCGCAACAGCACCGGTGAAGAACTGTTCTTCCGGCGCTTTCCCGAGCAGGTGCGCTACCACGTGATGGGCGAAGGCTTCACCTGGGAAACCCAGGACCGCCAACGCGACATCGCCGCCGCCGAAGCGGCCTGGGCCGTCTCGCGCCAGTTGCTGCAGGACCCGTCCGTGCAATTCGTGGTGCTCGACGAACTGAACATCGCCCTCAAGCACGGCTACCTCGACCTCGACCAGGTGCTCGGCGACATCCAGGCCCGGCCACCGATGCAGCACGTGATCGTCACCGGCCGCGCCGCCAAGCCCGAGATGATCGAGCTGGCCGATACCGTCACCGAGATGGGCATGCTCAAGCACGCCTTCCAGGCCGGTATCCGTGCGCAGAAGGGCGTGGAACTGTGAGCCAAGCCCGCCATTGCCCGGCCGTATTGATCGCGGCGCCAGCCTCCGGGCAGGGCAAGACTACTGTCACCGCCGCCTTGGCGCGCCTGCACCGCAACCTTGGACGCAAGGTGCGGGTGTTCAAGTGCGGGCCGGACTTTCTCGACCCGATGATCCTCGAACGGGCCAGCGGTGCGCCGGTGTACCAGCTGGACCTGTGGATGATCGGCGCCCGGGAAAGCCGTCGCCTGCTGTGGGAGGCGGCCGGCGAGGCCGACCTGATTCTCATCGAAGGGGTGATGGGGCTGTTCGACGGAACGCCGTCGAGCGCCGACCTGGCCCGTCATTTCGGCGTGCCGGTGCTGGCCGTGATCGATGGCACGGCCATGGCCCAGACCTTTGGCGCCCTGGCCCTGGGCCTGGCGCGTTACCAGGCCGACCTGCCATTCGCCGGGGTGCTGGCCAACCGGGTCGGCAGTCTGCGCCACGCGCAGCTCCTCGAAGGCAGCCTGACCGAGGGCCTGCGCTGGTATGGCGGCCTTTCCCGCGAGCGCGGCATCGAGTTGCCCAGCCGCCACCTGGGCCTGGTTCAGGCCAGCGAACTCAACGACCTGGATGCACGCCTGGATGCCGCCGCCGAAGCCTTGGGTGCGAGCTGCGACGCCACCTTGCCACCGCCGGTGACGTTCGCCGAGCCTGAGCCGCAAGCGTGCGCTGCAGCGTTGGCCGGTGTACGCGTCGGTGTAGCCCGCGACGAGGCCTTCGCCTTTACCTATGGCGCCAACCTTGACTTGCTGCGCCAGCTTGGTGCGCAACTGACGTTCTTCTCGCCGCTGCACGACCGGGAACTGCCCGAGGTCGACAGCCTTTACCTGCCGGGTGGCTACCCTGAACTGCATCACCACGCGCTGGCTGCCAACACGCCGATGTGCGAGGCGATCCGCGCCCACCATGGCGCAGGCAAACCGCTGCTGGCCGAGTGCGGCGGCATGCTTTACCTGCTCGATGCCTTGACCGATGTGGCGGGCGAACGCGCCGAACTGCTCGGCCTGCTGGCGGGCGAAGCGACCATGCAGAAGCGCCTGGCAGCCTTGGCGTTGCAAGCGGTGGAGTTACCGGAGGGTACCCTGCGCGGGCACACCTACCATCACTCGCTGACCAGCACCGAACTGCAGCCGATCGCCCGCGGCCTGAGCCCCAATGGTGGGCGCGGCAACGAAGCGGTCTATCGCCTGGGCCGCTTGACGGCCTCTTACGTGCACTTCTATTTCCCCTCCAACCCCGAGGCGACGGCGGCGCTGCTGCAACCATGAGCGAACACGCTTTCAGCGACGCCGAGCGCGCCGCGATCTACCGGGCCATCGGCGAGCGCCGCGACATGCGTCACTTCGCTGGCGGCACGGTGGCCCCCGAGCTGCTGGGGCGCCTGCTGGCTGCCGCGCACCAGGCGCCCAGCGTCGGCCTGATGCAGCCCTGGCGCTTCATCCGCATCAGCCAGCGCGAGCTGCGCCAGCGCATCCAGGCATTGGTCGAGCAGGAGCGGGTGCGCACGGCCGAGGCCCTGGGTGAGCGTTCCGACGATTTCATGAAGCTCAAGGTCGAAGGCATCGACGACTGCGCCGAAGTGTTGGTGGCAGCCCTGATGGACAATCGCGAACCCCATGTATTCGGCCGCCGCACCCTGCCCGAGATGGACCTGGCCTCGCTGGCCTGCGCCATCCAGAACCTGTGGCTGGCAGCGCGGGCCGAGGGGCTGGGCATGGGCTGGGTATCGCTGTTCGACCCGCAGGCGCTGGCCGAGCTGCTGGGCATGCCCGCCGGGGCCAAGCCGGTCGCGGTGCTGTGCCTGGGGCCGGTGACCGCGTTCTACCCGGCCCCGATGCTGGCCCTGGAGCATTGGGCCGAGGAACGGCCCTTGAGTGAAATGCTGTACGAAAACCAATGGGGAGAGCGCCCATGAGCGTGGCCTTGCTGACCGTGGCCGGCGTGGCCCTGGATGCCTTGCTGGGCGAGCCCCGGCGACGCCACCCGCTGGTGGGCTTTGGCAACCTGGCATCGCACCTGGAGCGGCGCCTGAACGCCGGTGGCCGTGGCTGGCGCAGCCATGGCGTGAGTGCCTGGTTCCTGGCCGTGGTGCCCTTGACCCTGATCGCGCTGATTCTGTCCTGGCTGCCCTATGTCGGCTGGCTGGTGGAGGTGCTGGCGCTGTACTGCGCACTGGGCCTGCGCAGCCTCGGCGAGCACGTGCTGCCGGTGGCCAGTGCCTTGCGCCAGGGCGACCTGGAAGAGGCAAGGCGGCGTGTCGGCTACCTGGTCAGCCGCGAGACCCGCGAGCTGGATGAGCCCGCCGTGGCCCGGGCGGCTACCGAGTCGGTGCTGGAGAACGGCAGCGATGCGGTGTTCGCTGCGTTGTTCTGGTTCATCGTCGCCGGCGCACCCGGGGTCGTGCTGTATCGCCTGAGCAATACCCTGGATGCCATGTGGGGCTATCGCAACGAGCGCTTCGAGCGTTTCGGCTGGTGCGCGGCACGCATCGACGACGGGCTCAACTATATTCCCGCCAGGCTGGTGGCGCTGACCTATGCGCTGCTCGGCAAGACCCGCCTGGCGCTGGCCTGCTGGCGCAACCAGGCGCCCCTTTGGGACAGCCCCAATGCCGGCCCGGTCATGGCTGCCGGGGCCGGTGCCCTCGGGGTCGAACTCGGTGGCCCGGCGGTGTATCACGGCGAGCTGCACGAGCGCCCGCGCCTGGGCGAGGGGCCGATGGCCGATGCCGATGCCATCGAACGTGGCTGCAGTCTGGTGCAGCGCGGCGTGTGGTTGTGGCTGTTGTTGATCTGCCTTGGAGCGTACCTCGATGCTTGAACACGGTGGCCGCCTGTTGCGGGCGATACGGCAGTACGGCATTGCTCGCGAACATTGGCTCGACCTGTCCAGCGGCATTGCCCCCTGGCCATACCCGATCCCGGAGATTCCCGTGGATGCCTGGGCGCGCCTGCCGGAAACGGACGACGGCCTGGAAGCCGCAGCATGCCTTTACTACGGCGCCCGCCAAGTGATGGCGGTGGCCGGCTCCCAGGCGGCCATCCAGGCCCTGCCGCACCTGCGCGCGCGCGGTCGCGTCGGCGTGCTGTCGCCGTGTTATGCCGAGCATCCGCACGCTTGGCTACGCGCCGGACACACGCTGGTCGAGCTGCAGGAGGCCCAGGTCGAGGCGGCCCTCGACAGCCTCGATGTGCTGGTGCTGGTCAACCCCAACAACCCGACCGGCCACCGTGTGCCCCGCGAACGCCTGCTGCACTGGCATGCCCGCCTGGCCGCGCGCCGTGGCTGGTTGCTGGTCGACGAAGCGTTCATGGATAACACACCGGAGCACAGCGTGGTCGACTGCGCCGAACGCCCCGGCCTGATCGTGCTGCGCTCGTTCGGCAAGTTCTTTGGCCTGGCGGGTGTACGGCTGGGCTGCGTGGCTGCCGAATGGCCGTTGCTGCAGCGCCTGGCCGAGAACCTCGGCCCGTGGACAGTCAGTGGCCCGACCCGGGTCCTGGCCCAGGCGTGCTTCGCCGATCAAGCCGCCCATCAGGCACAGATCCGGCGCTGCACCCAGGCCAGCCAACGGTTGGCGGCGCTGCTGCAGAACAACGGCCTGCTCCCCAGCGGCGGCTGTGACCTGTTCCAGTACGTGCGCAGCGATCGCGCTGCGCTCCTTCACGATTTTCTCGCCCGCCGCGGCATCCTGGTCCGCCTGTTCGAGCAGCCCGCTGCCGTGCGCCTGGGCCTGCCTGCCTGCGAAGCGGACGAACAGCGCCTGGCCCAGGCGTTGGCGGCTTATCACAAGGAAACGGCATGACCACTCTCATGGTGCAAGGCACCACCTCCGATGCCGGCAAGAGCACGCTGGTCACTGCCCTGTGCCGTTGGGTGCTGCGCCAGGGCATCGGCGTGGTGCCGTTCAAGCCCCAGAACATGGCGCTCAACAGCGCGGTGACTGCCGACGGTGGCGAGATCGGCCGCGCCCAGGCGGTACAGGCCCAGGCCTGCCGGTTGGCGCCGCATACCGACATGAACCCGGTGCTGCTCAAGCCCAACAGCGACACTGGCGCCCAGGTGATCATCCATGGGCGCGCGGTCACCAGCATGAATGCCGTGGCTTACCACGACTACAAGGTCGTCGCCATGCAGGCGGTGCTGGCTTCGCATCGACGCCTGGAAGCGGCCTATCCGGTGGTGATGGTCGAAGGCGCGGGCTCGCCGGCCGAGATCAACCTGCGCGCGGGCGACATCGCCAACATGGGCTTCGCCGAAGCAGTCGACTGCCCGGTGATACTGGTCGCCGACATCGACCGCGGCGGCGTCTTCGCCCACCTGGTCGGTACCTTGGACTTGCTGTCGCCCAGCGAACAGGCGCGGGTCAAGGGGTTCGTCATCAACCGCTTTCGCGGTGACATAGCCCTGCTGCAGCCTGGCCTTGACTGGCTGGAAGCGCGCACGGGCAAACCGGTGCTGGGCGTGCTGCCCTATGTCATTGACCTGCACCTGGAGGCCGAGGACGGCATCGACGTGCGCCAGGGCAGCAAGCATGATCGCGTGCTCAAGGTCATCGTCCCGGTGCTGCCGCGTATCAGCAACCACACCGATTTCGACCCTCTGCGCCTGCACCCGCAGGTGGACTTGCAGTTCATCGGCCCTGGCCAGCCGATCCCGGTGGCCGACCTGATCATCCTGCCAGGCTCCAAGAGCGTGCGTGGCGACCTGGCGCAACTGCGCGAGCGCGGCTGGGACACGGCGATCTCCCGCCACCTGCGCTACGGCGGCAAGCTGATCGGCATTTGCGGCGGCCTGCAGATGCTAGGCCACGAGGTGCACGACCCACTGGGCCTGGAAGGGCCGGCAGGCTCCAGCCCGGGGCTGGGGCTGCTCGATTACGCCACGATACTCGAAGCCGACAAGCAGCTGCGCAACGTGGCCGGCACCTTGAGCCTGGAGGGTTCGCCCGTGGCGGGTTATGAAATACATGCCGGCGTGACCACTGGCGCTGCGCTGGAACGACCCGCCGTACAGCTCGCCGACGGCCGCCTCGACGGTGCCGTCAGCGCCGACGGCCAGATCCTCGCCACCTATCTGCATGGCCTGTTCGAAGGCAGCCAGTCGTGCGCTTCGCTGTTGCGCTGGGCGGGGCTGGAAGCGGTGCAGACCATCGATTACGAGGCTCTGCGCGAACGCGATATCGAGCGCCTGGCCGACCTGGTCGAGCAGCACCTGGATACCGACCGCCTGCGCCAATTGTGTGGAGTGGCCTGACATGCTCAACCTGATCCTCGGCGGCGCCCGCTCGGGCAAGAGCCGCCTGGCCGAACAACTGGCGAGCGACAGCGGCCTGCCGGTGACCTACATCGCCACCAGCCAGCCGCTGGACGGCGAAATGAGCGAACGGGTGCGCCTGCATCGGCAACGCCGACCCGCCGACTGGGCGCTGGTCGAAGAGCCGCTGGCACTGGCCGCCGTGCTGCGCGCCGAAGCCGCCGAAGGGCGCTGCCTGCTGGTGGACTGCCTGACCCTGTGGCTGACCAACCTGCTGATGCTCGATGACGAGCCACGCCTGGCGCAAGAACGCGATGCGCTGCTCGACTGCCTGGCGCAGCTGCCAGGCACGCTTATCCTGGTCAGCAACGAAACCGGCCTGGGCGTGGTGCCCATGGGCGAACTCACCCGGCGCTACGTCGATCAGGCCGGCTGGCTGCACCAGGACGTCGCCGAACGCTGCCAGCGCGTGGTGCTGACTGTCGCTGGCCTGCCTCTCATGCTCAAAGGACCTTCACTATGAACCAACCCTGGTGGCGCGATGCCTGCCAACCGCTCGACCACGCCGCCATGCAGCAGGCTCGCGCCCGCCAGCAGCAACTGACCAAGCCTGCCGGTTCGCTCGGCCAGCTGGAAGGCCTGGCGGTGACGCTGGCCGGGTTGCAAGGATGTGAGCGGCCGACCCTGGAGCAGGTCGCCATCACGATCTTCGCCGGCGACCACGGCGTGGTCGAGGAGGGCATCTCGGCCTACCCGCAGGCAGTCACCGGGCAGATGCTGCGCAACTTCGTGGGCGGTGGGGCGGCGATCAGCGTATTGGCTCGCCAGCTGCAGGCCAGTCTCGAGGTAATCGACCTCGGTACGGTCGACCCGCACCTGGAACTGGCGGGCGTTCGCCATTTGCGCCTGGGCGCCGGCACGCGCAACTTCGCCCGTCAGCCAGCGATGACGGATGAGCAGCTGCAGGCGGCCCTGCAGGCGGGCCGCGACAGCGCCCGCCGCACCGCCGAAAAGGGTGCGCAGCTGTTCATCGGCGGTGAAATGGGCATCGGCAACACCACGGCCGCCGCAGCCCTGGCCAGCATTCTGCTGGGTTGCCCGGCGCGTGACCTCTGCGGCCCAGGCACCGGTCTGGACAGCGCTGGCGTATTGCACAAGGCCCAGGTGATCGAACGTGCCCTGGCGTTGCACGGTTTGCGCGCCGACCAGCCCCAACAGGCCCTGGCCTGCGTCGGTGGCTTCGAGATCGCGGCGTTGGCCGGCGCCTACCTGGCCTGCGCGCAACAGGGCATCGCGGTGCTGGTGGACGGTTTCATCTGCAGTGTCGCCGCGCTGGTGGCGGTGCGCCTCAATCCGCAATGCCGTGACTGGCTGCTGTTCGCACACCAGGGCGCCGAACCTGGGCACAAGGCCTTGCTCGCTGCGTTGCGCGCCGAGCCGCTGCTGGCGTTGGGCTTGCGCCTGGGCGAGGGTAGCGGTGCGGCCCTCGCCGTGCCGCTGTTGCGGCTGGCCTGTGCCCTGCACGGGCAGATGGCGACTTTCGCCGAAGCGGCGGTGGCGGATCGCCCGGCATGATCCTCGACCTGCTGCGCCATGGTGAAACCGAGCACGGCGGCGGCCTGCGCGGCAGCCTCGACGACGCCCTGACCGAAAAAGGCTGGGCGCAGATGCGCCAGGCCGTGATCGCCGGAGGGCCTTGGCACGTGCTGGTCAGCTCGCCCTTGCAACGATGCGCACGCTTTGCCGACGAACTGGGAGCGCGCCTGGGCTTGCCGGTGCACTATGAACCTGCCCTGCAAGAGCTGCATTTCGGCGAGTGGGAAGGGCGCAGCGCCCTGCAGATCATGGAAACCCAAGCCGACCAACTGGGGCGCTTCTGGGCTGACCCGTATGCCTGTACGCCGCCCGCTGGCGAGCCGGTCAGTGCCTTCGCCGAGCGTGTCCTGGCGGGTATCGAACGGTTGCGACTGCAGCACGCTGGCAAGCGTGTATTGCTCGTCACCCATGGCGGTGTCATGCGTTTGCTGTTGGCACGAGCACGCGGTTTGCCCAGGGAGCAGTTGCTGCAGGTAGAGGTTGGCCATGGGGCGCTGGTGCAGCTGGAGTTATCGGGCGACCTGCTGCGGGAGGTCAGCTGAGATGCTGCCCTTGTGGATCGCCCTGCAATTTCTCAGCAGCCTGCCGGTAAGTCTGCCAGGCATGCCCGCGCCACAGGAAATGGGGCGCTCGTTGCTGTACTACCCCGTCGTGGGACTGTTGTTCGGCCTGCTGCTGTGGCTGGCCAGTCACCTGCTGCAAGGCACGCCTGCGCCGCTGCAGGCAGCCTTGCTGCTGACGCTGTGGGTACTGCTCAGCGGGGCCTTGCACCTGGACGGGCTGGCCGACAGCGCCGACGCCTGGCTCGGCGGGTTCGGCGACCGGGAGCGCACGCTGCAGATCATGAAGGACCCGCGCAGCGGGCCGATTGCCGTGGTGACTCTGGTGCTGGTGTTGCTGCTGAAGTTCTGCGCCTTGTGGGTGCTGCTCGAGCGCGGCGCTGGTGCGTTGCTGGTGCTGGCACCTGTGGTAGGGCGGACGGCGATGCTCGGTTTGTTCCTCAGTACGCCCTACGTCCGAAAGAATGGCCTGGGGCAGGCCTTGGCTGAGCACCTGCCCAGGCGTACCGCCGGCTGGGTGCTGCTGGCCAGCTTGCTGGCGTGCCTGCTGGTTGGCGGCTGGGGATCAGTCTGGCCGATGCTGCTGGCCCTGGGGGTGTTCTGCTGGTTGCGACGGCTGATGTGTCAACGCCTGGGCGGAATGACCGGAGATACCGCCGGGGCGTTGCTGGAACTGCTTGAACTGACGGTTCTGCTGGGGTTGGCGCTCACCCATTGAGCCGGTGTTGTTGCATCACGCTCTGTCATCTTCGGTAATGCATCCGTTTCACTTCCGGCATCCATGCACGGTTATCCTCGGCCTTCCGTTCAACTGGCCAGGGAGGCCTTGCATGCGTCATCGGATCCTTGCCAGTTTGCTGGCGTTACTTGCTCCACTGGCCACCGCCGCCGACCTCATCGATTTCTGGAATGTCCCCCGTCACGGCGGCAACAGCTTCAATCGCCTGCCGCCCGATCAGGCTTACTTCGAGGCCTTGCGTGGTTATGGTGCGACCTGGGTACGGCTTTCCTACGACAAGTGGCAGCCGGCACGGCGCGACTTTCTCCTCGGCGATGCCGACCATTACCAAGGCCTGCCTGAAACAGATCTGAAACGACTGCGCGACACCCTTGACCGTGCCCATCAGGCCGGCCTGAAGGTGGTCGTGGCGCCGCTGTCCTTGCCAGGCATGCGCTGGTCGCAGAACAACCAAGGCCAGTTCGATGACCGATTGTGGCAGGACAAACGCTACTGGTCACAGGCTGCCGCATTCTGGCGCGACCTGGCCCGTGAGTTGAAAGACCCCCCGGCCATTGCTGCCTACAACCTGATCAACGAGCCGGCCCCCGAGAAACAGGGCGGCCTCGCCGAACACGCGCCTGCCCGGGACATGCAGCAGTGGTATGCACACGCGATAGGCAGCGCGCGTGACTTGCCTGCGTTCTACCGGCAATTGCTGGCGGCTATTCGTGAAGTGGACGAGCATACCCCGGTCATGGTCGACGCCGGTTGGTATGCGAGCGCCGATGCGTACAGCTACTGGCCGGCGGCGCTTCAGGACGAGCGCGTGCTCTACAGCGTGCACATGTACGAACCCTATGCCGCCACGAGTGCACCCAACATGACGCGCAAGCAGCCTTATGCCTATCCCGGACCGGTGCAGTTCGCCGGGGAGCGCCAGCAATGGGACGGCGAGCGCGTTGCACACTACCTTGCCCAGCCACTGGCATGGGCGGATGCGATGAAGGTGCCGCGCTCACGGCTGGTGATTGGCGAATTTGGCTGCATGCGCCGCTTGTCAGGCTGTCGGCAATACCTGGAGGATGTGCTTTCGGTGCTGCAACGTCACCGGCTGCACTGGGCGTTCTACAGTTTTCGAGAAGACAATTGGGACGGGATGGACTACGAACTGGGCTCGGCGAAGGTGCCGTGGCGCTACTGGCAGGCCATCGAGGAGGGGGCCCCAGACCTGTTGCCACGGCGCGCCACGCCCGAGTTCGAGCCTATTCGACAGGCCTTACATCCATGAAATTTCTTGCAACATCCATCATGCGGGTATATACACGTATCCATGCTGACCAGTGAATGCATCTGCACCCATCTGCGTCGTGCCGCCCGCAGGGTGAGCCGACATTACGACGAGGCCCTTGCCGGCTTCGACATCAACGTTGCCCAGTTTTCCCTTCTGCGCCATCTGCAGCGGCTCGACCGCCCCAGCATCACCAGCCTTGCCGAGGCCATGGGCCTGGAGCGCAGCACCTTGGGCCGCAACCTGCGGGTGCTCGAGGCTGAAGGGCTGGTGGCGTTGATCGACGGTGACGACCAGCGCAACCGCGTGGTGCTGCTGACCGAGGCGGGTGCGGCGCGCTTGCGGCTTGCCCATCCGGCCTGGGAGCAGGCCCAGCAGTCGTTGGTGGAGCATTTGGGCGAAGGGCAGCGTGACGAGTTGGTGCGCTTGCTGGAACGGCTGGCCTGACCGACTCCGATTGAGCGCGGGTATATACCCGTACAACCTTGCGATGTGCTGGAGATAACGACAATGACTTCGGTGTGGCGAACCAGCGGGTGGGTTCTGGTGGGGGCAGCATTGATCCTGGCGCTGTCACTGGGTGTGCGGCACGGCTTTGGCCTGTTCCTGGCGCCGATGAGCGCCGACTTTGGTTGGGGGCGCGAGGTATTCGCCTTCGCCATCGCCCTGCAGAACCTCATCTGGGGCCTGGCCCAACCCTTTGCCGGGGCGCTGGCCGATCGTCTTGGCGCGGCTCGGGTGGTGATCATCGGCGGCATCCTCTATGCCGCTGGCCTGCTGTTGATGAGTACGGCCGATTCGGCCTGGTCGCTGTCGCTCAGTGCCGGCCTGCTGATTGGCATTGGCCTGTCCGGTACCTCGTTTTCGGTCATCCTGGGTGTGGTGGGCCGGGCTGTGCCGGCAGAAAAGCGCAGCATGGCCATGGGTATTGCCAGTGCTGCCGGCTCGTTTGGCCAGTTCGCCATGCTGCCGGGCACGCTCGGGCTGATCGAATGGCTGGGCTGGTCGGCTGCCTTGCTGGTGCTGGGGCTGCTGATCGCGTTGATCGTGCCGTTCGTAAGCCTGCTGCGTGATCGTCCGCTGCCGAGCCATGGTGGCGAGCAGACGCTTGGCCAGGCCTTGCGCGAGGCGTGCTCGCATTCCGGTTTCTGGCTGCTGGCCCTGGGCTTTTTCGTCTGTGGTTTCCAGGTGGTGTTCATCGGTGTGCACCTGCCGGCTTACCTGGTCGACCAGCATCTGCCGGCGACCACCGGCACCACGGTGCTGGCGCTGGTCGGGCTGTTCAACATCGTCGGCACCTACACTGCCGGCTGGCTGGGTGGGCGGATGTCCAAGCCGCGCCTGCTGACCGCGTTGTACCTGCTGCGGGCGGTGGTGATCGGCTTGTTCTTGTGGGCGCCGGTGACTGAGGTCAGTGCGTATCTGTTCGGCATTGCCATGGGGCTGCTGTGGCTGTCGACCGTGCCGTTGACCAATGGCACAGTGGCCACGGTGTTTGGTGTACGCAACCTGTCCATGTTGGGTGGCATCGTGTTTCTGTTCCACCAGTTGGGCGCCTTCCTTGGCGGCTGGCTTGGGGGGGTGGTGTATGACCAGACTGGCAATTACGACCTGGTCTGGCAGATTTCGATCCTGCTCAGCCTGCTGGCTGCCGCGCTCAACTGGCCGGTGCGCGAACGGCCGGTGGCCCGTCTGCAGGCGCAAGCCGCATGAACCGTTACCTGGCCCGCGGTCTGCTGCTGGCGGCTGCGCTACTGGCCCTGGGGTTGGTGTGGTGGGGTTGGCATCGGGGTGGGTTGGCGTTGATGCAACTGGGCATGGGTGTTTGTTAAGCGCTACCCTGCAAGTTCAAGGACTGTCTTGCTGGAGAAACCATCGATGCGTACACACTGGTTGACGATGCCTTTGCTGGCTTTGCTTGCGGCGACTTCGAGCTGGGCTGCCGATTGCCCGGCGTTGTTGCAGGGCAGCTTGCCTGAGTTGCGTGGGAAGGGGCAGGTCGATCTGTGCCAGCGCTTTGCCGGTAAGCCGCTGGTAGTGATCAACACGGCCAGCTATTGCGGTTTTGCGCCGCAGTTCGAGGGGCTTGAGGCGACCTACAAGGAATATCATGAGCAGGGCCTGGAAATGCTGGGTGTGCCTTCGAATGATTTCAAGCAGGAAGATGCCGATGCCGAGAAGACTGCCAAGGTCTGTTATGCCAATTATGGTGTGACCTTCACCATGACCAAGATGCAGTCGGTCAGGGGCAATGATGCGATTCCGTTGTTCGCGGAGCTGGCGAAGCAAAGCAGTGCGCCGAAGTGGAATTTCTACAAGTACGTGGTGGATCGCAAGGGCAAGGTGATCGGCAACTTCTCCAGCCTGACCAAGCCTGATGATCCTGCGTTCAAGGCGGCAATCGAGAAGGCGATTGCATCGCAGCCTTGATGGGGGCAGCGCTTAACTGCTGCTCTTGCTTCGGCTTTTGCTTCTAAGCGCGCGATAGTCAAGGCGCCGCAGATTGCGACTTCAGGAGACCTCCACTCGGCCTCCTGAAGTCGCAATTTACTGCGCCTGAACTTGCGCGCTTAGAAGCAAAGGCAAAGGCAAAGGCAAAGGCAAAGGCACCAAGGCTGCCTGCGAGATGCTTGCCAGCACAGACATGAAAAAACCGCCACGAGGGCGGTTTTTTCATGCGGCAGGTACGAATCAGAAACGGTAGGTCAGGGAAGCACCGATACCGTGAGCACTGTTCTCGTACTTGGCCTGGTAGTTGCCCTTCAAGGCAGCTTCCGTCAGCGAGCCCGGTTGGTTGTTGACCTTGGTGTCTTCTTCCCACAGGTAGGAATAGGCAACATCAATGGTCATGTCATCGTTCGGGCTCCAACCAGCACCAAAGCTGACCGCTTTGCGATCACCGGTAGGAATGCGAGGCGAACGGTCGTGGTTGTTGGTAGGCGACTGGTCGACCGAGAAGCCAGCACGCAGGGTCCACTCCTTGTTCACCTTGTAAGCGGCACCAATGGCGTGAGCCCAGGTATCATGCCAGTTCTGCTCTTCGGTGATGGTTTGCAGCGGATAG
The DNA here is from genome assembly GCF_000730665.1 of Pseudomonas plecoglossicida NBRC 103162 = DSM 15088. Taxonomy (GTDB): domain Bacteria; phylum Pseudomonadota; class Gammaproteobacteria; order Pseudomonadales; family Pseudomonadaceae; genus Aquipseudomonas; species Aquipseudomonas plecoglossicida. The sequence goes on from NZ_BBIV01000016.1 coordinate 22,365, forward strand.
CCTGCCGGTGCTTCGTTCTCAACGGTGATGTTTTCCAGGCGGCTCCAGCGAGTCCAGGTGCTACCCGCATACAGCGTCCAGTTGTCATCGAGCTCGTGGGTGACCGAGAAGTCCACGGACTCAGGGGTCTTGATCTTCAGGCTGGCGTCGAATTTACCACTCAGACCGAGCTGCGGAATGGGGTACGAAACACGCGTATCGCCTTCGAGCTCGTAGTCGACCATCGAATGATAAGTCAGGCCCAGACGGGTACGGTCAGTGGCTTGAACGAGAACACCGATGTTGTAACCGATAGCGGTGTCGTCGCCTTTGATCTTGACCTCGCCATCAGGACCGGTGGGGCCCAGGAAGGCCTTGCTGGCCAGGTTCGAGCCGAGCTCGCCCTTGATGTGGTTGATGGTGGGACCGAAACCGATCGACACCTTGTCGTTGAAGGCATAGCTGACGGTCGGCTGGAAGGTAATCACCTCGACCTTGCTCTTCTTGCCCCAGTAGCGGGCTGCGTCATCGCTGCCGTAATCGGTGATCAAGCCGTATGGCACGTAAACGCCGAAACCTACACTCCAGTGGTCGTCGATCGGCTTCACGTAGTAGCCCATCGGCACGCCAACGTTAGGCACCATGTCTCCGTCGGTTTCCCCCCCGAAATTGCTCCCGGGCCCCGAGATATCGGATTTCGCGATGACGGCTGCGCCACCCACGGTGACCTGTTCGCGCTTCAGGCGCGACATGCCGGCAGGGTTGCCATACACGGTGCTGGCGTCTTCGGCAGAAGATGAGCGACCCGCAAAACCGGTGCCCATGCCGCTGATGCTCTGTTCGTTGAGGGCGAAGCCGGCAGCGAACAGTTGGCTGGAAGCGAGGGCAACGGCTACGCCGAGGGAGGTTTTGAGCATTGCTTTTTTCATTATTAGAAACTCCTTGGGATCTCCGGGGCGAAAAGCTACCAACAAATCACGCGCCGCGCTATAGGCTGAATCACAGGAGATAGAGCGGTTTTGTAGGACAATCCGACCAAAATTCCTTTTTTCCGGTAATGCTGTGAGCTATTTCTCAAGATGCCTGTGGAATTTTCTGAGCAATACACAAATCCCACGCTTGGGTGAAATCGCGCAGGCGGCCTTGCGGGTGAAAGATCTGACGCCAGATTCGCGCTTGGCCCAGCAAGTCGTCAACGGCAGGCAGGGGCAAAGCCTGAGCCTCGATGAGCATCCAGGCGATGGCGGTGGAGTAGCGCAGGTTCACCGTGAGCTCCAGGTGCGGGCCGCCAAGGAACGCGTGCTGGCTCGCCAGGCCGCGCACCAGGCTGGCCAGTTCGGGGTCACGGGCGAGGAAGTCGTCCCACACCGCCTGATGGCGGCTTTCGCCGATGCGGTAGAGGCCATGGCCGCGTCGGTCGTGCAAGGCCGAGCCGAGTGCCGACTGGCTGGCCGCAATACCCAGAAGCAGGGCTTCGGCACTTTCGCAATGACGATTCAGGTAGACCAGGGTTGGTCGGATCACATACTGACACAATTCATTCGCCGCGATACCCATGATGCCCTCGAGCAGTAAAGGGCCGACGGGCACTGGAGCTTGGCAGCTGGTGAATGATCAGGCCCGCCGGAAGCGGTCAAGGCCGCTCGAGTTGAAGTGTAGTGTGATAAGCGTGGTGTAAAGAGCTGTTTTTAAATCGATTGCTGCCTGACGTCGGGTGCCATATGCCCTGCGGCAATTAGGGCAAGAACGTTCAGGCAGCATCCCAACGGTGACATTCGCCTGGCGAATGCCCCGGGATTCGCCGCTCACGCGGTGAGCGACTGGCGGGTCCGGGCGATCACGGCCTGCAGCGGTTCCGAGCGGCTGTACTGCTCGGGGTACAGGCGTTCGGTATGGCAGGCGACGCCGTGTTCGTCCACCAGGGTGAAGCTGAAGTTGCCCTTGCGTGGGGCAGTGATAAGGCACTTCAACGGCGAGAAGGCCTGGGAGAGGGTGCCAATGGCAGCCTGAATCTGATGATGAGTTTGCATGTTGTTGGAGGTTCCTGCTTTAAACACGGGGGTTATGATCCGTGCATGATAGAAACGTTCCAGTGACGCCTTTATTAAGGGACGAACGAACCTGACTGGAACAGGGCAGCCAGAGAGAGCGCAATCAAAAGGTGGGCGCTTGGGCTGACTGGTAGGTACTTCAGAGGGCAGGCAGCATGCCGGGGCCGAGGTTCTGGGCCGGTCGGAATGGAATCCTGATCAATCGGTCATGTGATTCGTGTTGAACAGCGCGAGGCTGGCGTGGGAATCATCGAAAGGGCCGGTCCTGGTTTCAGCAGTGGTGCTCTTGGGGGGAGCAGGCCTGCAAGGACGCTTGTGGCCAGAATTGACTTTCAGCTTGGTACTAACGGAGCGCACCTTACCGCAATGCAACAGGCTTTGCAAGCATTGTACGTTTCCTGAGCCGAGCCGAGCAGTATGGCGTTTCCCGAGCGTGTTGGGAAGAGGGGCAAAAGGCTGGCAACGTGCCGGATGTATCGATTTCATGCATCCGTCTGCTGAGTTTTGGTGCACTTGTGCACATTTGACGCAGGGCCTGTAACAGCACGGCAACAGCCCGAAGACGACTCGCCAATGCCTTGACTGGCACCTTAAGTCAATGAAAAAAAACACTAATTTTTACTGGTGAAAAAATCGTCAGTTTGACTCAAAGCCCCATTTCATAGGGGTTTGAAGGGTGCTTGAGGGGGTTGTCCACCGAGTTATCCACAGGAACTGTGGATTGTCCCGAGCGCTTGCTCTAGAACGGGCGTGCCAGCTAATCAGCGAACTGTCCGACAATCGACAGGCACCTGCCGACCGTTCGGTCAGCTCGTTGAAAACGTCAAGAAAAGATCAATGAATTTTTTTTCCAAACCTTGGGAAATGGACAGGCCATGCCGTGAAAAAAAGAGTAGAGTGGCGCGCCTTTCGAGTTGCCTTCTCTGTTTCTCATGAAGTTTCGCGGTAAACATCTCGCCAGCCCTGCCGTTGCGTCACCTGCGCCCACCCCCAAACGCTTTTCACTGAAAGTGGCCCTTTGGCTGCTCGATAGCCCGCGCCTGGGCGACAAGCCACAGGTCAAGCATCTGGCCGGGCGCCTGCTCAAGCAACCGGCGCGCCAGGGTGTTGTGGAGGCCCAGAGCCGGCTGGGGCAGATGCTCTGCCGCGATTGCGGCAATGCCCGCGATCGGCGTATCGGCCATGACCTGCTGCGCCAGGCGGCGCGGGCGGGCGATCGCCTGGCACAGCTGGAATATACGCGGTTGTGCCAGGCCAGCGAGCCGGAGCAGGCGCCGGATCAGGCGGGCTGATAAGCTGCACTCTATTCGCTAAGGATGATCGGGGTAAGCATGGCAGTGGATCTGACCAGCATTCTGCTGGGCTTGTTGGCAGGCGCCTTGCCGTGCCTGGGGTGGGTCATGCATGTGCAGCGCCGCCAGGGCGCCCGGCAAGGCGAACAGGCCTTGCTCGAAGAGCGTCTGAACGGCGCCCTGCTGGCCCAGGCGGGCATGCAGGCGCAACTGGAGGCCAGTCGCGACGAGATCAGCGACCTCAGCGAAGCCAACACCGTCAAGCAGGCCCAGCTGGCCGCCCAAGGCCGCGAGCTGGAGCTGCTGCAGATCGACCGTGACAATGCCCGCGACGCTGCCCATGCCTGGCACCTGGAGCGCGCCAATCGCGAGGCCGAGCTGCGCCGCCTGGAAGCCCAGACTGCGCGCCTTGAGGCCGAGTTGCGCGAGCAGCAGGACAGCCACCAGCAGCGTCTGGAAGACCTGCAGGAAGCACGCGATACGCTGCGTGCGCAGTTCGCCGACCTGGCCACGAAAATCTTCGACGAGCGCGAGCAGCGCTTCGCCCAGACCAGCCAGCAACACCTGGGGCAACTGCTCGACCCGCTCAAGGAGCGCATCCAGGCCTTCGAGAAGCGCGTCGAGGAAAGCTACCAGCAAGAAGCCCGCGAGCGTTTCTCGCTGGGCAAGGAACTGGAGCGCTTGCAGCAGCTCAACCTGCGCCTGTCCGACGAAGCCACCAACCTCACCCAGGCGCTCAAGGGCCAGAAGACCCAAGGCAACTGGGGCGAGCTGATCCTCGAGCGGGTGCTTGAGCACGCCGGCCTGGAGAAGGGCCGCGAATACCAGACCCAGGTCAGCCTGAAAAGCGCCGACGGCGAGCGTTTCCAGCCCGACGTCCTGATCATGCTGCCCGGCGACAAGCAGGTAGTGGTCGATGCCAAGGTCAGCCTGACGGCCTACCAGCAGTTCGTCAGCAGCAACGACGAGAACGCGCTGAAACAGCACGTGCAGTCACTGCGTAACCATGTCAAAGGCTTGTCGAGCAAGGACTACAACCGTCTCGAAGGCCTGCACAGCCTGGACTTCGTGCTGCTGTTCGTGCCCATCGAAGCAGCCTTCTCAGCGGCCCTGCAGGCCGAGCCCAACCTGTTCCAGGAGGCCTTCGACCGGCAGATCGTGATCGTCAGCCCGACCACCTTGCTCGCCACCCTGCGGGTCATCGACAGCCTGTGGAAGCAGGAGCGGCAAGGCCAGAACGCACGCGAGATCGCCGAGCGCGCCGGTTGGCTGTATGACAAGTTCGTGCTGTTCATCCAGGACCTGGACGAGCTCGGCGCCCGCCTGCAGCAGGTCGACAAGGCCTACGCCGCGGCGCGCAACAAGCTGTGCGAAGGGCGCGGAAACCTGGTCAGTCGCAGCGAACAGCTCAAGCTGCTCGGTGCCCGGGCCAGCAAGAGCCTGCCGGCCGATCTGCTGGAGCGGGCGTTGTCCGACGAGGCGCTGGCGGACGCAGCGCTTACTGCACCAGGCTCAGATGGCGATTGAGCAGGGCGCGCAAGGCCGCCGGCTTGACCGGCTTGGCCAGGTAATCCAGGCCGGCGGCATGTACCGTGGCCAGGGTTTCCTTGCTGCCATCGGCACTGATCACCACCCCCGGTACCGGTTCGCCCAGTCGGGCCCGTAGCCAGCCCATCACCCCGGTGCCGGTTTCGCCGTCATCCAGGTGGTAATCCACCAGCGCCAGGTGCGGGCGCATGCCCTTGGCCAGCAGCGCTTCACATTCGGCGCGGTTGCGCGCGGTCCATACCTGGCAGCCCCAGCGGCTGAGCAGGCTGTTCATGCCTATCAGGATGCTGTCTTCGTTGTCGATGCACAGCACTTGCAGGCCGGCCAGGGGCTGGCTGGCCTGTTCCTGCGGCGCGCTGGGCGCAGCGACTGCCTGGCGCGCGATCGGCGCATTGACCCGGAACACCGTGCCCTTGCCCGGCCACGAGCGCACCTCGAGGCGGTGGCCAAGTACCCGGCACAAGCCGTCGGCAATCGCCAGGCCCAGCCCCAGGCCTTTTTCGGCGCGGGTCTGGTGACTGTCCAGGCGCTTGAACTCCTGGAAAATCACTTGCAGCTTGTCGTCGGCGATGCCCGGGCCACGGTCCCAGACCTCCAGCCACAAGTGCTCGCCCTGGCGGCGAACGCCCAGCAGGATCGGGCTCTTGCCGTAGCGCAGGGCATTGGTGAGGAAGTTCTGCAGCACCCGGCGCAGCAGTTTCATGTCGCTGTCGATGCGCAGGCGGCTGCCGTGCAGGCGGAACTCCAGACCTTTCTCGGCTGCCAGCACCTTGAACTCGGCGCCCAGTGTGTCGAACAGTTCGTTGAGGGCGAACGGCTTGGCGTCCGGGGTGATCTTGCCGTTCTCCAGGCGCGAGATGTCCAGCAGGTCGCTGATCAACTCTTCGGCCGAGCGCAGCGAACTGTCCATGTGCTGGACCAGTTGCTGGGCTTCTTCGTTCAGGCCTTCGGCCTGCTGCGAGAGGGCAGCGGAGAACAGTCGCGCGGCATTGAGCGGTTGCATCAGGTCGTGGCTGACCGCCGCGAGGAAGCGGGTCTTGGACTTGCTGACCGCTTCGGCCTGGCTCTTGGCTTCCGACAGCGCCTGGTTCAGTTGCGACAGCTCATGGGTGCGCTCGGCCACGCGCTGCTCCAGCCCCTCGTTGGCATCGCGCAGGGCCTGCTCGGCCTCGCGGAACGGGGTGATGTCGGTGAAGCTCATGACGAAGCCGCCGCCGGGCATGGGGTTGCCGATCAGTTCGATGACTCGGCCGTTGGGGAACAGTCGCTCGGAGGAGTGTGCCCGGCCCTGGCGCATCCAGTGCAGGCGCCGCGCCACATGCACCTGCGCCTCGCCCGGGCCGCACAGGCCGCGCTCGGCGTTGTAGCGGATGATGTCGGCGATCGGCCGGCCGACGCTGATCAGCCCGTCAGGGTAGTTGAACAGCTCCAGGTAACGGCGGTTCCAGGCCACCAGGTGCAGGTTCTGGTCGACCACACTGATGCCCTGGTTGATGTTCTCGATGGCCCCTTGCAGCAGCGCACGGTTGAACTGCAGCACCTCGCTGGCTTCGTCGGCGATGCGCACCACGTCTTCGAGCTGCATGTCGCGGCCTTCGATGGCCGCCTTGACCACGGCTCGGGTCGAGGACGTGCCGAGTACGCCCGCGAGCAGTCGCTCGGTGTGCTCGATCCAGTCGCCGTCGGCATTCTGGTTGGGGTTGAAGCCTTTGCCCTGGCGATAGGCGAAGCGGATGAAGCTTTGACGTGCACGTTCTTCGCCGACGAAGCGCGAGGCCAATGTCAGCAAGTCGTCGATCTGCACCGCCAGCAGCGGTTTGCTGTTGGGGCGGGCGCTGGTCTGCTGGCCAATGAAACGTCCGGCCTGCCAGTGCTCCGACACGCGGGTGCGCGACAGCATCGAGACCCAGGCGAACAACGTGAAGTTGCCGGCCAGCGACAGCACCACGCCCTGGGTGAGGGGCGTGATCGGCAGGTTCAGCGGGTTGCCGTGCAACCAGGCAAGGCCCGGGAACAGTTCCAGCGACCAGCCAAGGCTGTGCGCAGTGATGGGCAGCACCAGGGTGTAGAACCAAAGGAAGATGCCTGCCGCAAGGCCTGCGAACACGCCACGCCGGTTGGCCTGTTTCCAGTACAGCGCGCCGAGCATGGCAGGGGTGAGCTGGGTCACGGCGGCGAAGGCGATCTGGCCGATGGTCGCCAGGCTGGCAGTGGAACCGAGCAGGCGATAGCTGACGTAGGCCAGCAGCAGGATGACCACGATGGTCACCCGGCGCACCGACAGCATCCAGTGACGGAAGGCCTCGAACGGCCGTTCGGCATTGTTGCGGCGCAGCAGCCACGGCAGCAGCATATCGTTGGAGACCATGGTCGACAGCGCCACGGCCTCGACGATGACCATGCCGGTGGCGGCCGAGGCGCCGCCGATGAAGGCCAGCAGTGCCAGGCTTGGGTGTGCTTCGGCCAGCGGCAGGCTGATGACGAAGGAGTCGGAAATCACCGTGCCGGGCAACAGCATCTGGCCGGCCAGGGCAATCGGCACCACGAACAGCGCGGCCAGCGCCAGGTACATCGGAAACACCCAGCGTGCCAGGCGCATGTCCTGCGGTTCGATGTTCTCCACCACGGTCACGTGAAACTGCCGCGGCAGGCAGATGATCGCCATCATCGCCACGCCGGTCTGCACCACCATCGACGGCCAGTTGATGGTCTCCTGCCAGTAGCTGTCCAGCTGCACCGACTGACGGGCCTGGGTCAGCAGGTCGTCGAAGCCGTCGTACAGGTTGAACACCACGAACACGCCGACGGCGAGGAAGGCCAGCAGCTTGATCATCGATTCGAAGGCAATCGCCAGGACCATGCCCCGGTGGTGTTCGGTCACATCCAGGCTGCGTGTGCCGAAGACGATGGCGAACAGTGCCAGCACCAGCGACACCACCAGCGCGGTGTCCTGTACCCGGGTGCCGGTGGCATCGGCATTGGCGCCGATCAGCAGGTTGACGCCCAGCACGATGCCCTTGAGCTGCAAGGCGATGTAGGGCAACACGCCGACCAGGCAGATCAGCGCCACCACCACGGCCAAGGTCTGCGACTTGCCGTAGCGCGCGGCGATGAAGTCGGCGATGGAGGTAATGTTCTGCTGCTTGCTGATCAGCACCATCTTCTGCAGCACCCAGGGCGCGAAGATCAGCAGCAGGATCGGGCCCAGGTAGATCGGCAGGAACGCCCAGAGCTGTTCGGCGGCCTGGCCGACCGCGCCGAAGAAGGTCCAGCTGGTGCAGTACACTGCCAACGACAGGCTGTACACCCAGGCACGCAGCCGCGGCGGCAACGGTGTGCTGCGGCGGTCGCCGTAGAAGGCGATGGCGAACATGATGGCCATATAGGCCAGGGCGACCACGGCGATCAGCCCGCTGGACAACGACATGAAGACTCCGGAGCAAATAAGGTAACGCGTTCCCGATCAGTCAGTCTGGCACGCGGACCGTGGTTCGTCAGCGCCGACGATGGTCGCTATGGCGGATTGTCGCAGTCTGTACGGGCCCTATCGACATCAGTCCTTGCGGATACCCAGCCAATAAAACACCCCCGCCAGTATCACCGACATCACCAGCAGGTAGAAGATCGCCCCCGGCCACCACTGCCCCAGGGCAAACCCCACCATCACCGGCCCCAGCGCCGCCCCCAGGTTGGACAGGTTCTGCGCCCCGTAATACACCCCGCGCAAATGCTCCGGTGCAATCAGGTCGATGAACATGTACTCGGCCGGAATCACGATGATCTCGCCCAGGGTGAACACCAGCATGGCCAGGCACCAGGCCAGAACCGACCCGGCCAGGGCAAAGCCCAGCAGCCCGGCGATGAACAAGGCCATGCCGGCCAGCAGCCAGGGCATCAACCGTTGGCGGCTGATGCGCCTGCCGATCAGGTACTGCAGGGCGATCACCGTCACGGCGTTGGTGGTGACCAGGTAGCCCACCAGGCGCGCCGCCTCGCTGGCGTTGCTGGTCACCACCAGGTACTGCGACAGGTAGGCGGTGAACTGGCCGAACACCACGGCACTGAGCACGCCGCCCAGGGTAAAGCACACCAGTCGCCGGTCGCCTGCAAGGCCCAGCGCCACCTGGGCGAAGCCGGCGCTGGGCGGCGCCTGCAGGCTCGTCTTCAGCCCGCGATCGCCCAGGCGCCAGTAGGCCACGCACATGCCCAGGCCGATCAGCGCCGAGGCGACGAAGGGCAGGTGATCGTTCAGCTCCAGCATGGCAACGCCCAGCAGCGGGCCGAGGGCATAACCGACATTACTCAAGGTGTATTTGATAGCGAACACCTCGGCACGTCGCTCCACCGGCAGCAGCGTGCAGAAGCCGGCCTTGGCGGCAATGTCGACCACTGCCAGCGTCAGGTTGATCAGCACCAGGCACAGGAAGAACAGCCCGGCCGAGCGGCTGGCGATGGCGGTGACGAAGGCCAGTGCGAACAGCAGTGTGCTGCTGGTGATCAGCCTGTGGTTGGGCAGGATATCGACCAGATGCCCGCCATACAGGCTCAACAGCGACGCGACGATCAGAGCGCCGCCGATCAGCAGGCCGATGTGGCCGACCGAAAGTTGAAAGTTGTCGGCCAGGTAGACCACCAGGTAGGGCAGGGTCAGCGCGCGGGCCACGGTCAAGGTGAAGGTGGTGACCAACAGCAGGCGGACCGCTGCGGGGTAGTGCTTCAGGGCGGCGAGCATTGCCACGTCCTTGTTGTGGGAGATTGCCGATTCATGAGCATAAGTGAGGCTGGATACGCTGCAACCCCCGATCTGTCGGTTGACTACAGCGATGTAACTCCGAAAGCTTTGCGTGCAGTCTAAACAGGCAACTGCCATTCACGGTTCAACTCAGGTACATGGACGATGAGTCACCCCTCGCAATTCACCTTGCTCGGCACGCGGCGATTCCTGCCGTTCTTCATTACCCAGTTACTGGGCGCCTTCAACGACAACCTGTTCAAGCAGTCGCTGATCCTGGCGATCCTGTTCAAGCTGAGCCTGGGCGAGGGCGACCGCTCGATCTGGGTCAACCTCTGCGCACTGCTGTTCATCCTGCCGTTCTTCCTGTTCTCGGCCCTGGGCGGGCAGTTCGGGGAAAAGTTCGCCAAGGACGCGCTGATACGCGCCATCAAGCTGGCCGAAATCGCCATCATGGCCGTCGGCGCCCTCGGCTTCGTCACCGATCACCTGGCGCTGATGCTGCTGGCACTGTTCGGCATGGGCACCCACTCGGCACTGTTCGGCCCGGTGAAGTACTCGATCCTGCCCCAGGCCTTGCGTGAGGAAGAGTTGGTCGGTGGCAACGGCCTGGTGGAGATGGGCACCTTCCTCGCGATTCTGGCCGGCACCATTGGCGCCGGGGTGATGATGGCAAGCAGCAGCTACGCCACGGTGGTGGCCGGCGGCGTGGTCGGCACCGCCGTGCTGGGCTACCTGGCGAGCCGCTGGATCCCCCGCGCGGCGGCGGTGTCACCGCAGATGCGGCTGGACTGGAACATCTTCACGCAATCCTGGGCGATCCTGCGCATGGGCCTGGGGCAGACACCTGCCGTGTCACGTTCGATCGTCGGCAACTCGTGGTTCTGGTTCGTCGGCGCCATCTACCTGACCCAGATCCCGGCCTATGCCAAGGACTGGCTGCATGGCGACAGCAGCGTGGTGACACTGGTGCTGACCCTGTTCTCGGTGGGCATCGCGCTCGGTTCGCTGCTGTGCGAACGCCTGAGCGGGCGCAAGGTGGAGATCGGCCTGGTGCCGTTCGGCTCGTTCGGGCTGACCCTGTTCGGCCTGCTCTGGTGGTGGCATTCCGGCGACGTACCGGCTGGTGCGGCCCCTCACGACTGGCTGGCGCTGCTGGGCATGAGCCAGGCTTGGTGGATCTTGGTGTCGATCGTAGGCCTCGGCGTGTTCGGCGGCTTCTACATCGTGCCGCTGTATGCCCTGATCCAGGCGCGCACTGCCGAAGACCAGCGGGCCCGGGTGATTGCTGCCAACAATATCCTCAATGCCTTGTTCATGGTGGTGTCGGCGATCCTCACCATTGTCCTGCTGGGTGTGGCCGACCTGAGCATCCCCCAGCTGTTCCTGGTGGTGTCGCTGCTCAACGTGCTGGTCAATGCCTACATCTTCAGGATCGTGCCCGAGTTCACCATGCGCTTCCTGATCTGGCTGCTCAGCCATTCGATGTACCGCGTGGAGCACCGCGATCTCGAGCGCATCCCTGACGAAGGCGCGGCGCTGCTGGTGTGCAACCATGTGTCGTTCGTCGATGCGTTGCTGCTCGGCGGGGCGATTCGCCGACCGATCCGGTTCGTCATGTACTACAAGATCTACAACCTGCCGGTGCTCAACTTCGTGTTCCGCACCGCCGGTGCCATCCCGATCGCTGGGCGCAGTGAAGACCTGGCCACCTACGAGCGCGCGTTCGCCCGCATCGCCGAGTACCTGGCGGCGGGGGAGGTGGTGTGCATTTTCCCGGAAGGCAAGCTGACGGGTGACGGCGAGATCGATGTGTTCAAGGGTGGCGTCAACCGCATCCTCGAAGAAACCCCAGTGCCGGTGATACCGCTGGCGCTGCAGGGGCTGTGGGGCAGCTTCTTCAGTCGTGACCCGGGCAAGGGCTTTTTCAAGCGACTGTGGTCGCGGGTGACCATCGTGGCAGGGGCCGCCATCCCGGTGGAGGCGGCGCAGCCTGAGCTGTTGCGCGAGCAGGTCAGCCGCTTGCGTGGTGACCTGCGTTAGGCGGGGGTGAAGGTCAGCTGGCGCTGACTTTCAGGCCGATCAGGCCGGTGATGATCAGCGCCACACTGACCAGCCGTACCAGGGCCATGGATTCGCCGAACAGGATGATCCCGGCGATCACCGTGCCGACTGCGCCGACACCGGTCCAGATGGCGTAGGCGGTGCCCAGCGGCAGCTCTTTCATGGCAAGGCCCAGCAGGCCCAGGCTGATGACCATGGCGCCGACGGTAAGAATGGTCGGGAGCGGGCGAGTGAAGCCGTCGGTGTACTTGAGGCCGACCGCCCAGCCAACTTCGAACAGGCCGGCGAAGAACAGGATGATCCAGGACATGTGAGAGTCTCCATCGTTTGAAAGATGGGGCCGTCCCCGGAAATGGTCACGCGTTGCGTCGTGAGGCCGTCCTCACAGTGGGCAATATAGTGCACATTTCTTGGGGGCTGGGCAAGCTTTCACCGGCCCTATCGCCGGCTTGCCGGCGATAGGGCCAGTACTGACCGAAGATAGCTTCCAGGCCAGCACCGGCAGTTCAGCTTTTCTTCAGACCCCTTGCGGAATCTCCTCGCCACCCAGTGCCTCGAACAGCACCGGCAGGAACTCGCTGAAGGTCATCATCATCAGCAGGAAGCTGGCATCGAACTGCTGCGCAGCCTCATCGCCGCCATCCTGTTCGGCCTGCTCCTGCAGCAGCTCTTCGAACTTCAGGCGCTTGATCACCATCTTGTCGTCGAGCACGAACGACAGCTTGTCCTGCCAGGCCAGGGCCAGTTGGGTGACCACCTTGCCGGTGCTCAGGTGCAGCTGGATTTCCTCGCTGGTCAGGTCCTGGCGCTTGCAGCGCACGATGCCGCCGTCTTCGGCGGTGTCGCGCAGTTCGCATTCGTCCAGTACATAGAAGCCTTCGGCGGCCTGTTGCGACTTGACCCAGTCGGTCATGGTCGCGGTCGGGGCGATCTTCACCGTGGCCGGGCGCACCGGCAGCGAGCCCATGACCTCACGCAGGGTCGACAGCAGGTCTTCGGCGCGCTTGGCGCTGGCCGAGTTGACCAGGATCATCCCCAGGCGCGGGGCGATGGCGGCGAAGATCATCGAGCGGCGGATGAACGCACGCGGCAGGAAGGCCTGGATGATCTCGTCCTTGATCTGGTCGCGTTCCTTCTTGTAGACCTTGCGCATCTGCTCGGTCTCGATCTCTTCGACCTTCTCCTTCACCGCATCGTTGACCACGCTGCTGGGCAGGATGCGCTCTTCCTTGCGCGCGGCAATCAGCAGGAACTCGCCGCTGACGTGCACCAGGGGAGCATCCTCGCCCTTGCCGAACGGCGCGATGAAACCGTAGGTGGTCAGCTCCTGGCTGGCACACGGGCGTGCCGGCTTGCTGGCCAGTGCAGCTTCCAGTGCTTCAGCCTCGAAAGGAACATCCTGGGTCAGGCGGTAGGGCAGCAGGTTCTTGAACCACATGGGGGGTATCTCTCCTTAATGCATAAGGCGGGCATTATTCTCCGAGCAGCGGTTCCAGGCCAGCCCTGTCACAGGGCCAGTAGTAGAAGAAACGGGCATCGGCGCTAGGTCTTTGAAAGGCCTGAGATTTTTTTTGAAAAAGTTGCAAATAACGCTTGCCAGGGTGGCAGGCCCTCCGTAGAATGCGCGCCACACCGAGACGAAGGGTGATTAGCTCAGCCGGGAGAGCATCTGCCTTACAAGCAGAGGGTCGGCGGTTCGATCCCGTCATCACCCACCACTCGATGTATAGCGCAGCGGTAGTTCAGTCGGTTAGAATACCGGCCTGTCACGCCGGGGGTCGCGGGTTCGAGTCCCGTCCGCTGCGCCATATTCCACTTCCAGGGCCCACTGAACACCCGGAAGTAACAAAAAAAGCGACCTTAGGGTCGCTTTTTTTGTTTGTGCATTTCGAATGCGCTCGAGCTTGAAAAAAGACGCTCAGACCGCTTGCGGGAATGCCAATTCCTCCGTAGAATGCGCGCCTCACCGAGACGAAGGGTGATTAGCTCAGCCGGGAGAGCATCTGCCTTACAAGCAGAGGGTCGGCGGTTCGATCCCGTCATCACCCACCACTCGTTGATTAGCGCAGCGGTAGTTCAGTCGGTTAGAATACCGGCCTGTCACGCCGGGGGTCGCGGGTTCGAGTCCCGTCCGCTGCGCCATATTTCGCTTCCAGGGCCCACTGAACACCCGGAAGCAACAGAGAAAGCGACCTTAGGGTCGCTTTTTTTGTTTCTGCGCAGGCCTCATCGCCGGCAAGCCGGCTCCCACAAGCAACCCATCGACTTCAAAGGTGGTGCTGTTCCTGTGGGAACCGGCTTGCCGGCGATTTCAGCGGTGACGCTCTTCTTCGCGCAGCGTCAGCACCTCGACCCCATCCTCGGTTACCGCCACGGTATGTTCCCACTGTGCCGAGAGGCTGTGGTCACGGGTGATCACCGTCCAGCCATCGCGCAACTCTCGTGTCCCTCGACCACCCTGGTTGATCATCGGCTCGATGGTGAACACCATCCCGGGCTTGAGCTTCATGCCCAGGCCGCGCTGGCCGAAATGCAGCACCTCAGGGCCTTCGTGCATCTGCTGGCCAATGCCATGTCCGCAATACTCGCGTACCACGCTGTAGCCCGCCGCTTCGGCATGGGCCTGGATGGCATGGCCAATGTCGCCCAGCGTGGCGCCGGGACGCACTTGGGCGATGCCTTTCCAGAGTGCGTCGTAGGTGGTGTCGACCAGCCGCCGGGCTTCGTCGCTGATCTGCCCGATGCTGTACATCTTCGATGAGTCGGCAATGTAGCCACCCTGCTCCAGGGTGATGTCGACATTGATGATCGAGCCTTCCTTGAGCACTTCATCGACCTTGGGCATGCCGTGGCAGACCACATGGTCCACCGAGGTATTGAGCGAGTAGGGGAAGCCGTACTGGCCCTTGCTGGCCGGGCGGGCCTTGAGCGTGCCGACGATGAATGCCTCGGCGCGGTCGTTGATCTGCATCGTGGTCACGCCGGGGCGGATGAAGCTGTCGAGGTCGGCGAACACCTGGGCCAGCAGCTGGCCAGCGTTACGCATCAGGTCGAGTTGGGCGGGGGTCTTGAGGATCACCTGGGACATGGGGTGTGGCAGTAGCTCGTGCTGGAAATTGCTCCAGCATAGCGCCATGGGCCCGCAGCCTGCCACCGCATGGTGCGCTGATCCTTGGCACAGTCCCTGCTACATCCACCCTACAACAAGCCCCCTGGTCAATGGCGATCAACCTGGGCACACCGTGATGAATACAGGCAAAGGCGCCTGGAGCTTCGGCTCCAGGCGCTTTTTTTTTTGATCGAGGATCGGCATATGAAGGCAACAGCGAGCAGCGGGCAACGAGAGCGACTGATCATCGTCGGCAACGGCATGGTCGGCCACCATTGCGTCGAGCAACTGGTCGAACGCGGTGCGCTGGCGCGCTTCGAAGTGCGGGTGTTCGGCGAAGAGCGCCAGCGCGCCTACGACCGCGTGCACCTGTCCGAATACTTCGGCGGCAGCTGTGCCGAAACCCTGGCCCTGTGCAGGCCGGACTTCTACGGCGACAGCGGCGTGCACCTGCACCTGGGTGAAGCCGTGCTGGAAATCGACCGCGAGCGTTGCCAGGTGATCACCGCCGAAGGCCGGTGGCGAAGGCGGGGCTGCGCTCAAGGCGCAGATCGAAGCCCTTGGCGTAGGCGTGCACCTGTCGCGGGCGACCCAGTCGATCAGCACCGGCGAACAGCACCGCTACCGCATGAACTTCGACGGTGGCGAACACCTGGAAACCGACCTGATCGTGTTCTCTGCCGGCATTCGCCCGCAGGACGCACTGGGCCGTGGCTGTGGCCTGGAAATCGCCGCGCGCGGTGGTGTGGTGATCGACAACCAATGCCGCACCAGCGACCCGCGGATCTTCGCCATCGGCGAGTGCGCCTCGTGGAACGGCAGTGTGTTTGGCCTGGTTGCCCCCGGCTACAGCATGGCGCGCAACCTGGCGGCGCTGCTGCTGGGCGAGGCCGCCGGGACATTCAACGGCGCCGACATGTCGACCAAGCTCAAGCTGCTGGGCGTGGACGTCGGCTCCATCGGCGACGCCCACGGCGCCACGCCGGGCGCGCGCAGCTATCGCTTCATCGACGAGGCCAACAGCGCCTACCGCCGGCTGGTGGTGGACGCCAGCGGCAAGCGCGTGCTCGGCGCGGTGCTGGTCGGCGACAACAGCTACTACGACACCTTGCTGCAATACGCCCAGAACGGCATCGCCCTGCCGGCCGACCCGGCCGCGTTGATCCTCCCGCAAGGTGGCGGTGCGCCGGCCCTGGGCGCCGATGCGCTGCCCGACAGTGCGACCATCTGCTCATGCCACAACGTCAGCAAAGGGGCGGTTTGCGCCGCCATCGACGGGGGCTGCGGCGACCTCGCCGCAGTCAAGGGCTGCACCAAGGCGGCCACCGGCTGCGGAGGCTGCGCGGCGTTGCTCAAGCAGGTCTTCGAGCATGAACTGACGGCCCGCGGCGTGACCGTGGACAAAAGCCTGTGCGAGCACTTCGCCTACACCCGCCAGGAGCTCTACGGCTTGGTACGGGTCGAGGGCATTCGCGCCTTCAACGACTTGCTCGAACGCCACGGCAAAGGGCACGTCGGCTGCGACATCTGCAAGCCGGCCGTGGGCTCGATCCTCGCCTCGTGCTGGAACCAACCGATCATGGACCCGGCGCTGGTGCCGCTGCAGGACACCAACGACACCTTCATGGCCAACATGCAGAAGAACGGCACCTACTCGGTGGTGCCGCGCATCCCCGGTGGCGAAATCACCCCCGACAAGCTGATCGTGATCGGCCAGGTGGCGAAGAAGTACGACCTCTACACCAAGATCACCGGCGGCCAGCGCATCGACCTGTTCGGCGCCCAGCTGCACGAGCTGCCACTGATCTGGGGCGAGCTGATCGAAGCCGGCTTCGAGACCGGCCACGCCTACGGCAAGTCGACGCGCACGGTGAAATCCTGCGTGGGCAGCACCTGGTGTCGCTACGGCGTGCAGGACAGTGTCGGCATGGCCCTGCGCCTGGAGGACCGCTACAAGGGCCTGCGCAGCCCGCACAAGCTCAAGTTCGCAGTGTCCGGCTGCACCCGCGAATGCGCCGAGGCGCAGAGCAAGGACATCGGCGTGATCGCCACCGACAGGGGCTGGAACCTGTACGTCTGCGGCAATGGCGGCATGCGCCCGCGCCACGCTGAGCTGTTCGCCACCGACCTGGATGACGAGACCCTGGTGCGCCTGATCGACCGCGTGCTGATGTTCTACATCCGTACCGCCGACAAGCTGCAGCGCACCTCGGTGTGGCGCGAAAGCCTGGAAGGTGGCCTGGATTACCTCAAGCAGGTGATCCTCGAAGACAGCTTGGGCCTGGCCGCCGAACTGGAGGCGCAGATGCAGCATGTGGTCGACCAGTACGAATGCGAGTGGGCCAACGCCCTCAACGACCCCGAGAAGCTCAAGCGCTTCCGTACCTTCGTCAACGACCGGCGTGCCGACCCGGATGTGCACTTCGTGCGCGAACGCGAACAGCGCCGCCCTGCTGCGCCGCTGCACTTGATTCCAACCACCGAGGAGGCTGTGTGATGAACCTGTCCAATGCTGCAATGCACACTCAGGAAAACTGGCAAACGGTGTGCCTGGCCGATGACCTGGTAGCCGACTCCGGCGTGGTGGTTTGGCTCGCCGGTACCCAGGTGGCGGTGTTCTATCTGCCGGGTCTGGAGCAGAGCCTGTACGCGGTGGACAACCGCGACCCGCGGTCGGGGGCCAACATCATTGGCCGCGGCCTGGTGGGGAGCTTGCAGGGTGAACTGGTGGTGGCGGCGCCGCTGTACAAGCAGCATTTCAGTCTGCACAGCGGGGCGTGCCTGGAAGATGCCGGGCAGCAGCTGCGGGTGTGGCCGGTGCGGATGAATGGGGAGGCAGTGGAAGTCGCGCTGGCCTGATGCGACTGCGCTGGCCCCATCGCCGCGGCTTGTCGTGGCGACGAACCGCGGCGATGAACCAACGGCGGCGGGTAGGCAGGCGTTGCGATGCGGCCGCGTCCAGCGCGAACGCAGGCGCCGCGGTGCGGGAGGTAGGGGTGCTCGACATGAGTCGACCTCGTTTGTTGTTGTTGGTAGAGGTAGGGCTGCAGTCCCTTTTTTAAGGTGGTCGTACAACATCTAAAAAGCAACGGCGGTTTTAGACCGTTTTTCTTGCGGCGCAGGGAACTGGCCTGAGTTGTCCAAGAAATCATACAGGCAGGGTAGTGTCGGGTTTGGTGCTAGATAGGCGGGATTTGAAGGCTTGCAGCTGAATGCTGGAGAAGCGGTTTTTGCAACTGGGGTTGATTTCAAGAGGTTGGTCATCGTACAACTTTCGACCTGAAATCAATCAAAGTGGAGACAGCCCGATGCCCCCCAAGCGCGAGGTCCCGACCTACGTCATGCAGCAGCGCAGCGAGCTGATGGACTTCTACATCCGCGACCAGCGCGGCCGACCCGCCGAGACGGCGCCCCATCGGCACGAATACTTCCAGATCCAGGTCAACTTCGGTGGCGACACCGAGCAGCACATTGGCAACGTGCAACGGCCATTCCGACGCAATACCCTGGCCTTCATCCTGCCGCACCTGGCCTGTGACCCGATGGATCTGGAAGAAGTGTCGATCCTGCAGGCGCCGGAGCTTTCGCCGTTTCGCTTTCAGGAGCACCTGGACTTCTGCCTCGACGACGCCGATTTCGCTGAGGTGCGGCGCCTGCTGGCGCAGATGCGCGAGCTCGACGCCAAGCGCCGCTTCGGCACCCGCGAAGTGCTCAAGGGCCTCTTGCTGCAACTGATCGGGCTGGTCTGCGGGCTGTATGCCGACCCCTTGCGCGAACTGGCCGAAAGCAATGCTGCGCAGCTCAGCCGACGTGCTGCGTTGGGCCGCATGAGCGAGTACCTGCGCCGGCACATCGACGACCCTGACCGCAACCTGCAGAAAGTCGCCGCAGCCACCTACCTGTCACCGACCTATCTGACCCACTGGCTGCGCAAGGAAATCGGCAAGACGTTCAGCGAGCTGGTGCTGGAGCGGCGCATGCATGCAGCGCGCAACTACCTGCTCAATGGCAGCCGGCCGGTGGGGGAGGTGGCGCGGCTGTGCGGTTTCGCCGATGAAGCGTATTTCTCCCGGCGCTTCCGACAGATCCACGGCCTGCCGCCGGGCCAGTTCCGTCGCCAGCAGCGCGACCCGGATACGCCGCAGGTGGCGATGCGTTAAGCTTGCCGGCATGAACCTCGACACCCGCATCAAGTACCGCCATTTGCTGTGTTTCCTGGAGATTGCCCGGCAGGGCAGCCTGGCCAGGGCTGCCGACGTTCTGGCGATCAGTCAGCCGGCGATATCCAAGACCCTCAAGGAGCTCGAAGACCTGCTCGAGGCGCGCCTGTTCGAGCGTGGCCGCCAGGGTGTGCTGCTGACGCCTGCCGGTACCCGCTTCATGCGCTATGCCGGGCCCAGCGTGCAGGCCTTGCGCGATGGCGTGAACAGCCTGCGTGGCGAGGCCCGGGAACCGTCGCAGGTGCGAATTGGCGTGCTGTCGACGGTCGAAGGGCTGCTGATGCCGGAAGTTCTGTGTCGCCTGCATCAACGCCATGAGGCGCTGGTGATCAGCGTGGTCACCGGGGTCAGTGCACAGCTGCTTGGTCAGCTGCACCTGGGGGAGCTGGAGCTGGTGGTCGGGCGCATGACCGACAGCCCGCAGATCCAGGGTTTGTCGTTCGAGCACCTGTACAGCGAATCAATGGCGCTGGTGGTGCGCCCTGGGCATCCTCTGCTGTCGAAGGTGCCGGTGGAGCGGGCGCAGGTGAGTCGCTTTCCCCTGGTGCTTCCTCCTTCCGGCACCACCATCCGCCAGCACGCCGACAGCCTGTTCGTGCAGTGCGGCATCCAGATGCCTGCGCAGCGCCTGGAAACCCTGTCGCTGGCATTGAGCAGGCGCTATCTGCTGGGCAGCGATGGTGTCTGGGTAGCGCCACGCGATGCCGTGCTGCTTGATCTGCGCCGCGGCGAATTGGCGGAGCTTGACCTGGGCGTGCGCGAACCGGGCGGTTCGGTCGGTATCTGCCGCAATGCCGCGTTGCCGCTGAGCCTGCCGGGGCAATGGGTTTGCGAGGTGCTGCGTGAGGTGGCGCAGGCGTATCGCAATGCGCGCTATCCCTGAGGGCTGCGAGACGCTCAGAACTGCCAGATATGAATCGCCATAAATTTCGGGCAAAAGCGTGATTGACGGTCAATAATGGCCAGTGGCTGTACTTGGCGGATGAATATCCTTTTAAGTACTGAACTTCCTTATCAGAACCCGCTCTTATGCCGGTAGCCATTGGTAATGGCCGCCTGATAAGCTCGCGGCTTTACCCTGATTGCCCACATGGCGCATGAACAAGGAAATAGCATGAAACAGCATCGTCTGGCGGCTGCGGTTGCCCTGGTAGGCCTGGTACTGGCTGGCTGTGACCAACAAGCCAGCAGCCCCGAGCTGAAGACTCCGGCACAGAAAGCCTCCTACGGTATCGGCCTTAACATGGGCAAGAGCCTGGCTCAGGAAGGCATGGAAGACCTTGATTCCAAAGCCGTCGCCCTCGGCATCGAAGATGCGGTCGGCAAGAAAGAGCAACGCATCAAGGACGAAGAGCTGGTAGAAGCCTTCACCTCGCTGCAGAAGCGTGCCGAAGAACGTCTGGCCAAGGCCAGCGAAGAAGCGGCTTCCGCCGGCAAGAAATTCCTCGAAGAGAACGCCAAGAAGCCAGGCGTGGTCACTACCGCCTCGGGCCTGCAGTACGAAGTGGTCAAGAAGGCCGACGGCGCACAGCCCAAGCCGACCGACGTGGTCACTGTCCACTACGAAGGCAAGCTGATCGACGGCAAGGTGTTCGACAGCTCGGTCGAGCGCGGCAGCCCGATCGACCTGCCGGTCAGCGGCGTGATCCCGGGTTGGGTAGAAGGCCTGCAACTGATGCACGTCGGCGAGAAGTACAAGCTGTTCATCCCAGCTGAACTGGCCTACGGCGCACAGAGCCCGAGCCCGCTGATCCCGGCCAACTCGGTACTGGTGTTCGACCTGGAACTGATCGCGATCAAGGACCAGAACCAGCTGCAAGGCGAGGCTCCTGAAGCCGAGGCCCCAGCTGAAGCACCTGCCAAGTAATCACGGCAGCGATGCGAACAACGCCCCGTTTCGACGGGGCGTTTTCGTTAGTGCGGCAAGGTCGAGAGAACCGATGTGCAGCGCGATTGTCGGAGCAAGGTAGGCAGGATGCTGTCTGACGCAAATCGTTTGCGAACCTGACACGACTGTGTAAAAAACGCCCGATCTGACCGCGGCCCTTGCCTTGTGGGCGCCTGCCGTCACAAACTTCGCCCTGTTCACAAGGTTATCCACAATAAATGTGGATAACCTCTGCCGCTGGAGGCCCCATGAGCGCACCCTGGAATTTCGCCCGCTTCCTGCCGTTGGCCGAGCGTCTTCTCAGCCGTGGCCGGCTGCCGGCCCTGCTGTTTGCCGTGGCCCGCAAGGGCCCGCGCCTTGGCCAGCTGCGCGAGGACGTCAAGTTGCTGCAGGCGTTGTGCCTGGCCTGGTGGCGCGGCGATTACCGGGCAATCAGCCCCAAGGCACTGGTGACCATCGTCGCCGGCCTGCTCTATTTCGTAAGCCCCATCGACGCCATTCCCGACTGGTTGCTGGGGGTGGGGTTTCTCGATGACATCGCCGTGCTCGGTTGGGTGTTGAAGACCGTGGCCGATGAGCTTGCGCGCTTCAAGGCGTGGCGCGACCACCAGACGCCTGAGCGCCTGCGTGTGGTCGAGCGCTTGCCAGACAGCCCTGAAGCGCTGCGCCTGGAACGCAAGACGCACTGAAAACGTGCCGATCCCCCACAGACTCTCGCACTTGGTAATATAATTGGCATAACGGTTATGCCTACGGATTACATGCTGTAATCCTGAGTGAGGGAGTTTGTAATGGGTATTCAGGTCATTAGCCGGGACGGTCAACCCGAGTACGCTGTCGTTCCCTGGGAGCAGTACCAGGCGCTGCTCAAGGCAGCCGGTCAGGCCCCTGCCGAGGTAGTTGCCGCAGTAGACGAGCCGAGTGCGCCAAGTGTGGCACTGCCGGCCTTCAGCGAAGTGGCGAAGTTGCGTGAGGCTAAGGGTATTGCTCCCGAACAGCTGGCGCGAAATGTCGGTGTCAGCCCGGCCTACCTGGCCATGATCGAGTCCGGCGAGCGCCAGCCGGACGCAGCGATCCGACGGGCCCTGGCCTGGCACCTGGGCGTCAGCGGCTGGAGCGAGCCGTCATGAGCCAGGTCAGGATCAGCCGTCAGCATTGGCAAAGCCTGCTGGACGAGCTTGACCTGGCCCGCCGCCAACGGCATTTGCTGACCTACCGTGCGCTGATCGAGCGCCTGCAATTGCCCAGCCCTGCCATGCAGACGCTGACTGCCGCGCTGGAGTACCTGGCGGTGCTCGATGCCCGTGCCGAGCAGCCGCTGCGCAGTTCGCTGGTGATCAGCCAGGGCGCCAGCCGCCTGCCGCGAACCGGCTTCTTCGAATGCGTTGAACGCCTGGGGCGCTTTTCCGGGCCGGTCGATGGCATGGAAGCGGCGTCGTGGCATGCCTCCGAAGTGGTCAGGGTGTTCGAGTACAGTTATCCCGAGATTGCCTGAGGCTCTTGGGTCCCCGCTTTAGTTTTCCAGCGGTCATGAGATCGAGCGCCGCCCGCGCGGCGCTCGATATCCGCGGCGCCACAAAATCCAAGGCATGCACTGCCGATCCCCGCACAAAAAAAAGCCAGGCATCGCATGCCTGGCTTTTTCATTACGATCAACCCTTACTTCTTGGCCACCTTGGTGCTGGCGCTCAGGTAGTCGATCAGGATGCGACCGGTCTCCGACAGGTAGGCGTCGTCTTCCGGCTTGGTGTTTTCATCCTCGGTCGGCAAGGCGTCTTCGTCCTCTTTCTTCAACTCCTTGAGCGGCTCCTCACCCTTGGCCTTGCGGCGGATGTTTTCCAGCGCCAGCTGCTTGGCCTCGATGTCGTCGTGGCGGGCGCGGCGATCCTGCTCGTTGAGGCTGACGGTCTTTTCGTTCATCAGCTTCTGGGTCAGCGCCAGGCGGTCACGGATGTAGGTGAACTCTGCATCCTTGTCGCTGCGCGCCTCATGCTGCGCCTTGAGCTGGGTCAGGAACGGCTTGAACGGGTCGGCCGCAGGCTTGACCACCGGGCGGATGGTGTCCCATGGCATGGCTTCTGGCAGGGCGCTTTCGCCGATTTCCTTGGTGTCGATGATCGACGGGTAGTCGATGTCCGGCAGCACGCCCTGGTGCTGGGTGCTCTGGCCGGAAACCCGGTAGAACTTGGCCAGGGTCAGCTTCAGTTCGCCATGGTTGAGCGGCTGGATGGTCTGCACGGTGCCCTTGCCGAAGGTCTGGCCGCCGATGATCAGGGCGCGGTGGTAGTCCTGCATGGCACCGGCGAAGATCTCCGAAGCCGAGGCCGACAGGCGGTTGACCAGCAACGCCAGTGGGCCCTTGTAGAAGGCGCCAGGGTTTTCGTCTTCGAGCACGTCGACACGGCCGTCGCTGTTGCGCACCAGCACGGTAGGGCCTTTCTCGATGAACAGGCTGGTCAGCTCGGTCGCTTCCTGCAGGGAGCCGCCGCCGTTGTTGCGCAGGTCGATGACCACGCCGTCGACTTTTTCCTTCTTCAGCTCGGTGAGCAACTTCTTCACGTCGCGTGTGGTGCTCTTGTACTCGGGGTCGCCGGCACGGTAGGCCTTGAAGTCCAGGTAGAAGGCCGGGATCTCGATGATGCCCAGCTTGTAGTCGCGGCCATCCTGCTTGAGCTTGAGCACCGACTTCTTCGCTGCCTGCTCTTCGAGCTTGACCGCTTCGCGAGTGATGGACACGATCTTGCTGGTCTGGTCGCTTGGCGCATTGCTTGCCGGGATGATCTCCAGGCGCACCACCGAGCCTTTCGGACCACGGATCAGCTTGACCACTTCGTCCAGGCGCCAGCCGACCACGTCGACCATTTCCTTGTTGCCCTGGGCGACGCCGATGATCTTGTCGGCCGGTGCCACCTGCTTGGTCTTCGCGGCAGGGCCTGCCGGCACCAGGCGCACGATCTTGACCTGGTCGTTGTCGCTCTGCAGCACCGCGCCGATGCCTTCGAGCGACAGGCTCATGTTGATGTCGAAGTTCTCGGCGTTATCCGGCGACAGGTAGTTGGTGTGCGGGTCGTAGGACTGGGCGAAGGTATTGATGTAGGCCTGGAAGATGTCCTCGGCACGGGTCTGGTCCAGGCGCGCCAGCTGGTTCTTGTAGCGCTTGGTCAGGGTTTCCTGGATCTGCTTGGGCTCTTTGCCGGCGATCTTCTGGCGCAGCACTTCGTCTTTCACGCGCTTGCGCCACAGGTCGTCGAGTTCGGCCTGGTTCTTCAACCACGGCGCGTCCTTGCGGTCGATCAGCAAGGTTTCCTTGACGGTGAAGTCCATCTTGTCGACGCCCTTGTTCAGCTCGGCCAGGGCAAAGTCCAGGCGCTGCTTCACGCGGTCCAGGTAGCGCTTGTAGATGGTGAAGCCGGGGTCGAGGTTGCCGCTCTTGAGGAAGTCGTCGAACTGCGACTTCCACTTGTCGAACTCGGCGATGTCGGCCGCGGTGAAGTAGCTGCGCGCAGGGTCGAGCAGCTTGATGTAGCTGTCGTAGATGATCGCCGAGCGGGCGTCATCGAGCGGTGGCTTACTGTAGTGGTGGCGCTTGAGCAGCTCCACCACGTTGAGGCTGGCGACGATTTCGTCACGGTCCGGCTGCAGGCTGTCCCACTTGTTGGCGGCCGCCGCATTGCCGCCGAGCGTGAGGCTGCCCAGGCCCATCATCAGGGCCAGGGCGGTGCTTGGGAGGAAATGCTTCATGCTGATTCGACGTGGAGGCAATTGATCACGCATAGTAGGCCGTCTTTTCCGTTGCCGGTTCCATGGAGCCGGACAAATACTGCAAAAAGCCTGGGGCAAGCGCTCCCCAGGCTCAGTCATGATTCAACTATGGAGGCACTGTGAGAGCATTGCAAGGCGAAGACGGACAAGTAGCCTGGGTCGAGGCAGAACGCCCGGTTTGTGACGCTGGCCAGGTACGCATTCGGGTGGCCGCCGCGGGCCTGAACCGCGCCGACCTGCTGCAAATGAAGGGCCTCTATCCGCCACCGCCAGGCGCCAGCCCGTACATGGGCCTGGAGTGCGCCGGCATTATCGAGGAAGTGGGGGCGGGCGCCGACTGGCGCGTGGGCGACCGGGTGTGCGCACTGCTGGCCAGCGGCGCGATGGCCGAGGAAGTGGTGGTGGACGCCCGCCATGTGCTGCCGGTACCCGAGGGCCTGAGCCTGCAGGAAGCGGCGGCGCTGCCCGAGGTGTATGCCACGGCCTGGTTGAACATCTTCCAGCTGGGTGCGGTGAAGGCGGGCGAGAAGGTGCTGGTGCACGCGGGTGCCAGTGGCGTGGGTTCGGCCGCGATCCAGCTGTGCAAGGCGTTTGGCAACCCGGTGTATGTCAGCGTCGGCTCGCAGGATCGACTGGCCTACTGCCAGGCCCTGGGTGCAGCCGGTGGCGTGGTGCGTAACGAGAACCTCGAGGCGCTCGAAGGTCTCGGGCCGTTCGATGTGATTCTCGACCCGGTGGGTGCCAGCTATGGCCAGCTGAACCTCAAGCTGCTGGCCCGAGATGGGCGCTGGGTCATCATCGGCCTGATGGGCGGGCGCAAGTTCGAACTGGACCTGGCGCAGGTGCTGGGCAAGCGCCTGGAAATCACCGGCTCCACGTTGCGCAACCGTGACGATGGGTTCAAGGCCGAGTTGCTGCGCGAGCTGCAGCAGCAGGTGTGGCCGCTGTTCGCCGAAGGGCGCCTGTCGCCGCAGCTGGTGGATACCTATCCGATAGAGTTCGCCCAGGCGGCATATGCCGAGCTTGAGAGCAATCAGGTGTCGGGCAAGCTGGTGATGGTCATCGACCCGACCCTGGCTTGAGATTGCCGGGGCTGCTTTGCAGCCCATGGCCCTCAAGCCCAGCTCAAGATCGGCCACCCATTGATCTCGGCATGCTCGCGCAGCACCGCATCCGGGTTCACCACATGCGGAAAATCCACCTTCAGCAACAGCGGCAGGTCATTGCGCGAATCGGAATAGAAACTCGCCCCCTCAAGGTTCTCCTGCTCCTGGTCCAGCCACTCCAGCAAGCGGGTGATCTTGCCTTCACGGTAGGTCAGCACCCCGTGGGTCTTGCCGGTATACACCCCGTTCACCGCCTCCAGCTCGATCGCCAGGTACTCATCCACCCCCAGGCGCGCCGCTATCGGCCCGACCAGGTGCGTGCCCGAAGCGGAAATGATCAGGATGCGGTCGCCCCGCTTGCGGTGCTCGGCGATACAGCGGCAGGCGTCGCCGTAGATGATCGGTTCGATCACCTCCTCGACCCACGGCTCGACCAGGTGTTCCACCTCTTCCAGCGTGCGCCCGGCAATCGGTTCGAGGCTGAAGGCCATGTAGTCTTCCATCTGCAGGTGGCCCTTGCCGTAGGCCTCCATCAGCGCATGGTCACGGCGCAAGAACTCCTTGCCATCTACCCAGCCCAGGCGGGCCATCTGTTCGCTCCACAACGACGCGCAGTCGCCATGGATCAAGGTTTCGTCGAGATCGAAAATTGCCAGTGCCATGTATTGAATCTCCTTAGGCCACTTCCCGTAGCGCCGTGGGGTCGATCGACAAGGATACCCGCTGGCCGTCGGCGTGCAGGTCGGCCGGCGAGCGATTGAGCACATCGACCACCAGCTCCACCTCGCGCACCCGTACGCGGTAACGGATCACGTTGCCGAGCAGGCTGTGACTGTGCACCTGGGCGTCCAGTTCACCGTTCAGGCCCAGGGTGATCGACTCCGGGCGGATCGCCAGGCGGCTGGCCACCGGGCGCTGCAGGAGTCGGCTGGCACTGTCGGCGTCGAGCAGGTTGTAGTTGCCGATGAAGCCCGCGGCGAACAGGTCGACGGGGGCGGTATACAGGGTTTCGGCATCGCCGCTCTGGACGATGCGCCCCTGGTTCATCAGGAAGATGCGGTCCGACATCGTCAGCGCCTCTTCCTGGTCGTGAGTGACGAATATGGTGGTCAGCCCCAGCTCGCGCTGGATCGCGCGGATCTGTTCGCGCAGGTGCTTGCGGATCCTTGCATCCAGCGCCGAAAGCGGCTCGTCGAGCAGCAGCAGGCGCGGCCTTGTGACCAGCGAGCGGGCCAGGGCCACGCGCTGGCACTGGCCGCCCGACAGCTGGTGCGGATAGCGCCCGGCGAAACTGCCCAGCTCGACCAGCTCCAGCACCTCGCGCACGCGCGCCCGGCTCTCGTCGGCCTTGACCTTCTGCATGCGCAGGCCGAAGGCGACGTTCTGCTCCACGGTCATGTTGGGGAACAGCGCATAGCTCTGGAACACCATGCCGATGCCACGCTTCTGCGGGCTCAGCGGCACGATGTCCTGGCCATCGAGGAGGATCTGTCCGCCGTCCACCGAGGTCAGCCCGGCGATGCAGCGCAGCAGCGTGGACTTGCCGCAGCCGGAAGGGCCGAGCAGGGTGACGAACTCGCCGCGTTCGATCTGGCAGTCGATGTTCTCGAACACCGGGGTGCTGGCATAGCTTTTGTGCAGTTTCTGTACGCTGACGAAGCTCATGTCAGGTCTTGTCCTTGTTCAAACGGTTGGCGATCCACGTCATGACCAGCACGAAGGCGAAGTACGAGATCACCAGCGCGCTGTTGAAATGGCCGCTGCTGTTGCGCATGTTGTTCAGGTACACCTGCAGGGTCTCGTAGCGGGTACCCACCAGCAGGTTGGCGAACACGAACTCGCCGAACAGGAAGGAGAACGACAACAGCAGGGCGATCATCAGGCCCTTGCGCAGGTTCGGCAGCACCACCAGCAACGCTGCCTGCCAGGTACTGGCGCCGAGCAGCTGGGCGGCGTCCATCAGATCGCGCAGGTTGATCGCCTGCAGGTTGTTGGTGATCGCTCGGTACATGAACGGCAGGGCGATGGTGAAGTAGCAGCCGATCAGGATCCACGGCGTGCCGACCATGGCCATCGGCCCGCTGCCATACAGCTGCAGCAAGCCGACCGACGACACCACCGGCGGCACCGCGAACGGCAGCAGGATGAGGATGTTCATCAGTGCGTCGAGCTTGGGGAAGTGGTAGTGCACCACGAACAACAGCGGCAGGATCAGCACCACCGACAGCACCAGGGCGCCGACGCACACCAGCAGCGACTGGCCGAAGGCGGCGAGAAAGCGCGGCTCGCTCCACAGCGCCAGGTACCATTTCAGGGTCAGCCCGCTGGGCAGCAGGGTGGCCGACCAGCTGGTGGCCAGCGAGTAGAGCAGGGTGCCGGCCAGCGGCAGCAGCAGGATCAGGAACAGCAGGTAGACCACCACGCGGTGGTAGAGCCCGGCAGCAGTCTTTTCAGCGCGCATGGTAGCTCCTCTTGAGCAGCCATTGATGGACCACCGTGACCAGCGTCATCAACCCCACCAGTACCATGGCCAGCGCGCTGGCCAGGTTCGGGTCGAGGCTGATGTCGCCGGCCACCAGGCTGGCGATGCGGATGGGCAGCACGTTGAAATTGCCGGTGGTCAACGCATACACCGTGGCATAGGCACCCAGTGCATTGGCCAGCAGGATGACGAAGGTGCCGAGCAGTGCCGGGGTCAGTACCGGCAGGCCGATATGCCGCCAGTACTGCCAGTGGCTGGCGCCGAGCAGCGCGGCGGATTCGCGCCAGTCTTCGCGCAGAGCGTCGAAGGCTGGGTAGAGCAGCAGCACGCCGAGCGGGATCTGGAAATAGGTGTACACCAGGATCAGCCCGCTCTTGGAATAGATGCTGAAGTCTTCCAGCAGGCCTGCCTGCTTGAGCAACAGGGTCAGCGCGCCGTTGAAGCCGAGCAGGATGATGAAGGCGAAGGCCAGCGGTACGCCGGCGAAGTTGCTGGTCATGTTGGCGAAGGCGCTGACGAAGTCGCGCAGTCGTGAATCCACCTGGCGCAGCGAGTAGGCACCGAGGGTGGCGATGACGATGCCGAACAGGCTTGACCAGAAGCTGATCTCCAGGCTGCGCTGCAGCGCCTGCAGGTAGAACTTGGAGGCGAACACCTTGCTGAAGTTGTCCAGCCCCCAGCCGGCCTCCGACTGCACGCTGTTGATCGCCACCCAGGCCAGCGGGGCGATCTGGAAGATGACGAAGAACACGGCGAACGGCAGCAGACAGAGCAGGGCGAGGAAGCGGGCGCGGCTGCTGCTGCTCTTGATCACCGTCACTTGAGCAGCTCCCGGCACACGGTCTTGTCGTGGGGCGCGCCGAGCAGTTCGCAGATGGTCCCGCACAACTCGGTCTGCAGCGGCTTGGCCGCAGGGTCGAGGCTGAAGGCATCGCCGAACACGAACAGCGGCACTTCGCGCTCCTCGGCCAGCAGGCCGTTGTGCGAGCGGTCGTTGTTCATGCCATGGTCGGCGGTGACCAGTACCTGGTAGCCCTCTTCCAGCCAGCGCGGCAGGTAGTCGGCCAGGAGAATGTCTGCGGAGCGCGCGGCGTTGCGGTACTGACTGCTGTCCAGGCCGTGACGGTGGCCAGCGTCGTCGATGTTCATCGGGTGCACCAGCAGGAAGTTCGGTGCGTGGCGGCGGCGCAGGTACTCGGCGTCGGCCAGCAGGTGCGAATCGGGATAGTGGTCGGCCCAGTAGAACGAGCCATGCTGGATCGGCAGCTTGGGCGCATGGGTATGGCGATCGCGCAGCGGGTCGAAGGGCGAGCGGTTGTACAGTTCGCTCATCCAGTGATAGGCCGCCGCCGCCGTGCCCAGGCCCGCCTCGCGGGCGTAGTGGAACACGCTGCGCTGGTTGGACAGGCGGTTGACGTTGTTGTGCACGATGCCGCTGTCGATGGGTGGAACGCCGGTGAGGATGCACTCGTACAGCGGGCGCGACAGCGAAGGGAGCTCGCATTCGACGCGGTACAGCGCGGCGCGGTCGGCTTCGACGTAGGCATGCAGGTGGCCCATGGCGTGGTGGGCTACCTGATGGTTGAGGCCGTCGAGCAGGACCAGGATGACGTTGTGTTGCATGGTGGCTCCAATGAGGAGAGCGACAAGCTGCAAGCCACAAGCTGCAAGTAGAGGCGGTTCGGCTTCTTCTTGCAGCTTGGCGCTTACAGCTTGCGGCTGCTTTATTCCATCTCGATGATCACTTGTTCCTGCCACATCTGCGGAAGCTTCTTGGAGGTCGCTTCCCACGCCTCGGCATTCTTGATCGGCTGCGCGGCCTTGTACTGCTCGTTGGGCAGCAGCTTGGCCTGCACATCCTCCGGCAGCTTCAGGTGCTCGGCGCGAATCGGCCGGGCGTGTCCCTTGGCCAGGTTGATCTGCCCGGCATCGCTGAAGATGTATTCACGCGCAAGCTTGGCCGCATTCGGATGCTTGGCGTACTTGTTGATGATGGTGGTATAGCCGGAAATCACCGAGCCGTCGGAGGGGATCAGCACCTCGAAGCGCTTGGGGTCGATCTGTTGACGGTAGCTCAGGCCGTTGAAGTCCCACACCACGCCGACTTCCACTTCGCCCTTCTCCAGGGTCTGGATGGTCGGGTTGGCCAGCGACAGGCGTTTCTGCTGGGCCAGTTTGGTGAACAGCTGCAGGCCGGGGTCGATATTCTTTTCGTCGCCCTTGTAGGCGATGGCGGCGGCCAGCACACCATTGGCGGCCTGGGCGGCTGTGCTGACGTCACCGATGGCGACCTTGTACTTGCCCTTCTCCAGGTCGTGCCAGCTGGTAGGGCGGTCACTTTCCTTCACCAGGTCCTTGTTGATGATGAAGGCGATGGTGCCGGTATAGGCCAGCGCCCAGTGGCCGTCCTTGTCCTTGGCCCACGCGGGCACCTGGTCCCAGGTACTTGGCATGTACGGCTGGCTCACACCTTTGGTCACCGCGATCGGGCCGAACGCCGCACCGACGTCGCCGATATCGGCACTGGCGTTGTCTTTCTCCGCATCGAACTTGGCGATTTCCTGGGCCGAACTCATGTCGGTGTCGCTGTGCTTGAGGCCATATTTGTTGGCCAGGTCGTCCCAGGTGTCTTTCCAGTTGGCCCAGGCATCGGGCATGCCCACGCTGTTGACGGCGCCTTCTTTACGGGCGGCGTCTTCCAGGGCCTTGAGGTCGGGGCCGGCGGCCATGGCCGAGGTACACAGGGCGATAGCCGAACCGAGCAGTGACGCCATGAAGAACTTTTTCATCCGAAGCTCC
Source organism: Pseudomonas plecoglossicida NBRC 103162 = DSM 15088 (assembly GCF_000730665.1). Taxonomy (GTDB): domain Bacteria; phylum Pseudomonadota; class Gammaproteobacteria; order Pseudomonadales; family Pseudomonadaceae; genus Aquipseudomonas; species Aquipseudomonas plecoglossicida. The sequence continues at coordinate 53,397 of NZ_BBIV01000016.1, forward strand.
TTGGGTGGGTGCCTTTAGCGATCGTTGCGAATCATGAAAGCGTTGCTTGGGAACCGTTGGTCTAGGTCAGCAAACCTTGCGCCAAGGTAGGCCGCTTGCGTGACAGTTTGATGTAGGAGAAGGCCGCAAGCGCTGGCTGCAGTTGCCTGAAAGTACAGCGTAGACCAGTTCGTACCCTTGATTCCGCGGGCTTTGTGCGCCTCTGGCGGTGACTGTGCCCAGAGCTCTGTCACAGGATGTTCATCAGCCCTGCCTAGGCTTGCACTATCCTCCAGAGGCCCTGTCGTGGGGCTGGACTAGTCCAGATAGGTAACCCTTGATGCAGTCGACGCCACCGCGTGCGGTAACAGCCATCTGCCATGCCTTGCAGGAGCAGATCGAGCACGGCCTGTTGGCGCCGGGCGGCAAGCTGCCGTCCGAGCGCAGGCTGAGCGAGGTGTTCGACACCACCCGCATCACCCTGCGCGAGGCCTTGGTGCAGCTCGAGGCCCAGGGGTTGATCTACCGCGAGGAGCGGCGCGGCTGGTTCGTCGCGCCGCAACGGCTGACCTACGACCTGATCGAGCGCAGTCATTTCCATGCGATGGTCCGGGACCAGGGGCGACAACCCTCTACCGAGCTGTTGTCGGCACGGCTGCAACCGGCCTCGGCGAGCATCTGTGAGCGCCTGTGCCTGCCGGCATTGTCCAGCGTGGTGCGGATCTGCCGGTTGCGACGGATCGATGGGCGGGCGGTGCTGTATGCCGAGCATTACCTCAATCCGGCGTACTTCCCGGGCATTCTCGAACAGGACCTGGCGCAATCGCTGACCGAGCTCTACGGGCGGGTGTATGGCATCCAGTATGGAAAGGTGCGCTTCGAGATATTGCCCACCGCTTTGCCTGTGGAAGCGGCGGCGGCGCTGAAGGTGTCGGCGGGCAGTCCCGGGCTGCATATCACCCGGGTCAACAGCGACCAGCACGGACACCTGATCGACTGTGACCTGGAGTATTGGCGGCATGATGCGATCTGCATTCGCGCCCAGGCTGGATAGGGTGTTATCCCTCATCGCCGGCAGGCCGGCGATGAGGCCCTAGCTGGAGGAACCGGCTTCGCTCATCCCCCCACCCCCAGCCGTCACTACCTGCACCGACAACCGCGGCGTGGCCAGATCGAGCCCGGCCTCGTCGAGCTGACGCTTCAACGCCAGGTTGAACGCCCGCGACACTTCCCATTGCTTGATCGGCGCCGTCTTGAACCGCGCCCGCAAGATTGCCGACCCCGACTCGAAGCTCTCGACCCCCTGCAACTCCAGCGGCGACCAGATGTTGCGGCGCATCAGCGGGTCGTTGCGCAGTTTCTGCCCCACCTCGCGAATCAAGGTGATGGCCTGGTCGATGTTCATGCTGTGGGGGATCGCCACGCGGAAGATCGCATAGCCGAACTCGCGGGAGTAGTTCTTGATGCTCTTGATCTCGCTGAACGGGATGGTGTGCACGATGCCATCGATGTCGCGCAGGCGCACGGTGCGGATGGTCAGGCCTTCGACCGTGCCCAGGTGGCCGCCGACATCGACGTAGTCGTCGATGGCCAGCGAGTCCTCGATGATGATGAACAACCCGGTGATCAGGTCGGCCACCAGCGACTGCGCGCCAAAACCGATGGCCAGGCCGATCACACCGGCACCGGCCAGCAACGGCGTGACGTTCATGCCCATGTTGGCCAGGGCGACGATCACCGCGATGATGAAGATGGCCACGAACATCACGTTGCGGATCAGCGGCATCATGGTTTGTGCGCGGGCGTTGGCCATGCCCCGGCGCGAACGCACCAGGGCATGGTGCACCGCCGTGTCGGCCAGGATCCACACCAGCCAGGCGGCGATCAGCGTCCCGGCAAGCCCCGCCAGGCGCATGCTGACCTCATGCCCGTCGCCCTCGGCAAAGCCGATCATCGACAGGCCCCATACGCGCAGGCCCAGCTCGATGAACACCAGCCAGATGCCCAGGTGCAGCAGGGCATAGGCGAAGTTGCGCAGGCGTTCGGTGTACACCGCCTGGCGCTTGTTGGCGCGCTTGGGGTTGGCGGCGTGGCGGCGGACCAGGCCGTTGAGCACCATGCACACCACCACCAGTACCGTGCACATCAGCGATTGACGCAGGGCGGTGCTGGTATCGCCGGCGGAAATGAAGGTGGCGATCAGCGAGATCGCCACCAGGATCAGCGGTGGCACGAACCAGAAACTGCCGAGCAACTCGATGGTGTCGCTCAGGGTGCGGCGGGTCAGGCGGCGGTCCAGGGGCTGGTTGCGGATCAGGTGTGCGATCGGGCGGCGAAAGCGCAGGATGAACAGGCCCGTGCACAGCGCGGCGATGACGTTGGCCAGGGTGGCCAGGGTGTGCGCCAGGTGCGTGCCCAGGGCGACGGTCATGCGCGGGTCGCTCATCGCCTCGCCAAAGGCGGCGAAGCTGCCGATCAGCCACAGCGGGCGGAAAGCCTGGTGGCGCAGGATATACAGGGCGCGGTGGCGATGCGGGCCATCGAGCAACGAGAAGGCGATCACGCAGATGGCCGAGAAGCAGGTACCCACCACCAGCGCATAGGCCAGCACCATGGCCATCGACTTGCCCAGCGAGGAGGGCAGGGCGATGCTCAGGTACACCGTGAACACCAGCGCCACCAGCCACGGCCCGAGCTTGCGCAGGGCGAAGCGCACCAGATCCCAGGTGCGCGGGTGCTGGGGCAGTTCCTCGGTCAGGCCGAAGCGCACCCGTACACGGTGGCCGATCCAGTTGAAGGCATAGGCCAGCAGGCTCCAGACGGCGATGACCGCCGCGAACCCGAACAGGATCGCCGGCCATTGGTGCACCGGGACCACCAGTTCGGTCAGTTCCGCCTGGGCCTGCTCGATTTCCAGTGCCCAGCGGTTGAACGGGCTGGCCTCGCCGCTGAACTGCTTTTCCAGGTCGTGCAAGGCGCCGCCGATCAGGCCCAGTACGCCCTGTTCGGCAGCAGGTTGCGATTGCTTGGTGGCATCGCGCAGCTTTTTCAGGTCGGCCAGCAGCTTGGCGCGTTGCTGGTCGTTCTCCAGGTTCTTGATCACCTCGTCCAGCGACTTGCCCAGCGGCTCGGTCGCCTGTGGCTGGGCTGGCGCACTGGAGCCGAGCAGGCTGGGCAGGCCCGCCGCCTGGACCGGGGAAACCAACAGGAACAGCAGCAGGGCAAGGTAACGCAGGAGGGCAGGCACCGGGAAATCAACCTCAGGTCAAACGATTGACCGAGTGTAGAGGTTTATGTGGGGAGTTTCTCCAGGATCTTCCAGCAGGTGAGGCCGAAGATGCCCAGCGTGCCGATCCACATCATGAATACGCCGATGTTGCGCTCACGCATGCTGAAGCCGATGGTCAGCAGCATCAGGAACAGGAATACCGGGACGAACAGGGACAAGAACGGGGACATGGACAGCAAACCTTATGGCATGGGGGCATGCATTCAGCATAGCGGGGTTGAGCGGGACGGGGGTTGATCCGGAGCAGGTGTTTTGACATTACCGGCCCTCATCGCCGGCAAGCCGGCTCCCACAGGAGGGCAGTGGAGTCCCTGTGAGAGCCGGCTTGCCGGCGATGAGGGCGCTACAGGCTCAGGGCAGTTCGCGACTGCGGTAGAACGCGGTCAGCACCTTGACCAGGTGCGCCAGGTCCTGGCTGCCACACAGCTCGCGAATCGAGTGCATGGCAAAGGTCGGCAGGCCGATATCCACGGTGCGCACGCCAAGATGACTGGCGGCGATCGGGCCGATGGTCGAGCCGCAGCCCATGTCGCTGCGCACCACGAAACTCTGTACCGGCACTTCTTCGGCCATGCACAGGTGGCGGAAGAAGCCTGCCGTTTCGCTGTTGGTGGCGTAGCGCTGGTTGTTGTTGACCTTGATCACCGGCCCGGCATTGAGCTTGGGCCCATGGTTGCCATCGTGCTTGTCGGCATAGTTGGGGTGAACGCCATGGGCGTTGTCGGCCGAGACCATCAGCGAGCGCTGGATGGTGCGCACGTAGGCGTCGCCGTCCGGCAGCAGGCGCTGCAGGGTCTGCTCCAGCATCGGGCCGTCGGCACCGCAGGCCGAGCTGCTGCCCACTTCTTCGTGGTCGTTGCACACCAGTACGCAGGTTTCATCGCTGTCGGCCGCCAGCAGCGCTTGCAGGCCGGCATAGCACGACAGCAGGTTGTCCAGGCGGGCGCCGGCGATGAAGTCGCCGTTCAGGCCGATCACCGCGGCATCCTGGGTGTCGTAGAAGCTCAGTTCGTAGTCCAGCACCACATCGGCATTGAGGTCGTGCTCGCGGGCCAGCTGCTCGGTGAGCACGGCGCGAAAATCGATGCGCTCGTCGCCGGCCACCTGGGCAACGATTGGCGGCAGTTCGTTCTGCGGGTTGATCTGCCAGCCTTCGTTGGCGGTGCGGTTGAGGTGGATGGCCAGGTTGGGGACGACCGCGATCGGCAGCTTGAAGTCGATCAGCTGGCTTTCGACCTTGCCGTCACGGCGGAAGGTGACGCGTCCGGCCAGCGACAGGTCGCGGTCGAACCACGGTGCCAGCAGGGCGCCGCCGTACACTTCCACACCCAGTTGCAGGAAGCCCTGGCGCTGCAGCTCAGGCTGCGGCTTGACCCGCAGGCACGGGCTGTCGGTGTGTGCACCGACCATGCGGATACCGTTCAGCAGGGGCGCTTGCTTGCCCAGCTTGATGGCGATGATCGAGGAGTCGTTGCGGGTAACGTAGTAGCGACCGCCAGGCACCGTGGCCCAGCTGTCGCGCTCGTCCAGGCGCTGGTAGCCGGCAGCCTCGAGGCGCTGGGCCAGGCTGGCGGTGGCGTGGAAGGGCGTCGGGGAGGCCTTGAGGAAATCGATCAGGCCGGTATTCAGTGCTTCGCGCATAACTCACTCCAATTCGAGCTTCAAGCCGCAAGCTACAAGCTTCAAGCAAGAGCAGCCTGTGGAGCAAGCTCCAACGCGATCTGCTCTGGTCTTTGCTTGCAGCTTGCCGCTCGACGCTTGCAACTTTAAAAAGGCGCCGGGCACTCGAACTTCACCCGCTCCCCGGATACCGGGTGGGTGAAGCTCAACATCGAAGCATGCAGGCACAACCGCTCATGTGCCGCCAGCGCCTCAGGATTGGCATACAACCGGTCACCCAGCAGCGGATGCCCGATCGACAGCATGTGTACGCGCAGCTGGTGCGAGCGCCCGGTGATGGGCGTCAGTTCGACACGGCAGTAGTCGCCACAGCGTTCGACGATGCGCCAGAAGGTCAAGGCATGCTTGCCCAGTTCATGGTCCACCACATGGCGCGGCTTGGTGGGCGGGTCGTAGCGCAGCGGCAGGTCGATGCTGCCGCTGTCCAGCGCCGGTTGCCCCCAGCACAGGGCGGTGTAGGCCTTTTCGGTCTCGCGATCGTGGAACTGGCGCGACAGCTCGCGGTGGCTGTCGGCGTCGCGGGCCAGGAGGATGATGCCGGAGGTTTCCCAGTCCAGGCGATGAACGATCAGCGCATCCGGATAGCCGTTTTCCTGCAGGCGGGTGATCAGGCAGTCCTTGTTGTCGTCGGCACGGCCTGGTACCGACAGCAGCAGGGTCGGCTTGTTGACCACCAGGATGGCGGCGTCTTCATGGAGGATCTGCACGTGCGACAGCGGCATTGCATGGTCTCTGTGTAAAACATTGGGGCTGCAACGCAGCCCCAATGATCAAGACCGGATCAGCGATCCGGCAAGGTGATGTTCAGTTCCAGGATCGAGCAGCTGCCCTGGTTTTCCAGCTCGATATGCACGTCATCGTTGCCGATGTTCACATACTTGCGGATCACTTCGAGCAGTTCTTTCTGCAGCGCCGGCAGGTAATCCGGTTCGCTGCGCTGGCCGCGCTCATGCGCCACGATGATCTGTAGACGCTCTTTCGCCACCGACGCGCTGGTCTGTTTCTGTCTGCCACGAAAGAAGTCAAAAAGGTTCATGGTTTACTTGCCTCCAAACAGGCGCGCGAAGAATCCTTGCTTCGGCACTTCGATGAAACGCAGGGGTTTCTCTTTACCCAACAGGCGATCGACAGTGTCGCTGTACGCCTGGCCTGCATCGCTCTGATCATCGAGGATGACCGGGATACCCTGGTTGGAAGCCTTGAGCACGGCCTGGGACTCGGGGATCACGCCCTTGAGCTTGATCGCCAGGATTTCTTCTACGTCGGCGATGCTGAGCATCTCGCCCTTTTCCACGCGCTCCGGGTGGTAGCGGGTGATCAGCAGGTGTTCCTTGATCGGCTCTTCGCCGTTCTCGGAGCGGCGCGACTTGCTCGACAGGATGCCCAGCATGCGGTCGGAGTCACGCACCGACGACACTTCAGGGTTGGTCACGACGATGGCTTCGTCGGCGAAGTACATGGCCAGGTGCGCGCCTTTCTCGATACCCGCCGGCGAGTCGCAGATGACGTAGTCGAAGGTTTCCTTCAGCTCCATCAGCACCTTCTCGACGCCTTCCTGGGTCAGCGCGTCCTTGTCGCGGGTCTGGCTGGCGGCCAGCACGAACAGGTTCTCGAGGCGCTTGTCCTTGATCAGGGCCTGCTGCAGGTTGGCTTCGCCGTTGACCACGTTGACGAAGTCGTACACCACGCGGCGCTCGCAGCCCATGATCAGGTCGAGGTTACGCAGGCCCACGTCGAAGTCGACGATGACAGTCTTGTGGCCGCGCAGCGCGAGGCCGGTACCGATGGCGGCGCTGGTGGTGGTCTTGCCCACCCCCCCCTTGCCGGATGTAACGACGAGAATCTTGGCCAAGGTGCTTCACCCCTAAATAAGTCGGGACGCGTGTCCCAGCAAAATGCAAAAAAACGGCAACGAGCAAAAAAGTTGCGCTAAAAATGTCGGCAAGTATCCGTTAAAGACGGGTGATGTTCAACACGTCACCGGACAGGCTGACTTGCACGCCGGCTCCCCACAGCGGGTCGCGGCGCAGGTCTTCGCAGACCTTGTACTGGCCCGCGATCGAGACCATTTCGGCGGTCATCTGCTGGCAGAAGATCCGCGCCTTGGTATTGCCCTTGATACCGGCCAGGGCACGGCCGCGCATGGCGCCGTACACATGGATGTTGCCGTCGGCGAGAAGTTCCGCGCCCGGGCTGACGGAGCCGGTGACCACCAGGTCGCCGCCCTGGGCATAGATCTGCTGGCCACCGCGTACCGGAGAAGTGATGATCCGGGTCGGGCGGATTTCCGGTTCTGCAACGGCGGGCGCTGGCGGCGCCGGGGCAGGTTCGGACTTCTTGACCTCGGGTTCGGGCTCCAGCGGCCGCTCGCGGGCGCCGGAAGGCGGCAGCACAGGCAGGTCGATGGCGATCGCCGCGGCGATGTCCTCGATGCGGTTGGCGCGGATCGCCAGGGTGCGCAGGCCGTGGTGGCGGCAGATGCGCATCAGCCCGGGCAGGTCGATGGCGCCTTCGTCGGCCGGCAACTTGTCCAGGGCCAGCACCAGCGGCGTGTTGCTGAAGAAGTTCGGCGCCTGCGCCACTTTCGCCGCCAGTTGGCGGTCGAGGGCTTGCAGGTCGTTGCGCCCCAGTTCCAGCACAGTGATGGCGAGCATGCTGCCCTTGAGCTGGAACACGGAGGCGGTGTCGGGTGTGTGGTTTGGGCTCATGGTCTGCATAGACGGCAAGTTGCGAAAAAAGTGCCCTGACTTATAACGATAAGACCGATTGGCCGCAACCGGCGCGGAACCGATGTAGAATGCTCGGCCTTTGACCTACCGGAAGCTTCAATGGAACGCCCGCGTTTTCGTCCCTATTTCCTGCACCCACGGTTCTGGGGCCTGTGGCTTGGCCTTGGCCTGCTGTGGCTGGTGGTGCAGTTGCCTTACCGGGCCCTGTTGTGGCTCGGCGCAGCACTGGGCGCGCTGATGTACCACCTGGCCGGCGAGCGCCGGCGCATTGCCGCGCGCAACCTGGAGCTGTGCTTCCCGGAACTGTCCGTCGACGAACGGCGCCGCTTGCTGAAAGCGAACTTCGCCTCCACCGGCATAGCCTTCTTCGAAATGGCCATGAGCTGGTGGTGGCCCAAGGCCAGACTGGCACGCCTGGCGCACATCGAAGGCCTTGAGCACCTGCAGGCGGCGCAACAGGCCGGGCAGGGCGCAATCCTCATGGCGGTGCACTTCACCACCCTGGAGATCGGCGCGGCGCTGCTGGGCCAGGCCCATACCATCGACGGCATGTACCGCGAGCACGGCAACCCGCTGTTCGACTTCATCCAGCGCAGCGGCCGCGAGCGGCACAACCTCGATTCGCTGGCGGTGGAGCGCGAGGACGTGCGTGGCATGCTCAAGCTGCTGCGCTCGGGCCGAGCCATCTGGTACGCACCGGACCAGGACTACGGCGCCAAGCAGAGCCTGTTCGTGCCGCTGTTCGGCATCCCGGCGGCGACGGTCACTGCCACCACCAAGTTCGCCCGCCTGGGCAAGGCACAGGTCATTCCCTTCACCCAGAAGCGCCTGGAAGATGGCAGCGGCTATCGTCTGGTGATTCATCCGCCGCTGGAGGACTTCCCCGGTGAAAGCGAAGAGGCCGACTGCCTGCGTATCAATCAGTGGGTCGAAGGTGTGTTGCGCGAATGCCCCGAGCAGTACCTGTGGGCGCACCGGCGCTTCAAGTCGCGGCCTGAGGGTGAGCCGCGGCTGTATGACAAGAAAAAGCGCTGACTCAGGCCTGACCCTATCGCCGGCAAGCCGGCTCCCACAGGGATCTCCACCGCTTCATTGTGGGAGCCGGCTTGCCGGCGATGAGGCCGGTGCTGGCATCCTGACTCCAGGAAGGATTCGATGACCCCGACCACCGGCCTGATCCTCTCCGGCGGCGGCGCCCGTGCCGCCTACCAGGTCGGTGTGCTGGCCGGCATCGCCGAGCTGCTTCCGCCCGGCGCTAGCAACCCGTTCCCGGTCATCGTCGGCACTTCGGCCGGCGCCATCAATGCCGTGGCCCTGGCCAGCGGCGCCATGCGCTTCAACGAAGCGGTGCAAGCGCTGACCGCATTCTGGCAGAACTTTCGCAGCCACCTGGTGCTGCGCAGCGACTGGCCAGGCGTGATCCGCCAGGCCAGCCGCTTCGTCAGCCAAAGCCTGCTGGGCCTGGGCGGGCAGGCGCCGGTGGCCTTGCTCGACAGCAGCCCGTTGCGCCAGCTGCTGCAATCTCACCTCGACCTGGGCGGCATCGACCATGCCCTGGCTGCCGAGCACCTGCGCGCGGTGGCGGTGACGGCGTTCGGCTACGAGTCCGGCCAGGCGGTGACGTTCTACCAGGGCCGCGGCACCATCGACGCCTGGCTGCGCCACCGCCGCATCGGCGTGCCCACGGCGCTGACCATCGACCATCTGCTGGCCAGCGCGGCGATTCCGCTGCTGTTCGCGCCGGTACGGCTGGGCGACGAGTTCTACGGTGACGGCGCGGTGCGCCAGTCGGCGCCGATCAGCCCGGCCTTGCACCTGGGCGCCAGCCGCGTGCTGGTGGTCGGGGTCAGCGGCAACCCGCAACGGCCGGCGCCGCCTTTGCCGACACAGCGCGTGTTCACCGGCCAGCAACCGAGCCTGGCGCAGATTGGCGGGCATATGCTCAACAGCACCTTCATCGACAGCCTTGAGGATGACATCGAGCTGTTGCAGCGGCTCAACCACCTCAGCCACCTGCTGCCTGCACACCTGGACGCCCGGCGTCTGGGCCTGGCGCCGATCGAGGTGCTGGTGGTGGCGCCCAGTCAGCCGCTGGACGAGATCGCCGCGCGGCACCGGCGAGAGCTGCCGGCGGCGTTGCGGCTGTTCCTGCGCGGGCCGGGGGCGACCCGCACCAGTGGCGCGGGGGTGTTGAGCTACCTGTTGTTCGAGGCCAGCTATTGCAGCGAGTTGATCGAGCTGGGGCGGCGGGATGCGCTGGCCAAGCGGCGGGAGCTGGAGCAGTTTCTGGGGATATGAGGGGGTTGGTGCTGGCCCTGTCGCCGGCAAGCCAGCTCCCACAGGTATTTCACTGGGGTACCCGTGGGAGCCGGCTTGCCGGCGATAGGGCCATCAGCCATCACTCGGCAATCTGCAACTTGCGCGCCTGGGTATACACATACCGCACTTTCTCGTACTCGAACGGCGAATTGAGCTGGCCATAGCGGAAACGCGTGGTGTAACGCTTGTCCACCGCCTGCAACAGCAAGATCTCCGGATGATCGCTGCTGGTTTCCGGCACATCGAGGAAGTTCACCGCCTGCTCCCCTGCATAGTCCACCACCACCCCGGTGGTATCGCGCAGGTTCGACGGCCCCAGCACCGGCAGCATGATGTACGGGCCTTCCGGCACGCCATAGAAGCCCAGGGTCTGGCCGAAGTCCTCGTTCTGGCGCGGCAGGCCCATCTTGGTCGCCGGGTCCCAAAGCCCGCCAACGCCGATGATGGTGTTGAACATCAGGCGGGCGGTGATTTCCGCCGAGCGCTTGGCCTTGAGCTGCAGCACACTGTTGAACAGGTTGGGCACATCCCCCAGGTTGTTGAAGAAGTTGCTCACTCCGGTGCGCACGAAGCTTGGGGTGACGTACTGGTAGCCACTCACCAGCGGCAGCAGCACCCATTGGTCCAGGCGGTAGTTGAAGTGGTAGATGCGCCGGTTCATCGATTCCAGCGGGTCGTACACGTTCAACGCGGCCAGGGTCGAGCGCTCGAATTCGCGCTGGTCCAGCCCGGGGTTGAATTTCAGTTCGCGCAGCGGGTCGATGAAGCCATCGGGCTCAGGTTCCAGGGGTTGCGCCGTCACTTGCGGGTCGGCTTCGATCACGCTGGCACGTGGCGCGGTTTCCGCGGCCAAGGCATTGCCGGCAATCAGCAGGGCGGTGGCGAGGAGGCATTTGTTAACCACGGAAGAACTCCAGCATGGCGTCGCTGTTGACGCGGTAGTTGAGGTTGCCGCAATGGCCGCCATGGGGATAAAGGGTCAGGCGATCGCCGAACACCTTGCGCAGGAAACCGATGTCGCCGGGGCCGAGGATGACGTCGTCGGCGTTGTGCATCACGGCGATCTTCGGGCTGTCGCGCAGGTAATCCTCCAGCGCGTACAGGCTGGCCTCGTTGATCAGTTGCAGGATGCTGCCGCCATCGGTGCGGGCACGCCACATCGGAATCACCTGTTCGGTGATGTAGCAGTCGAAATCGCACTGCAGGGCGCGTTTGAAGAACGGCGTCAGGCTGCTGCCCTCGGTGATCGGAAACTTCGGCGGAATGATCAGGCCGCGGCGGTTGATCAGGTCGGAGGTGAAGGCGATATCGGCTGCCGAGAAGCGGAACGAGGTGCCGATGAGCATGGCCATCTGCTCGTTGGACAGGTGCTGGCGCGACTGCTGGAAGTCGTACAGCAAGGCGTCGTTGAGGTCGATGTAGCCCTTGTCCTGGAAGTAGCGGGTGAGCTTTTCCAGCATCAGCTCATAGAACGTGGTGCTGCGGTCGATGCCCTTGACCTGGGTCTGTACCAGCTTGTCCAGGTTGTTGATCGAGGTGTACAGGTTGACCGGCGGGTTGAGCAGCAGCACGCGCTTGAAGTTGAAACTGCGCCGGGTTTCGTCCAGGTGGCTGACGAACGCCGCGTCCAGCGCCCCCAGGCTGTAGCCGGTGAGGTAGAACTCGCTGATCGGCAGGCGCGGGTGCTGGGCACGCACGGCTTGCATCACCCGGTACATGTCCTCGGCGTCTTCCTTGCTCACCCCAGGGGTGGCGAAGCGCGAGGCGGCGCTCATGAAGTCCCAGCTGGTCGGAGACGAGAGTTGCACCACGTGGAAACCGGCCTGGTAGAAGAGTTTTTTCAGGTATTCGTTGATGCTGCTCGAGTAGGGCGCGCCGGTGCCGGCGATGAGGAAGATCAGCGGGGCTTCATGGTCTTGCTTGGCCAGGCGGTACTTGAGTTTTTTCACCGACCAGAAATTGTCGGGCAGGGTGAATTCGCGCTCAGGACGCAGGTTGAGGCTGTAGTCGGCCTGGTCGATTTCATCGTCGCTGGGCAGGGTCGGGCGCTGCTCGGGCGGTGTGGTGGCGATGGTCGCCTCGAACGGGTTGGTCAAGGGGAAGCCGTAGCTGGCGGCGTCGATATCCCGAGCCGACGCGGCAGCAGCCATCAACAGGCCGCCAAGAAGGGCGACAAGGCGCCATGATCGAAGCATGTGATCCCCCAGAAGGTACAAGGTCGTGCAATACGCAGGCTAGGACCACGTCCATGCCCGCAAAGTTGCCAAGTGCAGGGTTCTTTGGTGTGCCTGCTAACTGCAACATAGCTGCAAGGCGTAGATTTTGCCTTGCGACAGGCCTTGGGCGATCATGGCGCGTCTCGATGACCGCTATGGGAGAACTGGATGTCTCGTTCGTTGCCGGCCGCTTTGTTGTTGCTGTTCCTGGCGCTGTGGCTCGCTGCCAGCTATGGCGTGCGTTATGGGCTGATGGAAGATGCGCGCTGGGTCGGGTTGTGTACCGTGCCGGGTGAGTACTGGCAGTGCCAGGTGCGTTCGCTGCTGGGGCTGGGGATTCACTTGCAGGTGCTGGCCTGGGTCGGATTGGGGCTGGCGCTGCTGGCGCAGGTGGTCGCGGGCCGCGTGGGATGGTGGCTTGCGGTACTGGCGCTGGTGTTCGGGGTGCCTGCTTTGATCTTGTATACCGCCAGCATCGCGGTTTTCGCAGTAGTGCTGGCGGGGTTGCGCCTGGTTCGGCAGGCACGGCGGGGCTGACAGGGGCTGCCTTGCAGCCCATTCGCCTGCACGGGCTCAAGCCTTGCGCAGCCGCAAGCTGCGCCACAACGCAGCAGTCATCAGCACACTGACCACCGCCCAACCCCAAGCCTGCTGGTTCCCCAGCCCTTCACGGTAAAGCTGAGGCAGTACGCCAGCCCCGACGACGAAAGCCAGCAACGCCACCTCCGCCCGCGCCGCCGCCACCGGCCGCAGCAGGTACACCACCGCCGGCAAGGCCAGTGCCGCTGTCGGGAAGCTGCGATACCGCGGGTCGAACACCATCGCCAGCATGCTCACCGCGGCCGCGAACCCTGCCGCCAGCAACAGCCACCCGGCTCGCGCTTCGAGCCAGGCGAACAGTCGCTCACGCCATCCCTCACGTCGCGCCAGGGCCAGGGCGGCGTGCATCAGCACCAGCAGATTCAGCCCCGCCAGCAACACAGCCCACAGCCATTCCCCGGCAAACCGCGCGTGGCTGCGCATCAGCTCGCCCCACAACCCCAGGCAGCCCGCGCCAAACGCTGCCAGCAGCGGCAAGAGCAGGGCGCCGACGGCGCAGGCCGGTCGCCCGGCGAGCACCAGCATCACCGCCATCAACACTACGCTGGCCAGCAGCCACTGCGGCCAGTAGTGCAAGTTGCTCACCGGCCCTTCGAGCACACCCTTGTCTTGCCGGTCGGCATCGTAGAGCCCCCAATAGCCGCCCACCGCCCCTTCATTGGCGCGCTTCCACGGCTGATCGAAGGCCTCGATCAGGTTGTAGTGCCAGCCATTGGCCTCGGCCATGGCGACGAAGCCGCGCACGAAGCGCGCCTCGTTGGCCCGGCTGGGCACGGCCGTCTCGCGCTGGCGGCCTTCACTGGGCCAGCCGGTTTCGCCGATGAAGATGTCCTTGGGCGCGAAGCGCTTGGCGAACACCTGGCGCACCTCGGCGACATGGGCCAGGGCATCATCGATGCCGCGTGGGTCGTCTTCCCAGTAAGGCAGCAGGTGGATGGTCAGGAAGTCCACCGCTGGCGCCACCTGCGGATGCTGCAACCAGAACTCCCAGACATCGGCGTAGGTCACCGGTACCTTGACCTGGCGCTTGACCTCGCCGATCAGCGCCGCCAGGCGCTCGCCGGTGACTTCCTTGCGCAACAGCGTCTCGTTGCCGACGATCACTGCACTGACCACGTCCGGGTTGGCGTTGGCGGAGGCGATCAGCAACTTCACTTCCTTGTCGGTATCGACCGGGTTGGCATTCACCCAGGCGCCGAGCATCACCTTCAGCCCGTGCTTGCGTGCCAGCGCCGGGATTGCCTCGAGACCGGTCATGGAATAGGTGCGGATGCACTGGAATCGCTCGGCCAGCAGCGCCAGGTCGGCGTCCATGCGGGCCGGGCGCAGGCGGAAGGGCTGATCAAAGGGCGACTGGTCCTTGTCGAACGGGGTGTAGGACGCGCACTGCAACTTGTGCGTCGGGCTGGCGGCATCTGGCAGCTGCAGCGGCTTGCCCAGCCCGTACCAGAGCGCCCCCAGCCCAAGCAGGGCCAGCAGGCAGGCGAGCAGGTAGAGCGGTAACAGCAGGCGGGCAGGGCTGGGCATCGGGCGGTCCATCGTCAGGTGCAAAACGGTAGATAGTAGCCCGGCGCCAATCCTTTGGCATGCAAGGATCGCGCAGGACCGTGTAGGCCGATGCCGCTAATGGCACAGTGCTGTCGCAATGGGATCGTGCACAGGTCGCAGCTGGAGCAGGTCGACTATGGTTGCAGGCACATGATGCAATTTCCAAGACCTGACGAGGGGATGCTTTTGATGGCAACTTTGAAGAAAATGCGACGTGTCCTGGGGGTAGGTACTGCCCTGGTACTGGCCATGAGCGCTGCACAGGCAATGGCCAAAGAGGTAAGCATCGGTTACGTGGATGGGTGGGCCGACAGCGTGGCGACCACCAACGTGGCCGCCGAAGTGATCAAGCAGAAGCTCGGATACGACGTGAAGCTGCAGGCGGTGGCCGCAGGAATCATGTGGCAGGGCGTGGCCACCGGCAAGCTGGACGCCATGCTCTCGGCCTGGCTGCCGGTCACCCACGGTGAATACTGGGCCAAGAACAAGGACAAGGTGGTCGACTACGGCGCCAACTTCAAGGATGCCAAGATCGGCCTGATCGTCCCCGAGTACGTCAAGGCAACCAGCATCGAGGACCTCAAGACCGACGACAGCTTCAAGCAGAAGATCGTTGGTATCGACGCAGGGTCCGGCGTGATGATCAAGACCGAGCAGGCTATCAAGGATTACGGCCTGACCGGCTACAAGTTGCAGGCAAGTTCCGGGGCGGGCATGACCGCGGAACTGGGGCGTGCGTACCCCAAGCAGCAGTCGATTGCCGTGACCGGCTGGGTGCCGCACTGGATGTTCGCCAAGTGGAAGCTCAAGTTCCTGGATGACCCGAAAGGAGTTTATGGCGCGGCGGAAACGGTCAACAACATCGGCAGCAAGGAACTGGACACGAAGGCGCCGGAAGTGGCCGCGTTCCTGAAGAAGTTCCAGTGGCAGTCCAAGGATGAGATCGGCGAGGTGATGCTGGCGATCCAGGATGGGGCCAAGCCTGAGGCGGCGGCGAAAGACTGGGTGGCCAAGCACCCAGAGCGCGTCGAGGAGTGGACTGGTAAGTAATGGACTAATGCTGGGGCTGCTTTGCAGCCCTTTCGCGACACAAGGCCGCTCCTACAAAGGGATCGCGGTCCCTGTAGGAGCGGCCTTGTGTCGCGAAAGGGGCGCAAAGCGCCCCTAGTTTTGTTACGCATCCTGCAAAAGACTATTGCTTCTAAGACTAAGGTCGTCTGGTTGGCGTCCAACGGCAGCATAAAGTGACGGTGTGGGTTTCATCCCCTACCTGTGCTGCTAGGACAAAAACAATGAACGACAGCATTTACCTCTCGATACAAAACAGCCCCCGCTTCAAGGAGCTGGTCAGCAAACGCGAGCGCTTCGCCTGGATTCTCTCGGCGATCATGCTCGGCCTCTACTGCGCATTCATCCTCCTGATCGCCTACGGTCCTCACCTGCTGGGCGCCAAGCTCAGCCCCGAGTCGTCGATTACCTGGGGCATTCCCCTGGGCGTCGGCCTGATCGTTTCGGCATTCGTCCTGACCGCCATCTACGTGCGCCGCGCCAACGGCGAATTCGATGAGCTGAACAAGGCCATCCTCAAGGAGGCGCAACAATGATTCGCCACGCCAAAGCCCTGGCCGTCCTGGCCTGCGGCGCTTTCGCACCCGCCGTGTGGGCAGCCGATGCCATCACCGGCGAGGTGCAGAAGCAGCCACTGAACGTCTCGGCGATCGCCATGTTCGTGGCCTTCGTCGCCTTCACCCTCGGCATCACTTACTGGGCCTCCAAGCGCAACAAGTCGGCGGCGGACTACTACGCGGCCGGCGGCAAGATCACCGGTTTCCAGAACGGCCTGGCGATTGCCGGCGACTACATGTCGGCGGCCTCGTTCCTGGGGATTTCCGCGCTGGTGTTCACCTCGGGCTACGATGGCCTGATCTACTCCATCGGCTTCCTGGTCGGCTGGCCGATCATCCTCTTCCTGATCGCCGAACGCCTGCGCAACCTGGGCAAGTACACCTTTGCCGACGTTGCCTCGTACCGCCTCGGGCAAAAGGAAATCCGCACCCTGTCGGCCTCCGGCTCGCTGGTGGTGGTGGCGTTCTACCTGATTGCGCAGATGGTCGGCGCCGGCAAGCTGATCGAGCTGCTGTTCGGCCTGGACTACCACGTAGCGGTGATCCTGGTGGGCATCCTGATGTGCCTGTACGTGCTGTTCGGCGGCATGCTGGCGACCACCTGGGTACAGATCATCAAGGCCGTGCTGTTGCTGTCCGGCGCCAGCTTCATGGCACTGATGGTGATGAAGCACGTGGGCTTCGACTTCAACACCCTGTTCTCCGAAGCGATCAAGGTACACAGCAAGGGCGAGGCGATCATGAGCCCGGGCGGCCTGGTCAAGGACCCGATCTCGGCCTTCTCGCTGGGGCTGGCGCTGATGTTCGGTACCGCTGGCCTGCCACACATCCTGATGCGCTTCTTCACCGTCAGTGACGCAAAAGAAGCGCGCAAGAGCGTGCTGTACGCCACGGGTTTCATCGGCTACTTCTACATCCTGACCTTCATCATCGGCTTCGGCGCGATCCTGCTGGTCAGCACCAACCCGGACTTCAAGGATGCCGCTGGCGCCTTGCTGGGCGGCAACAACATGGCGGCGGTGCACCTGGCCGATGCCGTGGGTGGCAGCATCTTCCTCGGCTTCATCTCGGCAGTGGCCTTCGCCACCATCCTGGCGGTGGTCGCCGGCCTGACCCTGGCCGGTGCCTCGGCGGTGTCCCATGACCTGTACGCCAGCGTCTGGCGCAAGGGCAAGGCCAACGACAAGGACGAGATCCGTGTGTCGAAGATCACCACCATCGCCCTGGGCGTGCTGGCGATCGGCCTGGGCATCCTGTTCGAGAAGCAGAACATCGCCTTCATGGTCGGCCTGGCGTTCTCCATTGCCGCCAGCTGCAACTTCCCGGTGCTGCTGCTTTCGATGTACTGGAAGAAGCTGACCACCCGCGGCGCCATGATCGGCGGCTGGCTGGGCCTGATCAGCGCAGTGACGCTGATGATCCTCGGCCCGACCATCTGGGTGCAGATCCTGGGTCATGAGAAAGCCATCTACCCGTACGAGTACCCGGCGCTGTTCTCGATGATCATTGCCTTCGCCGGTATCTGGTTCTTCTCGGTCACCGACAAGTCCAAGGCGGCCGATGACGAGCGTGCGCTGTTCTACCCGCAGTTCGTCCGTTCGCAGACTGGCCTGGGTGCCAGCGGGGCGGTGTCGCACTAAGCCTGCACCTGTAGCTTGAACACAACGCCCCGCCTGTCGGGGCGTTTTCGTTTCTACTGGCCCTATCGCCGGCAGTAATCACAAAAAATTGTCTTTAGGAAATTTCCTCAGGTCATGGGGAAATTTCCTGCTTTTTGTGTGCGCGCAAAAGACCATCATCAAGCGGATGATATTGGTTGGCTATCAGCGAGGTGGATCATGCACAGGGCACTGGTGGTCGACGACCACCCTTTCATCCGTTCCACGGTGTGCATGCTGCTGCGCCGGGAGCGTCTGCAGATCGTCGGCGAGACCGACAACGGCATCGAAGCGGTGCGCATGGCGCGTGAACTGGCGCCTGACATCATCATCCTCGACATCAGCCTGCCCGGGCTCGATGGCATGGAGGTAATCGACCGGGTCAAGCGCCATGAGCATCCGCCCAAGACCCTGGTGCTGACGTCGCACCTGGCCGAAGCCTATTCCCTGCGCTGCATGCAGGCAGGGGCGGCCGGCTTCGTGTCCAAGACAAACGACCTGGGCGAGCTGAACAAGGCGGTGCGCGCGGTGCTGTCGGGGTTCACCTACTTCCCCGAGGTGGCGCTGAGCTCGGTGTACAGCCAGGAGCTGCATGCCCCCGACGCACAGCGCATTGCCAGCCTGAGCCACCGTGAGCTGATGATCCTGCAACAGCTGTCCCGAGGCTTGAGCAACAAGGCCATCGGCGAGGCCATGTTGCTGAGCAACAAGACCGTCAGCACCTACAAAGGGCGCCTGCTGGAGAAACTGCGACTCAATTCGCTCATCGACATGGCGGATTTCGCTCGTCGCAACCAACTGATCTGACCCGTGCGTGCACTCTGGCTGATGTTGCTGTGCTGTCTGTTTCCCTTGCCTGGCGTGGCGACACCCGCGTTCCACGGTCGTGCGGCGTTCGAGGGGCCGCGTGCCGAGCCTGACAACGTCGATCTGCGCTGGCTGTGGCGCCATCGCGTGCTGCGCATGGGAGTGCTCGGTACTGACCAGCCGCCGCTCGATATCCTCGGCACCGGCCGCGCCTACGAAGGCATTACCGCCGACTATGCGGGCCTGGTGGCCGAATACCTGAATCTGGACATGCAGGTTCAGGTGTTCGACGGCTTCGAAACGGCGGTCGCGGCATTGCGTGAAGGGACGGTCGACCTGCTCGGCTCGGTGACCACCCAGCAAGCGTTGCAAGCAGGCTTGCGCTTGTCGCCGGCGTACGCCGAGGACCACCCGCTGCTGCTCGCCCAGGACCTGAAAAGCAGCATTCAGCGTGGCACATCGTTGCGCCTGGTGATGGTGGACGGCTATCGCCCTGTGGATCAGGTCGACCATTTCTACCCGCAGGCCCAGGTCCGGGTGCACCCGACGGCCTTCAGCGCCCTGGCCGCCCTGACCCTGGGCCAGGCCGACCTGTACTTGGGCAACGCGCTGATCGCGCGCTATCTACAAGGGCGCAGCCAGCTGAGCGGGGTGCAGGAGATCGGCCACGCGGCCTTGCCGCGCCAGGGCATCGGTTTTGCCATGCTCGACAACGGCTCGCCACTGTCGCGTCTGGTAGACGCTGCCCTCGATGGTATCAGCGACGTCGAGCGTACTCGCATCAGCGAGCGCTGGCGCCCACTGGCAGAAAGCGCGCGAGCGACCCAGGTGGTGCAGTTGAGCGATGCCCAGCAGCGCTGGTTGAACGACAACCCCCGCGTGCGAGTGCTGGTGGATGACCAGTTGCTGCCCTTGAGCTACCGAGACAGCAAGGGCGAGTTACGTGGCCTGACGCTGGATGTGCTGCAACTGATCACCCGGCGCACCGGGCTGGAATTCGACGTGCAGGCCGGCGCGGGCGTCGAGCAGATGATCGAGCAGGTCACTCATGGCAAGGCGCAGTTGATCGCAGGCTTGCCCTACAACGCCCGCCTGGAGCAGCGCCTGGGCTTCAGTCGGGCCTACCTGAGCGCCTCGCGTGTGCTGGTCAGCCGCCAGGGTGCAAAGGCGCCGGAGAATCTTGAACAACTGGACGGACGGCGTGTGGCACTGGTCTGGGGCAGCGCCATGGTCGAGGTGTTGCAACATCGTTATCCGCAGGTGCGCCAACGTCTGGTGACCGGCCCGGTGCAAGCCTTGCATGCGGTCGCCGATGGCAAGGTGGATGCTGCCCTGCTGACCCTCGACGATGCCCGCCCCTTGGTCGCGCGCTGGTATCCCGGGACATTGCAGATCAGCGCCAGCCTGGCATTGCCACCGGTGCACTTCGCTCTGGCCGGTGCCCGCGGCGCCAGCGAGCTCCTGGGCATCATCGATAGCGCGCTGCTGAGCCTGACCCCGCGTGAGACCGACGCCCTGGTGCGCCGCTGGCGAAACCCGATGATCGTCCCCGACGGCGTCTGGTCGCGGCACCGCGGCAAGATTCTGCTCGGCTTCGGCATCGCGTTCGCGCTGTTGCTGCTCGCCCTGCTGTGGATCCGCTACCTGCGCCGCCTGCAGGTGCGGTTGCGACGGGCCAAACGTGCGGCCGATGCGGCCAACCAGGCCAAGACCGAGTTCCTCGCCACCATCAGCCACGAAATCCGCACGCCACTGCATGCAGTGCTGGGCATGCTGGAACTGGCCCAGCGCAAGGCCGCCCAGGGCATTCTCGACCGGCTGGCCCTGGAGGTGGCCACCGATGCTGCACTCGGGCTGAAAGAACTGATCGGGGACATCCTCGACATTACCCGCATCGAGACCGGCCACCTGCAGTTGGCGCCGCAGCGCGTGCGCTTGCGCGAACTGGTGGAGCGGGTGGTCCAGCTGTTCGAGCAACAGGCTCGTGGCAAGGGGCTCGACCTGCAGATGCAGATGAGTGGCGCAGTGGATATCGAGGTGATGCTCGACCCGCTGCGCTTCAAGCAGGTGCTGGCCAACCTGCTGAGCAACGCCATCAAGTTCACCGAGCGCGGGCGGATCGTGGTCAGCCTGCAGGCCATGCCCGACGGCGGGCTGCTGGACGTGACGCTGCAGGTCAAGGACAGCGGCGTGGGTATTGCCGCCAGTGAACTGGCCAGTCTCGGTCAAAGATTTCGCCAGGCCAGCAACCACAGGCAATCACCCCGTGCCAGTGCCGGGCTGGGCTTGAGCATCAGCCGCAGCCTGTGCCAGCTGATGGGCGGCGAGCTGTGTCTGCGCAGTACCCTTGGGCAGGGCACTGAAGCGCATGTGCAGCTCACCTTGCCGTTGTTGCCGGCCGCGGCACCTGCGCCTGAAACGCCCTTGTTGCCAGTTCAAGGCGGGCCGCGGTTGCGGGTGCTGGTAGTCGATGATTATCCGGCCAACCGGCTCTTGCTGGCGCAGCAGCTGGACTACCTGGGGCATCAGGCGCGGGTGGCGGAGGACGGCGCCCAGGCCTTGCGCCTTTGGCTCAAGGAACACTTCGATGTAGTCATCAGCGATTGCAATATGCCGCGCCTCGACGGCCACGGCCTGGCCCGCGCCATCCGTCAGCACGAACGCCGCAGCGGACGCCCTCGCTGCCGACTGATCGGGCTTACCGCCAGTGCCCAGGAAAGCGAGCGCCGGCGCAGTTGCGAGGCAGGCATGGATGACTGCCTGTTCAAGCCGTTGGACCTCGAAAGTCTGATCCGGGCGCTGATGAGTGCCCAGCCCACTCAGGCGCAGGAAGAAGAAGGAGCGATGCTTTGCCTGTCACACCTCAGGCACCTGGTGGGCAACGACGAGGCGGCGCTCAAGGCATTGCTGGCGGACTTGCGCACCAGCAACCGGGAAGACCTGCAGCGTCTGGAAGGGCTGGGTGATGACCCCGCTGCCATCGGCGAGCTGGCGCACCGGGTAAAAGGCGGCGCACGCATCGCCCGCGCCGAGGCGCTGGTAGCCTTGTGCGAGCAGGTTGAACGTTGCTGCCAGGCCGTACCGCCGGAGCGGTTGGCGCTCAGCCTGGCGCTGCGTGCCATGGGCGACGGCATGCTTCGCCTGGAACGGCAGCTGGAGCGCCAGGCCGGGCAGAACGCGTTGGGTCATATCATGCCGAGCAACAACAGTACCAACAGAATCACCAGCACCACGCCGACGATACCGGAAGGGCCGTAGCCCCAGCTGCGCGAGTGAGGGAAGACCGGTAAGCCACCAATCAACAGCAGGATCAGGATGATGATGAGGATCGTGGTCATGACGGAGTCCTTGCGTGGTTGAGGGTCAAGGGCCTCGGACTGCTGGCCTCTTGTAGATTGGGACCGGTGCCGCTTGTGAAAAATTCCATTCGAGTGTGGCCTGTTTCGGCCCAATCATGCCCTCCCATTCACTAACCTGATCGACCCTGCCAGCCACCGTGGCCTTGATTAGACTCGCCTGATCTTCAGTCAACACAAGGCCTGCCACCATGCACAACCGCATCATGATCACCGGCGCAGGATCGGGGCTCGGCCGCGAGATCGCCCTGCGCTGGGCGCGCGAGGGCTGGCGCCTGGCGCTGGCCGATGTCAACGAGCCCGGCCTGCGGGAAACCCTCGATCAAGTGCGTGCAGCAGGCGGCGAAGGCTTCGTGCAGCGTTGCGACGTGCGCGACTACAGCCAACTCACCGCCCTGGCCCAGGCCTGCGAGGAAAAGCTCGGCGGCATCGATGTGATCGTCAACAACGCCGGGGTGGCCTCGGGCGGGTTCTTCGCCGAGTTGTCACTGGAAGACTGGGACTGGCAGATCGCGATCAACCTGATGGGCGTGGTCAAGGGCTGCAAGGCGTTCCTGCCGCTGCTCGAACGCAGCAAGGGGCGCATCGTCAACGTGGCCTCCATGGCCGCGCTGATGCAGGGGCCCGGGATGAGCAACTACAACGTTGCCAAGGCCGGGGTGCTGGCGCTGTCGGAAAGCCTGCTGGTCGAGCTGCGCCAGGTGGAGGTGGCGGTGCATGTGGTCTGTCCGTCGTTCTTCCAGACCAACCTGCTCGATTCGTTCCGGGGGCCCAATCCTGCAATGAAGGCTCAGGTCGGAAAATTGCTGGAAGGTTCGCCGATCAGCGCGTCGGATATCGCCGATTACATCTACCGGCAAGTCGCCGCCGGCGAATTCCTGATCCTCCCGCACGAGGCCGGTCGTCAGGCCTGGAAGCTCAAGCGGCAGGCGCCGGAGCGGCTGTATGACGAGATGGCGGACATGGCCGTGAAGATGCGCGCCAAAGCGCAAACGCGGTGATTGTAGGAAGCGTCTGTAGGGATTTTTACCTGAATATGTAGGGTAATTCTGCTTTTCAGTGGAAGCGTTGAGTTGTTGAAAAACCCCATGCACTCTCCGGGTTTTCCTGTTGTCGGAGAGCGAAACATGTTGGTTATCGGGCGCGAAGTCGGGGAGGTCATCGTCATTGATGACCATATCCAGATCAAGGTCGTGGAAACACGGGATGGCTCGGTGCGTTTTGGCGTGAGTGCGCCCAGGGATGTGCCGGTGCATCGGGCCGAGGTGTACAAGCGGATCAAGGCGGGGGAGGTCAGTAGGGCCCCTATCGCCGGCAAGCCGGCCCCCACAGGTACATCACAGGCCTGAAGTGCTGTGGAATACCTGTGGGAGCCGGCGATCAGGCCATGAATATCAGTCGAGCAACTCGCGCGGCACATCATGCCTGGCCAGCAATTGGCACTGCTGGCTCTCCAGGTCGAACAGGATGAACGCCTGGCCCTTGGCCAACGCCTGGCGCACCCGCAAGACACGGGTTTCCAGGGGGGTGTCGTCACCATTGTCGGTGCCGTCGCGGGTCACGAAGTCCTCGATCAGGCGGGTCAGGGTCTCGGCTTGCAGTTGGTCGTAGGGAATCAGCATGGCAGCGTTCGGCTTGGCAGAAGAATCAGCCAATGCTACGCCAAACATGGCCCCCTGGCTCACCCCTTGTTCCCCACCAGGCTGTCCACTGCCGGCACCCGCGTGTCGCTCTCCATCTGCGCATCGTGCTCCAGCTGGTGGCTGAAGCGTTCGAGCGATGCATTGGCCGGGTTCGAATCGCTGGCGAACACCGGCGGGCTCAGCAGGTAGCCCGACAGCAGCCGGCTGAGTGCGGCCAGGCTGTCGATGTGGGTGCGCTCGTAGCCGTGGGTGGCATCGCAGCCGAACGCCACCAGCGCGGTACGGATGTCGTGCCCGGCAGTGACGGCGGAATGGGCATCGCTGAAGTAGTAGCGGAACACATCGCGGCGCACCGGCAGGTCCTGGTCGCCGGCAAGCTTCAGCAGGTGGCGCGACAGGTGATAGTCGTAGGGGCCGGAGGAATCCTGCATGGCCACGCTGACCGCATGTTCGCTGGAGGTCTGGCCCGGAGCTACCGGGGCAATGTCGATGCCGACGAACTCGCTGACGTCCCAAGGCAGGGCTGCCGCGGCGCCGGAGCCGGTTTCCTCGGTGATGGTGAACAGCGGATGGCAATCGATCAGCGGCTGGCGACCGCTCTCGACCACGGCCTTGAGCGCGGCGAGCAGTGCGGCGACCCCAGCCTTGTCGTCCAGGTGACGGGCGCTGATGTGGCCGCTTTCGGTGAACTCCGGCAGCGGGTCGAAAGCGACGAAGTCGCCGACGGCTATCCCCAAGGCTTCGCAGTCGGCGCGGGTGGTGCAGTAGGCATCCAGGCGCACTTCCACGTGTTCCCAGCTGATCGGCATCTGGTCGATGGCGGTATTGAAGGCATGCCCGCTGGCCATCAGCGGCAGCACGCTGCCGCGGTACACGCCGGTGTCGGTGAACACGCTGACCCGGCTGCCTTCGGCAAAGCGGCTCGACCAGCAGCCGACGGCGGCCAGGGCCAGGCGGCCATTGTCCTGGACCTGGCGCACGCAGGCGCCGATGGTGTCGAGGTGGGCCGAGACGGCGCGGTCGGGTGAGCTTTGCCGGCCCTTGAGGGTGGCGCGGACGGTGCCGCGGCGGGTCAATTCGAAGGGAATGCCCAACTCGTCCAGGCGTTCGGCCACGTAGCGCACGATGGTGTCGGTGAAGCCGGTCGGGCTGGGGATCGCGAGCATTTCCAGGAGCACGCGCTTGAGGTAGTCGAGGTCGGGTTCGGGGTGTCGTTCGGACATGGGGTACTCCTTGGTTCTGGCTGTGTCCTCGATGGCCCTATCGCCGGCTTGCCGGTGATAGGGCCATCGATGTCACGGCAAAGGCCGGCTATGCGGAAACAGCAGGTCGACAAAACGCTCGGCGGTCGGCTGCGGTTCATGGTTGGCCAGCCCGGCCCGTTCGTTGGCTTCGATGATCACGTATTCCGGGCTTTCGGCATCGCGCACCATCAGGTCCAGCCCTACCACCGGAATATCCAGCGCCCGTGCCGCACGCACGGCAGCGTCGGCCAGCACCGGATGCAAGCGCTCGGTGACGTCTTCCAGGGTGCCGCCGGTATGCAGATTGGCGGTACGGCGCACGGCCAGGCGCTGGCCGGCAGGCAGTACGCTGGCATAGTCGAGGCCGGCATCGCGCAGGGTGCGCTCGGTCTCCTCGTCCAGTGGAATGCGGCTTTCGCCGCCGGTGGCGGCCTGTCGGCGGCGGCTCTGGGCTTCGATCAGCGCCTTCACGCAGTGCTTGCCGTCGCCCACCACCTGGGCCGGGTGACGAATGGCGGCAGCCACCACCTCGTAGCCGATCACCAGAATGCGCAGGTCCTGGCCGGGGTGGAAACTTTCCAGCAGCACCCGGCTGTCGAAGCGCCGCGCCTGGTCGACGGCCTGGCTGACGGCTTCGTAGGTGGTCAGGTTGACCGCCACGCCCTGGCCTTGTTCGCCGTCCACCGGCTTGACCACCACCGCGCCGTGGTCGTCGAGAAACGCCAGGTTGTCGTCGGCATTACCGGCCAGTTGCTGCACCGGCACCTGCAGGCCGGCGTTGTGCAGGGCCTGTTGGGTCAGGCGCTTGTCCTGGCAGAGGGTCATGCTGATGGCGCTGGTCAGGTCGCTGAGCGATTCGCGGCAACGCACCCGGCGCCCACCGAGGCTGAGGGTGAACAGCCCGCCAGCGGCGGCGTCCACCTGCACCTCGATGCCGCGCCGGTAGGCTTCATCGACGATGATCCGCGCATAAGGGTTCAGCCCGGCTTCGGGGCCCGGGCCGAGGAACAGTTGCTGGTTGATGCCGTTCTTGCGCTTGACGGCGAAGGTCGGCAGGTTGCGAAAGCCGAGCTTCTTGTACAGCCGCTTGGCCTGGCGGTTGTCATGCAGCACCGACAGGTCGAGGTACGCGAGCCCCCGGCTCATGAAATGCTCGATCAGGTGGCGCACCAGCACTTCGCCGACACCGGGGCGGGTGCACTGCGGGTCCACGGCCAGGCACCACAGGCTGCTGCCGTGTTCCGGGTCGTCGAAGGCCTTGCTGTGGTTCAGGCCCATGACGCTGCCGATCACCGCACCGCTGTCTTCGTCCTCGGCCAGCCAGTACACCGGGCCGCCGAGGTGGCGCGGGGTGAGCCGCTCGGGCTGCACCGGCAACATGCCGCGGGCCTGGTACAGGCCGTTGATCGCCTGCCAGTCGGCGTCGGTCTGCGCGCGGCGGATGCGAAAGCCGCGGAACACCCGTTGCGCCTGGCGGTAATCGGTGAACCACAGGCGCAGGGTGTCGGACGGGTCGAGGAACAGTTGGTGCGGCGCCTGGGCGAGCAATTGCTGGGGAGCCGCCACGTACAGGGCGATGTCGCGCTCGCCGGGTTGTTCTTGCTGCAGCGCCTCGGCCAGGCTTTCTGCGTCTGGGTAGGTATGGCCGATGAGCAGGCGGCCCCACCCGCAGTGCAGGGCGCGCGGCTGGTCGTGGGGCTCGCTGCCGTCGCCGGCCAGACGCGCCTGCAGGCGCTCGTAGGAAGGCGCCTGGCCCCGCAGCAGGCGCTGGCCGTAGGCGATTTCGTGGGCTTTCATCGGTCAGATTCCTTGTTCGCTGAGCCACAGGTTCAGCGCCGCCAGCTGCCACAGCTTGGAGCCGCGCAGCGGGGTGAGCTGGCCGTGCGGGTTGCTCAGCAGGCGGTCGAGCATCGCCGGGTTGAACAGGCCGCGGTCCTGGCTGGGGTCGGTCAGCAGCTCGCGCACCCAGTCCAGCGTGGCGCCTTGCAGGTGCTTGAGGCCGGGGACCGGGAAATAGCCCTTCTTGCGGTCGATCACCTCGTGGGGGATCACCCGCCGTGCCGCTTGCTTGAGCACCTGCTTGCCGCCGTCGGGCAGCTTGAAGCGTGCCGGAATGCGCGCCGACAGCTCGACCAGGCGGTAGTCGAGGAACGGCGTGCGCGCCTCCAGGCCCCAGGCCATGGTCATGTTGTCGACTCGCTTGACCGGGTCGTCGACCAGCATCACCGTGCTGTCCAGGCGCAGCGCCTTGTCCACCGCCTCTGGTGCACCGGGGCGGGCGAAGTGCTCGCGGACGAAATCGCCGGCTGCGTCGGTTTCCAGCAGCCACGGCGCCTGCACCGTGTCGCGGTACTCGTCGTGGCTGCGGTCGAAGAACGCCTCGCGGTAGGCGCCGAAGGCATCCTCGGCGCCGTTTACCTGCGGGTACCAGTGGTAGCCGGCGAACAGCTCGTCGGCGCCCTGGCCGCTCTGCACGCCCTTGCAGTGCTTGGCCACTTCCCGCGAGAGCAGGTAGAAGGCAATGCAGTCGTGGCTGACCATCGGCTCGCTCATGGCGCGGAAGGCGGCCGGCAGCTGTTCGATGATCTCGTTCTCGGCGATGCGCAGCTTGTGGTGGCGGGTGCCGTAGTGGTGGGCGATCAGGTCGGAGTACTGGAACTCGTCGCCGCGCTCGCCGCCGGCATCTTCGAAGCCGATGGAGAAGGTCGACAGGTCATCCACGCCCACCTCACGCAGCAGGCCGACCAGCAGGCTGGAGTCGACACCGCCGGACAGCAGCACGCCGACGTCCACCGCTGCGCGCTGGCGGATCGCCACGGCATCGCGGGTGGCATCGAGCACACGGGTGGTCCAGCCTTCCAGGTCGAGGTCGCGCTCGTCCGGGTCGGGCCCGTAGTGCAGCTGCCACCAGGTCTGGCGCTCGACTTCACCGTGGCGGTCGATGCGCATCCAGGTGCCGGGTTCGAGCTTCTGCACGTTGGCCAGCAGGGTGCGTGGGGCGGGTACCACGGCGTGGAAGTTGAGGTAGTGATTGAGTGCCACCGGGTCGATCATCGGGTCGATGTCGCCGCCCTTGAGCAACGCCGGCAGGGTCGAGGCAAAGCGCAGCCGCTCACCGTTGCGCGACAGGTACAGGGGCTTGACGCCCAGGCGGTCGCGGGCCAGGAACAGGCGCTGGTTGTCGCGCTCCCAGATGGCCAGGGCGAACATGCCGTTGAGCTTGGGCAGCAATGCCGCGCCCCAGGCGTGGTAGCCCTTGAGCAGCACCTCGGTGTCGCCGTCGGAGCAGAAGGTGTAGCCCAGGTCCTGCAGCTCCTGGCGCAGTTCGGGGAAATTGTAGATGGCACCGTTGAAGGCCAGCGCCAGGCCCAAGGGGTTGTCGACCATCGGCTGGGCCGAGCCGTCGGACAAGTCCATGATCTTCAGGCGCCGATGACCGAGGGCGATCGGGCCCTGGCTATGGAAGCCCCAGGCGTCCGGGCCGCGGGGCGCCAGGTGATGGGTGATGCGCTCTACCGCGGCGAGGTCCGCCGGGCGAGGGGCTTGGTCGATGGGGGTGAAACGCAACTCTCCTGCTAATCCGCACATAGGTCCTTACCGGTTTTTCCGTTGGGGAATCAGTGCCCCGGATTAGGGCACCTGTAAGGAACTGACCTGGGTGAATTGCGAGAGTTTTAGATCGATCTGTTATAAGGGCCGAGGCCGCGCTGCAAGGCCCTTTTGGGAGCCGGCTTGCCGGCGATCGGGCTGCAAAGCAGCCCTGCTCATTTCCCGCGAATCAGCTTGCGCAAGCCAAAGCGGTTCGGATGACTGGCCTCGGCCACCGCCCGCGGCAACGGCAATGGCTCACCACTGGCCCACGCCGCAATCAGCTCGCCTGAAAGCGGTGCGGTGATCAATCCCCGCGAGCCATGCCCACTGTTCACATACAAGCCCTCCAGCCAAGGGCAGGGCACTTCCGGCACCTGCCGCGCATCCTTGCCCAGCACGGCATAGGCCTCGGCGAAGGCCTCAGGGTCGGCAACCGGTCCGACGATCGGCAGGTAATCCGGGCTGGTGCAGCGGAACGCCGCACGCCCCTGGAGTTGTTCAGGGTCGAGTGCCGCTGTGCCCAGGCGCTCGGCCAGATCAGGGGAGATCTCTTCCAGCAGCGCCAGGTTGCCTTGATGCTCGGCGACGGTGGGCGCCAGGTCATCGTTGTGGAAATCGAAGCTGGCCCCCAAGGTATGCTCGTCGCCCCGTGGCGGTACCACATAGCCCTCGGCGCACACCACGGTTTGCAGTTCACGGCTGGTTTCGGTGGCCGGCAGGCGGGTGATCTGCCCGCGGATCCGCTTGAGCGGCAACTGCGCACAGGGCTCGAAACGGCGCACATCGGCGGCGCCGGCCAGTACCACCAGCGCTGCACTGGCCAGCAACTGTTCGCCCTCCCAGGCCTGCCACAGCCCGTCGGACTTGCGCAGTTCGATCACGTGGCGATGGACCTGCACCTGGATGTTCGGGTGCTGCAGTTGCGCCTGGCACAACGCGGGCGGGTGCACCCAGCCACCTTCGGGATAGAACAGGCCGCCTGCAGGCAGTGCCACGCCGGCGATCGCCTCGGCCTCGGCCTGCCCCAGCGTGCGCAGCAGGCTGCTGTCGAAGGCCTCGGCGAGCTTGGCCTGACGCTCGGCCTCCTTGCTGTCGAAAGCCAGTTGCAACACACCGCAGGCGTCCCAGTCCTGACCTTTCTGCAACCGTTCGAGCTGGCGGCGGGTGTAGCCGAAACCGGACAGGATCATTTGCGACAGGGCTGTGCCATGGGCGGACAGCTTCAGGTACAGCACACCCTGCGGGTTGCCCGAGGCTTCCCGTGCCGGTGCATCGTGACGCTCCAGTACCGTCACCTGCCAGCCGCGCGCGGCCAGGCTGGCCGCGCTGGCACTGCCGGCCAGCCCGGCGCCGATCACCAGTGCCTGACGTGGGCCTTGGACCGGGGCAGGGCGGGCGTACCAGGGCGCGGCCATGTCCGGTGATGGCTGGCCGGTGTATTCACCGCTCATCACTTCCCATTTCTTGCCGATGCCGGGAATCTTTTTCATGGTGAAGCCGGCCTCGATCAGCCCGCGCCTTACCCAGCCTGTGGTGGTGAAGGTGGCCAGAACGGTGCCGGCATGGGCGAGCCGCGCCAGTTGCGCGAACAGCGCAGGCGTCCACATGTCGGGGTTCTTGGCCGGGGCGAAACCATCGAGGAACCACACGTCGATGCGGGCGTCCAGTTGCGGCAACTGGTCCAGCACATCGCCAATCAGCAAGGTCAGGGTGACCCGGCCGTGGTCGAAGGTGAACTGCTGGAAGCCCGGGTGCACCGCCACGTACTGGGCGAGGAAAGGTTCGGTGAACGCCGCCATCTCCGGCCAGAGGCGCACCGCGCGGGCCATGTCATCGGCAGCCAGCGGGTACTTCTCGACGCTGACGAAATGCAGGCGGGCGTCGCCAGGGGCGTGTTCGGCGAACAGCTGCCAGGCACAGAAGAAGTTCATGCCGGTGCCAAATCCGGTTTCGCCGATCACCAGGCAGTCGTGCGCTGGCAGTTCAGCGATGCGCTGGCGCAGGCGGGTCTGCTCGAGGAACACGTAACGGGTTTCGTCGGTGCCTTCGTTTTTCGAGAAGTAGACGTCGTCGTATTGCCGCGAATGGGGGCGGCCCTGGTCGTCCCAGTCGATCTGGGCGTGCTGGAGGAGGGTGGACATGGTTGGCTCGGTTGCAGCGGATGGGCGGATTTTATGCCATCCGCCGGATTTGCGCTGGTTGCAAAGGCCCTATCGCCGGCAAGCCGGCTCCCACAGATACCCTGCCGAACCCTGTGGGAGCCGGCTTGCCGGCGATTAGGCCATTACAGGCCTGCACAAAAATCCGCTAGTCTTTCTTATCCAATGAAGGAGCCAAGCATGTTCGAATCTGCGGAAATCGGTCACAGCATCGACAAGGAAACCTACGACGCCGAAGTGCCCGCGCTGCGCGAGGCGCTGCTCGAAGCCCAGTACGAGCTGAAGCAGAAGGCGCGCTTCCCGGTGATCGTGCTGATCAACGGCATCGAAGGCGCCGGCAAGGGCGAGACGGTCAAGCTGCTGAACGAGTGGATGGATCCGCGCATGATCGATGTGCTCACCTTCGACCAACAGACCGACGAGGAACTGGCCCGGCCACCGGCCTGGCGCTACTGGCGGGCCTTGCCACCGAAGGGGCGAATGGGCGTGTTCTTCGGCAACTGGTACAGCCAGATGCTCCAGGGCCGAGTGCACGGGGTGTTCAAGGATGCCGTGCTCGACCAGGCCATCGCCGGTGCCGAGCGCCTGGAGCAGATGCTCTGCGACGAAGGCGCGTTGATCATCAAGTTCTGGTTCCACTTGTCCAAGAAGCAGATGAAAGCCCGCCTCAAGTCGCTCAAGGACGACCCGCTGCACAGCTGGCGGATCAGCCCGTTGGACTGGCAGCAATCGCAGACCTACGACCGTATCGTGCGGTTCGGCGAGCGCGTGCTGCGCCGTACCAGCCGCGACTATGCGCCCTGGCACATCGTCGAAGGCGTCGACCCGAACTACCGCAGCCTGGCGGTCGGGCGCATCCTGCTGGAGAGCCTGCAGGCCGCGCTGGCCGTCAACCCCAAGGGCAAGCACCAGGGCAATATCGCACCGCTGGGCCGCAGCATCGACCAGCGCAACCTGCTTGGCGCACTGGACATGACCTTGCGCCTGGACAAGCAGGACTACCAGGAGCAACTGATGACCGAGCAGGCCCGCCTGGCCGGCCTGCTGCGGCACAAGCACATGCGCCGGCATGCCCTGGTGGCTGCCTTCGAAGGTAACGATGCCGCCGGCAAGGGCGGTGCGATCCGCCGCGTGGCAGCGGCGCTCGACCCGCGCCAGTACCGTATCGTGCCGATCGCCGCACCTACCGAGGAAGAGCGCGCACAGCCGTATCTGTGGCGCTTCTGGCGGCATATCCCGGCGCGCGGCAAGTTCACCATCTTCGACCGGTCATGGTACGGGCGGGTGCTGGTGGAACGGGTCGAAGGTTTCTGCACGCCCAGCGACTGGATGCGCGCTTACAGCGAGATCAACGATTTCGAGGAGCAGTTGGTCAATGCCGGGGTGGTGCTGGTCAAGTTCTGGCTGGCGATCGACCAGCAGACCCAGCTGGAGCGTTTCGAGGAGCGTGAGCAGATCCCGTTCAAGCGCTACAAGATCACCGAGGACGACTGGCGCAATCGCGACAAGTGGGACGAGTACACCCAGGCTGTCGGCGACATGGTCGACCGCACCAGCAGCGAGATTGCCCCGTGGACGCTGGTGGAGGCCAATGACAAGCGCTGGGCGCGGGTGAAGGTGTTGCGCACCATCAACGACGCACTGGAGGCGGCGTTCGCCAGGCACAAGAAATAGTGCGGCCATGCCTTGCGGGAATGAACAGATGAATTCTTTTCCCGGCATTTTTCCATGAAGACCTTCAGAATCAAGCTACCCCCACTACGGGCTTGATCGAGGACTTTATGCACAAAACTTCCGGCCGCTGGGTCTATGGCCTGTTCCTGGCGCTGCTTACTGCACTGCTGTGGGGCATTCTGCCCATCAAGCTCAAGCAGGTATTGCAGGTGATGGACCCGGTGACCGTGACCTGGTACCGCTTGACGGTATCGGGCGGCCTGCTGTTCTGCTGGCTGGCGCTGAAGCGGCAACTGCCTGCGGTGGGCAAGCTGCCAGTCAAGGGCAAAGGCCTGGTGGTAGTTGCCGTGTTCGGCCTGCTGGGCAACTACGTGCTTTACCTGATCGGCCTGAAACTGCTCAGCCCGGGCACCACGCAGCTGGTGGTGCAGATGGGCCCGGTGCTGCTGCTGGTGGCCAGTGTGCTGGTGTTCAAGGAACGCTTCAGCCTGGGGCAGGGCATGGGGCTGCTGGTTCTGTTGTGCGGTTTCGGCCTGTTCTTCAACCAGCGCCTGGAAGAGCTGCTGACCTCGCTGGGCACCTACACCACCGGGGTGCTGACCGTTCTGCTGGCCACCAGCATCTGGGTGTTCTACGCGTTGAGCCAGAAACAGCTGCTGACGGTGTGGCATTCGCAGCAGGTGATGGTGGTGATCTACCTGGGCTGCGCCGCACTGCTGACGCCTTGGGCGCACCCGCTGCAGGCGCTGCAGTTGTCGCCGGTTCAGGGTTGGCTGCTGCTCGCCTGCTGCCTCAATACCCTGGTGGCCTATGGTGCGTTTGCCGAGGCATTGGCCCACTGGGAGGCTTCGCGGGTGAGTGCCACGCTGGCCATGACGCCGCTGGTGACCTTCGTTGCGGTGGCGCTGGCGGCCTGGGTATGGCCTGACTATGTGCATGCCGAAGACATCAATGCCCTGGGGTATGTGGGGGCAGTGACGGTAGTGCTGGGGTCGACGCTGGTGGCGGTGGGGCCTTCGCTGGTGGCCGGGTGGCGCACGCGCATGGCCAAGAACGCCGGTTGACCGCGTGGGCCCCATCGCCGGCAAGCCGGCTCCCACAGGTACCCCACCGAACCCTGTGGGAGCCGGCTTGCCGGCGATAGGGCCGTTACAGTCAAAAGCAAAACTCAGCCCTTGCCACCGGGCGCCAGCATGTTCTCCGGCCGCACCCACTGATCGAACTGCTCATTGGTCAGGTACTTCAATTCAAGCGCCGCCTCGCGCAAGGTCTTGCCTTCGCCATAAGCCTTCTTGGCAATCTCCGCCGCCTTGTCATAACCGATATGCGGGTTCAGCGCCGTCACCAGCATCAACCCCCGCTCCAGATGCGCCGCCATCTGTTCGGCATCCGGCTCGATCCCGGCCACGCAATGCAGCTGGAAGTTGCGACAGCCATCGCTCAGCAGCTCGATCGACTGCAGCAGGTTGTGGATGATCACCGGCTTGAACACGTTCAGCTGCAGGTGCCCCTGGCTTGCGGCAAAGCCGATCGCCGCGTCGTTGCCCAGCACCTGGCAGGCCAGCATCGACAGGGCTTCGCACTGGGTCGGGTTGACCTTGCCGGGCATGATCGAACTGCCCGGCTCGTTGGCCGGCAGGCGCACTTCGGCCAGCCCCGCGCGCGGGCCGGAGCCGAGCAGGCGCAGGTCGTTGGCAATCTTCATCAAGGCCACCGCCAGGGTCTTCAGGGCACCGGCCAGGCTGGTCAGCGGCTCGTGGCCGGCGAGAGCGGCGAACTTGTTCGGCGCGGTGACGAACGGCAAACCGGACAGGGCAGCCAGCTCGGCGGCGATGGCTTCGGCGAAACCGTGCGGTGCATTCAGCCCGGTCCCCACCGCCGTCCCCCCCTGGGCCAGCTCGCACACCGCCGGCAAGGTGGCGCGGATGGCGCGCTGGGCATAGTCGAGCTGGGCGACGAAGGCGGACACCTCCTGGCCGAAGGTGATTGGCGTGGCGTCCATCATGTGCGTGCGGCCGGTCTTGACCAGCTTGTGGTGGCGTGCCGACAGTTCGGCCAGGCCTGAAGACAGCTCGGCAATCGCCGGCAGCAGTTTGTTTTGCACCGCCTGTACCGCGGCTATGTGCATGGCGGTGGGGAAGCAGTCGTTGGAACTCTGCGAACGGTTGACGTGGTCGTTCGGGTGCACCGGCGCCTTGCCGCCGCGGCCCTTGCCGGCCAGCTCGTTGGCGCGCCCGGCGATCACCTCGTTGACGTTCATGTTGCTCTGGGTGCCGCTGCCGGTCTGCCATACCACCAGCGGGAACTGGTCGTCGTGCTCGCCGTCGAGCACTTCGTCGGCCGCCTGTTCGATCAACCGGGCGATGTCCGCCGGCAGGTCGCCGTTGCGGTCGTTGACCCGCGCCGCGGCTTTCTTGATCAATGCCAGGGCGTGCAGCACCGCGAGCGGCATGCGTTCCTTGCCAATGGCGAAGTTGATCAGCGAGCGCTGGGTCTGAGCGCCCCAGTAGGCGTCCTCCGGAACTTCGACCGGGCCCAGGCTGTCTGTCTCGATACGGCTCATGCTGCGTT
Organism: Pseudomonas plecoglossicida NBRC 103162 = DSM 15088; assembly: GCF_000730665.1. Classification (GTDB taxonomy): domain Bacteria; phylum Pseudomonadota; class Gammaproteobacteria; order Pseudomonadales; family Pseudomonadaceae; genus Aquipseudomonas; species Aquipseudomonas plecoglossicida. Next base: position 88,085 of record NZ_BBIV01000016.1, read on the forward strand.
CACTCCTTGTCAGTCAGAATCAGCAGTTTAGGCCCTCATGCGAACGAGCGGTTCATTCGCTCGTCGTGCTACTTGAGCGCTGCGCCCTCGCGGGAGCAGAATGCTCTACTCTGAGGTTTCGCCTCCCCTCCCTGAAGGAAATGCAATGACCCGTCTCCGTGTCCTCTGTGCCGCCGTCGCGCTGGCCTGTGCCAGCGGCCAGGTACTCGCTGCCACCCCAAGCCACAACGCTGCCGCCGAGAAGTTCCTGACCCTGGCCAATGCCGACAAGCTGGGCACTCCGGTGTACATGCAGGTCCAGCAGATGTTCGCCCAGCGCTTTGCCCAGACCAAGGCCCCGGCGTCCAAGCAGCCCGTGCTGCAGAGCTACCAGGCCAAGGCCAACGCTGCGCTGGACAGCGCCATCGGCTGGAACAAGCTGAAGCCGAAGATGGTCGACCTGTACACCCAGACCTTCACCGAGCAGGAGCTCAAGGATCTGGTCAAGTTCTACGAGTCGCCGCTGGGCAAGAAAGTCCTGACCCAGATGCCCAAGGTCACCCAGCAGTCGGCCCAGCTGACCCAGCAGAGCCTCGAGCCTGCGGTACCGGTGGTCAACAAGCTGCTCGACGACATGACCAAGGAACTCGACCCCAACGCTGGCAAGGCCGCTCCGGCCAAGAAGTGAGTGACGAGCGATGAGCATGCAGCAACGCATCGAGCAGCAGCTGGCCGCGCTGGCGCCGCAGCACCTTGAAGTGCTCGACGAAAGCCACATGCACAGCCGTGGCCAGGAGACCCACTACAAGGCGGTGATCGTCAGCGAGCAGTTCGCCGGGCTCAACAGCGTCAAGCGTCACCAGAAGGTCTACGCCACCATGGGCGAGCTGATGCAGCAGATCCATGCCCTGGCGATCCACACCTACACCGCCGAGGAGTGGGCCCAGGTCGGCGCCGCACCGGCCTCGCCGGTGTGTGCTGGCGGCGGGCACTGAATCCTTTCCGTCGTTCTGGTACAATCCGCGACATCCCAAGGGGGCCGCTGCGCGGCCCATCGCTGGCAAGCCAGCTCCCACAGGTACAGCGCACGCCGCACCTTGTGGGAGCCGGCTTGCCAGCGATGGGCTACGCAGCAGCTCCCTGTTTCATGTCAAACCCGGTCCGCCCCTTACGAGGGCACCTACCTGGAGATACACCGCAAATGTCCCAACCGATCGTCGTGGCGGCGCTGTACAAGTTCGTCACCCTGGAAGACTACGTCGAACTGCGCGAGCCGCTGCTCAAGGCCATGCTCGACAACGGCGTCAAAGGTACCCTGCTGATCGCCCACGAGGGCATCAACGGCACCGTCTCGGCCACCCGTGAAGGCATCGACGGCCTGCTCGCCTGGCTGCGCAGCGATGCGCGCCTGGTGGATGTCGACCACAAGGAATCCTACTGCGACGAACAGCCGTTCTACCGCACCAAGGTCAAGCTAAAGAAAGAGATCGTCACCCTCGGCGTGGCCGGCGTCGACCCGAACCAGGCGGTCGGCACCTATGTCGAGCCCAAGGACTGGAACGCCCTGATCAGCGACCCTGAAGTGCTGCTGATCGACACCCGCAACGACTACGAAGTGGCCATCGGTACCTTCAAGGGCGCCATCGACCCGAAGACCGAGACCTTCCGCGAGTTCCCCGAGTACATCAAGGCCAACTTCGACCCCAGCAAGCACAAGAAGGTTGCGATGTTCTGCACCGGTGGCATCCGGTGCGAAAAAGCTTCCAGCTACATGCTCGGTGAGGGCTTCGAGGCGGTCTATCATCTTAAGGGCGGCATCCTGAAATACTTCGAGGAAGTGCCTCAGGAAGAAAGCCTCTGGGACGGCGACTGCTTCGTCTTCGACAACCGCGTCACGGTGCGCCATGACCTGAGCGAAGGCGAGTACGACCAGTGCCATGCCTGCCGCCACCCGATCAACGTGGAGGACCGCGCGTCCGAGCACTATTCGCCAGGGGTGAGCTGCCCGCACTGCTGGGACAGCCTGAGCGAAAAGACCCGGCGCAGCGCCATCGACCGGCAGAAGCAGATCGAGCTGGCCAAGGCGCGCAACCTGCCGCACCCGATCGGCTACAACTACAAAGCCGAGGCCTGATGCATGACTGCACGCCTGCTCTATGTGATGGACCCGATGTGCTCCTGGTGCTGGGGATTCGCGCCGGTGGCCGCGGCCCTGATCGCCCAGGCGCAGGAGGCAGGCGTGCCGACCCGGCTGGTGCTGGGCGGCCTGCGCAGCGGTGGCAGCGCGCTGGATGCCTCGACCCGCAAGTACATCTTCGAGCATTGGCAGGCGGTGGCCGAGGCCACCGGCCAGCCGTTCCGCTTTGACGGCGCCATGCCCGATGGCTTCGTCTACGACACCGAGCCTGCCTGTCGTGCACTGGTCACCGCTCGCGAGCTGGATGCCGAGCGCGTGTGGCCACTGTTGAAACTGATCCAGCGTTCGTTCTACGAGCAGGGCGTGGATGTCACCACGGCGCCGCAACTGGTCGAGCTGGCCGAGCAGGCCGGTTTCGATCGCGCCAGCTTCGCCGAAGCACTCACCCGTGCCGATACCCGTGCCGCTACCGCCGCGGATTTCAGCTGGGTACAGGACCTGGGCATCGCCGGATTCCCGACCCTGCTGGCCGAGCGCAATGGCCAACTGGCGCTGCTGACCAACGGCTACCAGCCGCTGGAGCGCCTGCAACCCTTGCTCGGTCGTTGGCTACAGCAGGCCGCCTGTGCTTGATCTGCCAGGGTCGCCCGACCCTGTGCCGGGGAAACCGGCAGCTGTGCCCGATCGTCTGAGCTGGGCGGAAATTCGCCGCCTGGCACTGCATCACAAGAAAAACCTGTGGACCGCCAACCTGATCGCCGTGCTTGCAGCCTGCTGCAGCGTGCCGATTCCGTTGCTGCTGCCGTTGCTGGTCGACGAAGTGCTGCTGGGGCACGGTGATGCCGCCCTGAAATGGATGAACCAGCTGCTGCCCAGCGGCTGGCAAGTGGCGGCCGGCTATATCGGCCTGATGCTGGTGCTCACCCTGGCCTTGCGCCTGGCGGCGCTGGCGTTCAACGTGGTCCAGGCCAAGCTGTTCGCCGGCCTGGCCAAGGACATCGTCTACCGCTTGCGTATCCGCCTGATCGAGCGGCTCAAGCGTATCTCGCTCAAGGAATACGAAAGCCTGGGCAGCGGCACGGTGACCACGCACCTGGTCACCGACCTGGACACCCTCGACAAGTTCGTCGGCGAAACCCTCAGCCGCTTCCTCGTGGCCATGCTGACGCTGACCGGTACGGCGGCGATCCTGATCTGGATGCACTGGAAGCTGGCGCTGCTGATCCTGCTGTTCAACCCGCTGGTGATCTATTTCACCGTGCAGCTGGGCAAGCGCGTCAAGCACCTGAAAAAGCTCGAGAACGACAGCACTTCGCGGTTTACCCAGGCGCTGTCGGAAACCCTCGATGCGATCCAGGAGATCCGCGCCAGCAACCGCCAGGGCTACTTCCTCGGCCGTCTCGGCCTGCGTGCCCGCGAGGTGCGCGACTACGCCGTGGATTCGCAGTGGAAGAGCGACGCCAGTGGCCGCGCCAGTGGCCTGCTGTTCCAGTTCGGCATCGATATCTTCCGTGCGGCGGCCATGCTCACGGTGCTGTTCTCCGACCTGTCGATCGGGCAGATGCTGGCGGTGTTCAGTTACCTGTGGTTCATGATCGGCCCGGTCGAGCAACTGCTGAACCTGCAGTACGCCTACTATGCAGCCGGTGGCGCGCTGAGCCGCCTCAACGAGTTGCTGGCGCGGGATGACGAGCCGCAGTATCCGGCGGCCAGCGACCCGTTCGCCGGCCGTGAAACGGTGGGTATCGACGTGCGCGACCTGCGCTTTGCCTATGCCGAGGAACCGGTGCTCGATCACCTTGACCTGAGCATCGCGCCGGGCGAGAAGGTGGCCATCGTCGGCGCCAGCGGCGGAGGCAAGAGCACATTGGTGCAGTTGCTGCTGGGCCTGTACAGCGCCCAGGCCGGGACTATCCGCTTCGGTGGCGCCAGCCTGCAGGAAATCGGCCTGGAGACGCTGCGCGAGAATGTCGCGGTGGTGCTGCAGCACCCGTCGCTGTTCAACGATACGGTGCGCGCCAACCTGACCATGGGCCGCGAGTGCAGCGATGAGGCCTGCTGGCAGGCACTGCGCATCGCCCAGCTGGATGCCACCATCGCGGCCCTGCCGCAGGGGTTGGACAGTGTCGTCGGGCGTTCCGGGGTGCGCTTGTCCGGCGGCCAGCGCCAGCGCCTGGCGATCGCCCGCATGGTCTTGGCCGAGCCCAAGGTGGTGATTCTCGATGAGGCCACCTCGGCGCTGGACGCGGCCACCGAGTACAACCTGCACCTGGCCTTGGCGCGCTTCCTCAGCGGGCGCACCACGCTGATCATCGCCCACCGCCTGTCGGCGGTGAAGCAGGCCGACCGCGTGCTGGTGTTCGATGGCGGGCATGTGGCCGAAGATGGCGGCCACCAGCAGCTGATTGCCGAAGGTGGCTTGTATGCCAAGTTGTATGGGCATTTGCAGCAGACCTGATCGAGTCACAAGCTGCAAGCCACAAGCCACAAGCCACAAGCCACAAGCTACAAGCTACAAGCCACAAGCTGCAAGCTTAGTGCGCGAAAGTCTGCCTGTTCTTGTAGCTTGTAGCTTGTAGCTTGTAGCTTGTAGCTTGTAGCTCGCAGCTCAAAATTCCCCTCCACACAGATGGCAAATGGCCTACGCTGAGCTTGTCTGGGTTGAATCGAGCCTTATCTGCTCTGTGACAGGGACTACATGAAGGGAAATCGCACGCTAGAGGCGCCAAGGTTGCTGGGTATCATCTGGCCCTTTATCGCCGTTGTAGTCTTCCAGGTCTTGCTGGGCAGCCTCAGTCTGTACGCGCTGTCGGCCGTGCGTGCCTATGTCGCGGGCGAGAGCTTGTGGTCCAAGGCCCAGAAAGACGCCATCTACTACCTGAACCTGTATGCCGACAGCGGCGACTCGCGCATCTACGAGCGCTATCGCCAGGTCGTTAGCGTGCCACAGGGCGATCACCTGCTGCGCGAGGTGCTCGACCAGTCCAGCCCGGACCTCGAGGCGGCACGCCAGGCTGTCTTGCAGGGCGGCAACCACCCGGACGACGTCGAGCGGATCATCTGGTTCTACCGCAACTTCCGCCAGGTCAGCTACATGCAGACGGCCATCGCTTACTGGAACATCGGCGACAAGTACCTGAACGAACTGGACGTGCTGGCCAACGAGATGCGCGATGGCTTCGCCAAGGGGCAGGCCACGCCTGCTCGGGTCAGCGCATGGCGAGCTCGCATCGTCGCCGTCAACGAGGGCGTGACGCCTGCGGCCAAGGCTTTCAGCGATGCCCTGGGCGAAGGTTCGCGCATGCTGTTGCGGGTGCTGCTGATCACCAACCTGGCGACCGCCTTGTTCCTCATTACCATTGCGTGGCGCCGCTCGAGCAAGTTGCTGGCTCAGCGCCAGGCATTCGCCAGTGCTCTGCAGGAAGAAAAGGAGCGGGCACAAATCACGCTTCAGGCGATCGGCGATGCGGTGATCACCACCGATGTCGATGGCTGCATCGTCTACATGAACCCGGCCGCCGAACAGCTGACCCATTGGCAGGCCGGACAGGCCCAGGGCGTGCCCTTGACGGCGCTGTTCAGCCTGGTCGAGGAGCAGGCTGAAGACGATGGCGCTACGCTGCTCGAGCAGGTGCTCAGCGGCAGCCTGAAGGGTGGGTCCGAGCATGCCAAGCTGATTCAGCGCCTGGATGGCAGCACGGTTTCGATCAACCTGGTTGGCTCGCCGATCATCAACGACGGGCAACTGGCCGGCATCGTGCTGGTGCTGCACGACATGACCCAGGAACGCCAGTACATCGCCAACCTGTCGTGGCAGGCCACCCACGACGCCCTGACCGGCCTGGCCAACCGCCGCGAGTTCGAATACCGCCTGGAGCAGGCGCTCAATGGCCTGGCGCGTCAAGCCGGGCGGCACGCGTTGATGTTCCTGGACCTCGACCAGTTCAAGCTGGTCAACGATACCTGTGGCCATGCCGCCGGCGATGAACTGCTGCGGCACATCTGCGCCGTGCTGCAGTCGGGGCTGCGCGAGGGTGACACCTTGGCCCGGCTGGGCGGGGACGAATTCGGCGTGCTGCTGGAAAACTGCCCGTCCGATCAGGCCGAGCGGATTGCCGAAAGCCTGCGCCAGGCGGTGCAAACCTTGCACTTCGTGTGGAAGGGCAGGCCATTCGTGACCACCGTCAGTATTGGCCTGGTCGGCCTGGCGCAGGCGCCCACCACCTTGGAAGCTTCCCTGCGCGCAGCCGACATGGCGTGCTACATGGCCAAGGAAAAGGGGCGCAACCGGGTGCAGGTGTATCACGCCGATGACAGCGAGCTGTCCATGCGTTTCGGCGAAATGGCCTGGATCCAGCGCCTGCATGTGGCCCTGGAGGAAAACCGCTTCTGCCTGTATGCCCAGGAGATTGCTCCGCTCACCTCCATCGAAGGGCCGGGCCATATCGAAATCCTGCTGCGCCTGCATGACGAAAGCGGCCGTACCATCCTGCCCGACAGTTTCATCCCGGCAGCCGAACGCTATGGCCTGATGACCGCCCTCGACCGCTGGGTGGTGCGCAACGTGTTCCAGGTCATCCGCCAGAGCCTGGACGAGGGCCGGGATGGGCCCTTGGCGATGTGTGCGATCAACCTGTCGGGGTCGAGCATCGGTGATGACATGTTCCTCGAGTACCTGCAGCGGTTGTTTGTCGAATATGCCATTCCGCCGCGGATGATCTGTTTCGAGATCACCGAAACCAGCGCTATCGCCAATCTGGGCAGCGCCATCCGGTTCATCAACGAATTGAAAAAGCTGGGTTGCAGGTTCTCGCTCGACGACTTCTGTGCCGGGATGTCGTCATTCGCCTATTTGAAACATCTTCCCGTGGACTTCTTGAAGATCGACGGAAGTTTTGTCAAAGATATGCTGGATGATCCGGTCAATCGGGCCATGGTCGAGGTGATCAACCACATTGGCCACGTCATGGGCAAGCGGACCATCGCCGAGTTCGTGGAAACACCGTTGATCGAGCAGGCCTTGCAGGAGATCGGCGTCGATTACGCCCAGGGCTATCTGATCGAAAGACCGCAGGTGTTCACCGGCGACAGTCTGCAGCGCCAACGGATCGCTGCACGGCCCCTGCTGCATCGGGCGCCTGGAACCTTTCGCTGAACCTCAATCGGCAAATCACAGGGATCAAGGAGCTGAAAGTGATTGATGCATTCGTTCGTATCGGGCCTTTGATGGACCCGGCCAGTTACCCCCAATGGGCTCAACAATTGATCGAGGACTGCCGGGAGAGCAAGCGCCGGGTGGTCGAGCATGAGTTCTATCAGCGCTTGCGCGACGGCAAGCTGCGCCAGTCGACCATTCGCCAGTACCTGATCGGTGGCTGGCCGGTGGTCGAGCAGTTCTCGCTGTACATGGCCCACAACCTGACCAAGACCCGCTACGCCCGCCACCCCGGTGAAGACATGGCGCGGCGCTGGCTGATGCGCAACATCCGCGTCGAGCTCAACCATGCCGACTACTGGCTGCACTGGTGTCAGGCCCATGGCATCCACCTGCACGAACTGCAGGGCCAGGACGTGCCGGCGGAGCTCAACGGGCTCAACGACTGGTGCTGGCGGGTGTGCAGCACCGAGTCGCTGGCGATCGCCATGGCAGCGACCAACTACGCCATCGAAGGGGCGACCGGGGAATGGTCGGCGGTGGTCTGCGCCGAGGACACCTACGCCATGGGGTTCCCTGAAGACCAGCGCAAGCGCGCCATGAAGTGGCTGAAGATGCATGCCCAGTATGACGATGCGCATCCGTGGGAGGCATTGGAGATCATCTGTACGCTGGCCGGCGAAAATCCGACCCAGGGCCTGCGCAACGAGCTGCGCAAGGCGATCTGCAAGAGCTATGACTGCATGTTCCTGTTCCTGGAACGCTGCATGCAGCTGGAGGGGCGTCAGCAGGAGCGCATGCGTCCGGCGCTGGCGGCTGGCTGAGACTGTAGAGGCCTCATCGCCGGCAAGCCGGCTCCCACAGGTACACCGCAATCCCTGTGGGAGCCGGCTTGCCGGCGATGAGGCCAATAAAGGCGATACAAGGCTTACTGGGCGTTGAAGGCCTGCCCGTTCACCCCGGTGCTGTCCGGTCCCATCAGGTACAGATACACCGGCATGATCTCTTCCGGCAGCGGGTTGTTCTGCGGGTTCTCGCTCGGATAGGCCTGGGCCCGCATCGCCGTGCGCGTGGCGCCCGGGTTGATGCTGTTGGAGCGCACCGGCGCCACGTTTTCAAGTTCGTCGGCCAGGGTCTGCATCAGCCCCTCGGTGGCAAACTTCGACACCCCGTAGGCACCCCAGTAGGCCCGGCCCTTGCGCCCGACGCTGCTGGAGGTGAACACCACCGAGGCATCCTCCGACAGCTTGAGCAGCGGCAGCAAAGTGCTGGTGAGCATGAAGGTGGCGTCGACGTTGATGTGCATCACGCGCATGAAGTTGTCGCCGGAGAGCTGCTCCAGCGGCGTGCGCGGGCCGATGATCGAAGCATTGTTGAGCAGGCCGTCGAGGCGGCCGAACTGGTCTTCGATCATGACCGCCAGTTCGTCGTACTGGTGGGGCAGGGCGGTTTCCAGGTTGAACGGGATCACCACGGGTTGCGGGTGGCCGGCAGCCTCGATCTGGTCGTAGACCTCGTTGAGGTTGGCTTCGGTCTTGCCCAGCAGCAGCACGGTGGCGCCCAGGGCGGCATAGGCCTTGGCGGCGGCGGCACCGATGCCGCGGCCGGCGCCGGTGACCAGGATGATTCGGCCCTTGAGCAGGTCAGGGCGGGCGGTGTAGTCGAACATGTTCAGGTCCTTCACATGGGTGGGTGCGCGATCGGTGCAGGTATCAGCAGCCGCACAGGGCGCTGTCGATCACCTTGCGCAACTCCAGCGGGTGGTCCACCACCACATCGGCGCCCCAGTTGTTCGGGTTGTCTTCCGGGTGAATATAGCCATAGCGCACCGCCGCCGTGCGGGTGCCGGCATCGCGGCCGGACTCGATGTCGCGCAGGTCGTCGCCGACGAACAGGACGCTGGCCGGGTCCAGGTCCAGGGTCTTGCACGCCAGGATCAGGGGCTCGGGGTCAGGCTTGCTGTTCTTCACGTGATCCGGGCAGATCAGCAGCGCCGAGCGCTCGGCCAGGCCCAGGCGTTGCATGATCGGCTCGGCGAAGCGGACCGGCTTGTTGGTGACCACGCCCCACAGCAGGTTGCCTTTCTCGATGTCGGCCAGCAGTTCGTCCATGCCGTCGAACAGCTTGCTGTGCACCGCGCAGTCGCGCTGGTAGCGCTCCAGGAACTCCAGGCGCAGCGCCTCGAAGCCGTCGGCCTCGGGGCTCATGGCGAAGGTCGCGGCGACCATCGCGCGGGCACCGCCGGAGATCACATCACGGATCAGCTTGTCGTCGATGGCCGGCAGGCCGCGCTCGGCCAGCATGGCCTGGCAGATGGCGATGAAGTCCGGCGCCGTGTCGAGCAGGGTGCCGTCCATGTCGAAGAGTACTGCTCGCAAGCGCATGCTCATTCCTCGCGCAGGGTCTGGATCATGTAGTTGACGTCGACGTCGCCGCTCAGCTTGTAGTGCTTGGTCAGCGGGTTGTAGGTCAGGCCGATGATGTCCTTGACTTCAAGGCCGGCGACGCGACTCCAGGCGCCCAGTTCGGACGGGCGGATGAACTTCTTGAAGTCGTGGGTACCGCGCGGCAGCATCTTGAGGATGTACTCGGCGCCGACGATGGCCAGCAGGTAGGCCTTGGGGTTGCGGTTGATGGTCGAGAAGAACACCTGGCCGCCTGGCTTGACCATGCGGTAGCAGGCGCGGATCACCGAGGACGGATCGGGTACGTGCTCGAGCATCTCCAGGCAGGTGACCACGTCGAACTGCTCGGGCATTTCCTCGGCCAGGGCCTCGGCGGTGATCTGCCGGTATTCCACCTGCACGCCCGATTCCAGCTGGTGAAGTTGCGCCACTGCCAGCGGCGCCTCGCCCATGTCGATGCCGGTGACGGTGGCGCCACGCAGGGCCATGGCTTCGCTGAGGATGCCGCCACCGCAGCCCACGTCCAGTACCTTCTTGCCGGCCAGGCTGACGCGCTCGTCGATCCAGTTGACCCGCAGCGGGTTGATGTCGTGCAGCGGCTTGAACTCGCTTTCGCGGTCCCACCAGCGGTGCGCCAAGGCTTCGAACTTGGCGATTTCGGCGTGGTCGACGTTGCTCATTGAACAATCCTCTGAAACTTGTACGAATTGCGGCGGAGTATACCCGAGCGCCCAATGCCCAGGGTCGCTATAATCGCTCGCTTTTGATATCCGAACGACGGGGAGAGGCGATGCGCGAGCGACTTTTGGCGGCGGAGAAGGTGACCGGGATTCGCTGGCAGCACGGCGTCCTGCACCTGCTCGACCAGCGCCTGCTGCCGTCGCAGGAGCGCTGGCTGGCCTGCGACAATGTCGCGCAGGTGATCACGGCGATCCGTGACATGGCCGTGCGCGGCGCCGCAGCCATTGGCATCGCCGCGGCCTATGGCCTGGTGCTGGCCCTGGAAGAGCGCCTGGCCGAAGGCGGCGACTGGGAGCTGGACCTGGAGGAAGACTTCCTGGGCCTGGCCGAGGCGCGGCCCACCGCAGCCAACCTGTTCTGGGCGCTCAACCGCATGCGCGAGCGCCTGCAGCGCTTGCGCCCCAATGAAGATGTGCTGGCAGTCCTCGAGGCCGAGGCGGTCGCCATCCATGAAAGCGACCGCGAGGCCAACCTGACCATGGCCCAGTTCGGTATCGAGCTGATCCGCCGCCACCAGGGCAACGAGCAGACCCTGCTGACCTACGGCAACGCCGGTGCGCTGGCCAGTGGCGGCTTCGGCACGGCGTTGGGGGTGATTCGCGCGGGTTTTCTCGAAGGCATGGTCGAGCGTGTCTATGCCGGGGAGACCCGGCCTTGGCTGCAGGGCTCGCGCCTGACCGCCTGGGAGCTGGCCAACGAGGGTATTCCGGTGACCTTGTGCGCCGACTCGGCCCTGGCTCACCTGATGAAAAGCAAGGGCATCACCTGGGTGGTGGTCGGCGCCGACTGCATCGCTGCCAACGGTGACATGGCCGGCAAGATCGGCACCTACCAGCTGGCAGTCAGTGCCATGCACCACGGTGTGCGCTTCATGGTGGTGGCGCCGAGCACCAGCATCGACCTGAACCTGGCTACCGGTGACGACATTCCACTGGAAGAGCGCGATGCTGACGAATTGCTGGATTATGCCGGCACGCGTGTGGCGCCCGATGTCGAGGTGTTCAACCCGGTCTTCGACGTGACTCCGGCGGATCTGATCGATGTGATCGTGACCGAGCGTGGCATCGTCGAGCGGCCGGATGCCGTCAAGCTGGCCCAGCTGGTGTGCCGCAAGCGGCTTCATTGATGGGGCGCAAGGCAAGGCATTTCTGCCGTTCTTGAAATCGAGCGCTGGAGATACCAAGGCGTACACTTGCAGCCCCCATTTGTGATAACATCCGGCAGTTTCCAAGACCGCCCATCACAGCGGCCAATTTTGCGCAGATCCATGGCACAACTCATTGATTTGTCGTAAGTCGTCGCACCCCTAAGCGCTGCGGCGGCGAGCTTCGTTCGGCCCTTGATGGAGCTGCGAAGTTTCACCAGAAAAAGGAATCAGGCTTCTCATGGGCGAACTGGCCAAAGAAATCCTCCCGGTCAATATCGAAGACGAACTGAGACAGTCTTACCTCGACTACGCGATGAGCGTGATTGTCGGGCGAGCGCTGCCCGATGCGCGTGACGGCTTGAAGCCCGTGCATCGTCGCGTTCTCTATGCGATGAGCGAACTGGGCAACGACTGGAACAAGCCGTACAAGAAATCCGCCCGTGTGGTCGGTGACGTGATCGGTAAGTACCACCCGCACGGCGACACTGCGGTCTACGACACGATCGTGCGTATGGCCCAGCCGTTCTCGCTGCGCTACCTGCTGGTCGACGGCCAGGGCAACTTCGGTTCGGTCGACGGCGACAACGCCGCGGCCATGCGATACACCGAAGTGCGCATGGCCAAGCTGGCCCACGAGCTGCTGGCCGACCTGCACAAGGAAACCGTCGACTGGGTGCCCAACTACGATGGCACCGAGCAGATTCCGGCGGTCATGCCGACCCGTATCCCCAACCTGCTGGTCAACGGCTCCAGCGGTATCGCCGTGGGCATGGCGACCAACATCCCGCCGCACAACCTCGGCGAGGTCATCGACGGCTGCCTGGCGCTGATCGACAACCCGGAAGTCACCATCGATGAACTGATGCAGTTCATCCCCGGCCCTGACTTCCCGACTGCCGGCATCATCAATGGCCGCCAGGGCATCATCGAGGCGTATCGCACCGGTCGTGGCCGCATCTACATGCGTGCGCGTTCCGAGGTCGAGGACATCGACAAGGTCGGTGGTCGCCAGCAGATCGTCGTCACCGAGCTGCCGTACCAGCTGAACAAGGCGCGCCTGATCGAGAAGATCGCCGAGCTGGTCAAAGAGAAGAAGATCGAAGGCATCACCGAGCTGCGCGACGAGTCCGACAAGGACGGCATGCGCATCGTCATCGAGCTGCGTCGCGGCGAGGTGCCGGAGGTGGTGCTCAACAACCTCTACCAGCAGACCCAGCTGCAGAGCGTGTTCGGCATCAACGTCGTGGCACTGATCGATGGTCGCCCGCGCCTGCTCAACCTCAAGGACCTGCTCGAAGCGTTCGTCCGTCACCGTCGCGAAGTGGTGACCCGCCGTACCGTGTTCGAGCTGCGCAAGGCCCGCGAGCGCGGCCACATCCTTGAAGGCCAGGCGGTTGCGCTGTCCAACATCGACCCGGTCATCGCCCTGATCAAGGCCTCGCCGACGCCGTCGGAAGCCAAGGAAGCGCTGATTTCCACTGCCTGGGAGTCCAGTGCCGTGCAGGTCATGGTCGAGCGCGCCGGCGCCGATTCCTGCCGCCCTGAAGACCTGCCCGAGCAATTCGGCCTGCGCGATGGCAAGTATTACCTGTCGCCGGAACAGGCCCAAGCGATCCTCGACCTGCGCCTGCACCGCCTGACCGGCCTGGAGCACGAAAAGCTGCTGGCCGAGTACCAGGAGATTCTCGAGCAGATCGGCGAACTGATCCGCATCCTCAGCAGCGCCGAGCGCCTGATGGAAGTGATCCGCGAAGAGCTCGAAGCGATCCGTGCCGAATACGGCGATGCCCGCCGCACCGAGATTCTCAACGCCAGCCACGACCTCAACTACGGCGACATGATCCCGGAAGAAGAGCGTGTGGTGACCATCTCCCACGGTGGCTATGCCAAGACCCAGCCTTTGTCCGCCTACCAGGCCCAGCGCCGTGGCGGTAAAGGCAAGTCGGCGACCGGCGTGAAGGACGAGGACTACATCGAACACCTGCTGGTCGCCAACAGCCACGCCACCCTGTTGCTGTTCTCCAGCAAGGGCAAGGTGTACTGGAAGAAGACCTACGAGATTCCCGAGGCTTCCCGCGCCGCGCGTGGCCGCCCGCTGGTCAACCTGCTGCCGCTGGAGGAGGGTGAGCGCATCACCGCCATGCTGCAGATCGACCTCGAGGCCCTGCAGCAGAGCGCCGATCCGGATGAAGAGCTGGAAGACGGCGACGAGGGCGTGATCGAAGGTGAAGTGGTAGAGGTCGAAGAAGTCGACGAAGAAGACGGCGACACCCTCGAGTGGGTGGCCGAGCCGACCGGCGCGTACATCTTCATGGCCACCGCTTCCGGTACCGTCAAGAAGACGCCGCTGGTGCAGTTCGCCCGTCCGCGTTCCAACGGCCTGATCGCCCTGAAGCTCAAGGAAGGCGACACCCTGATTGCCGCGGCCATCACCGATGGTGCCAAGGAAGTCATGATGTTCTCCGACGCCGGCAAGGTGATCCGTTTCGCCGAAAGCGTGGTCCGCGAAATGGGCCGTACCGCCCGTGGCGTGCGTGGCATGAAGCTGGGCAAGGGTCAGCGCATCATCTCCATGCTGATTCCCGAGTCTGGCGCGCAGATCCTCACCGCTTCCGAGCGTGGCTTCGGCAAACGCACGCCGCTCTCCAAGTTCCCGCGTCGCGGGCGTGGTGGCCAGGGCGTCATCGCCATGGGCACCAAGGGTCGCAACGGGTTGCTGATCGGCGCCATCCAGGTGCAGGAAGGGGAAGAGATCATGCTCATCTCCGACCAGGGCACCCTGGTGCGCACGCGGGTTGGCGAGGTCTCCAGCCTGGGTCGCAATACTCAGGGCGTGACGCTGATCAAGCTGGCCAACGACGAAACACTGGTGGGCCTTGAGCGTATCCAGGAACCGTCCGAGGACGAACTCGATGAACTGGTCGAGGGGGACGCGGAAGGCGTCGAGGCCGATGCGGCGAGCGATGAGAACGCCGGCGCCGAAGAGGCACCGCAAGAGTAAGCAAGCGCAACAACCCGAGCGGGGCGACCAAGGTCGCCCCGTTTGACTGATAAAGCCAGGCCCCTGGCAGGCGCCCCGGTTTTAGCTGGTCGACATCGAATTACGATTTTGTTCTATTTGGCAGAGCGAGAGTGGATGTGAGCAAACGAGCCTTTAACTTCTGCGCAGGCCCTGCCGCGCTTCCGGAAGCTGTCCTGCAGCGTGCCCAGGCCGAAATGCTGGACTGGCGTGGCAAGGGCTTGTCGGTGATGGAAATGAGCCATCGCAGCGACGACTACGTGGCCATCGCCGAAAAGGCCGAGCAGGACCTGCGTGACCTGCTGTCCGTCCCCTCCAACTACAAGGTGCTGTTCCTGCAGGGCGGCGCGAGCCAGCAGTTCGCCGAGATCCCGCTGAACCTGCTGCCGGAAGACGGCACCGCCGACTATATCGAAACCGGTATCTGGTCGAAGAAGGCCATCGAGGAAGCTCGCCGCTTCGGCAACGTCAACGTAGCCGCCAGCGCCAAGCCCTACGATTACCTGGCCATTCCGGGCCAGAACGAGTGGAAGCTGACCCAGAACGCCGCTTACGTTCACTATGCGTCCAACGAGACCATCGGTGGCCTGCAGTTCGACTGGGTGCCCGAGACCGGTGACGTTCCGCTGGTGGTCGACATGTCGTCCGACATCCTTTCCCGTCCGATCGATGTGTCCCAATACGGCATGATCTATGCTGGCGCGCAAAAGAACATCGGCCCGAGCGGCCTGGTGGTGGTGATCGTCCGCGAAGACCTGCTGGGCCGTGCCCGCAGCAGCTGCCCGACCATGCTCGACTACAAGGTCGCGGCCGACAACGGCTCGATGTACAACACCCCGGCGACCTATTCCTGGTACCTCTCCGGCCTGGTCTTCGAGTGGCTCAAGGAGCAGGGTGGTGTCGAGGCCATGGAACAGCGCAACCGCGCCAAGAAAGACCGCCTGTATGGCTTCATCGACGCCAGCGAGTTCTACACCAACCCGATCAGCCACAACGCCCGTTCGTGGATGAACGTGCCGTTCCGCCTGGCTGACGAGCGTCTGGACAAGGCATTCCTGGCCGGCGCCGATGCCCGTGGCCTGCTCAACCTCAAGGGCCACCGTTCGGTGGGCGGCATGCGCGCTTCCATCTACAACGCCCTGGGCCTCGAGGCGGTGGACGCCCTGGTGGCCTACATGGCCGAATTCGAGAAGGAGCACGGCTGATGTCCGATCAGGAACTCAAGGCGCTGCGTGTACGCATCGACAGTCTCGACGAAAAGATCCTCGAGCTGATCAGCGAGCGTGCCCGCTGCGCCCAGGAAGTGGCCAAGGTCAAGACCGCCACGCTGGCCGAAGGCGAGAAGCCGGTGTTCTATCGCCCCGAGCGTGAAGCGGCGGTGCTCAAGCGCGTCATGGAGGGCAACAAGGGGCCGCTGGACAACGAAGAGATGGCGCGGTTGTTCCGCGAAATCATGTCGTCCTGCCTGGCCCTGGAAGAGCCGCTGAAGATCGCCTACCTCGGCCCCGAAGGCACCTTCACCCAGGCCGCGGCGATGAAGCACTTCGGCCATGCCGTGGTCAGCCGCCCGATGGCGGCCATCGACGAAGTGTTCCGCGAAGTGGCGGCCGGTGCCGTCAACTTCGGCGTGGTGCCGGTGGAAAACTCCACCGAGGGCGCGGTCAGCCACACCCTGGACAGCTTCCTCGAGCACGACATGGTGATCTGCGGTGAAGTGGAGCTTCGCATCCACCACCACCTGCTGGTGGGCGAGAACACCAAGACCGACAGCATCACCCGCATCTACTCCCACGCACAGTCCTTGGCCCAGTGCCGCAAGTGGCTGGATGCGCATTACCCGAATGTCGAGCGGGTGGCGGTGTCGAGCAATGCCGAGGCCGCCAAGCGGGTCAAGGGCGAATGGAACTCGGCGGCGATCGCCGGTGACATGGCCGCCAACCTGTATGGCCTGACCCGCCTGGCCGAGAAGATCGAAGACCGTCCGGACAACTCCACGCGCTTCCTGATGATTGGCAGCCAGGAGGTGCCGCCGACCGGCGACGACAAGACCTCGATCATCGTTTCGATGAGCAACAAGCCGGGCGCCTTGCATGAACTGCTGGTGCCGTTCCATGAGAACGGTATCGACCTGACTCGCATCGAGACGCGCCCGTCGCGCAGTGGCAAATGGACCTACGTGTTCTTCATCGACTTCGTCGGCCACCACCGCGACCCGCTGATCAAGGCCGTGCTGGAGCAGATCAGCCAGGAGGCCGTGGCGCTGAAGGTGCTGGGGTCGTATCCGAAGGCGGTGCTTTGATTCAAGGCTGTCGGGGTCGCCGTGCGGCCCATCGCCGGCAATGGGCTGCGACGCAGCCCCATGCGGTCTCACAGTCCGTGAAGATTTCTGAACAGGGTTCGCACCAGTGGTAAATGCAGCAAACACCAAACCCGCACCAATCATCGGTCGCCTGGTGGTGGTCGGCCTCGGCCTGATCGGCGGCTCCTTCGCCAAGGGCCTTCGCGAAAGCGGTCTGTGCCGAGAAGTGGTCGGCGTCGACCTGGACGCGCCTTCGCGCAAGCAGGCGGTGGCCCTGGGCGTGGTCGATCGCTGCGAAGAAGACCTGGCTGCTGCCTGCGTCGGTGCCGATGTCATCCAGCTTGCCGTGCCGATCCTGGCCATGGAGAAAGTCCTGGACCACCTGGCCCGGCTCGACCTGGGCAACGCGGTGATCACCGACGTCGGCAGCGCCAAGGGCAACGTCGTGCGCGAGGCGCGTGCCGTCTTCGGCGAGCGCTTGGCGCGCTTCGTTCCCGGCCACCCGATTGCCGGCTCCGAGCAGAGCGGGGTAGAAGCCTCCAATGCCACCCTGTTCCGCCGCCACAAGGTCATCCTCACGCCGCTGACGGAAACCGACCCGGCTGCCCTGGCCCTGGTCGACCGCCTGTGGCGCGCCTTGGGCGCCGACGTCGAGCACATGCTGGTGGAGCGCCACGACGAAGTGCTGGCCGCCACCAGCCACCTGCCGCACCTGCTGGCCTTCGGCCTGGTCGACTCGCTGGCCAAACGCAATGAAAACCTCGAAATCTTCCGGTACGCTGCGGGAGGTTTCCGCGATTTCACGAGAATCGCCGGTAGCGATCCGATCATGTGGCACGACATCTTCCTCGCCAACCGCGAGGCAGTCCTGCGCACCCTTGATACATTTCGCAGCGACCTCGACGCCCTGCGCGACGCGGTCGATGCTGGGGACGGGCATCAGCTGCTGGGGGTATTCACCCGCGCACGCGTTGCCCGCGAGCATTTCAGTAAAATCCTGGCCCGCCGGGCCTATGTGGACGCTATGAACGCCAACGATCTGATTTTCCTGGCCCAACCGGGTGGCCGCCTGTCCGGGCGAATCCGCGTACCGGGCGACAAGTCGATTTCCCACCGTTCGATCATGCTCGGCTCGCTGGCCGAAGGCACGACCGAAGTCGAAGGCTTCCTCGAGGGTGAGGACGCCCTGGCGACCCTGCAGGCGTTTCGTGACATGGGGGTGGTCATCGAGGGCCCGAACCATGGCCGTGTGACCATTCATGGCGTCGGCCTGCACGGCCTCAAGCCGCCACCCGGTCCGATCTACGTGGGTAACTCCGGTACCTCCATGCGTCTGCTGTCGGGCCTGCTGGCCGGCCAGCCGTTCGACGTGACCATGACCGGTGACGCCTCGCTGTCCAAGCGCCCGATGAACCGTGTGGCCAACCCGCTGCGCGAAATGGGTGCGGTGGTCGAGACCGGCCCTGAAGGGCGTCCACCGCTGACCATTCGTGGTGGCCACAAGCTCAAGGCATTGACCTACACGCTGCCGATGGCCAGTGCCCAGGTCAAATCCTGCCTGCTGCTGGCCGGCCTGTACGCCGAAGGCAAGACCACCGTCACCGAGCCTGCGCCAACCCGGGATCACACCGAGCGCATGCTGCGTGGCTTCGGCTACTCGGTCGAAACCAATGGCCCGGTCGCTTCCCTGCAGGCCGGTGGCAAACTGACCGCGACCCGCATCGAAGTGCCGGCGGACATTTCCTCCGCAGCGTTCTTCCTGGTGGCCGCCTCGATCGCCGAAGGCTCGGAGCTTGTGCTCGAGCACGTCGGCATCAACCCGACCCGCACCGGTGTGATCGACATTCTGCGGCTGATGGGCGGCGACATCACCCTGGAGAACCAGCGTGAAGTCGGCGGCGAGCCGGTGGCCGACCTGCGCGTGCGCGGTGCACGACTCAAGGGTATCGACATTCCTGAAGAGCTGGTGCCGCTGGCCATCGACGAATTCCCGGTGCTGTTCGTGGCCGCTGCCTGCGCCGAAGGGCGTACCGTGCTGCGCGGTGCCGAAGAGCTGCGGGTGAAGGAGTCGGACCGCATCCAGGTCATGGCCGATGGCCTGATCACCCTGGGCGTGAAGTGCGAGCCGACCCCGGATGGCATCATCATCGACGGCGGTCAGCTGGGTGGCGGCGAAGTGCATGGTCATGGTGACCATCGCATCGCCATGGCCTTCAGCGTGGCCTCGCTGCGTGCCAGTGCGCCGATTCGCATCCATGACTGCGCCAATGTCGCCACCTCGTTCCCGAACTTCCTCAAGCTGTGCGCCGAAGTCGGCATCCGCGTCGCCGAAGAGGGCAAGTCGTGAATTCGCAAGCACCGGTCATCACCATCGACGGGCCGAGCGGCTCGGGCAAGGGCACGGTCGCAGGTCTGCTGGCCCGCGAGCTGGGCTGGAGGCTGCTGGACTCCGGCGCGCTGTACCGGCTGCTGGCGTTCAACGCCAGCAACCACGGTGTCGACCTGACCAACGAAGAGCTGCTCAAGGCCTTGGCCGCCCATCTGGATGTGCAGTTCATCGCTGCCGAGCCGGGTAAGCTTCAACAGATCATTCTTGAAGGTGAGGATGTCAGCAATGTCATCCGCACCGAGACGGTCGGTGCCGGTGCATCGATGGTCGCGTCCTTGCCGGCGGTTCGCGAAGCGCTTTTGCAGCGCCAACGCGCCTTCCGCGAGGCGCCAGGGCTGATCGCCGACGGTCGCGACATGGGCACCGTGGTGTTCCCGGATGCGCCGTTGAAGGTCTTCCTCACCGCCAGTGCCGAGGAGCGGGCTCGTCGCCGCTACCTGCAGTTGAAGGGCAAGGGTGAAGATGTTAGTCTGTCGAGTCTGCTAGATGAGATTCGTGCACGCGATGAGCGTGACACCCAGCGTTCAGTGGCCCCGCTCAAACCAGCGGCCGATGCCATTCAGCTGGACTCTACCGAGTTGTCCATCGATCAGGTGTTGCAACGTATCAGAAGCGAGCTCGCCCAGCGCGACTTGGTCTGATCGCCAGGAGAGCCGGCAGGGGCACCAGTCAACGTCCTGCCTGCTTTCCTTTACTTAACGAAACCCACATTGTCTGGAATGTGGCTATGGGCGTCTGTTTCGCCCGAATCTACAGGAATTAAAATGAGCGAAAGCTTTGCAGAACTCTTTGAAGAAAGCCTGAAAACCCTCAATCTTCAGCCGGGTGCGATCATCTCCGGTATCGTTGTCGACATCGACGGCGACTGGGTTACCGTACACGCTGGCCTGAAGTCCGAGGGCGTCATCCCGCTCGAGCAGTTCTACAACGAAGCTGGCGAGCTGACCATCAAGGTCGGTGACGAAGTTCACGTTGCGCTGGACGCGGTCGAAGACGGCTTTGGCGAAACCAAACTGTCCCGTGAAAAAGCCAAGCGCGCCGAGTGCTGGATTGTTCTGGAAGCAGCTTTCGCCGCCGAAGAAGTGGTCAAGGGCGTTATCAACGGTAAGGTTAAGGGCGGCTTCACTGTCGACGTTAACGGCATCCGTGCGTTCCTGCCGGGCTCCCTGGTTGATGTCCGCCCTGTGCGCGACACCACCCACCTGGAAGGCAAAGAGCTGGAATTCAAGGTCATCAAGCTGGACCAGAAGCGCAACAACGTTGTCGTTTCCCGTCGCAGCGTGCTGGAAGCCGAGAACAGCGCCGAGCGCGAAGCCCTGCTGGAAACCCTGCAGGAAGGCCAACAGGTCAAAGGTATCGTCAAGAACCTCACCGACTACGGCGCCTTCGTGGACCTGGGCGGCATCGACGGCCTGCTGCACATCACCGACATGGCCTGGAAACGCATCAAGCACCCGTCGGAAATCGTCAACGTTGGTGACGAAGTCGACGTTCGCGTTCTGAAGTTCGACCGTGAGCGCAACCGCGTTTCGCTGGGTCTGAAGCAGATGGGCGAAGATCCGTGGGTAGCTATCACTTCGCGTTACCCAGAAGGTACTCGCGTACAGGCTCGCGTTACCAACCTGACCGACTACGGCTGCTTCGCTGAGCTGGAAGAAGGCGTTGAAGGTCTGGTACACGTTTCCGAAATGGACTGGACCAACAAGAACATCCACCCGTCGAAAGTCGTTCAGGTTGGCGACGAAGTGGAAGTCATGGTTCTGGACATCGACGAAGAGCGTCGTCGTATCTCCCTGGGCATCAAGCAGTGCAAGTCCAACCCATGGGAAGACTTCTCCGGCCAGTTCAACAAGGGTGACAAGATCACCGGTACCATCAAGTCGATCACCGACTTCGGTATCTTCATCGGTCTGGACGGCGGCATCGACGGTCTGGTTCACCTGTCCGACATCTCCTGGAACGAAACCGGCGAAGAAGCCGTGCGTCGCTTCAAGAAGGGCGACGAGCTGGAAACCGTCATCCTGTCGGTTGATCCAGAGCGCGAGCGCATCTCCCTGGGCATCAAGCAGCTGGAAGACGATCCGTTCTCCAACTTCGTTGCTGTCAACGACAAGGGCGCTATTGTCAAGGGCATCGTGAAAGAAGTTGACGCCAAAGGCGCCATCGTCACCCTGGCCGACGACATCGAAGCTACTCTGAAAGCTTCCGAAATCAGCCGTGACCGCGTTGAAGACGCGCGTAACGTCCTGAAGGAAGGCGAAGAGATCGAAGCCAAGATCATCAGCGTTGACCGCAAGTCCCGCGTTATCAGCCTGTCGATCAAATCGAAAGACGACGCTGAAGAGCGCGAAGCCATCCAGAGCCTGAAAAACGCTCCGGAAGCGGCTGCCGACACCACCATGGCTGCGCTGCTGCGCGAAGCAATGGCCAAGCAGAACTGAGTTCTGTTTGATCGGTAAAAAAGGGTGGCCTTCGGGCCACCCTTTTTTTTGGCGGTGTGATGGCAGGGTGTTCGCTGTAAGGTTTTGTCGTTGGTGAGATCGAGCG
>NZ_BBIV01000015.1 GCF_000730665.1 Pseudomonas plecoglossicida NBRC 103162 = DSM 15088
CTTGCACCTTACATCCGCAAGCCACCATATTTGTCCGCCTGCTACCTCTCCAAGCGCGCTCATCAGTGCGACAATCAATCCTGTTCGTTTACGTGACTTTTCCCTGCCTGACCTGCGTCAAGGCTTAGGTTCGGGGCATCCTCGCGCCCGGACAGAGCGATGCCAGCGTACCGTGCTGCGCATTTCTGGACCTCCACCGTCCTATACAACTGAGGTAAGAAGCAAGATGGCCAAGGCCGCCGATGTCGTTGTGCAATGCCTGGAAAACGAAGGTGTCGAGTATGTATTCGGCATTCCCGGCGAGGAGAACCTCGACCTGCTGGAATCCCTGCGCAAGTCGAAGATCAAGCTGGTTCTGACCCGTCATGAGCAGTCCGCTGGCTTCATGGCTGCGACCTACGGCCGCCTGACCGGCAAGACCGGCGTCAGCCTGTCGACCCTCGGCCCTGGTGCGACCAACCTGGTAACCGCCAGTGCATACGCCTACCTGGGCGGCATGCCAATGATGATGATCACCGGCCAGAAGCCGATCAAGAAGTCCAAGCAGGGCCGCTTCCAGATCATTGATGTGTGCGGCATGATGGACCCCATCACCAAGTACACCCATCAGTTCGCCTCGGCCGACAACATCCCGTCGCGTATGCGTGAAGCTTTCCGTCTGGCCGAAGAAGAGAAGCCGGGCGCGGTGCACCTGGAGCTGCCGGAAGACATCGCCGCCGAACAGACCGACGCCATGCCGATTCCACCGAGCCTGCACCGTCGTCCGCTGGCCGAGCATGTCGCCATCGAAGCTGCCATCGAGAAGCTGCGCAACGCCCGCAGCCCGATCCTGGTGATCGGTGCTGGTGCCAACCGCAAGATGACCGCCAAGGTCCTCAAGCAGCTGATCGACCAGACCGGTATCCCGTTCGTCACCACTCAGCTCGGCAAGGGCGTGGTCGATGAGCGCAGCCCGCGTTTCCTGGGCAACGCTGCCCTGTCCTCCGGTGACTTCGTCCACCGTGCCGTCGAGGCTGCCGACCTGATCGTCAACATCGGCCACGACGTGATCGAGAAGCCGCCATTCTTCATGGTCCGTGGCGGCACCGAAGTCATCCACATCAACTTCCGTTCCGCCGAAGTCGATGCCGTGTACTTCCCGCAGATCGAAGTGATCGGCGACATCGCCAACGCGGTCTGGCAGATCGGTGAAGGCCTGGGTGACACCTCGCACTGGGACTTCACTCGTCTGATGGCCATCCGCGAAGCCAACGAAGCGCAGATCGCCGAAGGCAAGGACGACGACCGCTTCCCGGTCTACCCGCAGCGCCTGGTCGCCGACGTGCGCCGTGCCCTGCCATCCGAAGGCATCGTGGCCCTGGACAACGGCATCTACAAGATCTGGTTCGCCCGCAACTACAAGGCGCACAAGCCCAACACCGTGCTGCTCGACAACGCCCTGGCGACCATGGGCGCCGGCCTGCCTTCGGCAATGGCTGCGCACCTGGTGTACCCGGATCGTCCGGTCATCTCGGTATGTGGCGACGGTGGCTTCATGATGAACAGCCAGGAGCTGGAAACCGCGGTACGCCTGAACATGCACATCACCGTGGTGATCCTGCGTGACGATGGCTACGGCATGATCCGCTGGAAGCAGGCCAATATGGGCTTCACCGATTTCGGCCTGGACTACGGCAACCCTGACTTCGTCAAATATGCCGAAGCCTACGGTGCCAATGGCCACCGCGCGGAAAGCGCCGAAGGTTTGCTGCCGTTGCTCGAGCACTGCATCAAGACCCCGGGCGTGCATGTGATCGACTGCCCGGTGGACTACAGCGAGAACGACCGTATCCTCAACAGCGAGTTGCGTGAGCGCGCGCTGGCGGTCTGATAGCTGAAGGCCCTATCGCCGGCGAGCCGGCACCCACAGGGAAACCACTGGTTCTGAATACAGTGGGGTACATGTGGGAGCCAGCTCGCCGGCGATTGCATTTGTGCGCAAGACAATCCCTCCCCACCGATCCCCATGTGCTAGGGTGCAGGCAAATCTCCACCTCAGGACACCCCGCATGCTCCCTTCGCTCAGCGAAAAAGAACTCGACCGCCTCGAAGACCTGCTGATTACCTACGGCAACGACTATTCGGTGCTCAACCTGGCCGAACTCAATGGTTTCTTCACTGCCTTGGCCAGTTCTCCGACCCAGGTCATCCCCGAGCAGTGGCTGCCGACAGTTGCAGGTGGCAAGGTGCCGAAATTCAAGAAACCCGCCCATGAAGAAGCCTACACGGCGCTGATGCTGCGCTACGCACACCAGGTGGCGGAGCAATTGGCGGAAAACCTCGAAGGCTTCGAGCCGATGTTCGAAGCAAGCGAAGCCGAGGAAGGTCCGGCGATCATCATGGAAGAGTGGTGCTTCGGTTACATGCGTGGTACCCAGGTCGCCGCTTGGGACGAGCTGCCAGCAGAGCAGGATGCATTGCTCAGGGCCATCTCGCTGCATGGCCTGGAAGACAATTTCGAAGTGCTCGATGCCATGAGCTTCAGTGAGCTGCAGGCTTGCGTACCGCAGGTGGTCGAGGCCGCGAAGGGGCTCTATCGGTACCAGCGTCAGCAACGCAATTGAGGTGAAAGGTCGGTGCGGTGGCCCGTGATTATTTCGCCAAGCGAAATTATGGTTTCCCCACAGCACTGATTCTACAGTCAGACGATTCGGCGCAGCATGTGCTCCAGCCGCACCGCACCGGTGCCGACCTGGAGCCCAGACCGTGATCAAACTCTACAACTTCCCCAAATCCGGCCACGCCCACCGCATCGAGCTGATGCTGTCGCTGCTGAAGCTGCCTACCGAGCTTGTCTTCGTCGACCTGGCCAAGGGCGCCCACAAGCAGCCGGAGTTCCTCGCGCTCAACCCTTTCGGCCAGGTGCCGGTGATCGATGACAACGGCACCGTCATCGCCGATTCCAACGCCATCCTGGTGTACCTTGCCAGCACCTATGACAAGCAGGGCCGCTGGCTGCCTCATGACCCTATCGGCGCCGCCCGTGTGCAACGCTGGCTGTCGGTCGCCGCAGGGCCGCTTGCCTTCGGCCCTGCCGCCGCACGCCTGGTCACGGTATTCGGTGCCGCGTTCAACACCGATGAAGTGATTGGCCGCGCCCACACCCTGCTCAAGGTCATGGATGCCGAACTGGCCAGGACGCCGTTCCTCGTGGGCAACGAAGCGACAATCGCCGATGTCGCCAACTACTCGTATATCGCCCACGCCCCAGAGGGCAACGTTTCGCTCGAGCCGTACCCACATGTACGTGCCTGGCTGGCTCGGGTCGAAGCGCTGCCCGGTTTCGTCGCCATGCCGCGCACGGTCGTGGGCCTGCAAACCACCGAGTGAGTTACGGACGACGCGAGGAATGCCGCCATGTCGCAATCCCCTGACCATCGCTCACCCTGGCACGCCGGTGAGAAACGCCTGCAGGAGCAGGTGGGAGTGGCACAGCGCATGGAGGCGTTCGGGCAGAAGGTCATTCTTGACCACATGCCCGACCAGCACCGAACCTTCTATCATCAACTGCCGTTCATCATCGCCGGCGCCGTGGATTCATCAGGCAGACCGTGGGCGACGCTGCTCGAAGGCCCAGAAGGCTTCATAAGCTCGCCTGACCCACGGCAGTTGCTGATCGATACCCAGCTTGCCAGCGATGACCCTGCAACCCCGGGGCTGGCTGCAGGCGAGGCCATCGGCCTGCTTGGTATCGAGTTGCACACCCGCCGGCGCAACCGTATGAACGGCTTGATTCATCCGACTGTCAGCGGAGCGCTTGCGGTGGTGGTGGAGCAGTCATTCGGCAACTGCCCGCAGTACATCCAGCTGCGTACCTATCGCCGCGTCGATGAGCCGGCGCAAGGGCGGCAGGACTCAGCCGTACTGGATGACCAGGCGATTGCAATGATCGAGAACGCCGACACCTTCTTCGTCGCCAGTTACATAGACCACCCCGACGGCCATCGCTCGGTGGACGTATCCCACCGGGGTGGTCGCGCGGGTTTCATAAAGGTCGAAGGCAACCGCCTGACCATCCCTGACTATGCCGGCAACCTGCACTTCAACACCTTGGGCAACCTGTTGGAAAACCCGCAAGCGGGGCTGTTGTTCGTCGATTTCAGCAACGGCAACGTGCTGCAACTGACCGGGCGCACCGAGGTCATCCTCGATAGCCCAACGATCAAGGCCTTCGAAGGTGCCGAGCGGCTGTGGACGCTTGCGGTCGAACAGGTCGTGCTGCGCCGCGCCGCCCTCAGCTTGCGTTGGGCGTTCGAGGCATACGCGCCCACCAGTCTGATGACCGGCACCTGGGACGAAGCCGAGCAACGCCTGCAGCAGCGCGAGCGGCAGCGCCAATGGTTGACGTGGCGAGTGCTACGGGTGGAGCAGGAAAGCCGCGATATCCGTTCGTTCTATTTTGCTGCCGACGCATCGGTGACCTTCGCGCCGGGCCAACATATCCCGGTGTGTATCCCCGTGGGGGGCAATACACCACAGATCCGCACCTACAGCTTGTCCAGCGCGCCCTCCGATGGCCACTTGCGTATCAGCGTCAAGGTACAGGGCCCGGCATCACGTTACCTGCATGAGCAAGTCGGTCTCGGTGACCTGCTGCAGGTACGCCTGCCCATGGGCAGCTTCACCCTGGATAGCGACAGCGACAGACCCTTGGTGCTGATTGGAGCGGGCGTGGGCATGACGCCGCTTGTCTCCATGCTGCGTGAACAGCTGGCCAGGCGGCAGGGTCGACGTATCTATCTGTTCCAGGGCGCACGCAACCTCGCCGAGCTGCCGTTCCAGCGAGAGGTCGCCGAGTTGCGGCAGCAGGCTGGTACCCTGTTGAGTGTGCACCGCGCCTTGAGCCAGCCGGAGGGCGAAGCGATATCCGGGCGTGACTACGAGCATGCCGGTCGCCTGGCGATCGAACAGGTCAAGGCAGCACTGCCGCTGGGCGATTACGATTTCTACTTGTGTGGCCCTTCCAGTTTTACCCAGGACCTGTATGAGGGCTTGCGTGCGGTGCACGTGCCGGATGCTTGTATCCACGCCGAAGCCTTCGGGCCCTCGACCCTCAGGCGCCATACCGACGACAATCAACCGGTATTGCAGCAACCGCCTGCAGCCGATGAGCCGGTGCCGGTGTACTTTGCCAGTTCGGCCAAGGAGGCACGCTGGACGCCAGGCAGTGGCACTTTGCTGGAGCTCGCCGAAGCGCGCGGGCTGTCGCCGGATTTCAGTTGCCGGGGAGGGTCATGCGGCACCTGCAAGACCAAGCTGGCGAGCGGGCAAGTGCATTACCCCAACCCGCCTGCCGAGCTGCCGGAAAGCGGCAGTGTGCTGATTTGCTGCGCGGTGCCTGCCAAGGTGGAGGAGGGCGCCCAGGCGCTGGTGCTGGAGCTCTGACGTTGTCTGCACGGGCCTCATCGCCGGCAAGCCGGCTCCCACAAAAAGTGAGTTCGATGCGGTCCTTGTGGGAGCCGGCTTGCCGGCGATGAGGCCCGTGCAGGCAGCACAAAGCCCCCAGATAACCGATAATCCCACCACCCCCGATGCCCAGGAGCCGGCATGGACCAGATCCACCTGATGAAGGTCTTCGTCGCCGTCGGCGAGCTGGAAAGCTTCGCCGCCGCCGCCCGCCGCCTGGACATATCGCCCGCCGCTGTCACCCGCGCAGTCAGCGCCCTCGAAGATCAGCTTGGGGTCAAGCTGCTGCTGCGCACCACCCGCAGCGTGCGCGTGACCGAGGCCGGCAGCCGCTATCTGGAAGACGCCAGACACATCCTCGCCAGCATCAACGAGGCCAACGAAGCCGCCGCCGGCATCAACGCCACGCCCAAGGGCGAGCTGGCGGTGACCGCGCCAATCCTGTTCGGCAAGAAGTTCGTCATGCCCTGCATCGTGCGCTACCTGCAGCAGTACCCCGAGGTGGACGTATCGGCCTACTTCCTCGACCGCATCGTCAACATGGTGGAAGAGGGCATGGATGTGGCCGTACGCATTGGCCCGCTACCTGATTCCGGCCTCAAGGCCCTGCGCGTGGGCAAGGTGCGGCGCATGCTCTGCGCCTCCCCGCAGTACCTGGCACGCCATGGCGTGCCGCAGCACCCCTCGGATTTGCCCGAGCATGCGGTGATTGCCACCACCAACCTCTCGCCCCGTGCCGGCTGGCGCTTCGGCGTGACCGACCAGCCGACGACGGTGCGCATGCAGCCAAGGCTTACCGTGACCAGCAACGATGGCGCCATCGCTGCGGCAGTAGGCGGGCTGGGAATCGCTCGGTTGTTGTCGTACCAGGTAGTCGACGAGATTGCCAGCGGGCAACTTGAAGTGATCCTTGCCGAGTATGAAGAAGCCCCTTGGCCAATTCATGTGTTGCACCGGGAAAGCAAGTACGGCTCGGCCAAGGTACGTGCGTTCGTCGACATGCTGGCAGAGCATTTGCGCAGGCAGGCGCACCTGGACTGATCACGTGCTTCGCTGAGCCAGCTGTGCGCACTCGGCCAGCACGTTCAGCCCCCGCATCACTTCTGGCGTGATCAGCCGTCCAAGGCACACACGCAATCCCGTGCCACTTTCGCCATCGGCAAAGAACATCCCACTGGCGCCAACATTGCACCCGCGCTCACCCGCAAGTCGCTGCAGCGCAGCCATGTCCGTCCCCTCGGGCAACGCGAGCCAGTGAATGAAGCCTCCCTGGGGCGCTACATATCGTGTTCCCGCCGGAAATGCCGAGTGCACCAGCGTATCCAGCGCCTCGGTCTGCGCCGCCAGCCGTCCGCGCAGTTTCGCGCAGTGCTCTTCCATATACCCACGGCCGATGAACTCATCCAGCACCCGTTGCGCCAGGCTCGACACCGCCAGGTTGCGTGAATACATCTGCGCCAGGATCGCGTCCCGATGGCGGCCGGCCAGACACCAACCCACCCGGTAACCCGGCGCCACGGTCTTGGAAAACGACGAGCAGTAGATCGTTTGCCCGCTCGTGTCGTAATGCTTGATCGCTTTGGGTCGCTGCGCCTCATCCAGCAGGTCGAAGAAGATATCGTCCTCGATGATTGGCACATCTGCCGCCACAGCCAGGCGCACAAGCCGAGCGCGTGCTGCGTCGGGCATGATGAAGCCCTGCGGGTTCTGCAACGTCGGGTTGAGGAAGATCACATCGACCTTTTTCTGCCTGAGGGCCCATTCCAGGTGCTCGAGGTCGATACCGCTGCCGGCCTGGGTACGGATGGGCAGGGCACGCATTCCCAGGCGCTCGATGGTTTGCAGGATGCCGTAGTAGGTGGGCGTCTCGATGGCCACCGTGGCACCAGGGCGTGCAACGGCTTCCAGGGCCAGCTCCAGGGCTACGGTGTCGCCGGAGGTCACTAGGATATCGTCCGGGCTGCATGCCACGCCGCGTTGCAGCATCAGCCCGGCGATACGCCGGCGCAACGAGGCCAGGCCGGGCGGGGCAATCAGCCCGGCCAACGGCTGATCGGCCTTGCTGGCCAGTGTCGCCAGGCACTTGCTCAGCAGCACCTGGGGCGCGAGCTCGTCATGCAGCACGGCCGAACTCAACGACAGCTGGGTGGTGCTGGCCGCCTGGGCGAGCATGGCGACCACCGCATGGTCGACGTTGACACTGACGCTGGCCAGGTCGAAGCCCTGCACCTGGGACGCACCGTTGGCCACGAAATAGCCTACACGTGGTGTGGCCTGAACATAGGCGTTGGCCTCGAGCTCCGCCAGGCCCCGCTGCACGGTGGCGATGCTGCTGTCGAACAGCCTCGCCAGCTCGCGCACCGAGGGCAGTTGCGTGCCATTGGGCCACTCACCGCTGTCGATCTGGCGCAGCAGCCAGGCATAGACGGTTTGCCAGCGTTTGTCGGGTTTAGGGTTCAGATCCATGAGGGCCTTGTGTCGAGTCAGGCGGAGGCTCCCGAAAGGTAGAGCAAAATCACCCCGGTTGCAGCCACGATAGTGATGTTGAGCAGCACCAGGGCAAAGCCAAAGCGGATCAGCCCGTGTTCTTCCTCACGGTTGGCCCCGGCCAGCCCGCTGACCAGCGACAGGATCGACAACGAGCCCAACGCCCCATGCCCTGCTGCACTGTTGGCGATGGCGGCCAGCCAAGGGCCGTGGGTACCGGACAATGCGGCAATGGAGGGCATGACCAGCGTGGCGCCGCCGACATTGGAGCTGGTGACATAGCCGGCCAACCCAGCCAGCAGTGAAACCGTCGCTGCCAGCGATACGCCGGACAGCGCCTGCAATGCCCGCTGCGCCTCGACCAGGAAGCCCGCCTTGACCATCACTTGGGACAGCAGCAGGAACAGGAACACTGTGGCCAACGGAAACCGCGCACGGACGAACAGCGATCGCCACGCAAAACCTGTGCCCTGGCGTGCTGTCATCATCAGCACCACCAGCAGCAATGCCAGCCCCGGCGACGCCAGCGGCTTCCATGACACACTCAGCCCTTGTACCACCCACAGCCCATCCCAGCCCGTCAGCAGAAACAGCCCCCGCGATGCAACGATCACCACCAGCAGCGCAAGGTACGGCCACGCTGCCCGCGGCCAGCGCACCAGTGCCCCGCGCCGCGCCCAGGAAACTCCCAGCCCCACGCAGGCCACCGCCAGCCCCGCCAGCACGCCGGAAGCTTCCGGTCCGATCCAGCGGTTGACCACATACAGCACCGCGCTGAACAGCAGCGAGGTCAGCGCCAGCCCCAACCACGCCTGAATGCTGCGAACCCCCGCCACGGCCAGCGCCACGCAAGCGAGGCAGAGAAACACGGGGGCACTGATCAGCGCCGAATGGCTGCCCAGCTCCTGCGCAGGCACATGGGTCAGAAGCGCGCCGATCACCGTGGCCAGCCCAAGGGTGCCCCAAGGCATCACCACCATCCCTGCCAACGCCATCTTCATGCCCTGCTGGCGCGAAAACAGCCCCATCAGCAACGGCACGGTAGCAATCAGCGACACCCCGAACCCGGTCATCGCCTCCAGCATCGGCGCCAGGCCCAGCACGATGAAGATCACCTGCATCGGCGGCGTCCACCCCAGCTCCCGCACCCACGCCCCGATCGCCTGCGGCGCGCGGGCGCGCTCGACCAGAATGGCAAAGGCCAGGCCCGCTGCAATGACGCTGCCGGTGTTGAGGAAAAGGATCAGCGTGTCCTGCACGATCGCCGCCGACACTGCGCCCGACAGCGGCTGAGCAGCACCCAGGCCCCACAGCAGCAGAACGCCGGCCACCCCGGCGAGTGCCGCCTGCACGGGAGGGCGGCGCAGCAGGAGGATCAGGGTGATCACCAGGCCTAAGGGAGAGATTTGCAGGAGCAGGGCAGCCATGATGCGGGATCCTTCAGCCATTCAAAGGTGAGATGAAGGGTGAAGGTTGGTCACCTGCCGAAACAGATACAGCAGCTGGGTGATTTTCAATACAGCCGCACCTCCGTCCTGAGGTCGATGCCGAACCTGTAGGAGCGGGCTTGCCCGCGATGGGCTGCAAAGCAGCCCCTGCACCCAGTGAAATGACGAGATGCGCTTGCGCTGTTCCTGCCAATGGTAGTGTAATGACGAATGTCTTTACCTTGGAGGATCAGGCCATGGCATCCATCAATGTCCGCGTCGACGATGAACTGAAGGCTCGCGCCTACCAGGAGTTGGAGCGTCTGGGGGTGACTCCATCCGAACTCATGCGCCAAGCGCTGCAATACGTGGCTGAACGGGGCAAGCTGCCTTTCCGACCGGTGTTGATGAGCGAGGAAGATGAAGACCTGATCGCAACGGTGAGCGAGCGCCTGGCCGCCCCGCAACGCGTGAAGGTAAAACTGGATGACCTATAGTCTCGAGTTCGATTCGCGCGCACTGTAAAGAATGGAAAAAGCTGGGGGATACCGTCCGCCAGCAGTTCAAGAAAAAGCTGGCTGAGATCCTGCTCAATCCCCGTGTCGAGGCAAACAGACTTCATGCTTTGCCAGACTGCTACAAGATCAAGCTGCGAAGCAGCGGCTACCGTTTGGTTTACCAAGTAATCGACAAAGAGATCGTCGTATTCGTCGTGGCTGTTGATCGTCGCGAACGCGATCAGGTTTACCGCAAGGCGGCAGAGCGCCTGGACTGAACATGCATGGCGCATTTCCTGGGAAAGCAACAATCCTGCTCAAAATCCCAAGGCCTTGTTCGACCCCTGTGGGAGCCGGCTGAATCCTGCTTCATGAAGATCAAGAATGACTTTCCCGGTAATCCGTGAAGAACCATAAAAAAGGCTGCCAATCGGCAGCCTTTTCGATGATAAGCCCGGACAATCAATCCCAGCTCAACGCCCCACCCGTCTGATACTCGATCACCCGCGTCTCGAAGAAGTTCTTCTCCTTCTTCAAGTCCATGATCTCGCTCATCCACGGGAACGGGTTGGTAGTGCCCGGGTACTCTTCCTTCAGACCAATCTGGGTCAGGCGACGGTTGGCGATGAACTTGAGGTAGTCCTCCATCATCGCCGCGTTCATGCCCAGCACGCCGCGAGGCATGGTGTCGCGCGCGTATTCGATCTCCAGCTGGGTCCCTTGCAGGATCATCTGGGTCGCTTCTTCCTTCATCGCCGCATCCCACAGGTGCGGGTTCTCGATCTTGATCTGGTTGATCACGTCGATACCGAAGTTCAGGTGCATCGACTCGTCACGCAGGATGTACTGGAACTGCTCGGCAACGCCGGTCATCTTGTTGCGGCGGCCCATGGACAGGATCTGGGTGAAGCCGCAGTAGAAGAAGATGCCTTCCAGAACGCAGTAGTAGGCGATCAGGTTGCGCAGCAGCTCTTTGTCGGTCTCGACGGTGCCGGTGTTGAATTCCGGGTCGGAGATCGCGCGGGTGTACTTCAGGCCCCAGGCGGCTTTCTTCGCGACCGACGGGATCTCGTGGTACATGTTGAAGATCTCGCCTTCATCCATGCCCAGCGACTCGATGCAGTACTGGTAGGCGTGGGTGTGGATCGCTTCTTCGAAGGCCTGGCGCAGGATGTACTGGCGGCACTCCGGGTTGGTGATCAGGCGGTACACGGCCAGGGCCAGGTTGTTGGCGACCAGCGAGTCGGCGGTGGAGAAGAAGCCGAGGTTGCGCATGACGATGCGGCGTTCGTCTTCGGTCAGGCCGTCCTGGCTCTTCCACAAGGCGATGTCGGCGGTCATGTTGACCTCTTGCGGCATCCAGTGGTTGGCGCAGCCGTCGAGGTACTTCTGCCAGGCCCAGTCGTACTTGAACGGTACCAGCTGGTTGAGGTCGGCGCGGCAGTTGATCATGCGCTTCTCATCGACCGCGACGCGGGCCGAGGAGCCTTCCAGCTCGGCCAGGCCTTCGGCGATGTCGAGGGCGTCGAGGGCGGCCTTGGCACGTTTCACGGCTTCGGAATCGGAAGCGGTGGCAGCACGGGCTTCCAGGGCGGCGGCACCGCCGGCGCTGTCCAGTTTGTCCAGGGTTGCAGCGGCGTTGGCCTGTGCAGGGGTGGCGCCTTTGGCGGCGACTTCACCGTCTTCCTTGTCGAATTCGTCCCAGCTCAGCATGGTGATTGGCTCCTGCTTGAGGGTTGCCCTGGGGCAACCGGTTGGATTTTAAGAATGTGATGCCTGACGCAAGGCCGTTACGGCGAATGGACAGCTCGAGAGGCTGACTCTCGTTACATCTGGATTCGTGCCTGGCCAGGCCTCGGGGGAGGGGCCAGGGACTTGAATGGTGTGCCCTTTTCAGAGGGGGCGAAGTATACCGGAATTCGCTATCGATCGGGGGCGGGAGTCCTGCGGGCGAAGGTAATATTTCGACCGGTTCTGTACGCTTCCGTTCAGTTGGCTCGGGTCGTCTTGCATGGGGGGAGAGTGTAGCGTCAACCTATATGTTGTGCCAGTTTAAATTTTCAGGCACATCATGTGGTGTTTTGGTGGGTTTGGCCGTTAGGCGCTGTGTTGCCTGAGCGGGCCTCATCGCCGGCAAGCCGGCTCCCACAGAGACCGCGTTGTGCAGCATACCTGTGGGGGCCGGCTTGCCGGCGATCAGGCCCGTTCAGGCGGCCACTAACCGCATCGCTTGCGCAGCGTCTCGACCACATGGGTCTTGGGATGCTTGCGGGCTTCTTCCACCGACGTGAAGCGGCCGGTTTGCGCATTGCGGCCAATCTTGCGAGTGATCACTTTTTTCCGTGCCATGGGCTAGGTCCTTGTTGAGAGGTCCTGTCTGTGTACCAAGCCGTGCGAGCGGTGGACAAAGGGCAGGGCTTCTCAGTGGCGCGGATACAAAAATGCCGCAAAAGGGGTACCCGAGGGCACCCCTTTGCGGCATCAGTGCCTTACTGGCAGGCTTCGCAATCCGGCTCGTCGATGGCGCAAGCCTTCGGTACCGGGGCCGGGCCGGCGGCCTGGGCCGGGGCGCTGTCGCCACCGCTGGACACGGCGTTGAGCTTGCCGGTGTTGATGGTCGACTTCTCGGTGCTGGTCGCGGCCAGGGCACGGAGGTAGTAGGTGGTCTTCAGACCACGGTACCAGGCCATGCGGTAGGTCACGTCCAGCTTCTTGCCCGAAGCGCCGGCGATGTACAGGTTCAGCGACTGGGCCTGGTCGATCCACTTCTGGCGACGGCTTGCTGCGTCGACGATCCACTTGGTCTCGACTTCGAACGCGGTGGCGTACAGGTCCTTCAGCTCTTGCGGGATACGCTCGATCTGCTGCACCGAACCGTCGTAGTACTTCAGGTCGTTGATCATGACCGAGTCCCACAGGCCGCGGGCCTTCAGGTCGCGGACCAGGTACGGGTTGATCACGGTGAACTCGCCCGACAGGTTCGATTTCACGTACAGGTTCTGGTAGGTCGGCTCGATGGACTGCGACACGCCGGTGATGTTGGCGATGGTCGCGGTCGGCGCGATGGCCATGATGTTCGAGTTACGAATGCCTTTCTGTACGCGGGCACGGACCGGCGCCCAGTCCAGGGTCTCTTCCAGGTTGACGTCGATGTACTTCTGGCCACGGGCCTCGATCAGGATCTGTTGCGAATCCAGCGGCAGGATGCCCTTGGACCACAGCGAACCCTGGAAGGTCTCGTAGGCACCGCGCTCGTCGGCCAGGTCGCAGGAAGCCTGGATGGCGAAGTAGCTGACCGCTTCCATCGACTTGTCGGCGAACGCCACGGCGGCATCGGAGCCGTACGGGATGTGCTGCAGGTACAGCGCGTCCTGGAAGCCCATGATGCCCAGGCCGACCGGGCGGTGCTTGAAGTTCGAGTTGCGCGCTTGCGGCACCGAGTAGTAGTTGATGTCGATCACGTTGTCGAGCATGCGCACGGCGGTGTTCACGGTGCGTTGCAGCTTGGCGGTGTCCAGCTTGCCGTCAACGATGTGGTTCGGCAGGTTGATCGAGCCCAGGTTGCAGACAGCGATCTCGTCCTTGTTGGTGTTCAAGGTGATCTCGGTGCACAGGTTCGAGCTGTGGACCACGCCCACGTGCTGCTGCGGCGAACGCAGGTTGCACGGGTCCTTGAAGGTCAGCCATGGGTGGCCGGTCTCGAACAGCATCGACAGCATCTTGCGCCACAGGTCTTTGGCCTGGATGGTCTTGAACACCTTGATCTTGTTGTACTCGGTCAGGGCTTCGTAGTACTCGTAGCGCTCTTCGAAGGCCTTGCCGGTCAGGTCGTGCAGGTCTGGCACTTCCGATGGCGAGAACAGGGTCCACTTGCCGTCATCGAAGACGCGCTTCATGAACAGGTCAGGGATCCAGTTGGCAGTGTTCATGTCGTGGGTACGACGACGATCGTCACCGGTGTTCTTGCGCAGCTCGATGAACTCTTCGATGTCCAGGTGCCAGGTTTCCAGGTAGGCGCAGACCGCCCCCTTGCGCTTGCCGCCCTGGTTGACCGCCACGGCGGTGTCGTTGACCACTTTCAGGAACGGTACGACGCCCTGGGACTTGCCGTTGGTGCCCTTGATGTAGGAGCCCAGTGCACGCACAGGGGTCCAGTCGTTGCCCAGGCCACCAGCGAATTTCGACAGCATGGCGTTGTCGTGGATCGCGTGGTAGATGCCCGACAGGTCGTCCGGCACGGTGGTCAGGTAGCAGCTCGACAGCTGCGGACGCAGGGTGCCGGCGTTGAACAGGGTCGGGGTCGAGGCCATGTAGTCGAAGGACGACAACAGGTTGTAGAACTCGATCGCGCGGGCTTCCTTGTCTTTCTCTTCCAGCGCCAGGCCCATGGCCACACGCATGAAGAATACCTGCGGCAGTTCGAAGCGCACGCCATCCTTGTGGATGAAGTAGCGGTCGTAGAGGGTCTGCAGGCCCAGGTAGGTGAACTGCTGGTCGCGCTCGTGGTTGATCGCCTTGCCCAGTTTTTCCAGGTCGAAGTCGGCCAGAGCAGGGTTCAGCAGTTCGAACTCGATACCTTTGGCGACGTAGGCCGGCAAGGCCTTGGCGTACAGGTCGGCCATCTCGTGGTGGGTGGCGCTGTCGGCTACGTTGAGGAAGCCCAGGCCTTCGGCGCGCAGGGTATCCATCAGCAGGCGGGCGGTGACGAACGAGTAGTTCGGCTCACGCTCGACCAGGGTACGGGCGGTCATCACCAGGGCGGTGTTGACGTCCTTGATGGCCACGCCGTCGTACAGGTTCTTCAGGGTTTCGCGCTGGATCAGGTCGCCATCGACTTCGGCCAGGCCTTCGCAGGCTTCGCTGATGATGGTGTTCAGGCGCGCCATGTCCAGCGGCGCCAGGCTGCCGTCGGCCAGGGTGATGCGGATGCTCGGGTGCGGCTCGACCACGGCGTCGGTGTTGGCGCGGGTGGCGCGCTCTTTCGCACGCTGGTCGCGGTAGATCACGTAGTCGCGGGCGACCTTCTGCTCGCCGGCACGCATCAGGGCCAGTTCGACCTGGTCCTGGATTTCTTCGATGTGGATGGTGCCACCCGATGGCATGCGACGCTTGAACGTGGCGGTGACCTGCTCGGTCAGGCGTGCGACGGTGTCGTGGATGCGCGACGAGGCAGCGGCGGTGCCGCCTTCAACTGCGAGGAACGCCTTGGTGATGGCCACGGTGATCTTGTCGTCGGTGTAGGGGACGACAGTGCCGTTACGCTTGATCACGCGCAGTTGGCCCGGAGCGGTGGCAGCCAGATCCTGGTTGGAATCGGCGGCCTGCGGCACCTTGGCCTGCGGGTTCTCGCGAGTTGTGTCGGTTTGCATGGGTGGGTGTCTCCACAGTTTCTATATTGTTCAGGCGCCTTTTGGGCGCCCACCGTTCCGTCCACTTGCTCGATGACCCGGGTGGGGATGCGGCATGCGCGCGCATCCGACCGCTCGGGCGTACCGACTTCGGGACAGACTCAGGAAATGGGGGCAATAAGCTTGCCGCTCCCTGGCCGAAGTCAAAGGCTATGGGGCACTGCTGGCAAGCAGGCCCGAAAGCTGTTGTTCTCCAATCTTCCGCTGGAGCGGTTTGGCTGGTGAAACCACGCTAAGTTCAGCAGGAAAAAGCGCTTGAATTTCCGTACCGAGTTGTGTTTGAGATTTTGGCTCAAACCCAATATCTAGTGGTTTGCTGCATTGGGGATACAAGATAATGCGGTCTTGGGGTCTTTGCAAGGCGAGCGCCTGTGGATAACGTGTGCGTACTTTGTGTGTGAATCGTGGGTATTCGCTGTAGGCCTTGTACCAAGAGGTTTGCACTATTTTTCTGCGTCTTGCTGCCCCGGGGGGAAATTTTCGGGGGCGAACCCTAGCACAAAAAACGGCTCGGTCGAGGGGCATTCTGGCTGAGGTTGGCAGTGCCTGGTGCGCGACGTAGTATCCGCGGCAGATGTTGCCTTTTGGTTAAAGGGTAACCGTTGCGGCCTCATCGCCGGCAAGCCGGCTCCCACAGAGAGTGCCTGCGCTAAATCTGTGGGAGCCGGCTTGCCGGCGATGAAGCCGGAGCAGGCAGAACAAAGAACAACAATCGAAGGCAAGGCCATGGACCAACCCGTAAACCGCATCCTGATCGTCGAGGACGACCAGCGCCTCGCCGAGCTTACCGCCGAATATTTGCAGGCCAATGGCTTCGATGTCGCGGTGGAAAGCGATGGTGCCCGTGCCGCACGACGCATCGTCGACAGCCAGCCCGACCTGGTGATCCTTGACCTGATGTTGCCCGGCGAGGATGGCCTGAGCATCTGCCGCCGGGTGCGTAGCCAATACCCGGGCCCGATCCTCATGCTCACCGCGCGCAGTGACGAACTCGACCAAGTGCAGGGCCTGGACCTGGGCGCCGACGACTATGTCTGCAAGCCGGTACGGCCACGCCTGTTGCTGGCGCGGATCCAGGCACTGCTCAGGCGCAGCGAGCCGGCCCAGGGCAAGCTCCAGGACCTCGCCTTCGGCAAACTGCGCATCGACCAGCGCTCGCGTGAAGCCTGGCTGGGCGAGCAGCTGATAGACCTGACCGGCGCCGAATTCGACCTGCTCTGGCTGTTGGCCAGCAACGCCGGGCGGGTACTGACGCGCGAACAGATCTTCACTGCCCTGCGCGGTGTGGGCTATGACGGCCAGGACCGTTCCATCGACGTGCGTATCTCCAAGATCCGCCCGAAGATCGGCGACGATCCGATTCATCCTCGGCTGATCAAGACCCTGCGCAGCAAGGGCTACCTGTTCGTTGGCGACTCGCCATGAACAACTCGATCTTCCTGCGGATCTATGGCGGAATGCTGGCCGTGCTGGTGCTGGTCGCCTTGCTTGGCGTGCTCAGCCTGCACCTGGTCAACGAAGTGCGCGCCGCCCAGCACCGCGAGCGCTTGGCCCAGGGCACGTTCAGCCTGATGGCCGACAACCTGGCGCAACAGAACGAAACCGAACGCAAGCGCTCGCTGCTGATGTGGGAACGCCTGCTGGGCGTGCCGCTGGACCTGCAGCCGATGTCGACGCGCACCCTTGAAGGGGGCCAGCGCGCGCGCCTTTATCGTGGCCTGGTGGTGGTAGAGAAAACCGGTCCACATGCCGCGCAGGTACTACGCAAGGTCGGCCAGGAAGACCTGCTGCTGGTGGCTGAAGTCAACCAGGTCAGCGAGCAACTGGCCCGGGCCACCCTCTATCTGCTGGCCGATGAATTGGTGCGCTACCCGGTCACCGAGCAGCAGCAGCGCCTGGCGGACTTGAAACAGAGCAAGGGCTTCGGTTTTGGTGTCGCCCTGCAGCGCCTGGAGCGGGTTGGCCTGGACGATGACCAGCGGCGGCGCGTCGAGGAGGGCGACACGGTCATGGCGCTGGGCAAGGATGGCGATTCGGTTCGCGTGTTCGCCGGCCTGCCGGGCTCGCCCTGGGTGCTGGAAATCGGTCCGCTGTACCAGCTCAACCCCTATCCGCCACAGTTGCTGGTGCTCATCACCTTCCTCGGCCTGTGCCTGATCGGCCTGGTGGTCTACTTGCTGGTACGCCAGCTGGAACGACGGGTGTCGGGGCTGGAAATGGCCGCCACGCGAATCGCCCAGGGCAGCCTGGAGACCCGCGTGCCGGCTGGCGATGCCGATTCGGTAGGGCGCCTGGCCGCAGCCTTCAATGGCATGGCCGAGCACCTGCAGCGCTCGCTGAACATGCAGCGCGAGCTGGTGCGGGCGGTGTCCCACGAATTGCGCACGCCAGTGGCGCGCCTGCGCTTCGGCCTGGAAATGATCGAGAGTGCCCCGACCGAGCAGGCGCGTGCCAAGCATCTGGCGGGCATGGATGGCGACATCCAGGACCTCGACAAGCTGGTCGACGAGATGCTCACCTATGCGCGCCTCGAGCAGGGCGCACCGGCGTTGAAGTTCCAGCGGGTGGATCTGGAAGCCCTGCTCGACAGGGTGATCGAGGAGCTGGCGCCGCTGAACAGCAACGTCAGGCTGGTGCGCGGCGTGTGCGAGCTGCATGACGCTGACGGTGCCTGGGTCGAGGCCGAACTGCGCTACCTGCATCGCGCCCTGCAGAACCTGGTCGGCAATGCCTTGCGCTATGCCGCTTGCGAAGTACGCCTGAGCTACCAGTTGGGCCAGCAGCGCTGCCGTATCGATGTGGAAGACGATGGGCCGGGCATTCCTGAAGGCTTCTGGGACCGTATCTTCACCCCCTTCACTCGGCTTGACGACAGCCGCACGCGAGCTTCCGGCGGGCATGGCCTGGGCCTGTCGATCGTGCGACGGATCATTCATTGGCATGCTGGCCGCGCCACGGTCGGGCGCAGCGAAGCGCTGGGAGGGGCTTGCTTTAGCCTCAACTGGCCGCGAGTGCAGGCGCCGCAGTAACGTTCAGACGCTGATCAGGCTGAGCAAATGGCCGTCTTGCAGGCAGAATTGCCCTTCGATCTCGATGCCGTGCCGCCAATCGGACGACAGGTCGGTAAGCAGCCGCAGGCGGGCCGAACCCTTGGTGGACCATTCCAGCACTTCGGCGTGCTCGAAGTAGAAGCGTTGACGGGTCAAGGGGTAGAGGGTCTTGAACAGGCTTTCCTTGAGCGAGAACGTCAGGGTAACCGCCAGGCCAGGCTGGCTGCGGTCCAGGCGCTCGAGCTCGGTCGGTGTGAGTATTTCGCCCATCAACCGTTCAGCGCGCTCGTCGTCGAGCAGCGCTTCCTGATCCAGGCCGATCCCTCGACAGGCACCCGCAGTGGCCACCACAGCCGCCGCCCAGCCCTTGCCGTGGGTGATCGAACCATGAATGCCCGCAGGCCAGATCGGCGAGCGATCTTCGTGGCTGCCGGGCACATGGTCGCGGCCATCCAGGCGCAGCAAGGCGGCGCGTGCGCAAACGCGACCGGCCACGTATTCCGCCTGGCGCTTGGCCACGGAGCGTTGCAGGCTGGCGCTGGGCACGATGCCGGCGCGCTGGAAATCGTCGGCGGCCAGCAGCGCAGGGTCGAAGGCACAACTGACCAGTACCGCGCCAGGAAGAGAGCGGGGCAGGGGCCAGTGGTACTGAAGCGGGGCGCAGCAAGAAGGCAGTGTGTTCATGGCGGGTATTGTGCCAGCCGAGGCGCCTGTGTGGGAGAAGGGGCTGCTGCGCAGCCCATCGCCGGCTTGCCGGCGATAGGTGCGTTACTTGAACGCCTGCTTGAAGAACGCTTGCATGTCCTTCCACGAACTCTCGTCCGCTGCCTTGTTGTAGCCTATGTCCGGCCCGCCATGCTCGCCATGGCTCAGGCGGTCGGCATCCGGGTTGGTGAAACCGTGCTTGGCCCCGGGAATACTGACGAACTCATACTTGACCTTGGCCGCGTCCATTTCAGCCTTGAACGCTGTGACCTGCTCCTCGGTGACCATGCTGTCCGCCGCACCGTGCTCCACCAGGATGTCGGCCCGCACCACGCCAGGCTTGGCCGGGGTCTGGGTGGCCAGCGGCCCGTGGAAGCTCACCACACCGTCCAGTTTGTCGCCACGCCGCGCGGCATCAAGCACCACCTTGCCACCAAAGCAATAGCCTACGGCGCCCAGTTGATGCTTGTTGATGTTCGGCTGAAGCTTGAGCAACTCCAGGCCCGCCTCGAAGCGCTTGGCCGTTGCCTGCGGGTCCTTGGTGGCCTCTTGCATGAAGGCCTGGGCATCTTGTGGATGTTCGGTGTTCTTGCCATCGCCATACATGTCGATGGCCAGGGCGTTGTAACCCAAGGCCGCGAGGTCGCGGGCGCGGCGCTTGGCGTACTCGTTC
The DNA here is from genome assembly GCF_000730665.1 of Pseudomonas plecoglossicida NBRC 103162 = DSM 15088. Taxonomy (GTDB): domain Bacteria; phylum Pseudomonadota; class Gammaproteobacteria; order Pseudomonadales; family Pseudomonadaceae; genus Aquipseudomonas; species Aquipseudomonas plecoglossicida. The sequence continues at coordinate 19,693 of NZ_BBIV01000015.1, forward strand.
AGCCCCCACCATTCATGCACCACGATGATGCCGGGGCGTTTGCCTTCGACGGCATCGTCATAGGCGTAATAGCCGACAAGGCGCTTGCCGTCGGCATCCTGGTAAGGGATTTCGCGGGTCACTACCGCCGCTTGGGCAAGCGCGGCGCTGCACATCAGGGTCACCGCCAGCAGGGCACGCATGTTCACCACTCCTTGTTTTGCACACGGTTCGTTCAGCCGCGGTTCAGCCAGGGTTCAGCCGCGGTTCAGGGGACCCTGCTTACTCTAGCCCCCAGACCGAAACAGTGCATTACAACTGGAGCAAGAACCCATGAAAACCTTCAACACACTGCTCGCCGCCCTGGCCGTTTGCGCCGCTGGGATGACCACCGCCCAGGCTGATGAAAACTTTGCCAGCCTGACCTACGGCCAGACCAGCGACAAGGTACGCAAGTCCGGCCTGTTGCAAAGCAACACCGACCACCTGAACGCTGATGGCATCATCGGCAAGGACGACACCTGGGGTGTGCGCCTGGGCCGGATCAACGACCAGGGCCGCTACTACATGACCTATGACAACGTCTCGGGCGATCACAGCGGCCTCAAGCTGCGCCAGGAGAACCTGCTGGGCAGCTATGACCTGTTCCTGCCGGTGGGCGATACCACCAAGCTGTTCGGCGGCGGCAGCCTGGGCATGACCAAGCTGACCCAGGACTCGCCAGGGGCCAGCCGAGACAGTGATTACGGCTACGCGGTGGGCCTGCAGGCCGGTGTGATCCAGGAACTCACCGACAAGGCCTCGGTGGAGTTGGGCTACCGTTACCTGCAAAGCAACGCATCGACGGAAGTGGCGCCCAGCGGTGGGCCGAAGGCAGGCACCTTGCGCCTGACCAGCAGTGCCCAGACTTACCTGTCGGCGAACTACAAGTTCTGATGGGCGAGTCGCGTTATCCTCCACTGGCCTCATCCCGCTTGTGGGAGCCGGCTTGCCGGCGATGAGGCCAGTCCAGGCAATACATGAAAGGAGCCCTGCATGAAACTTCTGGTGGTCGAGGACGAAGCCCTGCTGAGGCACCACCTCCACACCCGCCTGAGCGAAAGTGGCCATGTGGTCGAAGCCGTGGCCAATGCCGAAGAAGCCCTGTACCAGGCCGAGCAGTTCCATTTCGACCTGGCCATCATCGACCTGGGCCTGCCGGGCATGAGCGGCCTGGAGCTGATCGGCCGCCTGCGCAGCCAGGGCAAGGCCTTCCCCATTCTCATCCTTACCGCCCGTGGCAACTGGCAGGACAAGGTCGAAGGCCTGGCTGCCGGGGCCGACGATTACCTGGTCAAGCCCTTCCAGTTCGAAGAGCTCGAAGCGCGGCTGAATGCCCTGCTGCGCCGTTCCAGCGGCTTCACCCAGTCGACCATCGCCGCAGGCCCGCTGGTGCTCGACCTCAACCGCAAGCAGGCGACCCTGGACGAGCAGCCCCTGGCGTTGACCGCCTACGAGTATCGCATCCTCGAATACCTCATGCGTCATCACCAGCAGGTGGTGGCCAAGGAGCGGCTGATGGAACAGCTCTATCCAGGCGACGAAGAGCGTGACCCCAACGTCATCGAAGTGCTGGTCGGGCGCCTGCGCCGCAAGCTTGAGGGCGAGCACGGCTTCAAACCGATCGACACGGTACGTGGCCTGGGCTACCTGTTCACCGAGCGCTGCCGGTGATCCGCTCGCTGCGGGTGCGCCTGATGCTGGCGGCGGCGGTGCTGGCGCTGCTGTTCATGCTGGCGCTGCTGCCGGCCTTGCAGAAGGCCTTCAGCCTTGCACTTCAGGAATCGATCGAGCAGCGCCTGGCCTCCGATGTCACCACCTTGATCTCGGCAGCCCGCATCGAACATGGCCAACTGCAAATGCCGGCACTGCTGCCGGACGAACGCTTCAACCTGCCGTATACCGGCCTGCTCGGCTACATTTTCGACCGCAACGGTCAGATGGTCTGGCGCTCGCGCGCCACCGCCGACCAGAACATCAACTATCAGCCGCGCTACGATGGCCGGGGCAATGAATTCGCCCGTATCCACCAGAACGATGGTGAAGAGTTCTTCGTCTATGACGTCGAGATCAAGCTGCTCGGCGGCCAGAGCGCGGCGTACAGCATCGTTGCCTTGCAGCCGGTGAGCGAGTACAAGCAGACCCTCGCCGGCTTGCGCGAAAAGCTTTACCTCGGTTTTGGCGCCGCCTTGCTGGCCCTGCTGGCGCTGCTGTGGGCCGGCCTGACCTGGGGCCTGCGGTCGCTGCGGCGGTTGAGCCGCGAGCTGGACGAAGTGGAGTCCGGCGCACGCGATGGGCTCAGTGCCGAACACCCGCGCGAGTTGCTGCGCCTGACCGGATCACTGAACCGCTTGCTGCGCAGCGAGCGTGAACAACGCCAACGCTACCGTGATTCGCTGGGCGACCTGGCGCACAGCCTGAAGACCCCACTGGCGGTGCTCCAGGGCGTGGGCGAAAGCCTGCAGCAGCGCGTCGGCGAGCGTGAGCAGGCGAGGGTGCTGCAGAGCCAGGTCGAACGCATGAGCCAGCAGATCGACTACCAACTGCAACGTGCCAGTCTGCGCAAGAGCGGCCTGGTACGCCACAGCGTGCAACTGCAACCGGTGCTGGAAAGCCTGTGCAGTACGCTGGCCAAGGTCTACCGCGACAAGCGGGTCGAGGCGCTGCTCGACGTGTCGGAGCAGGCGCAGGTACCGATGGAGCAGGGCGCCTTGCTGGAGTTGCTCGGCAACTTGCTGGAGAACGCCTATCGGCTGAGCCTGGGCCAGGTGCGGGTGAGCTTGCTGGAGTCGCCAGGGCAGCTGACGTTGTGTGTCGAGGATGACGGCCCCGGCGTGCCGGCGGACCAGCGACAGCGGATTCTCGAGCGGGGCGAGCGGCTGGACCGGCAGCATCCGGGGCAGGGGATCGGCCTGGCGGTGGTCAAGGACATCGTCGACAGTTATGACGCCGAGCTGAGCCTGGGAGAATCTTCGCTGGGCGGCGCCGCCTTCCGCATTACCTTTCATCTTGACTGAAGGGTAGGCAGTGCCGGCGATAAGGCCAGTGAAACCTTGGTGGGCGGATTTCCGCCACCGCCCCCTGTTCAAATTCCGCCACCGGGCGGAAATCCGCCATCGCCTACCTGCCAATACGCCCCCTCGTTGGGCATTTTCCTCTAGCAAATACGGCCTTCGCACCCTTGATGGGCATTTTGGCATCGCCCTTGCTATCTCCGTTGGCAGAGGCCTGCCCAGGCAGCTCGAACACAACGACAAATCCCTCCAGGTGCAGGAGGGTTAGCGATTCAGGTGCCCAACCACCCTGGGAAGGGTGAAGCCGGTACACTCGAGGAAAATGAGCCATGACGACCCGTCAGCCGCTGTACAAATCCCTGTATGTCCAGGTGATCGTCGCGATCACCATCGGTATCCTGCTCGGCCACTTCTACCCGGAAACCGGCGTAGCCCTCAAACCCCTGGGTGATGGCTTCGTCAAACTGATCAAGATGGTCATCGCCCCGATCATCTTCTGTACCGTGGTCAGCGGCATCGCTGGCATGCAGAGCATGAAGTCGGTCGGCAAGACCGGCGGCTACGCGCTGATGTACTTTGAGATCGTCTCCACCATCGCCCTGATCATTGGCCTGGTGGTCGTCAACGTGGTCAAGCCGGGCGCCGGCATGCATGTCGACGTCAGCACCCTGAACGCCAGCAGCGTGGCCGCCTACGCCGCCGCCGGCGCACAGCAGACCACCGTCGGCTTCCTGCTCAACATCATCCCCAACACCATCGTCGGCGCCTTCGCCAACGGCGACATCCTGCAAGTGCTGATGTTCTCGGTGCTGTTCGGCTTCGCCCTGCACCGCCTGGGCAGCTATGGCAAGCCGGTGCTGGACCTGATCGACCGCTTCGCCCATGTCATGTTCAACATCATCAACATGATCATGAGGCTGGCGCCGATCGGTGCCTTCGGTGCGATGGCCTTCACCATCGGCCAGTACGGCGTGGGTTCGCTGGTGCAGCTGGGCTACCTGATGGCCTGCTTCTACATCACCTGCCTGCTGTTCGTCCTGGTGGTGCTGGGCGGCATCTGCCGCGCCCATGGCTTCAGCGTCATCAAGCTGATCCGCTACATCCGTGAAGAGCTGCTGATCGTGCTGGGCACCTCGTCCTCCGAGTCGGCCCTGCCACGCATGCTGGCCAAGATGGAGCGCCTGGGTGCGAAGAAATCGGTGGTTGGCCTGGTGATCCCGACCGGCTACTCGTTCAACCTCGACGGCACCTCGATCTACCTGACCATGGCGGCGGTGTTCATCGCCCAGGCCACCGACACCCCGATGGACATCACCCACCAGATCACCCTGCTGCTGGTGCTGTTGGTAGCGTCCAAAGGCGCTGCGGGCGTGACCGGTTCGGGCTTCATCGTCCTTGCCGCCACCCTTTCCGCCGTTGGCCACCTGCCGGTTGCCGGCCTGGCGCTGATCCTCGGTATCGACCGCTTCATGTCCGAAGCCCGTGCCCTGACCAACCTGATCGGCAACGCCGTTGCTACCGTGGTCGTGGCCAAGTGGGTCAAGGAGATGGACAACGACAAGCTGGCCTCGGAACTGGCTTCCGGTGGTGCGCCGCTGATCGACACCCGCCCGACCGACGACCTGGGCGTGGCTGAAGGCCCGGCTCGCTGAGTCTGATGCCGGCATGAAAAAGGCGACCTTCGGGTCGCCTTTTTTTGTGTCTGTTCGGGCGATAGGGCCCGATCACTCAACCCGCGTCTCCCCGCTGTACACCAATATCTCCCGGCACCGCCGACACAGATACCGCCGCCCCTGATGCACCAGCTTGTGCCGCTGCGCAGTAAACGGAAAATCACTCTCCGGACAAGGGCACCGATAGATGAACCGGGTCGCCACGCGCCGCTGCACCTCATAGTTGTGACAGCGATTCGGTGGCAGCTCGTACACCCCGCGCATGATCAGCTGCCACTCCTCGCCATGGGCCTGGATGCGCTCACCGAACAGTTGGTGGGCGACCAGGTGGGCCACCTCATGGGCGACGGTCTGGCGCAGGAAGTCTTCCTGGTTCTCGCGGTACAGCTGCAGGTTGAAGCGCAACAGGTTCTCGTGCAGGTGGGCGACGCCGGCTTTCTGGCCGCGCAGCTTGAAGCTCACCTGCGGGCGCGGGAAGGTACGTTTGAAAAAGGCTTCGGCTTGCTGGTAACAGGTTTCGACGCGTTGTTTGAGCAGCTCGGGCATGGCGGGGCAATTCTCCTGACCGGGCATTATGCCGGAACCTGCGCGAAGCTGCCGAGCCCACTGGTCAGCAGACAGCCAAAGGCCGCCTTGCGGCGGCCCCTGGCTTTGATGCCCCAGTGTTGGTTGGATCTAGTTGGTATACACGGGCCCCACGCCCAAGCCCCAGATGATCACGGTAGCAGCCATGATCGCCACCAGTACCACCAGCCCCACTGCCAGCACGGAGCTGGAGAACAGGAAGCCTTCATCCGATGGAATGTTCATGAACGTCGGCAAGCCGACATACAGCAGGTACACGGTGTAGCAGATGGCCGCAGTGCCCACCAGCATGCCCAGCCAAAGGTGTGGATAGAGCGCCGCCAGGCCGCCGAGGAACAGCGGGGTGGCGGTGTAGGTGGCGAAGGCGATGCATTGGGCCATGGATGGGTTGGCATCGTAGGTGCGGGCCATCCAGTGAATGAACGCCCCCATCACCGCCACCCCGGCGAGCATCGCCAGGTAGGACATGATGCTCATCCACAGCGCGCTTTCCAGGGTCAACATCACCGCCGGCCGGCCACCGATCACCCAGCCTACCTGGGTGGTGCCGATGAATGCCGAAACGGCCGGGATCGCCGCCAGGATCAGCGTATGGGTCAGGTACATGTGGCTGATGCTTTCTTCTTCCCCGCGAATTTCGCGCCATTCCTGATCAGGATGGGTAAAAAGACCTACAACGTGATGAATCATGCCGGTCACTCCTCTCAGTGTTGCCTATCGCCCCCCAGACGGAGCGCAAGCGGCCCGAGGCCAGGACAACCGATGCAAGCGGTAATGTGGCCTTATGTCGCAGTATAGGAAGCCGTTCCCGGCACAAACTCGGCTTTTTAGAGCAAATTGCGCTGTCAATAGCGCTGCTGATTACATTGAAGTCTTTGTCGGTTAGCCCTACGCCCGCGCCCGGTTTGTGCGTAAAATGGCCGCCTTTTGTCACACCTCGCGGATTCAAGCGCTATGGGCACCCTCTCGGTCAACCAGAACAAACTGCAAAAACGCCTGCGTCGACTCGCTGGCGAAGCCATCACCGACTACAACATGATCGAGGATGGCGACAAGGTCATGGTCTGCCTGTCCGGCGGCAAGGACAGCTACACCATGCTCGACGTTCTGTTGCACCTGCAGAAGGTGGCACCGATCAAGTTCGAGATCGTCGCGGTGAACATGGACCAGAAGCAGCCGGGTTTCCCCGAGCATGTGCTGCCGGCCTACCTCAAGGAACTGGGCGTCGAATACCACATCGTCGAGAAGGACACCTACTCGGTAGTGAAGGAGCTGGTACCCGAGGGCAAGACCACTTGCTCGCTGTGCTCGCGCCTGCGCCGTGGCACCCTGTACACCTTCGCCGACGAGATCGGCGCGACCAAGATGGCCCTGGGGCACCACCGCGACGACATCGTCGAGACCTTCTTCCTCAACATGTTCTTCAACGGCTCGCTCAAGGGCATGCCGCCGAAGCTGTGCGCCGACGACGGGCGCAACGTGGTGATCCGCCCGCTGGCCTACTGCAGCGAGAAGGACATCCAGGCCTACTCGGACATGAAGGAATTCCCGATCATTCCGTGCAACCTGTGCGGTTCCCAGGAGAACCTGCAGCGCCAGGTGGTCAAGGACATGCTGGTGGAGTGGGAGCGCAAGCACCCGGGTCGCACCGAGAGCATCTTCCGCGCCCTGCAGAACGTTGCCCCGTCGCAGCTGGCCGACCGCAACCTGTTCGACTTCACCAGCCTGAAGATCGACGAAAGCGCCACCCCGCGCTTCCTCGACGTGCTGAACATCTGAGCCCATGCGCGATTACCAGTGGTTGCACGAGTACTGCCTGAACCGCTTCGGTTCGGCCCAGGCGCTCGAAGCCTTCCTGCCGCAACCGCGCAGCCCGGCGCAGTTGCGCGACATCAGCGATGACCGCTACCTGTCGACCCTGGCCCTGCGTGTATTCCGTGCAGGCCTCAAGCACAGCCTGGTAGACGCCAAGTGGCCGGCGTTCGAGCAGGTGTTCTTCGGCTTCGACCCGGAGAAAGTGGTGCTGATGGGCGCCGAGCACCTGGAACGGCTGATGCATGACGAACGCATCATTCGCCACCTGGGCAAGCTCAATAGCGTGCCGCGCAATGCGCAGATGATCCTGGATGTGGCGAAGGAGAAGGGCAGTTTCGGCGCGTTCATCGCCGATTGGCCGGTGAGCGATATCGTCGGCTTGTGGAAGTACCTGGCCAAGCAGGGCAATCAGATGGGCGGGCTGTCGGCACCGCGCTTCCTGCGCATGGTTGGCAAGGACACGTTCATACCCACCGATGACATGGCGGCGGCGCTGATTGCGCAGAAGATCATCGACAAGCCGCCGACCAGCCAGCGCGACCTGGCATTGGTGCAGCAGGCATTCAACCAGTGGCACGAAGAGAGCGGGCGACCGCTGTGCCAGCTGTCGGTGATGCTGGCGCATACCGTCAACCATTGAGACCGTCGGGGCCGCGGTGCGGCCCTGTGGGAGCTGGCTTGCCAGCGATTGGGCTGCGCAGCAGCCCTGATTTCAACTCCCTTCGCCCGCCAAGCGCCGCTCCTGCTGAAACTTCCAGCGCACATACAGCAGCCCACTGACAAACAACCCCAGGCTCACCAAAATCTCAACCCAGCCAAATACCGCGCGCGCCGGGTCGAACGCCGCCAGCACGCCCTTGATGAAATAGATGTTCACCACAAAGCAGGTCCAGGCATGCGCCCGGGCACTGCCCATCAGCATGCCCGGCACCAGCAACAGCAGCGGCACCAGCTCGATCGCCAGAATCACCCCGACCCGCGCCCCATGCAGGTTGGCGAACCACAGGTTGTTCACCACCAGCAACGCGATCAGGCCAAAGAAGCAGGCCAGGCTCAGCGCCCGCGTCAGGCGCACGCGCGGTTCCAGCCACGCCAGTGGCGGCAGCACCTTGGGTTTTCTCGCCACGTCAGGACTCCAGAGCCTTGGCCGTGGTCGCCAGGCGTTGGCCAAGGGCGCGGCAAAGGGCGATCTCGTGCTCATCCAGTTCACGCTTGCCATCGGCACCGGCATGGTGGCTGGCGCCGTAGGGCGTGCCGCCACCGCGGGTTTCGAGCAGTGCCGATTCGCTGTAGGGCAGACCCATCACCAGCATGCCGTGGTGCATCAGCGGCAGCATCATCGACAGCAGGGTGGTTTCCTGTCCGCCGTGCAGGCTGGCGGTGGAGGTGAACACCGCGGCGGGCTTGCCCACCAGTTCACCGCCCAGCCACAGGCTGCTGGTGCCGTCGAGGAAATACTTCAGCGGCGCGGCCATGTTGCCGAAGCGGGTCGGACTACCCAGCACCAGGCCTGCGCAGTGGCGCAGGTCGTCGAGGGTGGCGTACAGCGCGCCGCTGGCCGGAATGTCCGGGGCCACGGCTTCGCATTCGGTGGAAATCGCCGGCACCGTGCGCAGGCGCGCTTCCATGCCGGCCAGCTCGATGCCGCGGGCAATGTGCCGGGCCATCTCGCTGGTCGAGCCGTGGCGGCTGTAGTAGAGCACCAGGATGAAGGGCGCGCTCACGGCAGGATCTCCAGCACCTTCTCCGGTGGGCGGCCGACCACGGCCTTGTCACCGGCGACCAGGATCGGCCGCTCGATCAGCTTCGGGTGCTGGACCATGGCCTCGATCAGTTGCGCGTCGGTAAGCGCCGGGTTGGCCAGGCCCAGTTCCTTGTACTCGTCCTCGCCGGTACGCAGCAGCTGGCGCGGGGCGATGCCCAGCTTGCCGAGCAGGGCCTTGAGCGTGGCAGCGTCTGGCGGGGTTTCCAGGTAGCGCACGATGGTCGGTGCCAGGCCCCGTTGTTCGAGCAGTTCCAGCGCGCCGCGGGATTTCGAGCAGCGCGGGTTATGATAGAGCGTCAGGTCAGTCATGTCGGGTCGCATCCAGCTGGGTGTGGCGGCTATTCTAACCGCAGCGACTGACCCATTTGCTCGAAAACTTGAGAAGGATTGACCCATGGCAAGGCGTTTGGCAGCAGTACTGGCCATCACCGCGAGCCTGTTGCTCGGTGGTTGCGGTGCCGACTACGGCGTGGACCAACACGGTAATACGGTAAAGGCCGAGCAGCTCGACGGGCACTGGCTGGTGCTCAATTACTGGGCCGAATGGTGCGGCCCGTGCCGTACTGAAATTCCGGAGCTCAATACTGCGGCCAAGCAGTGGGCAGCCGATGGCATCAAGGTGGTGGGGGTGAACTTCGACGGGTTGCAGGGGCAAGAGCTGAAGCAGGCGGTCGATACCTTGGGCATCGGTTTCACCGTGCTGGCCCAGGACCCGGCCGAGCGCTACGACCTGCCGCGCAGCGAGGCGCTGCCGGTGACCTACATCATCGATGACAAGGGCAAGGTGCGGGAGCAGCTGCTGGGCGAGCAGACCCTGGAAGGGCTGCAGGCCAAGATCAAGGCCCTGAAAGGCGCTTGATGCAGGTTTGCACCGGCCTCATCGCCGGCAAGCCGGCTCCCACAGCTACCCCGCAGTTCTTCAGCCCTGTGGGGCTCCTGTGGGAGCCGGCTTGCCGGCGATAGGGCCGGTACAGCCAACAGGGAATCAGCCTTCCTCAGGCCAGAAGCGCAAAGGCTTACCCTCAGCCGGCCAGAAGCGCATCTGCTCCACCGGCGACACATCCCAGCGCTCCACCGTCTCCAGAGCCTGCAAGAAGCGCTTCTCCTGCTCCATCAGCGCTGGCGCGCACAGCTTGCGGGTCTTGCCGACCTTGCCGAAGCTCAGGTGCTCGCCGTCCAGGGTATAGGGCGCGAACCAATGGTTGCAGCCGCCATTGCCATAGGCGCGGCCATCGCTGGCCAAGGTCAGGGTCAAGTGGCTGTAGTCGATCAGCGGACGCTCACCGATCCACTCCAGCACATAGCTGCGTTCCTGCTGCAGCTTCGAAGGTTCGGCGGCGCAGCCGAGCAGGGCGCTGGCAATCAGCGCGCCGGTCAACACATGTTTCACGCAGCGCTCTCCTGGCATTTCGGGCACAGGTGCTTGTCGCCGCGGCTGGCCCAACCCAGCTCGGCGATGCGCGCGGTGGCGGCCGGTTGGCGGGCTTTCTTGCCCAGCTTGGCGTCCACGGCGAATTCGAAGTCCAGCACCGCGTCGCAGCTGTCGCACTCGACCTGCCAGGTGAGGATCTCCAGTTCGTTGAACACCGGGCCGCTGGCCACGGCGACCCACTGGCCGCGCGGGTTGATCAGGTGGCGCACGCTTTCCACGGTCAGGCGCATGGCCAGGTCCTTGCTGCCCTTGAGGGTGACCAGCAGGGTATCGCCCTTGTGCATCGAACCACCGTTGCCGGTCACCTGGTAACGGCCCGGTACCAGGGCGCGGCACTCGATCAGGGTGTGTTGCGGGTTGAAAAGGGTGTAGCGGAAATCGTGCTCGACCATGGGTCCTCCAGAAATGCCGCGTATCCTAGCATTAACCCGAGACCTGATTCTGCGGATTGCCAGCCGCCCAGCGGATGATGTTGTCCAGGGTGGTCGCGGCTATGGCGTCGAGGGCTTCGCGCGTCAGGAAGGCCTGGTGGGCGGTGACGATCACATTGGGGAAGGTCAGCAGCCGGGCCAGCACGTCGTCCTGCAGCGGCAGGTCCGAACGGTCTTCGAAGAACAGCTGCGCTTCCTCTTCATAGACGTCCAGGCCCAGGTAGCCAAGTTGCCCGCTCTTGAGCGCATCGATCAGCGCCGGTGTGTCCACCAGCGCGCCGCGGCCGGTGTTGATCAACATTGCGCCGGGCTGCAGCAGGGCCAGGCTGCGGGCATTGATGAGGTGTTTGGTGTGCTCGGTCAATGGGCAATGCAGGCTGATGATCCGCGCCTCGCGCAGCAGTTCGGGCAGTTCCAGGTAGCGAGCCCCCAGCGCCAGCAGCTCGGGGTTGGGGTAGGGATCGTAGGCCAGCAGTTGGCAGCCGAAGCCGGCCATGATGCGGGCGAAAGCGACACCGATCTGGCCGGTGCCGACCACGCCGACAGTCTTGCCATGCAGGTCGAAGCCGGTCAGGCCATGCAGGGTGAAGTCACCTTCGCGGGTGCGGTTGTAGGCGCGGTGCAGACGGCGGTTGAGTGCCAGGATCAAGGCGACGGCATGTTCGGCCACCGCATGCGGCGAATAGGCCGGCACGCGTACCACCGCCAGGCCCAGGCGCTGGGCGGCGGCCAGGTCGACATGGTTGTAGCCGGCCGAACGCAGGGCGATCAGGCGCGTGCCGCCAGCGGCCAGGCGCTGCAGGACCTGCGCGTCGAGCCCGTCGTTGATGAAGGCGCACACCACTTCGAAGCCCTGGGCCAGGGCGGCGGTGTCGAGGGTCAGGCGGGCGGGCTGGAAGTGCAGCTCCAGGGGCATGCCGCGGCTGGCCTGGGTGAAGCTTTCCTGGTCGTAGTGCTGGCTGCTGAACAACAGGGCGCGCATGGTCGGTGTTCCTTTTGCGAGGTTGTGGGATTGTAGCCAGCGGGTTGGGCTGAAGTGTTGATCTGCACCGGCCTCATCGCCGGTCAGGCACTGAGCCGCGCCTGGGCCGCCAGCCGACCGATCGCCCCGTCCAGCTCATCCAGTGCCTGCTGCGCCTGCGGATGGTCCTGCTTGAGCAAGGTTTCGCTGCGCTGGCACGCCGCACGCAGCTGCGGTACGCCGCAGTAGCGCGACGCCCCGTTGAGGCGATGCACCTGCTCGATCAGTGACGTGCGGTCCTTGGCCTCGCGCGCTTGACGGATCGCTTCGCGGTCACTGTCCAGCGACGCCAGCAGCATGGCCAGCATGTCGGCGGCCAGGTCCGGCTTGCCGGCCGCCAGTCGCAGGCCCTCGTCAGGGTCGAGCACCCGCAGCGCATGGCCGTCGGCCGGGTGTTCGTCCGCGCGCTCCAGCGGGACGGCGCCAAGACTCAGACCGGTCCACTTCATCACCACCTGGGCCAGCTGTCGTTCGCTGATCGGCTTGGTCAGGTAGTCGTCCATGCCGCCATGCAGCAAGGCGCGTTTCTCGTTGGCCATGGCGTGGGCGGTGAGGGCGACGATCGGCAGCGGGCTGCCGCTCTGGGTTTTTTCCCACAGACGGATCTGCTCGGTGCAGGCACGCCCGTCCATGTCGGGCATCTGCACGTCCATCAGCACCAGGTCGAAGCTTTCGCTCTGTACCGCCTGCAGCGCGGCCTGGCCGTTGTCGACCGCCAGTACCTCGGCACCCAGGTCCTCGAGCAGGGTCTGCACCAACAGCAGGTTGGCGGCGTTGTCGTCGACGCAGAGGATCTTTGCCCGGCGCTCGCTGCCGTTGCCCGGTTTCGCTTCGGCGAACGGGCGGCGCGGGTGCAACAGCTCCAGCAACAGGCGGCGCAGCTTGCGCGTGCAGGTGGGCTTGGACAGCAACTGGCCGTGGCCATTGGGCAGGAACGGGTGGTAGAGCGCCTGCTCGGTGGTCGGGCAGAGCACCACGCATTGGCACTGGTAGAGCTCCAGTTGCTGATGGTAATAACCCAGTTGCTCGGGCGACAGGCAGCCCAGGTTGGCGCCCAGGACGGCGAACTCGAACGGCAGGCCGGCCTGGAATGCAGCCTGCACACCTTGCAGCAGGTGCTCGCAGGAGGCGAACAGGCTCACGCTCAGGCCGCAGTCCTCAAGCTGATGCTCAAGGGCCTGGCGCGCCAGGTCATGGCCGTCGACGATCGCCGCGCGGCGGCCCAGCAGCGGTTGCAGCGGCTGCTCTTCGAGGTCGTCGTGGGCCTTGGGCAGGCTCAGGCTGATCCAGAACTGCGAGCCTTCGCCCGGCGTGCTGTCGACACCGATCTCGCCCCCCATCTGTTCGATCAGCCGCTTGGAGATCACCAGGCCCAGGCCGGTGCCACCCGGTTGTCGGGCCAGCGAGTTGTCCGCCTGGCTGAATGCCTGGAACAGCGCGCGCACGTCTTGCGGCGACAGGCCGATGCCGGTGTCCTGCACGCTGATGCGCAATTGCGCGCTGTCTTCGTGCTCGTCTTCGAGCATCGCCCGCACGACGATGGTGCCTTCGCGGGTGAACTTGATGGCGTTGCTCACCAGGTTGGTGAGGATCTGCTTGAGCCGCAACGGGTCACCGATCAGTGAAGAGGGCGTGTCGCGGTAGATGAGGCTGAGCAGTTCGAGCTGCTTGGCATGGGCGGCGGGGGCGAGGATGGTCAGGGTGTCCTGGATCAGGTCGCGCAAGTTGAACGGGATGCTGTCGAGTACCAGCTTGCCGGCCTCGATCTTGGAGAAGTCGAGGATCTCGTTGATGATCCCCAGCAGGTTGTCGGCGGACTTTTCGATGGTGCCGAGGTAATCGAGCTGGCGCGGGGTGAGTTCGCTTTTTTGCAGCAGATGGGTGAAACCGAGGATGCCGTTGAGCGGCGTGCGGATCTCGTGGCTCATGTTGGCCAGGAACTCCGACTTGATTCGACTGGCCTCCAGGGCCTCCTTGCGCGCCATGTCCAGCTCGATGTTCTGGATTTCGATGGTTTCCAGGTTCTGGCGTACGTCCTCGGTGGCCTGATCGATGCTGTGCTGCAGTTCTTCGTGGGCGCTGTGCAGGGTTTCGGCCATGCGGTTGATGCCGCGCGCCAGTTCATCCAGTTCAAGACTGCCCATGGCCGGCAGGCGTTCTTCGAGGTGGCCGTCCTTGAGCTGGTTGACCGCGTGCTTGATGCGCGCGATCGGGTCGTTGATGGTCCGGCTCATGCGCATCGCCAGCAGGCCGCTCAGGCCCAGGCAGGCGAGGATCAGCAGCACGGTGGTGAACAGGTTGCGGTAGCCGCGCAGCAGCGTGCCATCGTGGGACAGTTCGATTTCGACCCAGCCGAGCAGGCGCTCGGCTTCGGCAGGTACGGCTTCGGTGGCCAGGTCGCGGTGGTGGCCGAACACCGGCATCAGGTAACGGGTGGCGTCATTGCCACTGCGCTGGAGCAACTGGGTGCCGGTGCCGCCGCTGGGCGCCTGGTTGATCATGCTGGGGCCGGCATGGGCCAGGCGGGTCCGGTCCGGGGCCAGGAACGCCACGGCGCGCACATCGGCCTGTTCCAGGGTTTGTGCGGCAATCCGCACCAGCTGAGCGCGTGTCTGCTGGGCTAGAGCAGGCGCGGCCAGCGGAGCCAGTTGTTCGGCGATCATCTTGCCGCGCTGCAACAGTTGGGTGCGCAGCTCATCCTGCTGCAGCCAGGTGAAATAGCAGCCCAGTACCAGGGCCATCAGGCTGGCCGGCAGCAGCGCCAGCAGCAGGACCCGGCTGCGGATTCCCAAACGATCGAGCACACCAGCCTCCTGTCATGTGCCTGTACGGCGCAGCCAAAGCCACGCGCCAAAGCGGAAAGTTACTCCGCCTGACGCGTGATTGCACCCCTTTGCCGGTGTTTTCGCAGGGCGGCACGGCATTGGTCGCAGGGCGGTTGCCTAGATCGGAAGCATCCTCAATAATTGCGCGCAACTGAGAATGCATGGCAGTTGCCAATGAATCCCGTAGCTATTCACACTTCAAACATCCTGGCCATCGAGGATGACCCAGTGCTGGGCGCCTACCTGCACGAGGAGTTGCAGCGTGGTGGCTTTCAGGTGACCTGGTGCCGAAATGGTCTCGAAGGCCTCGAGACGGCCGGTCGGCAGACCTTCGACGTGGTCCTGATGGATATCCTGCTGCCTGGGCTGAACGGTCTGGACGCCCTGGCCCAACTGCGTCGGCGCAGCGCCACGCCGGTGATCCTGATGTCGGCGCTGGGAGCTGAAGCCGATCGTATCTGTGGCTTCCAGCGGGGGGCCGACGACTACCTGCCCAAGCCCTTCAGCATGGCCGAGTTGCAGGTACGGATCGAAGCGATCCTGCGTCGGGTCGCTCTCGAACGTCGCCACCAGCCGCTGGCGGACGTTGCCACGGGGGAGTTGCGCTTCGACGACGGCCTTTGCGATGTCAGCCTGGGTGGCCAGCACGCGGGCCTTACGCCAAGCGAATACCGCTTGTTCGACGTCCTCAATCGCAATTTCGACGAGGTGCTGAGCAAGCCCTTCCTGTATCAGCAGGTGTTGCAGCGTGGCTATTCGCGGCATGACCGCAGCCTGGACATGCATGTCAGCCAGATTCGCCGCAAGCTCAAGGCCATCGGCTACCACGAGCGGCAGATCCGTACCGTATGGGGCAAGGGCTACGTGCTCAGTGTCGGCGAGGCGGAGTGAGCGATGCTCGACCGTCATTCGCTGTTCTGGAAACTGGCCATCCTGCTGGTGGGCTTCTGCCTGCTGATGATCGGCCTGAGCTACACCTGGGGCCGGCACATGGAGACCCAGAACGCCTTCCTTGATGCACCCGCTCGCCAGGTACTGCGCGGCTATGCCAGCGAGGCCGAGCAGGCTTGGCGCAGTGGCGGCCAGGCCGGGCTGGACCAGTGGGTCGCGGCCATGCAGGCGCGCGAGCAGGGCTGGATCGGTGTGCTCGACACCCACCTGCAGCCTTTGAACAGCGCCACCCTCGGCCCGGACATCATGCAACGCCTGACTCGCCTGCGCGGCGTCGACTGGCCGATGAGCCGGCGCAGCATCGACCAGCCCTGGCTGCGCATTGCGTTTCCCGGGGCGCCGGAGCAGGGGATGCTGGTGATCGAGTTGCCCAAGCGCTTCACGCCCGGTCAGTACCAGGTGGCCTGGCGCATCGTCACCAACGGCATCATCCCGGGCCTGTTCACTTTGCTGCTGTGCGTCGGCCTTTACCGCATGCTGATCGTGCCGCTCAACCAGCTGCGCGAACAGGCCAATGCCTGGCGCGCCGACCAGCTTTCGGCACGCCTCGATTCGCGCACCATCGCCCGCCACGACGAACTGGGCGAACTGGCCCGGGCCTTCGACCAGATGGCCGAGCGGTTGCAGGGCACGGTGGCCATGCAGCAGCAACTGCTGCGGGATCTGTCCCACGAGATGCGCACACCATTGAGCCGGTTGCGCGTGGCCTGTGATGGGGAAACCGATCTGGAGCGCCTGCGCGAGCGGCTGAGCCGGGAAGTGGACTGCATGCAGCAGCTGGTCGAGGACACCTTGCAGTTGGCCTGGCAGGATGCCGAGCGAGCACCGATGAATCTTGAGCCAATCCAGCTGCAGGCGCTGTGGGAGCTGCTGGTCGAGGATGCCTGCTATGAAAGTGGCTGGTCGTCCGAGCGCTTGCGTTGCGAACTGCCGGCCCATTGCTGGGTACAGGGCAACCTCAATCATCTGGCCCAGGCCGTGGAGAACATGCTGCGCAACGCTGTTCGTCACTCGCCGCGCGACGGTGAGGTACGACTGGGCGGCCAGCGCGAGGGGAGCTACTGGCGATTGTGGCTGGAGGACGAGGGCGGTGGCGTGGACGATGATGACCTGGAACGGATCTTCGCGCCGTTCTCCCGACTGGATGGGTCGCGCCCCGGAGATGGTGGTTTCGGCCTGGGGTTGAGCATCGCCCGCAGTGCGATCCAGCGCCAGGGCGGCACGCTGTGGGCCGAGAATGGCAAGCGGGGGCTGCGCCTGTGCATGCGCCTGCCGGTCCATGCGCCGGCTGTGCTGTCCCCCTGAGCGCCTGAGAAGAGCGCTATCGCTGTAGGAGCCGGCTTGCCGGCGATAGGGCCATCACTGGCGACACAAGGCCATATAGCTTGTAGCTATATTCACCACAGATTGCGTGATATGGCGGCGAAGGGTTTGCCGGTATGATAGGCGCCCCTGCCGTCCGGATTGTGAAATACACCATGACCTTGCAGTACCCAACCATCGCCGATTGCGTCGGCAATACGCCCCTGGTTCGCCTGCAGCGCATCGCTGGAGAAACCAGCAACACCCTCCTGCTCAAGCTCGAAGGTAACAATCCTGCCGGCTCGGTGAAGGACCGCCCGGCGCTGTCGATGATCACCCGTGCCGAACTGCGCGGCCAGATCAAGCCTGGCGACACCCTGATCGAAGCCACCTCCGGCAACACCGGCATCGCCCTGGCCATGGCGGCGGCGATCAAGGGTTACAAGATGATCCTGATCATGCCCGACAACTCCACCGCCGAGCGCAAGGCTGCCATGACAGCCTACGGTGCCGAGCTGATCCTGGTGACCAAGGAAGAGGGCATGGAAGGCGCCCGCGACCTGGCCGAGAAGCTGCAGGCCGAAGGCCGCGGCCTGGTCCTCGACCAGTTCGCCAACGGCGACAACCCGATCGCCCACTACAACAGCACTGGCCCGGAGATCTGGCAGCAGACCCAGGGCACCATCACCCATTTCGTCAGCTCCATGGGCACCACCGGCACCATCATGGGCTGCTCGCAGTACCTCAAGGAGCAGAACCCGGCGGTGCAGATCGTCGGCTTGCAACCGATGGAAGGCTCGGCAATTCCGGGCATCCGCCGCTGGCCCGAGGAATACCTGCCGAAAATCTTCGACGCCACCCGTGTCGACCGCGTGGTGGACATGTCCCAGCAAGAGGCCGAGGACACCACCCGCCGTCTTGCCCGTGAAGAGGGCATTTTCTGCGGTGTGTCTTCCGGTGGTGCGGTGGCAGCCATGCTGCGCCTGTCCCGAGAAGTGGAAAATGCCGTGATGGTCGCGATCATCTGCGACCGCGGCGACCGTTACCTGTCCACCGGCCTGTTCGACCCGAGCTAAATGTCCAGAAAGAAAAGCAACAGTGGCCTGCGCTTCCAGCCGGCCGGCGGTAACCGCACTCCCCAGGTCCCCGTGGGCAAGAAGCAGCGCCTGGAAATCGAGCGCCTGGCCGGTGACGGCCGCGGCATTGCCTTCTTCGACGGGCGCACCTGGTTCGTCAGTGGTGCCCTGGCCGGTGAAACGGTCGAGGCGCGCGTGCTCAATGCCCGCGGCAAGGTTGTCGAGGCGCGCCTGGAGCGCGTACTGCAGGGCAGCCCCGAGCGCCGGCAGGCGCCTTGCCGTCATTACGCGCGCTGCGGCGGCTGCAACCTGCAGCACCTGCCCCACGAGGCCCAACTGGCGCTCAAGCAGCGGACGCTGGCAGAGCAGCTGCAGCGAGTTGCGGGTGTGCAACCGGAGGAATGGGCCGCACCTTTGAGCGGGCCGGAGTTCGGTTACCGGCGCCGGGCGCGGGTGGCGGTACGTTGGGATGTGAAAGCACGCCAGCTTGACGTGGGCTTTCGCGCCGAAGCCAGCCAGGAAATTGTCTCGATAGAAGACTGTCCGGTGCTGGTACAGCCTTTGCAAACTATTCTTCGTCACTTGCCGACGGTGTTGCGCTCGTTGGACAAGCCTCAGGCCATTGGCCATGTCGAGCTGTTCAGCGGTACTGCCGAAGCGGTGCTGGTGCGTCACGTCGCGCCGCTGACAGCGGATGACCTGGGGCGCCTGCAGGCATTCTGCGACCAGGCCAAGGCCCAGCTGTGGCTGCAAGGCGAGGGCGAGCCGGCGCCGGTGGATGCCGAGGCGAAGCTCGGCTTCGCCCTGGAGCCCTGGCAGCTGGAGCTGGCCTGGCGCCCGGGCGATTTTGTCCAGGTCAACGCCCAGGTCAACACGGCGATGATCGAACAGGCCCTGGCCTGGCTCGCGCCACAGGCGGATGAACGTGTGCTGGACCTTTTCTGCGGCCTGGGCAACTTCGCCCTGCCGCTGGCCCGGCAGTCGCGGGAAGTGGTGGCAGTGGAAGGTGTGCAGGCCATGGTCGATCGGGCCGCGGCTAATGCCCGAAACAACAATGTGCATAATGCACGGTTTTTTCAGGCCGATTTATCGCAGCCTTTGGTGGGCGCCGGATGGGCCGCCGAGGGCTTTTCTGCGGTACTCTTGGATCCACCGCGCGACGGTGCGTTCGAGGTGGTGCAAGACATCGCCCGCCTCAAGGCCAGACGGCTGGTCTACGTATCATGCAACCCGGCCACACTGGCGCGAGACGCCCAGGTGCTGGTCGGCCAGGGGTACCGGTTAAAAAGGGCCGGGATTCTCGACATGTTTCCTCAGACGGCACATGTCGAGGCCATGGCGTTATTCGAAGCGGGCTAGCGAACTGGCCCCTTGGTGCGGCTTCCACGGACTGGAAGTCGCACGGTGATAGCCAGTGCACCCTTGGGGTGCGCTATATGGAAAGGTAAAAGAAAGATGGTACAGGTGAGAGTGCACCAGCCGGTCAACACCGACGGCAGTATCAATCTCGAAGCATGGCTGGATCATGTGGTGAGCGTCGATTCGGCATTGGATCGCGTGGCACTCAAGGAGGCCTGCGAGTTCACCCAGGAAGTCGAGAAGAAGGGCAACCCGGCCAAGCATTCCTGGGCCGATGGCACCTCGAGTTTCCAGGCAGGCCTGGAGATCGCCGAAATCCTCGCCGACCTCAAGCTCGACCAGGATTCCCTGGTGGCGGCGGTCATCTACCGTTCGGTGCGTGAGGGCAAGGTGACCCTGGCCGAGGTCGGCCAGCGTTTCGGCCCGGTGGTGTCCAAGCTGATCGACGGCGTGCTGCGCATGGCCGCCATCAGTGCCAGTCTCAGCCCGCGCCAATCGTTGGTGCTGGGTTCCCAGGCGCAGGTCGAGAATCTGCGCAAGATGCTCGTTGCCATGGTCGACGACGTGCGCGTTGCACTGATCAAGCTGGCCGAGCGTACCTGCGCGATCCGCGCGGTGAAATCCGCCGATGACGAAAAGCGCCTGCGCGTGGCCCGTGAGGTCTTCGACATCTATGCGCCGCTTGCCCACCGCCTGGGCATCGGCCATATCAAGTGGGAGCTGGAAGACCTGTCCTTCCGCTACCTCGAACCCGATCAGTACAAGCAGATCGCCAAGTTGCTGCACGAGCGGCGGCTGGATCGCGAGCGCTTCATCAGCGATGTGATGAACCAGCTGCAGAACGAACTGCTGGCCACCGGCGTCAAGGCCGATATCAGCGGTCGGGCGAAACACATCTATTCGATCTGGCGCAAGATGCAGCGCAAGGGCCTGGAGTTCAGCCAGATCTACGACGTTCGTGCCGTGCGCGTGCTGGTGCCCGAGGTGCGCGACTGCTACACCGCGTTGGGCATCGTGCACACCCTCTGGCGGCACATTCCCAAGGAGTTCGACGACTACATCGCCAACCCGAAGGAGAACGGCTACCGCTCGCTGCACACGGCAGTGATCGGCCCGGAAGGCAAAGTGCTGGAAGTGCAGATCCGCACCCACGGCATGCACGAGGAAGCCGAGCTCGGTGTCTGCGCCCACTGGCGCTACAAGGGCACCGACGTCAAGTCCGGCTCCAACCACTACGAAGAGAAGATTTCCTGGCTGCGCCAGGTGCTCGAATGGCACGAAGAACTTGGCGACATCGGTGGCCTGGCCGAGCAGCTGCGGGTCGATATCGAACCGGACCGGGTCTACGTGTTCACCCCGGACGGCCATGCCATCGACCTGCCCAAGGGCGCCACGCCGCTGGACTTCGCCTACCGCGTACACACCGAGATCGGCCACAACTGCCGTGGCGCCAAGATCAACGGGCGTATCGTGCCGCTCAACTACAGCCTGCAGACCGGCGAGCAGGTGGAGATCATCACCAGCAAGCACGGCAACCCGAGCCGTGACTGGCTGAACTCCAACCTGGGCTACGTGACCACCTCGCGGGCGCGAGCCAAGATCGTCCACTGGTTCAAGTTGCAGGCACGCGACCAGAACGTCGCCGCCGGCAAGACCCTGCTCGAACGCGAGCTCAGCCGCCTGGGCCTGCCCCAGGTGGACTTCGAGCGCCTGGCCGAGAAGACCAACGTCAAGACCGCCGAGGACATGTTCGCCTCGCTCGGTGCCGGTGACCTGCGCCTGGCGCACCTGGTCAACGCCGCCCAGCAGTTGCTCGAACCCGACCGCATCGAACAGATCGAACTGGTGCCGCGCAAGCCTACCGGGACGCGCACCGGCAAGCGTGGCGATATCCAGATCCAGGGCGTGGGCAACCTGTTGACCCAGATGGCCGGCTGCTGCCAGCCGCTGCCGGGCGATGCAATCGTCGGCTACATCACCCAGGGCCGCGGCGTGAGCATTCACCGTCAGGACTGTGCCTCGGTGCTGCAACTGGCCGGGCGTGAGCCGGAGCGGATCATCCAGGTGAGCTGGGGGCCGATCCCGGTACAGACCTACCCGGTCGATATCGTCATCCGTGCCTACGACCGCCCGGGCTTGTTGCGCGACGTGTCGCAGGTATTGCTCAACGAGAAGATCAACGTGCTGGCGGTGAACACCCGCTCGAACAAGGAAGACAACACCGCGCTGATGTCGCTGACCATCGAGATTCCAGGCCTGGATGCGCTGGGGCGTTTGCTGGGCAGAATCTCGCAGTTGCCGAACATCATCGAGACGCGGCGTAATCGTACCCCTTGAACATCTGCACTGGGGCCGCTGGGCGGCCCATCGCCGGCAAGCCGGCTCCCACAGGTACTCCACAGGCCTCAGGCACAGTGGGTTCCTTGTGGGAGCTGGCTTGCCAGCGATCGGGGGAGAAGCCCCCGCCTGGGAATAGAAACCAATGACCTACACCCTCGAAGACCTGCTGCACCTCATGGCCCGTCTGCGCGACCCGCAATACGGCTGCCCGTGGGACCTCAAGCAGAACTACGCAAGCATCGTCCCGCACACCCTCGAAGAAGCCTACGAAGTCGCCGACACCATCGAGCGCAATGACTTCGAGCACCTGCAGGGCGAACTCGGCGACTTGCTGTTCCAGGTGGTCTACTACAGCCAGCTGGCCCGGGAAGAGGGGCGTTTCGAGTTCGACGGTGTGGTCGACGCCATCACCCGCAAGCTGATCCGTCGTCACCCACACGTATTCCCCACCGGCGAGCTCTATGCGCCGTTGGACACTCCCAGCCTGAGCGAGGCCGAGGTCAAGTCGCGCTGGGAAGAGATCAAGGCCGAGGAGCGTGCCGAAAAGAGCGGCCCGCAGCAGCTTTCGTTGCTCGACGATGTGCCCGCGGCCTTGCCGGCCCTGTCCCGGGCGGCCAAACTGCAGAAGCGCGCGGCCACTGTCGGTTTCGACTGGCCCGATGCCCTGCCGGTGCTCGACAAGGTTCGCGAAGAACTCGACGAAGTGCTGCAGGCCATGGCCGACGGTGATGCCCAGGCCCTGGAAGACGAAGTCGGCGACCTGCTGTTCGCTGCCGTCAACCTGGCGCGTCATCTCAAGCAAGACCCGGAAAACGCCCTGCGCCGCGCCAATCGCAAGTTCGAGCGACGTTTCCGCTTCATCGAACAGGCATTGCGCGACAGCGGTCGGCCCATCGAAGATTGTAACCTTGACGAACTGGACGCCCTTTGGGGGGAAGCCAAGCGTCAGGAAAAGAACCTGCCCAGCTGCGGCTGAGTGGCTGCATAAGTGAGTGAACATCCATGAGTCTTTCCCTTCGCGATCAATTGCTCAAGGCCGGTCTGGTCAACCAGAAACAGGTCTCCCAGGCCAACAAGGCCGAGAAGAAACAGAAACGCCTGGAGCACAAAGGCCAGGTCGAAGTCGACGACAGCCAGCAGCGTCTGGCCAAGGAAGCCATGGCCGAGAAGGCCAAGCGTGACCAGGAGCTTAACCGCCAGCAGCAGGAAAAGGCCGAGCAGAAGGCCCGTGCCGCCCAGATCAAGCAGTTGATCGAAGCGACCCGCCTGCCCAAGCTGAACACCGAGGACTACTACAACTTCGTCGATGACAAGAAGGTCAAGCGCATCGCCGTCAACGCCTTGATGCGCAGCAAGCTGAGCAACGGCGCGCTGGCGATCGTTGCCCATGGCGGTGGTTACGAGGTGATTCCGCGCGAAGCGGCGGTGAAGATCCAGGAGCGCGACCCGAACCGTATCCTGCTGCTCAACACCCATGTCGAGGAAGCGGACGAGGACGATCCGTATGCGGCCTACAAGATCCCGGACGATCTGATGTGGTAACAGGCAAAAGCCCCGCCTAGGCGGGGCTTTTTCTTGGAAGACGGGTCATTGCGTGGTGCGCTGGTTTTCCAGGTCTTCGAGCTCTATGCGGTACTGGTGAGCGTCGTGTTCATGGTGGAACATGCCCACCAACTGGCCTTGCTGGTGCACATCCCAGATCCGCACGCCAGCGGCCAGGCCTTCGTGGGACATTCTCGATTCGTCGCGTTCGGTTACTTGGACTGTCATCGGTAAACTCCACTTTTCAGTTGGTTGCGACATTGTGTCGCACACCCCTTTTATAAAGTTTGTTAGCAGGCTAAGTAAATAAAACACCGATGAAACAAGTTTCATGTAAGGCCGGGGCCGCTCCTACAGGCGCCTTGTGCCCATCAAAGAAAAACCCCGCACCAGGCGGGGTTTCAATTCAGCGGCGCTGGCGGCTCAGTTACCCTTCACCGACTTGCCATCGACCGTACCATCCTGCAGCACGATCACGTATTCCTTGCCATCGGTCTCGACCTGGCGCAGTTGCACCAGCAGGTAGTCCCAATCCTTGGCGAACCACAGCTCGGTGATGCGCTTGCTCTGGCTCGGGTCGCGCACACGCTCGACTTTCACCGCATCGACCTGGCCGGTCTTGGTGGTGACTTTCTCGGTGCCGAGCACGCGGAAGTCGTAGGTGTCGATCTCGTCACCGTCGACCACCTGGTAGGTCATGCTTTTCTTGCCGGCAGCCACATCATGCTGCAGCGCCAACTGGTAGGACGACTTGTCCAGCACGCCGCGGTTGAGCGGCAGGTTGACCGCGTCGCCGCGGTCGCTGCCAGTCACTTTCTTGGCGTTCCAGTCGAAGGTCAGGTCGACCTTCTTGGCCTTGCCCAGGCCGCCGCGCTCGAAGTGATACTTCTGCGGCAGCAGGGTGTCGTTGTCCATGCGCAGGGTGCTTTGCTCGGTCAGTTTGGCGATCATCATGGAAGCCTCGAAGTTGAGGTCCCAGGTGCCGTCGCCTTTTTTGACCAGGCTGCGCTCTGCAGTACCACTCATGGGCAGTTGCTTCCAGTCGGCGGTATAGCTCGCCGAGAAAGGCTTGAGGTCAGCTGCCTGGAGGGGCAGGGCGAGCACGGCAAGAGCCAAGAGCAGGGCGCGACGCATAAATTCTCCTAGGGTCGGATCAAATGACCACTGGCCGGCAGCGGCTGGCCATCCAGTAACGCACCCTGTTCGCCCAGGCGCAAGCGCCCCTCGGCAAACCAGTGCACTGCCAGCGGGTAGATCTGGTGTTCCTGATGGTGTACCCGCTGCGCCAGGCTTTCAGCTGTATCAGCTGGCACGACCGGGACCACAGCCTGTACGACCAGAGGGCCGCCATCGAGTTCCTCGGTGACGAAGTGTACGCTGCAGCCATGCTCGGTGTCGCCAGCATCCAGCGCCCGCCGATGGGTATGCAGGCCCTTGTACTTGGGCAGCAGCGACGGGTGGATGTTGAGCAGGCGACCCTGGTAGTGGCGCACGAAGCCGCCGCTGAGGATGCGCATGAAGCCGGCCAGCACCACCAGGTCCGGGGCGTAGCCGTCGATGCGCGCCATCAGCGCGGCATCGAAGGCTTCGCGACCGTCGAACCCGGTGTGGTCCAGCACGGCGGTGGCGATGCCGGCCGCCGCGGCCCGTTGCAGGCCATAGGCATCGGCGCGGTTGGAAATCACCGCGGCGATGCGTACTGGGCTGGCTTCACTGCGGCAGCTGTCGATCAAGGCTTGCAGGTTGCTGCCGGAGCCCGACAGCAGTACCACGACATTGCAGGGCGAACTTGGCATCAGTGTGCCTTGAGGTTCTGCAGCTCGACCTGGGCAGCGCCTTCGGCGGCTTCGGCGATGTGGCCGATCACCCATGGCTGCTCACCGGCGGCACGCAGTTCGTTCAGGGCAGCTTCGACCTGGTCCTGGGCAACGCAGATGACCATGCCGACGCCGCAGTTCAGTACGCGGTGCATTTCGTGCTCGTCGACGTTGCCTTTTTCCTGCAGGAAGTCGAACACCGCCGGGCGCTGCCAGCTGGCCACGTCAACCACGGCCTGGGCGTTTTTCGGCAGGACACGCGGGATGTTGTCCAGCAGGCCGCCACCGGTGATGTGGGCCATGGCCTTGACCGCGCCGGTCTTCTTGATCAGCTGCAGCAGCGGCTTGACGTAGATGCGGGTCGGCGCCATCAGCAGGTCGGTCAGCGGCTTGCCGTCGAGCTGGGTGTTCTCGATGTCGGTGCCGGACACTTCGAGGATCTTGCGGATCAGCGAGTAGCCGTTGGAGTGCGGGCCGGAGGACGGCAGGGCGATCAGCGCATCGCCAGTGGCGACCTTGGAGCCGTCGATGATCTCGGCCTTTTCCACCACGCCGACGCAGAAGCCGGCCAGGTCGTAGTCTTCGCCTTCGTACATGCCAGGCATTTCGGCGGTTTCGCCGCCGACCAGGGAGCAGCCAGCCAGTTCACAGCCGGCGCCGATGCCGGTGACCACGGTGGCGGCCACGTCGACATTCAGCTTGCCGGTGGCGTAGTAGTCGAGGAAGAACAACGGCTCGGCGCCGCAGACCACCAGGTCGTTGACGCACATGGCGACCAGGTCCTGGCCGATGCTGTCGTGCTTGTTCAGGTTCAGCGCCAGGCGCAGCTTGGTGCCGACGCCGTCGGTGCCGGAGACCAGCACAGGCTGCTTGTAGCCGGCCGGGATCTCGCAGAGGGCGCCGAAGCCACCCAGGCCACCCATGACTTCAGGGCGTGCGGTGCGTTTTGCCACGCCCTTGATGCGTTCGACCAGTGCTTCGCCGGCGTCGATGTCTACACCGGCGTCCTTGTAGCTCAGGGAGGGTTGCTTGCTCATTGATCCAGGCCTTTAAGAGGGAGGGATTCGTAAAAACGACCGTGACGGCCAAGGCCGGCTGGGAAGCGGCGGCTGCCTGAAACGTCAGAGGTCTGTGAAGGCGCGCGATTTTATCAGGGTTGCCGGGCAGCGGCCATCCTCAGGCCGACGGGCAGGGCAGGAAATGGTGAAAATCGTCGTGGAGCGCTTGGCTTTGGATTCGTAGTAGGGCGTACACCGAGCGCCGCCCG
>NZ_BBIV01000014.1 GCF_000730665.1 Pseudomonas plecoglossicida NBRC 103162 = DSM 15088
GCTCGCGATGCGCCGCGCGGGCGGCGCTCGATCTCACATCCCCAGAAATAACCAAGTCAAACACCATCACTCCACCAATGGCCACTCGGCCAGTGGCCAATAGCGCCCTTTGCGCGACTCGTACAAGGTGAAATGCCGGGCGCTGATGAAGAACTCCGGCGCCACCGTGGCCTCGGGCGCCTGGCCGCGATAATCCCGGGACAGGGTCAGGTGCGGCCGATACTCACGTGCCTGCTCGGCGAACCCCAGGGGCAGCAACGCCTGCTGCAACCCGTACACCAGTTGCCGCAACGCCACGGGTGTCTCATCCGGCTCCAATACCAGCACATTGGCCCGCGGCCACACCTTCAGCTGGTCGAGCAGCAACCGCAGCGCCGCCCCCGGGCGCGCGAGGGTGTCCACGGCGGCACAGATCGCCGGCACCTGGCCGGCGTCCACATCACCGAGAAACAGCAGCGTCAGGTGCAAGTTTTCACTCGGCACCGGCTTGCCACTGCGCAGGCTCAGGCCGCGTCGCCATTGGGCCAGCGAGCGCCGCTGGGCATCGCTGAGCGACAAGGCGAAGAACAGCCGTTTGAAGGGGGCGCCACTGGGGCGCAGGTCCTGAACCATGGAGTGCTCCTCATCCTGAATCGTTTGTGCAATCTACAGGCCATTACACCTAAGTCGCCCTGCAATCACCCAACAATATGTACAAACTACCCCACTGAACGTTTATGCTGGCGAGCTTATGCCATGGCGCATGGCCATTTTTCGATAAGTAACCGTCCATGAAAATTGCAATCGTACTGATCTTCGCCCTCTCGATCGCCTATGTTCACCTGCGCGGTCGCGTGCGTCACAAGCCGTCTCGCCAACTGGGTGACCACTCCAGCTTCCTGGCCCCGGTCAACAGCTTCCTCTACCTGTTCTCCAGGCACCCGGCCAAACCCTACCTGCCGGTAGAAGCCTTCCCCGAGCTGCAGCCGCTGCAGGATCACTGGCAAGAGATTCGCGAAGAAGCCCAGCGCTTGCTGCATGTGGGCGAGATCAAGAAATCCGACAACTACGACGACGTCGGTTTCAACTCGTTCTTCAAGACCGGCTGGAAGCGCTTCTACCTGAAGTGGTACGGCGAAAGCCACCCATCGGCGATGAATCTGTGCCCGCGCACCACCGAGTTGCTGCAGGGCATCGGTTCGGTCAAGGCCGCCATGTTCGCCACCCTGCCGCCGGGCGCCAAGCTGGTGCGCCACCGCGACCCCTATGCCGGCTCCTACCGCTATCACCTGGGGCTGGACACGCCGAACGACGATGGCTGCTACATCGATGTGGACGGCGAGAAGTATTCCTGGCGCGACGGCGAAGGCGTGGTGTTCGACGAGACCTACATCCATTACGCCGCCAATACCACCGAACACAACCGCATCATCCTGTTCTGCGACGTCGAGCGCCCGCTCAAGTACCGTTGGGCCACGGCGTTCAACCGCTGGTTCAGCCGCAATGTCATGGCGGCGGCGGCAGCGCCGAACGATGCCAATGACAAGACTGGCGGAATCAACCGCCTGTTCACCCGCATCTACAGGATCCGTGAACGCGGCAAGGCACTGAAGAAGCGCAACCGCAAGCTCTATTACCTGGAGAAGTGGGCGTTCGTGGCGGCGCTGGTGCTGGTGTTCATCTATATCTGATGGGCTGTACCGGCCCTATCGCCGGCAAGCCGGCGATAGGGCCGGTAGAGACACCCGATCTTCGTCTAGTCTGAAAGCTCCACTCGCAACCTCCCCAAGGTGAAGATGATGAGCATGATGGACTGGGACGCCTACCGTAAGCAGTTGATGGCCGGTATCGGCGACCTCAAGCAGTTGTCCCCCGACACCGTGGCCGGTTACATGACCGCCAGCGGCGCCGGTGCCAAGACCAACCACCTGGATGCCAAGACCCGCGAGCTGATCTCCCTGGCCGTGGCCGTCACCACCCGCTGTGACGGCTGCATCGCCGTGCATTCGCAGCAGGCGCTCAAGCAAGGTGCGACACGCGAAGAAATCGCCGAAGCCCTGGGCGTGGCGGTGGCAATGAACGCCGGTGCCGCACTGGTCTACTCGGCGCGTGCCATGGATGCGCTGGGCAAGGCCGGCAACTGAGCCGCAAACGGCGTCGCCGCCCTTGCGCGACGGCGCCGCGCCGCCCAGACTTGGCGCCCTAGCCCCGACAGGTACCGCCATGATCCACATCCGCCCCATGACGCCCGACGACTTCGAGCGCTTCTGGCCGACCTTCCAGGCCATCGTCCAGGCCCGCGAAACCTACGCCTACGACCCGGCCCTGAGCTTCGAGCAGGCCCGCCAGCTATGGCTGGAGCTGCCCTTGCGCACGCTGGTGGCCGAACAGGACGGTGAGTTGCTCGGCGCCTACTACCTCAAGGCCAATGCCGCCGGCCCCGGTGGCCATGTCGGCAACTGTGGCTACATGGTCAGCGAGGCCGCCCGTGGCCGCGGCGTGGCACGGCAGATGTGCGAACACTCGCAGAAACTGGCGCGCCAGGAAGGCTTCCTGGCGCTGCAGTTCAACTCGGTGGTGGCCAGCAACGAAGTGGCGGTGGCGCTGTGGCACACGCTCGGCTTCGACACGGTCGGCCGCCTGCCCAAGGCATTCCGCCACGCCCGCCTGGGCCTGGTGGACTGCCTGGTGATGTACAAGTGGCTGGCCGATGAGCCGGTGGTGGAGAAACCGCCGCTGCTGATCGGCCGCAAGAACATCGAGGCGCGGGTTTCGCGGCGGCGCGGTCGCTAGACCTCAGCAGGCCTTCGAGGCGTCGCACACCCGGTGATAGGCACGGTTGAAATACACCAGCCCGTCATCGGCGCCACCCTGGCGGATTTCCTGGATTTCGCAGTAGAAGATGCTGTGCGAGCCCACCTCATGCACCTGGGCAATCCGGCAGTCGAAGTTCACCAGCGCTTCCTGCATCACCGGCGCGCCACTTTCCAGCACGCTCCAGTGGGTGCTGGCGAAGCGCTCTTCCATGCTCAGCTGGCGATTGGCGAAAGCCCCTGACAGCTCCTGATGGGTCCCGGCCAGCACGTTCACGCACAACGCACCATTGGCCTTGAACTGCTCGTTGGAATACGACGAACGATTCATGCACACCAGCAAGGTCGGCGGCGAATCGGTGACGCTGCACACCGCCGAGGCGGTAAAGCCAAAGCGACCGGCAGGGCCATCGGTGGTGATGACCGACACGGCGCCACCGAGCATGGCCATTGCGTTGCGAAATTGGGTTACGTCAACCATGGTCATGCTCCTCAGATATCCAGCACCAGCTTGTTGGACTTGGCCCGCGAGCAGCACACCAGGATCTGGTCGTTCGCGGCTTTCTCTTCATCGGTCAGGTACACGTCGCGATGGTCCGGCTCGCCTTCGAGCACCTCGCACATGCAGGTACCGCACACACCCTGCTCGCACGAGATATCGATCTTGATGCCGACCTGGGCCAACGCATCGAGGATGCTCTGGCCCTCGGCAACCTGCACGGTCTTGTTGCTGCGCGCCGCGACCACTTCGAAGCTGGCGCCACTGGCATCCACCTCGACCTGGAAGTACTCCTTGTGGATGTGGTCCTCGGCGTAGCCCTGCTGGCGCGCGCCGGCGATCACCCAGTCCATGAAGCCCGACGGGCCGCAGGTGTACATGTGGGTGCCGGTCGCGCTGGCGCCGAGTACGGCAGGCAGGTCCAGGCGCTGGGCGGCGTCTTCGTCGTCGAAGTGGGTGAACACCCGCTCGGCGAAGGGCGCACTGGCCAGCGCTTCAAGGAACGCGCTGCGGCTGCGCGAACGCCCGCAGTAATGCAATTCGAAATCGGCGCCCTGCTGGTGCAGGGCATGGGCCATGGCGATCATCGGCGTGATGCCGATGCCGCCGCCCAAGAGGATCGAGCGGCGCGCATCGGCTGCCAGCGGGAACAGGTTGCGCGGCGTGCTGATCTGCACCTCGCGCCCCTCCACCAGCACCTCATGCACCCCCACCGAACCGCCACGGGAGGCCGGGTCCTTGAGCACGCCCAGGCGATACACCGAGGCATCGGCCGGGTCGCTGCACAGCGAATACTGGCGCACCACGCCAGGGGCCACATGGATATCCACGTGCGCGCCCGCCTCGAAGGCCGGCAGCGCCGCGCCATCGGCCAGCGCCAGGTCGAGGACGACCACGTCGGCCCCTTGGATCTCGCGCTTGCGCACGACGACATTCAACAATTGTTCATTCATGACCGGTGTCCTGTAGTGATTCATCGCATGAACAGGCCGCCGTTCACGTCCCAGGTCGCCCCGGTGGTGAAGTAGGCCTCGGGCCGCGCCAGCTGCACGATCAGGTCGCCCAGGAAATCCGCATCGCCCAGGCGCTGCACCGGGATGTTCGCCAGCAGCCCCTGCAGGCGTTCGGCTGGCACCGCGGCGTGCACCGCCGGCGAGTCGATCGGGCCGGGGGCGATGGCATTGACGGTGACGCCGCGGGCGGCGAATTCCTTGGCGAAAATCTTGGTCAGGGTGACGATCGCGCCCTTGCTCGCCGCATAGTGCGCGCCGGTGGCGGTACCGCCGTTCTGCCCGGCCAGCGAGGCCAGGTTGATGATCCGCCCGTAGCCGGCTTCGGCCAGGTGCGCACCCAGCACCTGGCAGCCGAGGAACACGCTGCGCAAGTTCAGGCCGACCACCGCGTCGAACTCTTCCGGGCTGATCTGCATCAGCGGCGTGGTCTTGGTCACCGCCGCGTTATTGACCACCACGTGCAGGGCGCCGAAGCGCTCCAGCACCTGGGCCAGGGCTTGCTCGAAATCCGCCTTGCTGGCGACGTCGAGCTTGACTGCCAAGGTGCGACCACCCTGCCCTTGCAGCTGCTCGGCAGCGGCCTGGGCCAATGCCAGGTCGCGGTCCGAGACCACCACATCGAAGCCTGCGGCCAGCAGTCGGGCGCAGAAGCGCTGGCCCAACCCTTGCCCTGCCCCGGTTACCAATGCGACTTGGTTCATGGCTGCTACCTCAGAGGATGTAACCGATACCTGCGAGGGTATCGTCGCTGTTGATCAGGCTGATCACCTTGCGCTCGATCTGGAACCCGCCCTCGGCACGCACCAGGGTGTAGGTCAGGTCGGCGCTGTAGTGCTTGAGGCTTTCCTTGCGGAACTCGCGGATGTTCTGCGCAGCGCGCACGGTGACCTTCACCCCGTCGTCGCTCAGCACGCGGATGCGCGAGATGCTGCGCACGGTACGCGGCTGCGGGCTGGTGGAGATCGACTCGCCGCCGATCAGCCGCTGCACGCGCAGGCGGCGCATATGGTGGTCGTCGTAGGCATAGTTCAAGGTGTTCTCGAAGTCGGTTTCCTTGGGGTTGATCGGGATGATGTAGGTCCCTTTCGCGGTCCACTGATCCAGCCAGACTTCGTACTCGCCGTGGTCGAGCATGTCGCCTTCCTGCCAGATGAAAGCGGTGACTTCTTGCAGCAATTGCAGGTTCATGGGGTTCTCCACTCTCAGGCCGACATCATCTTTTTCCACTGCTGGTACGCCGCGCGCATGCCGGTTTCGGCACTCACGTCGGACACCAGGCCATCTTCGCTCGGGCGCTCGCCCGGCAGACCGCGGTTCAACATGATCCACAGGTCTTCGCCGGCGTTGGCGCCCTTCTGCACGCGCTCCCAGGCTTCGGAATCGTCCGGGGTGCCAAAGCCCATCGGGCCCTGGAAGTGCTCGTGCAGGCGCAGGCGGTAGCGGTTGGCTGCGGCCGGGCCGCCGTCCATGGTGATCACCGAGTGATGGATTTCGGTCTCGGTCACCGAGATCGGCTGCAGCACGCGGAAAAACGCCATCGAGCAGGCGACGTTGGGGAACAAGTTAAGGTTGAAGCCCGACCCGCCGACGGCGCGCACGATGCGCCGCACTTGCTGCTCTTCGATACCTTCGTCGCGCAGTTCGGCAGCCAGCGATTCGAAGCGCTCGGGGATCGGCTTGTCCAGGTCGGCTTCCAGGTCGACCAGCTCGGGGATCATCACCATCACGCTGTGACCGTTGCCCAGGTCCTCGACGTAGCCGGGGCCCTTGACGAAGTCGAACAGTTCAAGCGTCTGCTCGTCCACGGACGACAGGAAGCTTTTGTGCACCAGCGGGAAGTGGTAGGCGTCGGTGGTGTTTTCCAGCTGGATCTTCCAGTTGCCGGGGAAGCGGAAGCGGTGCTCGCCCGGCACCTTGATGCCGTAGCCGGCGCCCTGTTTCATGAACAGGTCCATCCACTTCCTGGCAGCGCCGAGGAAGTCTTCCAGCGGCTCGATGTCGTCCTTGAAGGTGGCGAAGATCATGCCGGCATAGCTTTCGGTGCGCAGGCTGACCAGCGGCAGCTCGGCCTTGTCCAGGCAGTCGCCGTAGCTTTCCGGGTGCGGCACGCCACGCAGCGAGCCGTCGAGGGCGTAGCCCCAGCCGTGGTACGGGCAGACAAAGCTGTTGGTCTTGCCCTTCTTGTGCTCGCACACCGTGGCACCGCGGTGGCGGCAGCGGTTGAGCAGCACGTTCACGGCCTTCTTGCGGTCGCGCACGACGATCACCGGCTGCTTGCCGATGTAGGTGGTCTTGTAGCTGCCGGCCTCGGGGATCTCGCTCTCGTGGGCGACCCAGATCCAGGTGCTGTGGAAGATCTTCTCGAGCTCGGCGTCGAACAGCGCCGGGTCGGTGTACAAGGAGGTGTGAACGCGGTCGGCTTGCACCAGCTCGGCCGGGTCGACGCTCAGGTTGACGGCAGGAATCAGGTTGGTCACGGAATACTCCTCCACTCAGGCGCGCTGGATGATCAGTTCGCGGCCGACACGGGCCTCGACCTTGGCGTAGCGCCACAGTTTGTAGGGGCCATCGCCAACAGCGGTGGTACGGAACAGGTTGCAGGCGGCGTGCACGGTCTGGATGTCCGGTACATCGGCCAGCAGGTAGGTGGTCCAGGGGAAGCCATCGGACGGTCCGACCATGCTCTGGTCGTCGTCCATGTTGCCCAGCACGTCGACGCCGGCCAGGTCATGGATGCCGTTCCACATCGCGCTGAACGCGGCCCACACCTGCAGTTGCTCCTCGCGCGGGGCATCGAAGAAGTTCTGGTTGATGCCCATGCAGAACAGCACGCGCAAGGCTTTCTTATCGCTCATGACAAATATCCCGAGAGTTACAGGTAGCCTGGAAGAGGCTGTTTACCGAAGAACATCGCCCCGGCGTTCTGGTAGGTGACGTCGCCCATGAAGGCGTGCTGGGTAACCACCTGCGCATCGTTGACGCAGCGGGCTAGCGGGCTTTCGTTGTAGATGCCGGTCATGCCCGACAGCAGTTGCGCACTGCGCGCCACTTCCGCCGCCACCCGTGCGGCGTGGGTCGAGGACAGGCGCAGCAGGTTGGTCACTTCCATCGGCACCGGGTCGCCGGTCAGCACGTGCTGCCAGGCGCGCTCGATGGATTCGTAGAAGAACGCGCGGGCCGAACGCAGCGCGGCCTCGGCCTTGGCCACGTCGACCTGGGCCAGTGGCCGGTCGGCCAGGGCCGGGGCGCCGGTTACCGAGATACGCCCGCTGGCCATGCCCGACAACTCGTCCAGTGCGGCGCGGGCAATCCCTAAGCCGACCACCGAAAGCACCTGAGTGGCGAACGACAACGACGGGTAGCGGAAGAACGGCTCGTCCAGGTTGGGCTTGCCGCCGCGAACGAAGGTCCACTGCTCGCCCACCACCACGTCCTCGACCACCAGGTCGTGGCTGCCGGTACCGAGCAGGCCGACGGTGTCCCAGGTTTCCTCGATGCGCGCCTGGCTGCGCGGCATCACTGCCAGGCGTGGCAGGTCGAGCTTGTCGCCATTGCGCGGGGCGATGCCGACACCGACGATGTCGGCGCCCATGGAGCCGCTGGAGTACTTCCAGCGGCCATTGACCTTGAAGCCACCGGCGACGATCTCGGCAGGCTGCGGCGGGAAGATGCCACCAGCGAACACCGTGTCGGGGCTGTTGCCGTAGATCTCGGCGATGGTCTCCAGTGGCAGCGCCGCCAGGTACACCGGGCTCATGCCAAAACTGGCGACCCAGCCGGCGGAGCCGTCGGCGTGGGAAATGCGTTCGATCATCTCGCAGAACACACCCGGGGAGCATTCAAGCCCGCCAAAGCGCTTGGGCACCAGGGCGCGGTAGACGCCGTGGGCCTTGAAGGCATCGATCACATCGCGGGAAATATGGCGCTGGCGATCGAACTCACCCAGACGGGCACGATCACGAACACCGTCAAGCAGAGCCTCGAAGGCAGGGCCGGAGGCAAGCGCCGACTCGGGCGCGGCACGCAGGCAAAGCGAATCCATGGACATTCTCCGTCTCAGGCGCGGTTTTATTGTTGGAGCAGGTGTCGGTAGACAGGAGGCGAAATAGCAGGCTCGGCCACAGGCAAGTGGCGACCATGCAGGGGAGCAAAGGCGGGTTCGTGCGGCATGTTCTGTCTCTCTTGTTTTGGGTGCCGATGGCCAAAATCTGCGATGATTTACGTGAATTGTCAATTGAATTTTCAAGCTTAAATTCGTGATTTTTTCTCTCGAAAATGAGATACAAAAAGCATAAATACGCCTTAGCTAATTGATTTATATGCATTTTTCATGAAAAACCTGACACTACCGTCCAGCCAAAAAAACTAACAAAGACCGGCGATATGACGAAATATTTTTAATGGATTATTCACATGATTTCGCAAGGAAAGGACCTCGTGTAGCATGGCCGGGCATGGAGCCAGAAAAACAACCAATCCATCCCTCCGCCGCTGCCTGGCGTGCGTTCACCGAGGTCGAGGTCATGCCCACCCGCCCTATCGATCTGCAGGATCACCGCCTGCGCTACCTGCACCTGAGCCACGAGAAAGGCTCCATGCGCGCCGCCGCCGAAACACTGGGCGTCGCCACCTCATCGGTCAGCCGACAGATCGCCCGGCTCGAAGCAGAACTGGGCATCGACCTGGTGCGCCCTGGCACCCACCGCATCAGCCTGACCTGCGCCGGCGAAGCTGCGGTGGACTACTACGTCGAGCGCCTGCGCCAGCACAGCCAACTGCTCGGCCGCCTGGACGAACTGCGCAACCAGCAGCAAGCCTCGACGGTGATCGCGATCGGCGAAGGCCTGCTCGGTGCGCGGGCAATCAATGCGGTGCAGGGCTTTCTCCAAGCCCATGGCGCGCACAAGACGGAAATCATCAGCGCACCTTCGCTGGAAGTTCAGCGCATGG
Organism: Pseudomonas plecoglossicida NBRC 103162 = DSM 15088; assembly: GCF_000730665.1. Lineage (GTDB taxonomy): Bacteria > Pseudomonadota > Gammaproteobacteria > Pseudomonadales > Pseudomonadaceae > Aquipseudomonas > Aquipseudomonas plecoglossicida. The sequence continues at coordinate 9,255 of NZ_BBIV01000014.1, forward strand.
TCATGGCCGACCAGGCCGACCTGGGCGTGGTCTTCGCGCCCAGCCAGACGGCCTGCCTGAGCCGCCTGTTCAGCCTGGCGCAGCCACTGCGCCTGATCGTGCACCGCGACAGCCGCCTGGCCGAACGCAGCACCGTCAGCCTCGAAGACCTCGCCCGCGAATCGCTGGTGCTGCCCGGCCCCAATTTCCGCTTGCGCGAACTGGTGGACGAGGCCTGCAAGGGGCAGGCACTGAGCATCGTGCCAACGCTGACCTCCAACTCGCTGGCAGTGATCCTCGACTTCGTCCGCTCGGGCCTGGGGGCGACGGTGCTGGCCGAACTGCCCATCATCGACGAGCTCAAAGGCGGCACCTTCAAGGCGCTGAGCATCGATTGCGCGCAGATGAACACCACCGATATCCAGATCGTCAGCCGCCGCGGGCGCCCCCTGGACGACCTGACCCGGGCGCTGGCGAACGAAATGGCCAGGGCGATGCGCCGGGTACTGTGAGCCTGGCCGCAGGCATGCACCGTTGCGCAAAACGCAACGACATTGACCGTCCCTGTCATTGAGCCCCTGCCGCCCTGCCTTTAGCGTGCAGCCTTGTAACGCCTAGCCAAAACAACAAAAACAACGTGACAGACAAGCGGGCGCCAGACCTGCTGCCCAGTTGCACGACTGCCCGGCACTTGTCCTGATCACTCTGCAGGAATCCCCTCCATGGAACTCCGATGGTCCTTGCGTGCGAACGCGTTCTGCCTGTGCATGGCCTGCGCCCTGCCCCAGGCCAGCCTGGCCGACGTGGTCGATGACAGCCACCTTGCGGTGAACATCAAGAACCTCTACCTGAACCGCAACTTCACCCAGGAAAACGCGCCGGTGTCCAAGGTCGGCAACTGGTCCCAGGGCTTCGACCTGCAGTTCGAATCCGGCTATACCGACACGCCGCTGGCGCTGGGCTTCGACCTCGACGGGCAGTACGCCGTGCGCCTGGACTCCACCGGCAACGATGGCTCGCTGCCCTTCAGCCGCCATGACCGGCAGACTGCCGACGACTACAGCCGTGGCGGCGCGACGCTGAAGCTCAAGTACGCCAAGAGCGTGGTGAAGATCGGCGACCAGCGGCCGTTCTACCCGGTCGCCTCGAACGACCCGAGCCGTCAGCTCGACACCATCTACCAAGGCGCGGTGATCGAGTCGCGCGACATCGACAAACTGACCCTGGTGGGTGGGCGCTTCTGGTCGATCGTCACCCGCGAGTCGTCCAACCACGAGCGCCTGTACCGCTTCGGCACCTCCGACAGCCAGGACAGCGATGGCCTCGACTTCGCCGGCGCCACCTACGCCGTGACCCCGGATCTGCAGGGCAGCTACTTCCACGGCGTGCTCAACGACATCTACAAGCAGGACTACGCCGGCATCAAGCACACCCTGCGCTTCGCCGACGGCTACCAGCTGAAGACCGACATCGGCTACTTCAACAACCAGGAAGATGGCGCCGCCCGCAGCGGCGCGGTGGACAACCGCGCCTACTACGGCCTGGTGAGCGTGGAGAAGAGCGGCCACACGGTTGGCGTCGTCTACCAGCGCATGACCGGCGACACGGTGTTCCCGACCCTCAACGGCTTCGTGCCGCAGCTGTGGCTGCCGAACTGGGGCAGCATCCCGTTCATCCGCCCGGACGAACGCAGCTGGTCGCTGCGCTACGGCTACAACTTCGCGGCCCTTGGCATTCCGGGTCTCAAGCTGTTCACCCGCTACACCAAGGGTACCGACGTCGACCGCGGCCAAGGCCTGGCACGGGACGAGGAAAGCGAGCGCGACATCATGTTCAGCTATGTGGTGCAAAGCGGGCCGCTCAAGGACCTGGCCTTCGACCTGAAGAACATGCACACCAAGCAGAAGTACGGCAACGACTACGACGAAGTGCGCTTCATCACGTCCTACACCTGGAAGTTCTGGTAGACCCCCACCACCGTTTTTGCCCGGGCCTTTCCGTGCGGGGAGGGTTCGGGCTTTTCATTTGCAATCGAAGGAAACCCGTTGATGTCCGACCTCTACGAACTGCTCCGCTTCACCCTGCGCGTGCGTACCCCCGCCCAGGCCCTGCCCCGCCTTCAGGCGGCGCTGCAGGACGCAGGTCCTGGCGTGCAGCTGATCGGCTGCTGGCTCGCGGAGATCGGCCCGCAGAACAGCATTGCCGTGCTGCGCCGCTTCACCGATGCCCAGGCCCAGGCCGCCGAACGCCAGCGCGTGTTGCTCGCCAGCGATGCGTTCGGTATCGGCGAGTTCATCCTCGAACAATACATGGAGGACTACCGGCTGTTCCCCTTCCTCGAACCCCTGGCCCCCGGCAAGCACGGCCCGTTCTACGAGCTGCGCGAGTACGACCTGGTCACTTCGGGGCTGGCGCCAACCCTGGCCGGCTGGCGCAAGGCCGTCGGCCCGCGCACCGGAGCGGACTACTCCCAGGTCTATGCCGCGTTCTACGCCACCAGCGGCCGGCTGCCGCGCTACTTGCACATCTGGCCCTACGCGAGCCTGGAGCAGCGCCTGGATGTGCGCACCCGCGCAGTGCGCGACGGGGTCTGGCCACCGGAAAATTCGGCGCCGCAACTGGAGAAGATGCAGTCGGCGGTCTACCTGCCAGCGCCCTTCTCGCCCCTCGCCTGAAGCCGGTATTGCCTCTGCGTGCCAACCTCTTGCCGCTGCCTGCCAATCGGCAGCGCGCCCATACCGCTGGCGGCGACGGCCCGGTAGCCTGCCGCGAGCCCACCTCGCGTCGCGGAAACCACCGACATGACCAACGCCTTGAGCATTCACAACAAGATCACCTTGCTCGCCAGCCTGTGCCTGGCCGCCGTTGTCGTACTCCTCACCGCACTGGCCCTGGCCCAACGCCAGGCCAGTGAGGACCAGGTCAAGCGCAGTGCCAGCGACATGCTGCTGAGCGCTGCGCGAAGCAACCTGCGCGCCGAAGGCCAGGCCCAGGCGCTGCATATCCAACAGGGCTTCGACCGTGCCTTGAGCTTCGCCGAAGGCGTAGGCCGCCAGGTCATGCACCTGCGCCAGCGCGACGCCAACGGCCAGCTGCCCGCAGCCGAGCTGCGCCGCGACCTCACCGAGGTCCTGCGCCAGGCCCTGGCCGGACGACCGGAACTGCTGGGGCTGTTCATCACCTTCGACCAGAACGCCCTCGACGGCCGTGATGCCGACTTCCCTGGCCAGCTGGAACTGGGCAGCAACGACCAGGGGCGCTTCGCCTTGTACTGGCTGCAATCGGCCCCCGGCCAGCTACAGGCCGTACCGGGTGACGAGCATCTGCTGGCCGACACCTCGCCCGGCCCCAGCGGCGCGCCGTTCAATGCCTTCTTCAGCTGTTCGCGCCAAGCGGCCAAGCCCTGCCTGCTGGAACCCTATGTCGACAGCTCCAGCGGCACCGCGCGGCTGGTGACCAGCCTGACCCTGCCGCTGCTCGACCAAGGCCGGGTGGTTGCGGTGATCGGCCTGGACATCGACCTGGGCTCGCTGCAGCACGATGCCGAAGCTGCCAGCGCGGCGCTGTACCAAGGCCAGGGCGACATCGCCATTGTCAGCTCGGCCGGCCAGCTGGCCGGCGACAGCCGCCAGCCCGAACACCTCGGCGCCTTGCTCAAGGCGCGCCACCCCGAGCATGCCGCGGCGATGCTCGACGCGGTTCGCGCAGGCCTTGGGCAGACCTTCGAGGACGCCGACGCCATGCGCATGCTGGTGCCCATCAAGCCGCTGCCCGATGCCAGCCCGTGGGCGGTGCTGGTCAGCGTGCCAAAGGCGGTGCTCGGCGCACCGGTGAGCGCCCTGCAGGCGCAGATGCGCGAGCAACGCCTGCGCAGCCTGGCACTGCAGATCGGCCTGGGGCTGAGCATCGCCGTGCTGGGCGTGCTGATGATGTGGCTGATGGCGCGCAGCGTCAGTCGCCCGCTGCTCAATGTCGCCCACGTGCTGGAGGACATCGCCGAAGGCGAAGGCGACCTGACGCGCCGGCTCGCCTACCCCGGCCGCGATGAACTGGGGCGTCTGAGCCGCGCCTTCGACCGCTTCCTCGAGCACCTGCAACCGGTGGTCGCGCAGGTCCAGGCCGGTGTGCGCGATACCCGCGACACCGCCGACCAGTCGGCGCGCATCGCCAGCCAGACCAATGCCGGCATGCAGCAGCAGTTGCGCGAGATCGAGCAGATGGCCGCCGCCTTGCAGCAGATGTCCGCCACCGCCCAGGCCGCGGCCCACAGCGCCGCACAAGCGGCCGAGGCAGCGCGCCATGCCGACCAGGCCACCGGCGATGGCATGCAGGTGATCGAGGACGCCAGCCAGGGCATCCAGGCCCTGGCCCATGACATGAGCGAGGGCATGCAACGCCTGCATGCCCTGGCCAGCAGCGGTGAGCAGATCGGCACGGTGATGGCGGTGATCCTCTCGATCGCCCGGCAGACCAACCTGCTGGCCCTCAACGCGGCCATCGAGGCGGCCCGCGCCGGTGAAGCCGGCCGAGGCTTTGCCGTGGTCGCCGATGAGGTGCGCGGCCTGGCCCAGCGTACCCAGGCCTCGGTCGAGGAGATCGGCGCGATCGTCGACAGCCTGCGCAATGGCACCCGCGAGGTGACCCACGCCATGCAGCACAGCCACGAGCAGGCCCAGGCCAATGCCGAACAGGCCCGTCAGGCCCGCCAGGCGCTGGCGCAGATTCGCCAGGCGGTAAGCGTGATCACCGACATGAACGTGCAGATCGCCTGCGCCGCCGAACAGCAGAGCAGTGTCGCCGAAGAGGTCAACCGCAACGTCGAAGCGGTGCGCGATGTCACCGCTTCGCTGTCCGGCCAGGCCGAGCGTTCGGCGGGCATCAGCCAGCAGTTGAACGACTTGGCGTCAGAGCAGCAAGGGCTGATCCAGCGCTTCAAGGCCTGAAGCGAAATGCGGCGCCAGGCCCGCCTGGCGCACCCGCTGCATCAGCGCGGCCAGGCGCCCATGGCGATAGGCCGGCACATCGACCTGGCGGTAATCGTAGAAGCCCACGCCTTCGCGCAGGCCGTTGCGCCCTGCCGCCATGTTGTCCAGCACCGCCTGCGGCGCCTGGTAACGCTCGCCCAGGTGCTGGCTGAGGTAGCCCGAGGCGTGGTGCAGGATATCCCCACCGCCCCAGTCGATGAACTCCAGCAGGCCGAGCACCGAGAAGCGCAGGCCGAAGCCGCTGCGCACCGCCAGGTCGATCTGCTCGGCACTGGCCACGCCCTCCTCGACCATGCGCGCCGCCTCGTTCATCACCAGGGCTTGCAGCCTCGGCACGATGAAACCGGGGCTCGCATTGCAGACCACCGCCACCTTGCCGATACCCTGCAACGTCGCCAACAGCTCGGCGACCACCGTGTCGCAGGTCTGCGCGCTGCGCGAGACTTCCACCAGCGGCATCAGGTGCGCCGGGTTGAGCCAGTGCGCATTGAGCATGCGCTGCGGGCCAGAAACCATGTGGGCCAGTTCGGTGACCAGGAAGGTCGACGTGGTCGAGGCGATGATGCTGTCCGCCGCGACATGCCGATCGATCCAGGTCAGCGCCTCGCGCTTGGCCGCCAGCACTTCCGGCACGGCCTCGAATACCAGCCCGCAACCGGCCAGCGCCTGCCCACCGGCCTGCGGTCCCAGCAGGCGGATGCGCGCCAGCAGCTGCTGGGCCTGCACGCTGCCGATCAGCTCGAGAGCGACCAGGCTGTCGGCCTGGGCCTTGAGATTGCGTTCTATCGCCTGGAAATAATCGGCCTGGGCGGCGCGCTCCTTGAGGTCGATCAAGCTCACCTGCAGCCCGGCCTGGGCGAAGGCCAAGGCGATGCCCTCGCCCATGCGCCCGGCACCGACCACGGCAATATGGCGCAGTGGCCCGCTCATGCCGCCACCCCGTCCTGCAGCACGGCGGCCATCTGCGCCCGGTCCAGTGCAGCCAGCCCGAGGTTTTCCAGGGTCCGTCCTTCGCCGTAGAGGTCACGCCCGGTGACGGCCGACGCCAGCGCCAGCAAACCTTCGGCCACGGGCGTCGGCACACCGGCCCAACGGCCGACGGAGACCAGCAGCGACAGGCCCAGGCGCGTGTCTTCAAGCATGTAGCGGTGCTGCTGCAGGTCGATCTTCTCGCGCCAGTCGCCGCTGTCGGTGAGTTTGCCGTGGGCGCCACGGCCGTACATCCATTCATCGCCCTGGTCGGTGTTGTAGTGGTCGGCCAGCGGGAAGTGCGGCGCCGGGTAGCCGAGCGCTTCACGCACACGCATACGCTCGCTGTCGAGCTGGCTGGTGACGCGGCGGATCGCCGGCTGGGTGCCTTCGTTGTGAATGTCCCAGGACGGGAAGTGTTCCAGGGGGCCGGCGTTCATCAGGATCAGTGGTGGGTGGATGACCGGGCCTGCGTTCATCAGCGCACCGCTCAACGCGTCCTCGATCGGCTCGACGCTGGGATAGGCCTCGCGCAGCACCGCGAACGCGTGCGCCGCCAGGCGGCTGGGTAGCACGCCCGTCGGCAGGCGCGTGGCGTAGGCACTGATCACCAGCTGGTCGGGGCCATGCTTGCGTACCAGGTAAGGCAAGGTGCCGGTTTCGGCGAAGGCCACCTCGGCCGTGTTGCCACACTGGCGCATGGCCTTGGCGAACAGGTAGCTGCCGAAGGTCCCCGGCGGCAGGAACACCACCTGGCCATCGCGCAGCAACGGCGCCACTTCGGCGGCCAGCGCCTCGTGGGTAGTGGCTGGCAGCGGAATCACCACCAGCTCGGCACCTTCCAGTGCTTGGGCCAGGTCGCCGACCAGTTGCAGACGCGCGTCCAGCGGCACCTGCCGAGTGCCGCGATAGTCGCGCACGGTCAGGCTGCCGATGGCCTGCAGCGCCTGCAGCGCCACACTGTCGCGGCGCCACAGACGGGTGTCGTGGCCGCGTTCTGCCATGTCCACAGCTGCCGCGTAGCAGCCGTGGCCGCCGCCAAGGATAGTCACTTGCATGGGGGTAACTCCGCGTGTTGAGGTAGGCCGATGCTAGCCAGCGCGGGCATTGCCGACGCATCCGATCACGCAAACAGGCTACCGATTGCGCAGCTTCTCAGCGCTTGAGCGTGTCGGAGGGGCGGCAACCGAAGCGTTGCCGATACTGGCGGGTGAAATGCGCGGGGCTGTTGATGCCGTATCGCAGCAACACCTCGGTCACGCTGCCCTCGCCTTGTTGCAGCGCCCGGTGCACGGCCAGCAGGCGCCGGTCGCGGATGTATTCCACTGGTGTCTGGCCAAGGAACTGGCGAAAGCCGTTCTGCAGGGTGCGCACGGAAACGCCACTCAGTGCGCACAGTGTCGACAAGGCCAGCGGCTGGTCCAGGTGCGCCTCGATGTGGTCGCGTGCCCGGCGCACGTGGCTGGGCAGCGGTGTGCTGGCAGCCTCGCAGAGCACTTGGGAGTAGTTGTGCGGCAACTGGGTTAGCAACAGTTGCACCAGGTGGTCGGCCAGACCTTGGCGCATCGGCGCCAGGTCAAGGCCCAGGGCGAACAGCCGGCACAGGTAGTCAAGGGCCAGACCCAGGGCATGCACGCCAGGGTGGCCGGCACCGAGGGGCACCTGGAACGCCAGCGGCTGCCCCAGGCTGCGCCCCAGCAAATGCTGCAAGTGCAGCTCCAGGGCTTCGCGCGGCATGCTCAGCACCGCGTTGCGGCAGCCGCCACCGGTGACGATGCGGCTGCTGGCGAAGGGCGAGCTGACGCTCAACCCACCCGCGCCGACCGCCGCGCGCTGCTGGCCGTCACTGACTTCGCACTGCCCCTGCAAGGTGCTGCGGAACAGGTAGTGGGCACCGCTGCCTTCCAGGCTGATTTCCACCGGCGCGCCATAGTCCATTTGCAACAAGGAGGCGCCGGCGAACTCGATGCCGTTGACCTGCAGGTGTGGCGGCGTAGCATCCAACAGCCGCAGCCGATGCGGGCACAGGTAGCGGGCCAGTTGCACCTGCATCTGCGCCACATCGTGGCAATCGAGCAGCGGGAAGCGCTGCAGCAGCTGGATATCGGCGAGCATCTCAGGCCTGTACGGGGTGTTCGCGGCCCATGCTCTCACGGAAGCACTTGCAGCCTCTGGCCAGCAGCACGATGGCCAGCAGCGAAGCCACGCAGCTGACGATCGACATCGACGAGCCGACCGCCGCCGGTGCACCGAAGTAGCGGTCGGTGATCAGCGCCACCAGGGTGGTGCCAAGACCCAGCCCGAGCAGGTTGCTGATCAGCAGGAACACGGCCGATACCTGGGCCCGCACCTGGTTCGGCGAGAGGATCTGCATGGCCGCGGTGGAGGCTGGCATCGGGAACGAGGCGAAGAACATCGCCGGCACCAGCAAGGTCACCGACAGCCACAGCGGCTCGACCTGCGAATACAGCACGGTCGGCACGATCATGCCCACGGCCCCGATCACCCCGGTGCGCATGGCCGCATCGCGGTAGCCACGCTTGGCCAGGTGGTCGGTCAGCCAGCCGCCGAACACCACGCCGGTGGTGTTGGCCAGCAGCAGGATGGTGCCGAGCATGAAGCCGGCCTCTTGCGGGCTCAGGCCGTACTTGCGGATATACAGCGCCGGCGTCCAGCTCATCATGCAGAACAGCGCCATGGCGTAGAACGAGAAACCCAGGTAGTGGCAGCCGAAGGTCGCCCGGTGACGGCCGATGAAACGCAGGCCATCGGTGATCCTGACCTTTCGCACCTGGCCATCGGCATCGAGCTGCGCGCCCTTGCGCTGCGGGTTGCGTACCGTCAGCCAGATCAGCAGGCCGACAATCACCCCCGGCATGCCGACGATGAAGAACGCCAGTTGCCAGGCTTTCATGGCACCGAGCACGGCCACTTCGATGGTTTGCGCATCCTTGAGCAAGGTGATCACGTAGCCGCCGACCAGGAAGGCGATACCGCCGCCGACGAACGAGCCGATCGAGTAGATGCCCACGGCGCGGCCGAGCTTTTCCTTGGGGAACATGTCGCTGAACATCGAGTAGGCCGAGGGCGACAAGGCTGCCTCGCCGACACCGACGCCAATGCGCGCCAGGAACATCTGCGCGAAGTTCTTGCTCAGGCCACAGGCAGCGGTGGCGATGCTCCAGAACACTACCCCGAGCGCGATGATGCGTGGGCGGGAGAAGCGGTCGGCCAGGTAGGCGATGGGCATGCCCATGAAGGCGTAGAACAGCGAGAACGCCAGGCCGTGCAACAGGCTGAACTGGGTATCGCTGAGCTGCAGGTCGGCCTTGATCGGCTCGATCATCAGGGCCAGGATCTGCCGGTCAACGAACGAGAAGATGTAGGCCACCATGCACAGGATGACCACGTACCATTCGTAGATGTAGCGTTTGTTCTGCTGCTTGAGGGGTTGCTCTTGGGTGAGGATCGTCATGCTCGCACCTTTTATTGTTATTGGAATGGTGTATGGCGGGTGAACTGGCTGGGTTTGTACTGGCCCTATCGCCGGCTTGCCGGCGATAGGGCCATCACAGACAACACAAAGCTGTAAGTCAGCCGTCCTGCAGCGCCCGTGGGCGGTGGCTGCGGGCTTCGGCTTCGGGCGCCTTGGCCGTCTGCAACTGGAAGTCGAACGACAGCTCGGCAAAACGCTCGCCCTGCACGCCACGGTCATGTGCCGCGGCAGCATCGTCGACAAAGCGCAGATCACCGACCAGCCCATCACGGGTGGCGTAGGCAAAGTCGTCCCAGAGGTACTTGTCACCGGCGAAGTTGATCTGCGTGGTCAGGTGCCGATGCCCCGGCGCCGAGATGAAGAAGTGCACATGGGCCGGACGCTGGCCGTGGCGGCCGAGCAGGTTCAGGCATTCCTGGGTCGGCCCCTGCGGGTCGCAGCCGTAGCCCGACGGCACGATGGAGCGCGCGCGGTAGCGGCCTTCGGCATCGGTGACGATGCGTCGGCGCAGGTTGTACTCGGACTGGGTCGAGTCGAAGTACGAGTAGGTGCCTTGGGTATTGGCGTGCCACAGGTCGACCGTGGCACCCGCCAACGGCTGGCCCTCGGCATCGAACACCTGGCCCTGGAGGAACATCACCACGCCCGGGTCGGTGCCGTCGTCCATGCGCGCCTCACCCTCGGTCAGCGGCGCGCCAGCCACGTACAGCGGCCCTTCGATGGTGCGTGGCGTGCCACCGGTCAGGCCGGCTTCGGCGTCCTTGGCGTCCTGCAGCAGGTCGAGGAAGTGCTCGATGCCCAGGCCTGCGGCCACCAGGCCCGCCTCGTTGCGCCCGCCCAGGCGGTTGAGGTAGTCGACGGCGTGCCAGAACTCGTCCTCGCTGACCTCCAGGTCCTCGATCAGACGCGCCGTGTCCTGCAGCACACGCAGGATGATCTGCTTGAAGCGCGGGTTGCCTTCGGCGTTGCCCAGGCCCGCCACTTGCTCGAAGAAGGCCTGGATTTCAGGGGTGTGGGAGATCTTCACGGTCATGTTGCTTACCTCGTATTGTTCTTGTCAGGTAGTCGGGGCGATTCAGCGGTCGTCGGCATGGATCGACGAGGGATGGCGGCACAGGCCGTCGACCTCGATGTCCATGTACGGGAACAGCGGCAGCTGCATCAGCGTGTCGTGCAGCGCCTCGACGCTGGGCACGTCGAACACGCTGTAGTTGGCGTAGTGCCCGGCGATCCGCCACAGGTGGCGCCAGCTGCCCTCGCGCTGCAAGCGCTGGGCCAGTTCCTTCTCGTCGGCCTTCAGTTGCGCGGCCTTGGCCGGGTCCATGTCGAGCGGCAGCTTCACGGTCATCTTCACGTGGAACAGCATGGGGTTCTCCTTCGGTTATCGGCGGGCGAAACGCGCAAGACGGGCTTCGTCCAGGCTCAGGCCCAGGCCCGGGGTGCGCGGCACATGCAGCTGGAAATCGTGGTACTGCGGCGGCTCGTTGACGATCTCCTCGGTCAGCAGCAGTGGCCCGAACAGCTCGGTGCCCCAGGTCAGCTGGCGCAGGGTAAGGAAGGCGTGGGCCGAGGCCAGGGTGCCGACCGAGCCTTCGAGCATGGTCCCGCCGTACAGGGCGATACCGGCCGCCTCGGCGATCTGCGCGGTGCGCAGCACGGCGCGCGGGCCGCCGTTCTTGGCGATCTTCAAGGCGAAGATGCTGGCCGCGCCATCGGCAGCCAGGCTGAAGGCGTCCTCGACGCTTTCGATGGATTCGTCGGCCATGATCGGCGCCGGGCTGCGCTGGTTCAGGCGGATCTGCCCGCCGCGGTTGATGCGCGCAATCGGCTGCTCGATCAGGTCGATGCCGTTGTCGCCCAGCACCTGGCAGGCGCGGATGGCCTGGGACTCGTCCCAGTACTGGTTGACGTCGACACGCACGCTGGCGCGCTCGCCCAGCTCGCGCTTGATCGCCACCACGTGCTTGAGGTCCTGCTCCAGCGGGTTGGCGCCGATCTTCAGCTTGAACACCCGGTGCCGGCGCACTTCGAGCATGTGCTCGGCCTCGCTGATGTCGCGGGCGGTGTCGCCGCTGGCCAGGGTCCAGGCCACTTCCAGGCTGTCACGCACACGCCCGCCGAGCAGTTCGCTGACCGGCAGGCCCAGGCGCTTGCCCTGGGCGTCGAGCAGCGCGCTCTCGATACCGGACTTGGCGAAGGTGTTGCCCTTGGCCAGCTTGTCGAGCTTGAGCATGGCGGCGTTGATGTTGTCGGCCGGCAGGCCGATCAGCGCCGGCGCCAGGTGCGCGTCGATGTTGGCCTTGATGCCCTCGGGGCTTTCGTAGCCGTAGGCCAGGCCGCCGATGGTGGTGGCCTCGCCGAGGCCTTCGACGCCATCGCTGCATTTCAGGCGCAGGATCACCAGGGTTTGCTGCTGCATGGTGTGCATGGCCAGCTTGTGCGGGCGGATGGTCGGCAGGTCGACGATGATCGCGTCGATACGCTCGATCAGGGCGTTTGTCATGGTTCGAAGTCCCGTCAAATCGGGCTGCAGGGCGCAGATCCGATACTACATTTACTTGATTATTCAAGCATTGCGCGAGACCCTGAGGGCCGTCCAATATCAAATGAATCTCCCACCATACCCAGGAGGTCTGATGGAGCTGCGCCACCTTCGCTACTTCAAGGTCCTGGCCGAAACCTTGAACTTCACCCGCGCCGCCGAGTTGCTGCACATCGCCCAGCCACCGCTGAGCCGGCAGATCGGCCAGCTCGAGGAACAGCTCGGTACCTTGCTGGTGGTGCGCGAGCGCCCGCTGCGCCTGACCGAGGCCGGGCGCTTCTTCTATGAACAGACCTGCACCCTGCTGCAGCAGCTGGACAACATCAGCGACAACACCCGGCGCATTGGCCAGGGCCAGCGCCAGTGGCTGGGCATCGGCTTTGCCCCGTCGACCTTGTACACCGTGCTGCCGGAGCTGATCCGCGAGTTGCGCCAGGACAGCGAGCTGGAGCTGAGCCTGAGCGAGATGACCACCTTGCAACAGGTCGAGGCCCTGAAAAGCGGCCGCATCGACATCGCCTTCGGCCGCATCCGCGTCGACGATCCGGCCATCGTGCAACAGGTGCTGCGCGAAGACCCGCTGGTGGCCGTGCTGCCCAAGGGCCATGCCCTGGCCGGCGCTCCCCTGTCGCTGGCCCAGCTTGCCGGTGAGGCGTTCATCCTCTACCCCGCCAACCCCCGGCCCAGCTACGCCGACCACATCCTCGCGCTGTTCGCCCACCATGGCATGAGCATCAAGGTCAGCCAATGGGCCAATGAATTGCAGACCGCCATCGGTCTGGTCGCCGTCGGCCTGGGCGTGACCCTGGTGCCCGATTCGGTGCAGCGCCAGCACCGCACCGACATCGAGTACGCCAGCCTGCTCGACAGCAGCGCCGTCAGCCCGATCATCCTCAGCCGGCGCAAAGGCGACATGAGCCCGGTGGTGCAGCGCTGCCTGGCACTGATTGCGCAGCAGGCCTCACTTGACGCTGCATCATCCATGGCCTGAGCAGCCATCGTTTGTCGCGCTCGGCACGCTGTTATCTAATCGGGCGATCAACCCACAGGAAGCCCCTGCAATGATTCACGGAAAAACCCTTGCTCAATGGCGCGCCTCCCATCCCTTGATCGAGGATCTGGTCGCCCTGCGGGAAACCCAATGGTTCAACCCGGCCATCGCCCCTGCGGCCGAGGCCCTGGGCGACGTCGGCCTCACTGCAGCCGATGTGCAGGCCGCCAGCGCCCGCCTGCAGCGCTTCGCGCCGTACCTGGCCATGGTGTTCCCGGACACCGCCGCCAGCGGCGGGATCATCGAATCGCCCCTGCGGCCACTGCCCACCCTGCAGCGCACCTTGCAGCAGGAGGCTGGCCTTGCGCCCAGCGGCGCGCTGTGGCTCAAGGCCGACAACGAATTGCCGATCTCCGGCTCGATCAAGGCCCGCGGCGGCATCCACGAGGTCCTCAAGCATGCCGAGGACCTGGCCCTGGAAGCCGGCCTGATCACCCTGGACAGCGACTACCGTGTGCTGGCCGATGCACCGGCGCGGCAGTTGTTCAGCCAGTACAAGGTCGCGGTCGGCTCCACCGGCAACCTCGGCCTGTCGATCGGCATCATGAGCGCCAGGCTTGGCTTCCAGGCCACCGTGCACATGTCGGCCGATGCCCGGCGGTGGAAGAAAGACAAGCTGCGCGCCAGCGGCGTGAGCGTGGTCGAACATCAGTCGGACTACAGCGTTGCCGTCGAGCAAGGGCGCCAGCAAGGGGCGTGCGACCCGCTGTGCTATTTCGTCGATGACGAGAACTCGCCGCACCTGTTCCTGGGCTATGCAGTGGCAGCCGAGCGGCTGGCACGCCAGTTCGAGCAGCAGGGCATCGTGGTCGATGCCGAGCACCCGCTGTTCGTCTACCTGCCCTGTGGCGTCGGCGGCGGGCCTGGCGGTGTGGCCTTCGGCCTGAAACAGCTGTTCGGCGACCATGTGCATTGCCTGTTCGCCGAGCCCACCCATTCGCCGTGCATGCTGCTGGGGGTGTATACCGGCCTGCACGACCAGGTGTGTGTCCAGGATTTTGGCATCGACAACGTCACGGCCGCCGATGGCCTGGCAGTGGGCCGCCCTTCCGGCTTCGTCGGCAAGGCCATGCAGCGCTTGCTCGACGGCTACTACACGGTGACCGACGAAGCGCTCTACCGCCTGCTGGTGCTGGCCCACGACCAGCAACAGGCACGCCTGGAGCCTTCGGCGCTGGCCGGTGTGCCGGGTATGGTGCGGGTGCTGCAGGCCGCCCCCTACCTTGCGCGCATGGGGTTGTCGCCGGCGCGCCTGGCCAATGCCACGCACCTGGTCTGGGGCACCGGCGGCAGCATGGTGCCGGCCGACGAATACGCGGCCTACCTGGCCAAAGGCCGGAGCTGACGGATGCGCGAGCTCAGCGGGGCCCAGCTGGCCAACCTGCATACCTTCCTGGTCGCGGCGCGGCACCTGAGCTTCGCCCGGGCTGCCGATGAACTGTGCCTCACCGCCAGCGCGGTCAGCCACCGGATTGCCCGGCTGGAAGACGAACTGGCGCTGAAGCTGTTCCAGCGCCTGCCGCGCAAGGTTGCCCTGACCGATGACGGCGAACGCGTCTATCGCTCCATGCAGCAGGCCATGGATGGGCTGACCGACGCGGTGCGGGAACGCTCGGACGCGCAGCTGGCCGGGCAATTGACGCTCCATGTGCGGCCATCGGTGGCGCAGTGCTGGCTGGTGCCAAAGCTTGCCGATTTCACTGCCCGTTATCCGGACATCCAGCTGGACATCCGCGTGGGCAACGAGCGCATCGACTACCGCACCCGGCAGGTCGACTTGCTGCTGTGCTACTCCGATGGCGAACACCCCGGGCTTGTCAGCACCCGCCTGATGCCCGAACGCATCGCCCCGGTCTGCTCGGTGCAGTACGCCCGGCGGCTGGGCCTGACAAACAGCCCGGATGCCCTGGACGGCACTACCCTGCTGCACGATGTGGCGGCCTGGGACAACGCCGCTTTCGATGCCGAATGGCGGTTGTGGATGGGTACAGTGGGGTGGCAGCGTGCGCTGCCGTCGCGTCTGCTCACCTTCGACCGTTCCGACCTGTGCAGCCTGGCGGCGGTACACCACACCGGTATCGCCATCGGCCGCGAGCAGCTGGTGCGCGAACGGGTGGCCAGTGGCGAACTGGTGCTGCCGTTCGGCGATTTCCGGGAGGTTGGCAAGCAGGGCTATTACCTGGTGCATCCGGCGCATGAAGCCATGCCACGGCGCTTGCAGGTGTTGATCGAGTGGCTGCGCAGTGTGGTTGGCGGTTGAGGCATACAAGTGCATGCCTGGGGATTTGCTGCGCCGCGTAGATCGAGCGCCGCCCGCGCGGCGCATCGCGGCTGAAGCCGCTCCTACGTTTGTTTTTGGCCAGTAACGCCTGTCAGAGGCGCGCGCGACCGCCTTGTTGACACGACGCGATATCGAGCCAGGCGCCAAGGCGTTCGCGCGCAAACCACACAGGCATGATTGGCCAAAAACAAACGTAGGAGCGAGCATCGCTCGCGATGCGCCGCGCGGGCGGCGCTCGATCTACCGGACACTGCAAAACTCACGACATGCGCCCCTAGCCCCGCAAGAAGCTGTCCTCGAACGGATAACGCGTCAGCACCTCATGCCCCGTCTCGGTCACCAGCAACTGGTTCTCCAGCTTGATCCCGTCACGCCCGCCCACTTCGCCGACATAGGCCTCGACGCACAGCGCCATCCCCGCCTGCAACTCACCTTCATAGCCATACGACTCCAGGTCCTCCGGATAACGAATGCTCGGGTACTGATCGCACAGCCCGACCCCATGAAACATCACACCATAGCGCTGGGCACGGCAGCTTTCTGGCAAGCGGTGCCCGTTGCGGGTGAGCTCGGTAAATCGCACGCCAGGCCTGACCATGTTGGCATTGACCTGGATATGCTCGTGGGCAATGCGGTACAGGCGCTTCTGCTCGACTGTAGGCTCGAGGCCGCCGCAAATCCAGCTGCGCGACATGTCGACGCAAAAACCGTAGACACCGATCAGGTCGGTGTCGAACGAGAGCAGGTCGCCATCGCTTAACACACGCGGGCCGGATTCCTGGAACCAGGGGTTGGTACGCGGGCCGGAGCTGAGGATGCGGGTTTCGATCCATTCGCCGCCGCGGCGGATGTTGCCGGCATGCAAGGCGGCCCAGACATCGTTCTCGGTCGCCCCCGCACACATGGCCTGGCGCATCTCGCCCACTGCGGCTTCGCAGGCGGCAACGGCGCAGCGCATGGCGAGGATTTCGTCAGGGCCTTTGATCAGGCGGGCGAACTCGGTGACCTCCTGGCCGCTGTGCACCTGCACGCCAAGGGCGTCGAGGGCTCGCAGGCCGGCGACCTCGATGCGGTCCACGGCCAGCCGGCGATTGTTGCCGGCGTGACTGCGCAATACCTGGTCGACTTCGGCGCAGAAGCGCCGCTGCGCAACTCGCTGATCAAGGGCAAATGCGCACTGAGGTGATCGCAGCCGTGGAAATCCCACAGCACCACATGGCCACTGGCGGCGACGAAGCAGGCACGGGCGGGGTTGTGGGCGGTCCACAGCTGCATGTTGGTGGTGTCGGTGGCATAGCGGATGTTCAGCGGGTCGAACAGCAGGATGCCGCCCAGGTCGCGGGCGACCAGTTGCTCGACCTGGGCGCATCGATCGTTCACCCACGCAACGCCGCCTCGATGGCTGCCACGTCGATCTTGCCCATGGTCATCATCGCCTCGAAGGCACGCCTGGCCGCGGCCTTGTCCGGGTTGCCCAGCGCTTCGATGAGAATCCGCGGGCAGATCTGCCAGGAAATGCCCCACTTGTCCTTGCACCAGCCGCACTCGCTTTCTTTGCCGCCGTTGCTGACAATGGCGTTCCACAAACGGTCGGTTTCTGCCTGGTCTTCAGTGCTGACCTGGAACGAAAACGCCTCGCAATGCTTGAAAAAAGGCCCGCCATTGAGCCCCACGCAGGGGATGCCCATGACCGTGAACTCGACGGTGATCACATCGCCGGCCTTGCCCGACGGGTAGTCGCCGGGAGCCGGGTGCACGGCCACCACTCGGCTGTCCGGGAAGGTGCTGGCATAGAAGTTCGCGGCTTCTTCGGCGTCCTTGTCAAACCACAGGCAGATCGTGTTCTTGGCAGTCATGTCGGTCTCCGGCAAATCAGCGGTGAACCTTTGAGTCTAGCCATCGCACCCTGGTTGGCGATGCCCAGGGCCTGCGTTTCGTCGCAATAGGCCGATAAGCGCAACACTCAGAAAAGTCCTACAAACCTAGGTGAACTTCCCTACGGCCCGCCCCCTTCACAGTGCTGTCTGATTACCACCATCATCCCTCGCGAACCTAACAAGCGACGCTACGCAGGGAGAATCAGGTTTGTCCGATTTAGAAAGCAAGCTGCAGCACCTCACCCCGGAACAGGTCGAGGTGTTGTACCGCGAATACCTCGGCGGTGAAAGAATCGCCCTCCTGATCGAGCGCTACGCCATCGACGTGGCCCCCAACAGCCTGATCAAGACGTTCCCGCCCGTGCCCTGTCCGGCGCTGGCCTGCCCCTATTGCCAGGCCATCCTGTTCGAGCGGCGCAAGAGCAAGTCGGCCCACAGCTGGAACGACAACATGGCGTTCTGCAAGACCTGCGCGCACCGCCACTACTATCCGGGCCGTTCCCGCTGGCCGCGCGCCTGCACCTGCCCGCCCTGCCAGAACGCACGCGAACAGGCCAGGCAGGAGCAGGCGGTCGACCAGCGCAAGCGGATCAGGACACATTGGTCGCTGGCCAAACGCAAGCCACTGGTCCTGCACAGGCTTTCGTTTACCCGCAAGCTGCAGCTGCTGGCCATGCTCGACGTGCGCATGGACGTCCAGCACAACTGCCTGGCGCCCGGCGGGCAGTCCACACTGGACGCCCGTGTCAGCCCTTCCTCGGCCATGGATGCGGCCATCCTGCAAGCGCTGCACGAAGAGTCGATCCTGTTGGTCGACCCCGGCTCGCCACTGAATGCCTTCAGCGACGACCTGACCCCCAAGGCCTGGCGGGACAAGGTGCGCTGGGTTGCCAATGTCAGCCTGGACGGCCAGCAGCGAGCGGGCCTGGCGGACTTGTACCGGTTGCTGCACAAGGAGCTGTCCGGCGGACCGCTGCCACAATGGCGCGCACAGATCGTCGCGGTGATCCAGGCGTTGTCGACCGAAGAGGTATGCGCCTACATGGCCGACAGGTGCGCGGAGCATGGCTTGCCCTTCGAAGCCCGGAAAAAGACCGCAGAAATAGCCACACAACTGCTCCAGGCTCACCCCGTACGGCATGTATGGTCACTGGGCAACAGTGCCCTGCGCGGGGCGCTGTCCTACATGGCACGGGCCAACGTGACCCGGCGGCACGCCAGCAACACCATTCCCGCCAGCATGCTGGCGATGGGCGAGCGGGCGCTCAGGCAACAGTGGCAGTTCAACCCGTCGGGCTACGACAATCACCCGCCGCGTTCGAGCCTCAACCATCTGCTGTTCGACGTGCTGCTGCAGCAGGCTGACCATGGGCTGGAGCGCTGCATCGACGACTATGTCGCCGAGCTTCCCGGGGGGCCGGACTGATCGACGGGCCGTCCGGCGGGTGGCTGGCCGGCGCAAGCGCTCTAGCTCTCCACCCGTAACATTCTGCGGACAATTCCTGCCTCCAGTAGTGAACCTGCTTACAAAAATACGGTCTTTCGCTGACGGTCAATTCACCGACCCGTTCGCCGGTCCATCGCAGATCACGCGTCGACCGGGCCTTTTTTTCCTGCTGCAGCGAAGACCAACATGCCTGAATCCCGCCTCGCCTCCCTTGCCCTCCCCGCCCTGCTCGCCGCCCTGGTGGCCGTCGCCATCCCCGTGCATGCCGAAGAGCCGGCCAGCGATGCGCGTTGGGTCAGTGACAGCCTGAGCACCTACGTGCGCAGCGGCCCGACCGACGGCCACCGCATCGTCGGTACGCTCAAGTCGGGGCAGAAGCTCACCTTGATCGGCAGCCAGGGCAACTACAGCCAGGTGCGCGGGCAGAACGGCGACCTGGTGTGGATCCTCACCAGCGACCTGCAGTCAGTGCCGGGCCAGAATGAGCGCCTTCCCCAGCTCGACGCTCAGGTGGCGGAACTTTCCGGGCAGTTGAAGACCATCGACGACAGCTGGAAGAACCGTGTGCAGGGCATGCAGGAGACCCTGGATTCGCGCAAGCAACTGATCGATGAACTGGAAGCGCGCAACAAGGCGCTCAACGAACAGCTCGAGCAGACCCAGTCGAACCTGCGCGACACCCAGGCGCGGTTGGGCGACGAGAACAAGCAGGTAATGATGCGCTACATGGTATACGGCGGCAGCATCGCGGGCGCGGGGTTGCTGCTGGGGTTGATCCTGCCGGCGCTGACGCGTGGGCGGAAGAAGAACGACCGCTGGTTCTGAGTTCGCCGCAGTTCTCCTGGCGCCCATGAGATCGAGCGCCGCGCGGGCGGCGCTCGATTTGCGCGACAACATCACTCCCGCGCCATGCACCCAATGCCCACGCATCCGTCTCTCACTTGTTGCGTGCCTTGTTGTAGATGGTCTTGGCCTGGTCAGCCGAGGCCTGGCATTGGGTCATGTCTCCTGCCTCCCGAGCTGCCTTGGCGGTTTTCAGATGCTCCTTGTAGTCATGGGCCATGCCACCATGCAGTGCCTGACCACTGGCTTTGTAGATGTCTTCCAGCTCCTTGATCTTCGCATCACAGTTGCTCTTCGGGTCAGCATGGTGGCTCGATGCAGCGAAAAACATAGCCTTCCAGCACTTCCCGACAGCCCGCTTCAGCCCGACGGTTGTGCCCCCGGGGCAAGCAGAAAGTCGATGAACACCCGTACCCGCGATGGCATGTGCCGCGCCTGGGGGTAGATCAGCATGAACGGCCGCGAGGTACCGCCGTACTCGGCCAGCGCCCTGCAGCCGGATACCCGTGTACCGGCGCTGCTGCCGGTACTGGTCAAGGGTGGCTTGAACCAGGCGGTCAAGGGCCTTGCCCTGGAACTGGCAGCCAGCGGTGTGCAAGTCAACGCCGTGGCCCCGGGGATCATCGATACCCCGCTGCATGGCAATGTCGAGGGGCTTGGCGCCTTGTCGCCCAGTGGCCGTACCGGCTCGCCGCAGGATGTGGTGGATGCCGTGCTGTACCTGACCGACGCGCGCTTCGTCAGCGGCGTCATCCTGCCGGTTGACGGCGGCAGCACTGCCGGCACCTGGCACTGAACGGGGGAGCAAGCAGCCATGCCTTATGTCCATATTCGCGTGACCGACGAAGGCGTCAGCGCCGACCACAAACGCCAGTTGATCGAGGGTACGACCCGGTTGCTGGAGCAGGTGTTGGGCAAGCCGCCGGCCAGTACTTTTGTGGTGATCGAGGAAGTGCCCACGGATAACTGGGGGGTGGGTGGGGAAACGGTGACGGCGGTGAGGCAGCGAGAGCGGAGGTGAACCTGGAGCCGCTTTGCCGGCGATTGGGCTGCGCAGCAGCCCCTCTACTCGCGCAACCGATCGAGGGCCTCCAGCACATACGCGGTGGCCCTTTCCACTTCCCCTTCGCGGCAGGCAATCCCCAGTTGCCGCCACAGCCCGGGCCTCAGCGGACGACGCACGATCCTCCGGTCCAGTTCCGCTGCCTCGCCTTCATGTGGCAGCAAGGTCGCGCCATAACCCGCCCCCACCAGGCTCTTGATCGCATCGTTGTAATTCAGCTCGATCCGCGGTTCGGGGTACAACCCGGCCGCGGCGAACCATTGCCGATCACCCGCGACAACTGGGTGCTGCTGTCATTGAGGATCAACGCGCGCTGCCCGAGCCAGGCCGGGGTGACCCTGGCCGGCGGCTGCCAGTCGGCAGGCACGTAGGCAAGGATCGGGTCGCGCCGCCAGGGCGTGACCCCGACGCCTTTACCCGCCACCTGCGGCAAGGCCACCAGGCCGATGTCCAGGGCGCCATCGCCCTGCTGCGCCCGCTGGTCCAGGCCGGCTTGCTGCCGGCCGACTATCCACTGAGCATCCATGCCATTTCCGGCTACTCCGGCGGTGGCCGGGCGGCGGTCGAGCGCCATGAACAGCCAGGCGCAGAACCTGCGCCCACACTGCAGATCTATGGCCTGGAGCTGGCCCACAAGCATGTGCCGGAAATCCAGCTGCATGCCGGGCTGACGGTGCGGCCAGTGTTCCTGCCGGGGTATGCCGCCTATCGCCAGGGCATCGTCTTGAGCATCCCCCTGCAATTGCGCCTGCTGCCTGGCCAGGTAAGCGCCGAACAGCTGCAGGCCTGCCTGGAGCATCACTACCAGGGTGCTCGCCACGTGCAGGTCTCTGCCCTGCACCAGCATGGCCCGGCCGCTGCGCTCGCCCCTGAAGCCCTGAACGACAGCAACGACCTGCGCCTGACGCTGTACGCCAACCCCGAGCATGGCCAGGTGCTGCTGACGGCGGTGTTCGACAACCTGGGCAAAGGTGCCTCGGGCGCCGCCGTGCAGAACCTCGACCTGATGCTGGCGGCGCTGCAGGCACGAGGCTGATCCGGCAAAAAGGGTTTAGACTGTCCACCCCGCGCTACACCGGCGCGGGGTGATCCACTTGCAGCCGGAGCCCGTTACCCGATGTTCATCCTGAGCCGCCTCGACAGCGTGCCGCCCGAGTCCTTCCAGAACCAGATCCGCGAACTGGTGATCCACCATGTGGGCGACCTCAGCAGCGTGGCCATCCGTGCCGACAACCCGCTGTACCCGTTGTACCAGTACGGCGTCGGCATGGAGGTGCACCAGTACCTGCAGGCCATGGACGGCACCCGTGGCCTGGCCGTGGAGCTGATCCTGGCACTCGATGCCGAAGCCCCGGACCGGCTGCAGGGCTTTGCCCTGACCCTGCCGGCCCAGGACAACCCGCAGGCCTGCGCTGTGGCTTTTCTGGCCGTGGCGCCCGAGCACCGTCGCCAGGGGGTTGCCCGCGCCCTGCTGAGCGATGTGCAGGCGCGCTTTGCCAGCGTCGAGCTGAACGCCTTCGCGCGGCAGGTGCCGTGGTTCGAGGCCATAGGCATGCAGGTGGTGGCCGCCAGTGGGCCGCAGGTGTTGATGAGCAGTACCGGGCAGGCCAGCGGCGCGCTGATCGGACGGCTGGACATCGCGCCGATCTACCAGGCCACCGAGGTGCACCAGATCCATACCTACCTGCTCAATCAGCAGGGTGAGGATGCGATGATCGAGGCCGAGCAGCAGCGGGACGAGTGGCTGGATGAGCTGGCTGCGTTGGCGCGAGAGTGCGTCAGGCAACGCAAGACCGTGCATTGAGCTGAGGGCCCTTCAGGCATGTACCCAACGCCGATGCAGCCCACGCGCCAGGGCATCGAGCATGAACCCCAGCACGCCGATCAGCAGCACCATCGCCATCAACTCGGAGTACGCCAGCCGGTCACGGGTATCAAGGATGAAATACCCCAACCCCGCACTGACCCCCAGCATCTCGCACGGCACCAGCACGATCCACAGGATGCCGATCGCCAGGCGCACTCCGGTCAGCACATGGCCGATCACGCCGGGCACGATCACCTTGCACAACGTCTCCCAGCGCGTGGCGCTGAGGCTGCGACTCAGTTGCAGCCAGCGCGGGTCCAGCTGGCGCACGCCCGCGGCGGTGTTGAGCAGGATCGGCCACAGGGCGGCAAAGGCCAGCAGGAAGTAGATCGGTTGGTCGCCCACGCCCATCAGCATCACCACCACGGGCATCCATGACAGCGGCGAAATCATCCGCAGGAACTGGAACGCCGGTGTGGTCGCAGCCTCCAGGTGCCGGTAGCTGCCCACCAGCAGGCCCAGAGGCACGCCGATCAGCAACGCCAGCAGCAAGCCGACCAGAATGCGCTTGAGGCTGACCCAGACGTGCCCGTAGACCTCGCCCTGCCCCAGCAACTCGATCAGGCTGGCCAGTGTGGCCTGGGGCGAGAAGCGCGCCGACAGGCCGTCGGCCTCGCCAAATACCGCAACCCCGGCCCACCACAACAACAGCAAGCCCAGCAGACCGGCCAGCCCCAGGCCGGCATGTACGACATGCTTGCGCATCAGACCACGAACTCCTCGCTGCGCTCGAAGTTGTCGGCGATGCCGAACACCGACGGCCCGCCGACAGCGGCAATGGCGTTGCGCACGAAGCGGTCGTCGACCAGGTCGCGGGCGGTCTGCGCCGGGTCCAGGCCCGCCAGGAAGCCGTTGTCGCCTTCGATCAGGGTGCCCTTGAGGCGTTTGACCAGTTCCTCGGTGTAGCTGGGGAACGGGTACGGCTGGAAGTCGATGCGTTTCTCGTCCCATTGCTGGTGGCGAATGGCACCGCTGGCGATATAGCCGGCGCGGTCTTCGGCGGCCGGAGCCAGCACCTTGGCCAGCACCGCCGGCTCATGCGGGGTGTACTTGTTGGGGCCGGCCTTGGACAGCAGTGCGGCGGCTTCTGCGCGGTGGTCGCGGGTCCATTGCTGGGCCTTGACGATGGCGTTGACCACCTTCTGCGACCACTCGGGACGGTTGTTCAGGTCATGCTCGTGCATGAACACCACGCAGCAGGCATGGTTGCGCCAGACATCGCCGGTAAAGCGCTGCACCCGGCCGACCTTGAGATTCTCGGCCAAGGCATTGAACGGCTCGGCGACGATGTAGCCGGCGATGCGCTTGCTGGCGAGGGCCGGCGGCATGTCCGACGGCGGCAATACCAGCAGGTTGACTTCGTTGGCCGCCAATTGTGCGCTGGCGGGCTTCGACACCGGCGTCAGGCCGTTGTCGTTCAGCATCTGCTGCAGCACCACGTTGTGGATCGAATACCAGAACGGAATGGCCACGGTCTTGCCGCCCAGCTGCTTCATGTCGGTGATGTCCGGAGCCACGGTCAGGCCCGAGCCGCCCACGTGGTTCCACGCCACCACCTTGGCCGGCACCTTGCTGCCATAGCGCGCCCACACGGTCATCGGTGACAGCAGGTGAATGACGTTGACCTGGCCCGAGATGAACGCCTCGATAACCTGCGCCCAGCTGCGCAGCAGCACCGGGCGCTCGGCCTTGATGCCTTCGGCCTCGAACAGACCATTGTTGTGCGCCACCAGCAGCGGCGTGGCGTCGGTGATCGGCAGGTAGCCGATGCGTACCGGTGCATCGGGCTCAGCGGCGGCACGCGCCTGCAGGCTCGACAGCAGCGGCACGGCGCCGGCGGCAGTGAGCATGGCGCTGAGCTTGAGAAAGTCGCGACGCGACGTGGAGGAACAGCAGTCATCCATGCACATGGGCAGGCTCCGAAGACAACGAAGTGGGGGAAGGTTCGGTTGTGCGGCTCGCCCGCCGAAGGGTCTTGAGTATCTCGATGCGCAGCGCACCCAACGCCTCGACCCGCTGCGCCCGGGGCTGCGGCAGGTCGATGGACCATTGGCCGAGAATGTGCGCCGGGTGGTTGCCCAGTAGCAGCACCCGGTCGGACAACAGCAGGGCTTCGTCGATATCGTGGGTGATCAGCACCGCTGCGGTGTTGTGGGTGGCGATCAGTTGCAGCAACAGTTGCTGCATGTCGGCGCGGGTCACCTCGTCCAGGGCACCAAAGGGCTCGTCGAGCAGCAGCACTTCCGGCTGGCGCGCCAGGCAGCGGGCCAGCGCAGTGCGCTGGGCCATGCCGCCGGACAATTGCGCCGGGTACTGATTGCGCGCAGGGGCAAGTCCCACCGCGTCGATCGCATGATCGATGCGCGCACGCCGTTCGGCCGCGGCCAGCTTGGGCTGGCGGGCGAAGTCCAGGCCGAAGGCGACGTTCTTTTCCAGGCTGAGCCACGGCAGCAGGCTGGGGTCCTGGAAGGCCACCGCCAAGCGCGGGTGCGGGCCTTGCAGTGCCTGGCCGTGCAGCGTCACGCTGCCGCTGCGCGGCTGCTGCAAACCTGCCAGCACGCGCAACAGGCTGGACTTGCCGACGCCGCTGGGGCCAAGGATGGTCACCACCTCTCCGGGCGCCAGTTGCAGGTCGAAACGCGCCAGCACCTCCTGCCAACCGCCTTCGCGCGGGTAGCCCAGGCTGATGTCGCGGGCTTCGAGCAACACGTGGCTCATGCAGCGGCCGCCTGGCGATGCAGTTCGGCGCGCAGTTGCACCAGGCTCGGGGTGACGATCGGCACGAACGCCGACTCGCGCCAGCGGCGCGCAAACCCTGCGCCGAATTCGTCGAGGTAAGCCTTGCCGCCACTGGCCTGCAATTCCAGTTGCACGGCGTCGGCCGCGCTTTCGGCCAGGGTGATGCGCAGCTTGAACAGCGCCGCCGGCTGGCCTTCGAAGCGCCCGTCGAGCAGGCCCTGCTTGAGTTCGGTCACGGTGTTTTCCAGGCGTTCCTTGAGGACCTGGCGGTGTTCTTCGAGGAACGACAGGCGCCCGTGCAGGTGTTCGTGCACTTCGTCCAGCGAACGGCGCGCCAGGCCGATGGCCATGCCACATTGCAATGCGAGAAACGCCGGGCGCACCTTGGGCAGGAACTGCCGAGCGTTTTCGTGCAGCAGCCAGTCACGGCTCAGCGCCACCTGATGGAAGGCCAGGGCCGCGGTGTTGCTCGACTGCAGGCCCATCAGTTGCAAGTCGTCGGAACGCTCGAGGCCCTGCGCAACAGAAGGGATCGCCAGCACGAACGGCGCACCGCCGGCATCATCCTCGATGGCGGCGGCCACCACGAAGCCGCTCTTGCGCAGGTTGGTGACCCAGTGCAGGCGACCTTCCAGTGTCCAGCCTTCGGCTTCAGGCCGACCGCGAACCTGCAGCACTTCGATACCGGAGAGGAATTTCATGGCGTTGGACAGGCCCGTGGCACCGGCCAGCTCGCCAGTCAGCAGGCTCGGCAGCAGGCGCTCGCGCAGCGCCTGGTTGGGGCTTTGCAGCAGGTATTCGATGAAGGCACGCTGGCCCCAGCAGACGAACGCGCTGGCCAGCGAGCGGCTGGCAATGGCCGCGATGGCTTCGACCGCGTCGGTCACCGCACCGCCACTGCCGCCCAGCGCAGGGTCGACCCCGATACGCAGCAACTGCGACTCGGCGATGTGCGCCAGCACCTGCTGCGGGTCGCACTGGCCCTGGTCGATGGCTTCGGCATTGGCATCCAGCCAGCTGGCAAATGCAGCATCAAGCATATCCCTACTCCTTTTAGAAAACGCAGGCGCCCACGGCACCCGACGCGGATTAAGCAGAAGGCTGCCAGCGGTACTTGCCGAGCTCGTCGTTGAGCGGCGTCTGGGCGAACACATTAGCAAAGTTGCACAAGGTTGCGAGGCTCACCCCAAGTATCACTTCCAGGGCGTTGCCCTCGGTGAAACCGGCCTCGCGGAAGGCCTGGTAGGTGGCATCGCCGACATTGCCACGGGTGGCGATGACTTCGCGGGCGAACGCCGCCAGGGTCTCATAGCGGGCATCTGGCAATTCGCCGCGGGCACGCAGGGCCTCGACCACCTCGGGCGGCAACTTGGCCTTGTTCAGGGCAACCGCGGTGTGGCCAGCCACGCAGAAGTCGCAACCGTGCTGGGTGGCGGCGATCAATTGCACCACTTCGCGCTCGGCCAGGGTCAGTTCGGCCTTGCCATTGAGGGCCGAGACGGTCACGTAGGTTTCCAGGGCCGCCGGGGCATTGGCCAGCACGCCGAGCAGGTTGGGAATGAAGCCGGAATTCTTCTGGGCATTCTCGAGGAACGGGCGGGCCGCTTCCGGGGCGCTCTGCAGAGTGTGTAGAGTAATGCGCGAGGACATGGAGTGGTCTCCTTCGGTGTGTGTCCGTACAGTCTGTTGGTTATAAGAATCACCCTCCATATTCATCAGTCGCCTTTCCTTGCTCCTGAGTCTTTACATTAGATGATTTCATCCAGCCCACTTGTCGATTGGTTATTAGAGGGCCTCGAGCTCGATGCCAGCCTGTTCCATGTCGGCCGCTACTGCGGCGGCTGGCATGCCAGTACCCAGGGCATGGGCCGGGCCAGTTTTCATCTGGTGGTCCAGGGACATTGCTGGTTGCACCTGGATGACCAGGCCGAGCCCGTGCGCCTGGAGGCCGGGGACGCGGTGTTCCTGCTGCGCGACCTGGGCTATCGCCTGTCCAGCGACCAGGATCCGCTGCGCGCCTGCGCCCAGCCGCGCCAGGCCATGCAGGCGCTGGATGCCAACGCGGCCGACGGCGTGGGGCTGGTGTGCGGGTTCTTCCACTTTCGCCCCGGGTTGTCGTCATTGATCGTGGAGGGGCTGGCCGAGCACATTCTGTTGCGCGCCGACGAGCCGGCCGGGCATGCGGCGCGGGCGTTGTTCGGGCTGATCCTGGACGAATGCCAGCGCCTGCCGGCGCCTTCGCAAACCTTGCTGGAGCGGCTGACGCATTTGTTGTTCCTGTATGCACTGCGCCAGCAGGTGCATGCCGAGCAATCCCTCGGCGGCCTGGTCGCCCTGGCCCGGCAGCCGGCATTCGCCGGTTTGCTGGAGCGGCTGATCGAGCAGCCCGGGCAGGCCTGGACGCTGGAGAGCATGGCGGCCTGCACGGGGTTGTCGCGGTCGGCGTTTTTCAAACGTTTCAGCGAACTGGCCGGGCAGTCGCCGGGGCAGGTGCTGCTGGCGTTGCGCATGCGCCATGCCTGCCAGTTGCTGCAGGCGGGCAATACCGTGGAACAGGTCGGGGCGCAGGTGGGGTATCAGTCGGTGGCGGCGTTTACCCGGGCGTTTGCCAAGGCGGTGGGGGTGCAGCCGGGGGCGTATCGGCGCCGCAAGTCAGGGTGACTGTACCGGTCAAGACTGGCTTGCCGGGATCCGTCGCTCGCCCATCCACTCACTGACCTGCTGGCCGAACTCTGCCGGGGCCTTGCGCCCGACGCGGCGCGCCAAGTCGAGAATGGTCTGCTGCGCCAGCGCGTCTTCCATGCGCTTCTGCGCCCCCTGCATCACGGCGTGGATCGCGCAGGTGCCTTCAGTTGCCCAGCCCGGTGCCGAACCTTCGAACAGCGAGCAACGCTCGCGGATCTCGCGGCAGTCGAAGATCTTTTTCGGCCCGTCGATGGCACTGACGATGTCCAGCACGGTGATTTCGTCCGACGGCCGGGCCAGGCGGAAGCCGCCACGCACCCCTTCGGTGGCGACCACCAGCTTGGCGCGCGCCAGCTTGGTGAACACCTTGGCCAGGTATTCCTGGGGCACGCCTTGCAGCTCGGCGAGGTCGCGCACGCTGGACTCGCGCGTGTCACCGCACTCGTCCACGAGGTAGAGCAGACAATGGATGCCGTATTCGACGCCAGCACTGTAAAGCGACATTTCAATCTCCGACCAACTTTGTCGCAAATCATACGCCGGTAGCACCGGGTCGCCAACCACACCGTGCTGCAACAGAAGGCGTCTACCGGTGCAGCGCCTTCACCTCACCTTGCTTGCCGTCCGTTTCGCGCAGGTACTCCTGCAGCGAGTCGTCCAGCGCCTGCATCCAGCGGGTATGGTGCGGCACTGCTTTCGTGCCGGTGATAACCGAGCGGTACGACTTGTCGCGATAGCCCATGATGTCGTGCTTCTTGTCCTGCTTCCATTGCAGGAAAATGCGATTGACCGCATCGATGTCGAAGCTCGGGTAATCGGTCTGTTCGATCAGGTGCCTGATGTATCGCCCCTGGAATTCATACATCGAGGCTGTGCTTTCCAGGCGCTCTTCATCCTCGCGCCAGCGCTTGCTGTCGGCTTGCATGTCCGCCTTGGGCGGTAGCTTGATGCTGCCGAGCATATAGTCGCGCGCAAACCATGCCTGGGCGTCGAACAGGTTGAAGCTGTACCAGAGGTCCTGCATGCCCAGGTAGAGCAACTGCGGGTTGTGCTCCCAGACCACGCCTTGGTAGAGCCCCGCAGGCCACAGGCGGTTGTTGGTCTTGAGGGTCAGCTCATCCGGCAGGAACGGGAAGTGATGCTGGTAGCCCGTGCACAGGATGATCGCGTCGATGCGCTTGCTCGACCCATCGGCGAAGAACGCCAAGTCGTTCTCGACCCGGACCAGCTGGGGACGCTCTTCCCAACCCTTGGGCCATTTGTAGCCCATCGGCTGCGTACGGTAGGCCGTGGTGATCGAGCGCGCACCGTACTTGTAGCACTGCGAACCTATGTCTTCGGCGGAATAGCTGCTGCCGACGATGAGCAGGTCCTGGCCCTTGAATTCCACCGCTTCACGAAAATCGTGAGCGTGCAGGATACGCCCGGTGAAGCGCTCGAAGCCTTCGAACTCCGGTACGTGCGGGGTGGAGAAGTGGCCACTGGCGACCACCACGTAGTCGAACACCTGCTCGATGCCGACCCCTGCGCCGTAGTCATGGGCGCTGACGGTGAACTCGCGCGTCTGCTCGTTGAAGCTGACGTGCTTGACCACGGTGTTGAAGCGGATGAAATCGCGCACCCCGGCTTTTTTCACGCGGCCCTGAATGTAGTCCCACAGCACCTCGCGCGGCGGATATGAAGAAATTGGTCGGCCGAAATGCTCATCGAAACTGTAGTCGGCGAACTCCAGGCACTCCTTGGGGCCGTTGGACCACAAGTAGCGGTACATGCTGCCGTGCACCGGCTCGCCATGCTGGTCGAGCCCGGTGCGCCAGGTGTAGTTCCACATGCCGCCCCAGTCGGCCTGCTTTTCGAAACAGACGATTTGCGGCATGGGGGCGCCCTGGGCATGGGCGGACTGGAAGGCACGCAGTTGCGCAAGTCCGGATGGGCCGGCACCGATGATAGCTACACGAAGAGTCATAGTGATTCCTGAACGGTTGAAGGCTGAAAAAGATGCAAAGGCTCCCCAACCCCGAACGGCAATAGACCGGGGGTGGCGGAATTCAGGCGTTACCGTGCAGGTGGAGGGACGGGGCGTTTGCGCATCAGGCTGAGCAGGATGTTGGCGGGCGCGATCGACAACACGTGAAACAGATTTGAAAGCGGGGAAAGGATCATGGGGGTGGGCCCGTATCCATCAGCGCAGGGCGCGAAATGGGGGCCTGAGGGGCGCAAGATACGTGTGATCTCGTACATGGGGGCTGAATTGGCCTCTTTTCTTTGTGGTTTCCTTTTTACCTATAACGGATGGGGGTGGGGATATCAAGGTTTGTGGTCCTGTCGCCCTCCGGCCATCAGCGCACTCCTTTCTACCGGTCAACCGCTGAGCGGCCCGCCCGGCACGAAGAAAAAACTTGCAAACACAAACTACGACCAATAGAGTCGTAGTTATTCGAGAGGCACCTGCCGTGTACTCGAAGCCTCTTCTTCCCCTGTACGACATTTGCGGAGCACTCGCATGAAATCCAACATCCTGATCATCGGTGCCGGTTTCGCCGGCGTCTGGAGCGCCCTCAGCGCCGCCCGCCTGCTCGACCAGGCGCAACGCGACGACCTGACCATCAGCGTGCTGGCACCACTGCCGGAACTGCACATTCGCCCGCGTTTCTACGAGGCCAATGCGCATACGTTGAAGGCACCTGTCGGTGAGTTGTTCGATGCCGTGGGGGTGTGTTTCATCAGCGGCAGCGCAGAGGCCATCGATGCTGACGCACGGAGCGTGCGCTACACCGACAGCCACGGCCAGAAGCAGCAGATCGACTACGACCGCCTGATCCTCGCCGCCGGCAGCCAGGTGGCACGCCCGGCAGTTCCGGGCCTGGCCGAGCACACCTTCGATGTCGACCAGATGCAGTCGGCAGTGCGCCTTGAACAGCACCTGGCCAGCCTCGCCGCCCTGCCCGCTTCGCCTGCACGCAACACCGTGGTGGTCTGTGGCGGTGGGTTCACTGGCATCGAAACCGCCACCGAGATGCCCGCACGCCTGCGCGCCTTGCTCGGAGACAGCGATGTACGCGTGCTGCTGGTCGACCGGGGCGCCAGCGTTGGCGCGGCGCTCGGTGCGGGGATCAAACCGTCGATCATCGCGGCGTCCGAGCACGCTGGCGTCGAATGGCTGACTGCTACCTCGGTGGTCGCCGTCGATGCCGGCGGAGTCACCCTCGACAATGGCGACTACATCGCCAGCAAGACCGTGATCTGGACCGTTGGCGTCAAGGCCAGCCCGCTGACCGCGCAAGTGGCCGGCGAGCGCGACAACTTCGGCCGGCTCAAGGTCGACGACCACCTCAAGGTAGTGGGCCAGTCGCACATCTATGCCACGGGTGATACCGCCTGGGCGGCCGTCGACGAAATCGGCAACCACGCCCTGATGACCTGCCAGCACGCCATCCCCATGGGCCGCCACAGTGGCAACAACGCCATGGCCGACTTGCTCGGCATGCCACCCGTGGTCTACCGCCAGCCCAAGTACGTCACCTGCCTCGACCTCGGTGAATGGGGCGCGGCATACAGCGAAGGCTGGGAGCGCGAACTGAAACTGCACGGCCAGGAAGGCAAGGACCTGAAGCGCCAGATCAACACGGTCTGGATCTACCCGCCCGCCGCCGACCGCGCCGTGGCCCTGGCAGCGGCAGACCCGCTTATTGCCATCGTTTGATCGACAATCAAAGGCAGATCCGCCAGGAAGGTGACGGATCTGCCTTTTTTGTCGCTTTTTGAATAACTGGTCAACATTGATGGCCATAAAGCCATGTCCGCGCTGATCGCCTACAACGGCGAGGGCGCCGAGAAGGCTTCGCAACGCAGCAGCGACGTGGCCGACCAGGCCCTGCGCGTGATCATCGGCACACTGCTGGTGATCATGATCGCACTGGTCGCCATCGCCACCCTGCTCACCCGCAGCATCGTCGTGCCACTGGCCGATGCGGTGGCCGTGGCCGAGCGCGTGGCCACCGGCGACCTGACCCGGGACATCCTGGTCACCGGCCGCGACGAGCCAGCATCGCTGCTGCGCGCCCTCGGCCGCATGCAGACGAGCCTGCGCGACACCATCCGCAAGATCGCCGTCTCCTCCGATCAGCTGGCTTCAGCCTCCGAAGAGCTGCACACCGTCACCGAAGACACCAGCCGCGGGCTGCATCAGCAAAGCGCGGAGATCGACCAGGCGGCCACTGCCGTCAACCAGATGACCGCCGCCGTCGAGGAAGTGGCGAACAACGCCGTGAGCACCGCCGATGCCTCCCAGGGCGCCGACCGCACGACCCGCGATGGGCGTGACCAGGTCAACCAGGCGTTGGCCTCGCTGCAGCACCTGGTGTCGGACGTGACCGGCACCTCGGCCGAGATCGAGCAACTGGCCACCAACGCCAACGAGATCAGCCGCGTGCTCGACGTGATCGGCGCGATTGCCGGGCAGACCAACCTGCTGGCACTGAACGCCGCCATCGAGGCGGCTCGCGCCGGCGAAGCGGGCCGTGGCTTTGCCGTGGTGGCCGATGAGGTACGCGCCCTCGCCCACCGCACCCAGCAGTCCACCGCAGAAATCGAGCAGATGATCGCCGGCATCCAGAACGGCACCGAGCGTGCAGTGACGGCCATGCACAGCAGCCAGGGGCGTGCCACAGGGACGCTGGCAGTGGCTGAGGGTGCGGGTCAGGCGCTGGAGGTGATTGCCGAGGCGATCGCTTCGATCAACCAGCGCAACCTGGTGATTGCCAGTGCTTCGGAAGAACAGGCACAGGTGGCGCGGGAGGTGGATCGCAACCTGGTGAACATTCGCGACCTGGCGATGCAGACTTCGGCGGGGGCCAATCAGACCAGTGCGGCGGCGCAGGACTTGTCGCGCCTGGCGGTGGATCTGAATGGCATGGTGGCGCAGTTCAAGGTTTGAGCTGAAATGTTCGGGGCCGCGTTGCGGCCCATCGCGGGTAAACCCGCTCCTACAGGGATCACGCTGTACCTGTAGGAGCGGGTTTACCCGCGATGGGCTGCAAGGCAGCCCCTTTCACCGATCAATCGTTGACACTGACAGCCCGCACAGCCTTCTCGGCCGCCTTGCCCCGGGTTGCCAGGCAGTAATACAGCGGCACCGTCACGATCAAGCCGAACAGCCACGAAAGGTCCGCCCCTTCGACAATGTTCGAGTACGGCCCCACGTACAGCGCCGTATTGGCAAACGGCAACTGCACCAGGATCCCGCAGGCATAGGCGATGATCGCGTGGTGGTTGAAGCGCCCGTAGATGCCGCCATCGGCCTGGAAGATCGAGGCGATGTCGTACTGCCCCTTCTTGATCAGGTAGAAGTCGATCAGGTTGATCGACGCCCACGGCACCAGCACCAGCAGCAGCGCCAGGATCAGGCCGATGAACTGGCCGATGAAGTCCGCCGACGCATTCAACGCCACCATGGCGCAGGCCACCAGGATCACCGAGGCGAGGACCACCCGCACCTTGACGCTGGGCGTCCACTGGGCGACGAAGGTCTGGATGGCGGTGACGATCGACAGCACCGCGCCATACAGGTTGAGGGCGTTATGGCTGATGATGTTGAGCAGGAACAGCACCATCAGGATCGGGCCCAGCCAGCCGGTGGCCTGCTTGACCGCGTCCATCGCGTCGGTGCCTTCCGGCACGCACAGCACGGCGACCGCGCCGAAGCTGAAGCACAGGATGGTGCCCAGGGTGGCGCCGAAATAGGTCGCCCAGAACGGTCTGGCGATGCCTACTTCCTTGGGCAGGTAGCGCGAGTAGTCGGAAGTGTACGGTGAGAAGCTGATCTGCCAGATGGTACCCAGCGACACGGTGGCGATGAAGCCCGACAGGTTGAACGCACCGCGGCTGAAGAAGTCGGCGGGCAGCTCCTGGACGAACATCATGATGAAGCCGGCCAGCAGCGCCGAACCCATGACCCAGGTGCCGATGCGGTTGAGGATATGGATGAAGCGGTAACCGATCACGCCAATGGCCGTGGCGCTCAGGGCGCCGATGACGATTGCACCCGACATCGGCACGCTTGGCGCGATGCCATGGATGGTCTTGCCGGCGAGGACAATGTTGGAAATGAAGAAGCCGACGTAGATCAGCGCCGTGAAGAAAACGATCAGCAAGGCGCCGTAACGGCCGAACTGGCCACGGCTCTGGACCATCTGCGGAATACCCAGCTGCGGTCCCTGTGCAGAGGCCAGGGCGATGACCACGCCCCCGACAAGATGACCCAGCACGATGGCGATCAGACCCCACAGCAGGTTCAGGTGGAACACCTGCACCACCATGGCACCGGTGACGATGGGCAGTGGCGCGATGTTGGTACTGAACCAGAGGGTGAACAGGTCGCGCGCCTTCCCATGGCGCTCGGCAGGTGGAACGTAATCGACCGTGTGATTCTCGACAAACTGGTGTTGCGATGACGGTTGGGACATAGGATTCAGCTCGAAAGGTCGTTTTTATCTTTGTAAGGAAACCGCATCTAGGCGGCCTCTCAGCTGCGGACCATATTATGGTATTCCAAACTTTTGACAACACTGATCCGTAGGAAAAAGCCTCCACTGATCCGTTCGCAAAACCCCTGCGACAAACCGCCTCACCGCTCAAGGCCACGACATACGGGGCCTTGAGCCGTTCATCGTGAAAAACCTAGGCTGAAAATTCCGCTTGCAAAATAGGTATTACGGTATACCATCAGACACATCAACGATAAAAACCGCGGCCCACCGCAGCCCCTCAGAGGTATACGAGATGATCGACGCAACCGTCTACAAGAACGTCCTGGGCTCCTTCCCCTCCGGCGTTACCGTCATCACCACTCTGGACGACGACGGTTCGGTCGTCGGCCTGACCGCCAGCGCCTTCTCTTCCCTGTCGATGGACCCGCCGCTGGTGCTGTTCTGCCCCAACTACACCTCCGATTCCTACCCTGTGCTGATCAAGCAGAAGCGCTTCGCCATCCACCTGCTCTCCGGCGGACAGCAGGCCGAGGCCTACGCCTTCGCGAAAAAGGGCAAGGACAAGGCCGCCGGCATCGAGTGGACCCTGAGCGAACTGGGCAACCCTGTCCTGGCCGGTGCCACCGCCGTGATCGAGTGCGAACTGTGGCGCGAGTATGAGGGTGGCGACCACGCCATCATGGTCGGCAAGGTGCACAACCTGATCGTCCCGCAAGAAGCACCACGGCCGATGGTCTATTGCCGCGGCAAGATGGCCAGCCTGCCCGCCTTCGCCTGAGACGCCTATCGTTATCACTGACGCCTGGCGCGCCAGGCGAGACTTTCAAGCTCCGAGGAAAGCCCCATGAAATTTTCGTTGTTCGTGCACATGGAACGTTGGGATGAACAGGTCAGCCACCGCCAGCTGTTCGAAGACCTGACCGAACTGACCCTGATGGCCGAGAACGGCGGTTTCAGCACCGTGTGGATCGGCGAACACCACGCCATGGAATACACCATCTCGCCAAGCCCGATGCCGCTGCTGGCCTACCTGGCCGCGCGCACCGAGAAGATTCGCCTGGGTGCCGGCACCATCATCGCACCGTTCTGGAACCCGATCCGCGTGGCCGGCGAATGCGCCCTGCTCGACGTGATCAGCAACGGTCGCATGGAAGTGGGCCTGGCCCGTGGTGCCTACCAGTTCGAATTCGACCGTATGGCCAATGGCATGCCGGCCACCGACGGCGGCAAGGCGCTGCGCGAGATGGTGCCGGTGGTGCGCAAGCTGTGGGAAGGCGACTACGCCCATGACGGCGAAGTCTACAAGTTCCCCACCTCCACCAGTGTGCCGAAACCGTTCAACGCCACCCCGCCCATGTGGATCGCCGCCCGCGACCCGGACTCGCACAACTTTGCCGTGGCCAACGGCTGCAATGTCATGGTCACCCCGCTGATGAAGGGTGACGAGGAAGTATTGGACCTGAAGAACAAGTTCCAGGCTGCCCTGGACAACAACCCGGACGTGCCGCGCCCACAACTGATGGTGCTGCGCCACACCCACGTGCACAGCCCGGCCGAGCCGGATGGCTGGAAAGTCGGTGCCCAGGCCATCTCGCGCTTCTACCGCACCTTCGATGCCTGGTTCGGCAACAAGACCACCCCGGTCAATGGCTTCCTGGAGCCAAGCCCGGAATCGAAGTTCGCCGAAGTGCCTGCGTTCGCGCTGGAGAACATCCGCAAGAACACCATGATCGGCACGCCGGAAGAAATCATCGCGCGCATCAAGTACTACCAGGAACTGGGCGTGGACGAGTTCAGCTTCTGGTGCGACAACAGCCTGCCCCACGCCGAGAAGAAGAAGTCGCTCGAGCTGTTCATCAAGGAAGTGGTGCCGGCGTTCGCCTGAATTCCCATTGCCTGAAATCGTTGCGGGATCAGCCCGCTCCCGGAGGTCCTCGCGGCCTTCGCGAGCGGGCGTTTTTTTGGGCTCGTCGTGATGGTTGTGGCGCTCGATCTTCGCAACACCACACCTCTCTAGGCATGCACCCCCACCTTTCGTCCCCCTCCCAAGAGAAATTTCATCCCTCCTCTTGCACAACAAATATTATGGTATACCATCAGACAACAAGAGCTGATAACCCTCACCAGGAGCCCCCCATGAGTTTCGAAATCCGCAAGATCGTCACCTACTCCGAAGAGACCCGCATCGAAGGCGGCAAGGCCACCGACAAGCCGGTGACCATGGTCGGCCTGGCCGTCGTGATCAAGAACCCATGGGCCGGTCGCGGTTTCGTCGAAGACCTCAAGCCGGAAATCCGCGCCAACTGCTCCGAGCTGGGTGCACTGATGGTCGAGCGCCTGACCGCCGCCATCGGCGGTGCCGACAAGATCGAAGCCTATGGCAAGGCCGCCGTGGTCGGCGCGGACGGTGAAATCGAGCACGCCTCGGCCGTGATCCACACCCTGCGCTTCGGCAACCACTACCGCGAAGCCGTGCAGGCCAAGAGCTACCTGAGCTTCACCAACAAGCGCGGCGGCCCGGGCACCTCGATCCAGATTCCGATGATGCAGAAGGACGACGAAGGCCTGCGCTCGCACTACATCACCCTGGAAATGCAGATCGAAGACGCCCCGCGTGCCGACGAGATCGTCGTGGTCCTGGGTGCTGCCGACGGCGGCCGCCTGCACCCGCGCATCGGCAACCGCTACATCGACCTGGAAGAACTGGCGGCCGAAAAAGCCAACGCTCAATAACAACAAACCAGACGGGCCGGGGCGTTGCGTGCAAGCGCCACGCCCGACCTTCAAGGAGCGCCCTCCATGATTCAGCCTGTCGCTGAACGTACACCGGCCGGCACCAGTTACCTGGTCCAGGGCCAGGGCCAACCCGTGGTGCTGATCCACGGCGTAGGCCTGAACAAAGAAATGTGGGGCGGGCAGTTCGTCGGCCTGGCCAACGACTACCGCGTCATCGCCTACGACATGCTCGGCCACGGCCAGAGCGCCCTGCCCCCCGCCGACAGCGGCCTGGACCGCTACGCCGCCCAGCTCGCCGAGCTGCTCGACCATCTGCAGATTGCCCAGGCCACGGTCATCGGCTTCTCCATGGGTGGCCTGGTGGCCCGCGCCTTCGCCCTGGAATACCCGCAGCGCCTGTCCGCGCTGGTGGTGCTCAACAGCGTGTACAACCGCTCGCCGGAGCAGAGCGCCGGTGTCATTGCCCGCGCCGCGCAAGCCGCAGAGCTTGGCCCCGACGCCAACGTCGATGCGGCGCTCGACCGCTGGTTCAGCCGTGAATACAAGGCTGCCAACCCGGCGCAGGTCGCCGCGATCCGCCAGGTCCTGGCGAGCAACGACCCGCAGGGCTACCACACCACCTACTCACTGTTCGCCACCCAGGACATGTACCGCGCAGGCGACTTGGCCAGCATCCAGGTGCCGACGCTGATCGCCACTGGCGAACTCGACGCAGGCTCTACCCCGGCCATGACCCGCCAGCTCGCCGCCAGCATTCCCGGCGCGCAAAGCGTGGTCCTCGCCGAACAACGACATATGATGCCGGTAGAAGCGCCGCGGGAAGTCAACAAGATGCTCCTGGACTTCCTCAGCCAAGCCCGCACCCTCACCGAATCCGCCAAGGGGATTGTTGCATGACCCTCGTTCGTTTCCAGATGTGCATCGACGGCCAATGGCTCGATGCCCAGAGCGGCAAGACCTTCGACAGCCTCAACCCGGCCACCGCGCAAGCCTGGGCGCAACTGCCCGACGCCGACGAAGCCGATGTCGAGCTGGCCGTGCAGGCTGCCCAGCGCGCCTTCGAAAGCCCGGCATGGCGCAGCATCACCGCCACCGCACGCGGCAAGCTGCTGCGTCGCCTGGGTGACCTGATCGCCGAGAACAAGGAACACCTGGCCCAGCTGGAAAGCCGCGACAACGGCAAGCTGATCCGCGAGACCCGCGGCCAGGTCGGCTACCTGCCGGAATTCTTCCACTACACCGCGGGCCTTGCCGACAAGCTCGAAGGCGGCACCCTGCCGCTGGACAAGCCGGATCTGTTCGCCTACACCGTGCACGAACCGATCGGCGTGGTGGCCGGGATCATTCCGTGGAACAGCCCGCTGTACCTGACGGCGATCAAGCTGGCGCCGGCCTTGGCTGCAGGCAATACCATCGTGCTCAAGCCGTCCGAGCATGCCTCGGCGACCATCCTCGAGCTGGCCCGCCTGGCCCATGAGGCCGGCTTCCCGGCAGGCGTGGTCAACGTCGTCACCGGCTACGGTCCAAGCACCGGCGCTGCGCTGACCCGCCACCCGCTGGTGCGCAAGATCGCCTTCACCGGCGGCGCCGCCACCGCCCGCCACGTGGTGCGCAGCAGCGCCGAGAACTTCGCCAAGCTGTCGCTGGAACTGGGCGGCAAGTCGCCGAACATCATCTTCGCCGACGCCGACCTGGACAGCGCCATCAACGGCGCCGTCGCCGGCATCTATGCCGCCTCGGGCCAGAGCTGCGTGGCCGGCTCGCGCCTGCTGGTGCAGGACGAGATCTTCGATGAGTTCGTTGCCCGCCTGATCGAGCGCGCCAAGCGCATCCGCATCGGCAACCCGCAGGACGACGCCAGCGAAATGGGCCCGATGGCCACCGCCCAGCAACTGGCCGTGGTCGAAGGCCTGGTGGCTGCTGCCAAGGCCGAAGGCGCCAAGCTGCACCTGGGTGGCAAGCGCGCCGAGGTCGAGGGTGACGGCTGGTTCTACGAGCCGACCCTGTTCGAATGCGACAGCAACTCGATGACCATCATGCAGGAAGAAGTGTTCGGCCCGGTCGCAGCGGTGATCCGCTTCAAGACCGAGGAACAAGCCCTGGCGATGGCCAACGACTCGCAGTTCGGCCTCGCGGCCGGTATCTGGACCCGCGACCTGGGCCGTGCCCACCGCCTGGCCCGCGACGTGCGTTCGGGGATCATCTGGGTCAACACCTACCGCGCGGTGTCTGCCATGGCGCCGATCGGCGGGTTCAAGAACAGCGGCTACGGCCGTGAAAGCGGCATCGATTCGGTGCTGGCCTATACCGAGCTGAAGACCGTGTGGATCAACCTGTCCACCGCGCCGATGCCCGATCCGTTTGTGATGCGTTGAGAGGTAGCACGAGATGATCGAACCAGGCATCTACAAAGACGTGATGGGCTCGTTCCCGTCCGGTGTCACGGTGGTCACCACCCTGGATGCCGACGGCGGCATCGTCGGCATCACCGCCAGCGCGTTCAGCGCGCTGTCGATCGAGCCGGCGCTGGTGCTGTTCTGCCCCAACTACGCCTCCGACACCTACCCGATCCTGCGCGACAGCAAGCAGTTCGCCATCCACCTGCTGTCCGCCGACCAGACCGCCGAGGCCTATGCCTTCGCGGGCAAGGGCAAGGGCAAGGACAAGGCCAAGGGCATCGACTGGCACCTGAGCGAGCTGGGCAACCCGTTGCTGGCCAAGGC
This sequence comes from Pseudomonas plecoglossicida NBRC 103162 = DSM 15088, assembly GCF_000730665.1. Taxonomy (GTDB): domain Bacteria; phylum Pseudomonadota; class Gammaproteobacteria; order Pseudomonadales; family Pseudomonadaceae; genus Aquipseudomonas; species Aquipseudomonas plecoglossicida. The sequence goes on from NZ_BBIV01000014.1 coordinate 49,026, forward strand.
CACGGCGATCATCGAGTGCGAACTGTGGCGCGAGTACGACGGCGGTGATCACGCGATCATCGTCGGCGCGGTGACCAACCTGGTGCTGCCGGCCGATCCGGTGACGCCGATGGTCTATCACAAGGGCAAGCTGGGCGCCCTGCCGCCGCTGGGTTGAGCCCTTGGGGGCTGCCTTGCAGCCCAATCGCCGGCAAGCCGGCTCCTACAGGTCTTGTGGGAGCTGGCTTGCCAGCGATTGGGCCGCGAAGCGGCCCCGTCCCCCCCTTTTTAGGGGCCGCGCTACCCTCTCACCCTCGGTTGCGGCCCCTGTTTTCATTCGGAGCGAAGCAATGAGCAACGAAAAGTACGACAAAGGCCTCGCGATCCGCACCCAAGTGCTGGGCGAGGACTACGTCAACCGTTCCATCCAGAACGCCGACGACTTCACCAAGCCCCTGCAGGAACTGGTCACCGAGTACTGCTGGGGCCATGTCTGGGGTCGCGAAGGCTTGTCGCTCAAAGAGCGCAGCATGATAAACTTGGCCATGATTTCCGCGCTCAACCGGCCCCACGAGCTCAAGCTGCATATCCGCGGTGCATTGCGTAATGGCCTGAGTCGTGAACAGATTCGCGAGATCCTGCTCCAGGTCGGCATTTATTGCGGCGTGCCCGCGGCGGTGGACAGTTTCCGCCTGGCCCGTGAAGCGTTCGCCGAAACCGATGCGGAGTCAACCCGTTAACAACGGGCTGTTCGAACCACTGCAAGGAATGCCTCGGTTCGGGGTGTTCCGTGATGTTGGCGCAACAGCCTCATAAAGAGCGCACCTGATGAAACGCCAGCCACTCGACGACAGCTTCAAGGTCAACCGCAACCCCGTAACCCTGCGCGAAATCGTGCTCGACAAGCTGCGTGGAGCGATCATGAATTTCCACCTGCTCCCGGGCGACCGCCTGGTCGAGCGCGACCTCTGCGACCGCCTCGGGGTCAGCCGCACTTCGGTGCGCGAAGCCCTGCGCCACCTGGAATCCGAAGGGCTGGTGGAGTTCGCCGACGCCAAGGGCCCGCGCGTGGCCATCATCACCCTGGAAGATGCCCGCGACATCTACGAGCTGCGCTGCGTGCTCGAAGGCCTGATCGTGCAGCTGTTCACCCTCAACGCCAAGGCCAAGGACATCCGCGCCCTGGAACGGGCACTGGAGGTCAACCGCGAGGCGCTCGAGGAAGGCGAGCTGCAACAGGTGCTGGACTCGGTGCAAGGCTTCTACGACGTGCTCCTGGAAGGCTCCGGCAACCAGGTCGCGGCGCAGCAGCTGCGCCAGCTGCAGGCCCGTATCAGCTACCTGCGCGCCACCTCGGTGTCGCAAGAGAACCGCCGCGGCGCCAGCAACCGTGAAATGGAGAAGATCGTCGAGGCGATCAAGGGCGGCGACCCGCTGGCCGCCCACCAGGCCTCGGTCGATCACGTCCGTGCCGCCGCCAAGGTGGCCCTGGACTACCTGCGCCAGAAGCAGGACGACAACACCAAGGTGCGCGACATCGTCGAGCCCCTGGTTCTCAAAGAACCTCGCATAGGCCGCTGACCATGCCCACCGCCCCGCGCTACTGTCCGCACTGCACCACGGAACTGGCCCGGGGCGTTCCCACCGGCGACACCCACGAGCGCCTGCACTGCACCGGCTGCGGCTACATCCACTACGTCAACCCGAAGATCATCGCCGGCTGCATCATCGAGCGCGATGGCAAGTACCTGTTGTGTCAGCGCGCGATCCCGCCGCGCCCAGGCACCTGGACCTTGCCCGCCGGGTTCATGGAGGCTGGCGAAACCACCGAGCAGGCGGCTTTGCGCGAGGTGTGGGAAGAAAGCGGCGTGCGCGGCGAAATCGTCTCGCCGTACTCGATCTTCAGCGTGCCTACAATCTCCGAGGTCTACATCATCTTCCGCGCCATCGCCATCGAAGAAACCGGGCAGTACGGGCCGGAGACACTGGCCTACAAGTTCTTCGAACCGCACGAGATCCCCTGGGACGAAATCTATTACCCGGCGATCCGGCAGATCCTCGAACGCTACATCCTCGAGCGCCAGGCTGGGGTGTACGGGATCTACATGGGCAACGACGATACCGGCAAGGTGCATTTCATTCGCTGAGCCATCACCGGCTCTGCCAACCTGATATTTTTGCCAGGTTCGCGGCCCGGGTTCGACTGATACCGTTCCCTCATCTTGGGCAGATGACCGGCTTTTGGCAGGTCGTGCCTTCACGTGGTGAGGGAGATGGAAGAAATGCGCAAGCTGACAATTGGGGCTGGGCTGTTGGCCATTGCAGCGCTGTTCTGGATGGCCCGTACGACCAGTACCGATTTCCTTTCGACAGGCCAGGGCAAAGCAGGCCCGCAAGCGGCCTGGATCTCCAAACAGTGGTCAGCCAAGGTCGCCGTCGACGCATTGACGCAAAGTACCGAAAAGCTCGAACTGAACCTGGCTGATCAATACAGCCTGACTGCGCACAGATCGCAAGCTTTCAGCCGGGATGACGGCACGCTGGTATGGTACGGCTCACTGAGCGAAGCGGGCCAGGCGGCCCCCACCGCAGGTATGCTGGCAGCTGCAATGAACGGCATAGTGCTCGTCCTCTCGAACGGCCAAGTCTCCGGCTCACTGCGCTGGAATGGCCAGGTGTTCCGTCTGCTCCCCGCCAGCGACGGCTATGTGCTGGAGCAAGTGGATGGTGCGAAACTGCCACCGGATCACGCGTCTGACGACGCGCCGATGGCCTCGGCAAGCCAGGCCACACGCAAGCCTCAGCCCCACGAGCCTGGCCATGCGACTGTCCGTGTACTGATCGTCGGGACCAAGAACGCGGGTGAAGCTCATGAGGATTTGCAGGCGTTGGCGCATCTGGCCATCGAAGAGTCGAACCAGACTTACCTCAACAGCGGCATCGACATGTCCCTGGAACTCGCCGCCTTCAGGCAACTGGACTACGAGCAGCACAGCAGCAGCCCCGACATCGACCTGAGAAGGCTTGTGGCACCTGCCGATGGATTCATGGACGATGTGCACCAGATGCGAGACGAACTCAAGGCAGATGTCGTGGTGCTACTCGTCGATACCATCATGGAAGCCTGTGGTCGTGCTTCGGCAAGGCCGGCCACTGCAGACACTGCCTTCGCCTACGTCAACCTGAAATGCGTCGGGGTCTGGCGCTTTACCACCGCCCACGAGATCGCCCATTTGCAAGGGGCGTCCCATGAGTACTTCGATGACGACGACGGCCCATTTGTCCATGGACACGGCTTCATTCATGAACCAGAGAACGAACCCGGATGGCGTACGGTGATGGCTACCGTGGAAGCGGCCAACAGTGTCCGAGTACCCTTCTGGTCGGATCCGGAACGTCTCATGGATGGCGTTCCGATGGGGGATGCGCGAACGGCCAACAACCGTCGGCTGCTCGAAGAAACCAAATGGACTGTGGCAGGCTTCCGTTAATTTCGATCCGCTAGTGCCTGTTCAGCAGCCTTGCCACACTCTGCGCCAGTTCGGCACGTCGATACGGCTTGCGCAACACCTCGAAGCCCTTGAGTTCCCTGGGTGTCAGGTTGGCGTAGCCGGTGATGATCAACACCGGCAGATCGGCCTGACGCTCGCGCAGTTGCTGGGCAAAACGCACGCCAGTCATATCAGCCATGACATGGTCGGTCACAAGCACATCCGGCAGCCAACCTTGCTCCACCAACTGCAAGGCTGCCGCCGCACTGGCGGCTTCGGTCACGTCATAACCCAGGTCGCGCAATTGCAAGGCCGTGGCATGGCGCACGATTTCCTCGTCATCCACCAGCAACACCCGGCTCGCACGTTCGGCCAGTGGCACATCGACCATTTCGCTGTCACGCTCAATCGCCGCGATGCCGCTGATTGGCAGCCACAACGTGGCTTCGGTCCCCTCCCCCTGCTGCGATCGAATCGTGAAGCCGCCACCTGATTGCACCGCCAGTCCTTGTACCATCGGTAGCCCAAGGCCAGTGCCCTTGCCCACGCCTTTGGTGGAATAGAACGGCTCGATGCAACGCCGCAACTGCTCCTCGCTCATGCCGCAACCACTGTCGCGCACCTGCAGCCAGACCAGCGCACCGGTGACCAGCCCTGTGGGCTTCGGCGGCCCATCGACCATGAGACCGGCGGCGATGCTGAGCGCGCCGCCGTCGACCATGGCATCGCGGGCATTGACCACCAGGTTGAGCAGGGCCAGCTCCAGTTGATGCGGATCGACCACCACTGCGGGCAGCGTCGGATCGATCTGCACCCGCACGGCGATGGTCGGCCCCAGCGAGCGGGCCATGAGTTCGTGCATCTCCTCCACCAGCACGGCCAGCGACACAGCTTGCGGCTTGAGGGTCTGGCGACGGGCGAAACTGAGCAGGCGCCCGACCAGGTTGCGCGCCCGCTCGGCAGCCTGCAGGCCACCATCGATCAGGCGCGGAGCACGTTCGGAGTGTGGGTGCCGGCGCATCAGTTCGAAAGAGGCGATGATCGGCGTGAGCATGTTGTTCAAGTCATGGGCGATGCCACCGGTCAGTTGCCCGATCATTTCCAGCTTGTGCGCTTCGTGCAGTTGCAGCATCGCCGCCTCGCGCTCTGCCAACACCGCCGCGACGCGCTCTTCGAGGCTTTCGTTGAGCAGGTGCAGGGCGCGCTCGGCACGGGCATGGATTATCGCTGCCCAAGCTTGCTTGGCAGCGTCTTCCACCAGCTGGCATTCGTCTTCGAAGCAGTGACGCGGATTGCGAAAGTGCACGCCGAGCATCGCCTCCAGGCGACCGCCGCGCAGGACCGGCACATGCAGGCTGGCGCACAGACCGCCCACAGGCGTCGCTGCGCTTTCATAGGCCTGCTGCACCACCTGGCCTGCTGCCAGCTGCTCGCGCAACGACGCGCCGTACGTTGCATAGCTGTGCTGACCGACCATCGATGGCATGCCATCAGCCCAGTCCTGGGCAACCTTGAAACGTTCGCCGTCGCCTTGGTCTTCGCCGAAGCACACCTGCTGTGCCCCCAGTTGCTCGGCGAGGCGACTCACGACATAGGCCTCGATGCGTTCCGCCTCGCCCAGCCCAGGCAAGGTCCGGTTCAATTCGAGCAAAAATGCCTGGCGCTGTTGGAAACGTACCCGTTCGGTGGTCTCGGTGACCAGGCACAGCACCCCGCCGACACTGCCGTCGGCCTCTCGCACGGCGGAATAGGAGACGTCGAAGTAGACGGTTTCGCCCAGCCCGCGACGCTCCATGTAGAAGGGGCGATCCTTGGCCGAGAAGGTCTGACCGGTTTCACGCACGCTGCGCAACAGAGGTTCGAGATCGTCCCACAGTTCACGCCAGTTTTCCTCGCCCGGCCGCCCCAGCGCCTGGGGGTGCTTGGTGCCGATGGTCGGTGCATAGGCGTCGTTGTAGAGCGCGGTGTAGGCAGCCCCCCAGAACAGCACGAATTGCGCTTGGGCCGGCAGCAACGTGGCCATCACGGCCTGCAAGTGGGGCGACCAGCCCTGAAGCGGGCCGAGTGGCGAATCGCTCCAGTCCATCGACTGCAGCAGGTTGCCGATGGCACCACCATTGAGCAGGAAGTGCGGTGGCGTGGTAAGGGGATCGTGTTGCTGAAGCACTTTCATGTCTGGGAAGTCCCGGGCACATTGCCATCCATCTGAGGATGAGAGGTGTGCGCGGGCCGGTTCGTTCCCAAGGATTTTACCGGCCGATCAACGGTCCGTACCGGTCCTATCGCCGGCAGCCTCAACCCAGCTGCCCGACGATCAACCCCATGGCCACCAGAATCATCGCAAGCCCCGACACCCTGCCCACCATCTTGGCCGCCCCCGGCCGGGTGCTCAGCACCGCCTTGGCGCCATACCCCACCAGCGAGTAGATCACCAGCGAACTGAACAGGTGCACCAACCCCAGCAGCAGGATCTGCATCGGCACCGGCCAACTCGACTGCGGATCGGTGAACTGCGGCAGCAGAGCCAGGATCAGCAGGAACACCTTGGGGTTGAGCCCGCTCACGCAAAAGCCCTTGAACGCCCAGCGCGAGCCGGATTCTTCAGCGTCACCCTGCCCCACCTCGGGCACCGCGGGCTTGAGCAGCAGGTTGCTTCCCAGCCACAGCAGGTAGACGGAGCCAGCCAGCGTAAGCAGCGTCAATGCCAACGGGTGCCCGGCCAACAGGCTGCCCACCCCCGCCGCCACCACCAGGGTCGCCAGAAAATGCCCGGAGAGCATGCCGGCCACCGCCGGCATCACCCAGCGCCCACGCATGCCGGCGGAGATGGCATAGGCCCAGTCGGCACCGGGGGTAATCACGAACAGCAACGACACGGCCCAGAACGCCGTCAGCACACTGATTGCCACTTGCAGTCTTCCTTCACATGATTTGCGGATGAAGAAAGCCTAAAGATTTCGCTGGAGGATTTTCTTTCGTATATTCCCTCGCTACCGCTTCTTACTGGAAGATTCTTCCCAATGGACCGCACTGATCGCAAGATTCTTGCCGAACTACAAAAGGACGGCCGCCTCTCGGTAACTGAACTGGCCGACCGCGTGGGCGTGAGCCTGTCGCCCTGTCATCGACGGCTCAAGGCCCTCGAAGAAAGCGGTGCCATCCTCGGCTACCACGCTCGCCTGGCACCGAGCGCGCTGGGGCTGAATTTTGCCGCGCTGGTGTTCGTCACCCTGCGCGAAGTGACGCGTCAGCCGGTGGCGGATTTCGAGGCGGCGGTGGGCGAGATCCCGCAGATCGTCGAAGCGCAGCGGCTGTTTGGCGACCCGGACTACCTGCTGCATGTGGTGGCCAAGGACCTGCCGGCGTTTCAGAAGCTGTATGACGAGCAGTTGACCAGCATTCCCAATGTGAAGCGCTTGAGCTCGACGCTGGTGATGAAAGAGGTCATTCAGGACCGGATGCTGCCGATGTAGACAGGTTGCCTCTACTGGCCCCCCATTCACCTGCACTGCAAACGAGCATCTTGCACCAACCCGACACACCCGCTTGAGTTAACCCCCTCCCCAACCCGCCAAACCCGGCCCTTCCAGCCCGGTGGCCCGCTTGTTGCTACCACTCATCCCTTAACCTTTTGTCAGCCTTAGCTTTTTTAACGTTTATGGGCACATATTTACTAATTTCTCCTTCCCCCCGCACCCCGCATCATCGCTCCAACAAGAACGCGTCGCCCTTCGCCGGCACGTACCCGGGCAACACCCGATGCCCAACCTTGCCTTGGAGTCAGTCATGACCAGTGCAGCCAACTCGGCACCCCTGATAGAAAAACACACGATCGGCTACGTGCCCCCGCAAGACCGCCATGGAAAGGTAAGGGATCTGTTCACACTGTGGTTCGGCGGCAACATTGCACCGCTGCCCATCGTCACCGGCGCGCTGGGCGTGCAGCTGTTTCACCTGAGCCTGGTGTGGGGCATCGTCGCCATCCTGGTCGGCCACCTGGTCGGCGGTGTGCTGATGGCGCTGCACTCGGCCCAGGGCCCGCAGATGGGCATCCCACAGATGATCCAGAGCCGCGCCCAGTTCGGCTCGCTCGGTGCATTGCTGGTGGTGGTGATCGCCGGGGTGATGTACATCGGCTTCTTCGCCTCCAACATCGTGCTGGCCGGTAAATCGCTGCACGGCGTGGTCGATTCGGTACCGGTGCCGGTCGGCATCGTCGTCGGTGCGCTGGGCTCGGGGATCATCGGCATCATCGGCTACCGCTTCATCCACGTGCTCAACCGCATCGGCACCTGGGTGCTGGGCATCGGCATCGTGGTCGGCTTCGGCTACATCTTCACCCACGTGCAAAGCGACGACTTCCTGACCCGTGGCGGCTTCAACCTGGCCGGCTGGCTGGCCACCGTGTCGCTGGCGGCGCTGTGGCAGATCGCCTTCGCCCCCTATGTGTCGGACTACTCGCGCTACCTGCCGGCCGACGTGAAAGTCTCGTCGACCTTCTGGACCACCTACCTGGGCTCGGCCCTGGGTTCGAGCCTGTCGTTCATCTTTGGCGCGGTAGCGGTACTGGCCATTCCTGCCGGCATGGACACCATGGACGCGGTCAAGCTGGCCACCGGCACGCTCGGCCCGATCATGCTGGTGCTGTTCCTGCTCAGCGTGATCAGCCACAACGCCCTCAACCTGTATGGCGCGGTGCTGTCGATCATTACCCTGATCCAGACCTTCGCCTACCGCTGGATCCCCACCGCCAAGAGCCGTGCGGTGCTGTCGCTGATCGTGCTGGCGGCCTGCTGCGTGGTGGCGGTGTTCGCCTCGGCAGACTTCATCGGCCACTTCGTCGACATGGTGCTGGTGCTGCTGGTGGTGCTGGTGCCGTGGACGGCGATCAACCTGATCGACTTCTATGTGATCCACAAAGGCGACTACGACATCCAGTCGATCTTCAAGGTCGATGGCGGCATCTACGGGCGCTACAACCCGCAGGCACTGCTCGCCTACGCCGTGGGCATCGTGGTGCAGATCCCGTTCATGAACACGCCGCTGTACGTCGGGCCGATTTCCGAGCACATCAACGGTGCCGACCTGTCTTGGCTGGTGGGGCTGGTGATCACCTCGCCGCTGTACTGGTGGTTGGCCAGCCGTGACAGCGCCTATCGTCGTCGGCAGATGAGCGCCAAGCTGGCTGCTGCATAAGTCGCTTTGCCTGCAGGGCCCTATCGCCGGCAAGCCGGCTCCCACAGATAAACACCAGCCATCACCGTCAAACGAGGTAAGACGGCGCCAGGCACAACTCCATGAACCGTGCTGCCACCCGAGACGGTGTGGCAGCATGCGGCAGCAAGATCGAAAACCTGCGCACCAGCGGCTGCGGTGCAATTCGCACCTGCTGCAACGCGCCATCTTCGTGGCGGATCGACATCGCCGACACGAAGCCGATGCCCATCCCTGCCCGCACGGCCTCCTTCACCCCCTCTACCCCGGCAATCTCCAGCGCCACGCGCATCGCCACACCGCTGCGGGCAAAGGCTCGTTCGACGATCTGCCTGACCCCGGAGCCGCTTTCACGCAGCACCAACGGGTATTCGCCAAGCGCTTCCAGGGTGTGCTGCTGGGCATCGGCCAGTGGGTGGCCGTTGGGCACCACGGCCACGATCTCATCCTCTCGCCAAAGCGTCACCCCGGTCCCCAGGGGCAGCTCCTGCCCGGGCGGACCTTCGATCAGGGCGATATCGACACTGCCCAGCTCGGCGACGATCTCCGCCGTATTGCCGTGTGTGGTGGTCACCAGCACATCCGGGTAGCGCGCATGGAAGTCGGCGAGCAAATACGGCAGCAGGTAGCTGGCCGGCGTGGTGCTGGCGCCGATGCGCAAGGTGCCGCGCTCCAGCCCGCGCATGGCTTCGCGCAGCGCCTGGGCCTGGCGGAAGGTCTCGCGCAGGCGCTCGGCATGGGCCAGCAACTGCTCGCCGGCAGCCGTCAGCCGCACGCCACGGCCGGCACGCTGGTACAGCGGCTCGCCGAACGCTTCCTGAAGCAGCTTGAGCTGACCGGAGACAGCCGGCTGGGAAAGATGCAGGGCCTGGGCCGCATGGCTGATGTTGCCGTGTTCGGCAACGGTGGCAAACGTTATCAGCTGTTCTGGGGTCATGATTAAAAAATATCAGCTAAACGGATACTTGCCATTCTAAATTACGATTTTTTATAAGCTTATAACCGGATTAACGTAAGCCATGTCAAAAAATGTCCCGGAGGACTCACATGGCCACGGTTCCGTCCAATCCCGCTTTTGCGCCCACCCTCTCCACCCGGGGGCAGCTCAATGGCATCCTGTTCGTCGCGCTGTTCGCCATTGCCGTCACGCAACTGGCGTCAGTACCTGCCATCGCCAATCTGGGCATCAGCCCACTGATCGTCGGCATCGTCGCCGGCGCCCTGTACGGTAACGCCCTGCGCGATGGCGTGCCGGCCAGCTGGGCGGCGGGCATCAACTTTTCCGCACGCAAACTGCTGCGCATCGCCGTGGCCTTCTTCGGCCTGCGGGTGAGTCTGCAGGAAATCGCCGAGGTCGGCTGGTCGGGCCTGACGGTCTCGCTGCTGGTGGTGGTCAGTACCCTGCTGATCGGCCTGTGGGTTGGCATGAAACTGTTCAAGCTGGACCGCGACACCGCGCTGCTGACCGCCGCCGGCAGTGCCATCTGCGGCGCTGCCGCGGTGCTGGCCTTCGAATCGGCGCTGCGCAGCGCGCCGCACAAGAGCGCCATGGCCGTAGGCAGCGTGGTGCTGTTCGGCACCCTGTCGATGTTCATCTTCCCCGTGGCGATCAATGCCGGCTGGATACCGCTGGATACCGTCAGCGCCGGCCTGTTCCTCGGCGGCACCGTTCACGAAGTCGCCCAGGTGGTGGGCGCGGCCAGCAACATCAGCCCCGAGGCCACGCACATCGCCACCATCGTCAAGATGACCCGGGTGATGCTGCTGGTGCCTGTGCTGCTGATCGTGGGCCTGTGGATCAACCGTTCTCGCCAGGCCCACCACGCACACGGCAAAGGCCGTATCGCCCTGCCCTGGTTCGCCTTCGGCTTCCTCGGCCTGGTGCTGGTGAATTCGCTGCAGATCCTGCCGGGCAACGTGACCGGCGTGATCAACAGCCTCGACACCTTCGCCCTGACCATGGCCATGACCGCCTTGGGCATGGAAACCCGCTACAGCCAGATCCGCCAGGCCGGGCCACGCGCGCTGGCCACCGGGGCGATCCTCAACCTCTGGCTGCTCGGTGGCGGGCTGGCGATTACGCTGGGTGTGCAAAAGCTCTTCGCATGACATAAGGTGGTGGCAGAGAAGGATGTTTTACCTGCACAGGAAAGACTTAGATGCCCCAACGCCATGTCATCAATGCATCCGTCAGCCCCAAAGGCAGCCTGGAGACGCTGTCGCAACGTGAAGTCCAGCAACTGAGCGAAGTCGGTACCGGTAGTCTCTACACCCTGTTCCGCCAGTGCGCCCTTGCCATCCTCAACACCGGCGCCCATGTCGACAATGCCAAGACCATCCTCGAAGCCTACAAGGACTTCGAGGTGCGCATTCACCAACAAGACCGGGGCGTTCGCCTGGAGCTGCTGAACGCTCCGGCCGACGCCTTCGTCGATGGCGAAATGATCGCCAGCACCCGTGAAATGCTGTTCAGCGCCCTGCGCGACATCGTCTATACCGAAAGCGAGCTGGCCAGCCAGCGCATTGACCTGGAAAGCTCCCAGGGCATCACCGACTACGTCTTCCACCTGCTGCGCAACGCCCGTACCCTGCGCCCGGGCGTGGAGCCGAAGATGGTGGTGTGCTGGGGCGGCCACTCGATCAGCAGCGAGGAATACCAGTACACCAAGAAGGTCGGCCACGAACTGGGCCTGCGCAAGCTGGACGTCTGCACCGGCTGCGGCCCGGGCGTCATGAAGGGCCCGATGAAAGGCGCGACCATCGCCCACGCCAAGCAGCGCATGCACGGCAGCCGCTACCTGGGCCTCACCGAGCCGGGCATCATCGCCGCCGAGGCGCCGAACCCGATCGTCAACGAACTGGTGATCCTGCCGGACATCGAGAAGCGCCTTGAAGCCTTCGTCCGTGTCGGCCATGGCATCATCATCTTCCCCGGTGGCGCCGGTACCGCCGAGGAATTCCTCTACCTGCTCGGCATCCTCATGCACCCGGACAACCAGGACCTGCCCTTCCCGGTCGTGCTCACCGGGCCGCGCAGTGCCGAGCCGTTCCTGATGCAGTTGCATGCCTTCGTCGGCGCCACCCTCGGCGAAGCTGCCCAGCGGCATTACCAGATCATCATCGATGACCCGGCCGAAGTGGCACGGCACATGGTCGAGGGGCTCAAGGACGTCAAGCAGTTCCGCCGCGAGCGCAACGACGCCTTCCACTTCAACTGGCTGCTGAAGATCGACGAAGGCTTCCAGCGCCCGTTCGACCCGACCCACGCCAACATGGCCGAACTGGGCCTGCGCCGCGAATTGCCGGCACACGAACTGGCGGCCAACCTGCGCCGGGCGTTTTCCGGGATCGTCGCGGGCAACGTCAAGGACAAGGGCATCCGCCTGATCGAAGAGCACGGGCCGTACCAGATTCGCGGTGACAGTGCGGTGCTGGAGCCGTTGGGGCGCCTGTTGCAGGCGTTTGTCGACCAGCATCGGATGAAGTTGCCGGGTGGTGCGGCCTATGTGCCTTGCTATCAGGTTGTGACCTGACATCCCTGGGGCTGCCTTGCAGCCCGTTACCTGACCGTGCTCACCACGGTCCGGTCAATCAGCCGAATACTGTCCCGCCCACCCCGCTTGGACTGATACAACGCCACATCCCCCTGCTCGATCAACGCCGCCAGGCTCGCCGGCGGCTGGTCGAACAGATTGGCGCCGATACTCAGCGTCACCGCCTGAGGCGTCGGCATGGCCTGCTCGGCAAAATGCTGGAACTGCGTACGCAACAGCCCGCCCAGCTCCACCACCTGTTCGCTGCTGGCATTCCTCAGCAGGATGACGAACTCGTCGCCACCCAGACGCGCCGCCAGCGCGCGCTCCGGCAGCACGCCACGGATCATCTCGCTAAGCGTCACCAGCAAACGGTCGCCGGCTGCATGGCCATGCAGGTCGTTGACCAGCTTGAAGTTGTCGATGTCGATCAGCAACAGCGCGCCTGGGCGCGCCGGGCTCACCTCCTTGAACAGGTGCGTGGCCCGCACTTCCAGGGCACGGCGGTTGTACAACGCGGTCAGCGGATCACGCGCGGCCAGCCGCGCGATCCGCTCCTCGCGGCGATAGCGCACGGTACCGGTCATCGACAACGCGATCAGCATGATCGCCATCGCCCCCTCGACCAGTGAAATCTGGATGATCAGGCCACCGAAGGTCGCCAGGTCGATCAGCGTGCCTGGGGTGACTGCGATGACGGCCTTGGCCACATAGAACAGGCCGTGGATGAGCAGCACGTAGCGCAGCTGCACCGCGCCCACGCTCAATGACTTGCCGTGGGGCCGCAGCAGGAAGCTGGCCTTGAGCGTGAGCAAGGCCACCAGCAGTGAGTTGACCATCAGCATGACCTTGGACCACTGCGGCCCCACCGGTAACAGCAGCAAGGCGAACCACACCAGCACGATCAGCAGCCAGCCCCGGGACACCCGAGCCTGGGTAAAGCGCAACACGCCCCACAAGAAGAACCCGTGGGCCAGCACCAGCAAGCCATTGGCGAACCAGATGCCAATCAGCAACAGGCCGATGCCGCGCAACAGCGCCAGGGTCGAGCCGACCGTGATGGTGGCGAACCCTGCGCTCCAGAACAATAACGAAGGTTCACGGACGCTGCGCCATTCGATCGCCAGGTACAGGGCAGCGGCCGCGGCCAGGGCTATCGAGATGGTCAGCATCGTGGGTGGATCGAGCGCCATGAAGGAATTGGCCTATCTGGTTAACGTGGAAAACGCCAGATTGTAGCCGTTCGCCATGACTTTTCAGAGAGCCCTTCACGCCTCAGAGCACCCGCTTGATCAACGGTTCCAGACGGCTGTAATGCAGGCGACGGAGGAACTTGCGCACTTCCTTGGGATGCTCCGCCTTGACACCCAGATCTTGCGCCGAGCCGATCTTCGGTGCATGCCGGCGAATGCCCTCCAGCTCCGCTTCCCGAGGCGCCAGCCACTGCCCCAGGGGGTCATCGATCAACAGGCCGTTTTCCAGGTCCAGGTTGAAGCCGCGTGGGTTGAGGTTGTTGCCGGTCAGCAGCGAATAACGTTGGTCGACCCACACCCCCTTGGCATGGAAGGTATGGCCCGGGTCGTTCCAGATCCGTATCACCAGCTGACCACTGGCGATGGCGGCGTGGCGACGCCGGGCGAAGGCGCGCAGGTTGTCTTCGTACAGGTACGGCAACGCGCCGCTGGCACTGAACGGCTCGCCCGGGGCGATGTAGAAGTCGTTGGCGGTACGATCGCCGACGATCAGTTCGACCTGCACGCCGCGGTCCAGGGCGTGGTCCAGCTCGCGCATCACCACCCGCGGCGGGTTGAAGTACGGCGTGCTGATGATCATCTGCGTGCGGGCCGCGGCCAGCAGCGCGCACAGCGCACGGTTGAGCGGGTTGCCTCGGCCGACGCCGAGCAGTGGCACCACCCGCAGCCCCGGCCCCGACGCGGCCGCCGGCGCGTCATAGGCCATGCGCCGCAGCCGCGCACGCAGGCGGCGGATATCGCCACGCAGGTTGCGCATCTGCGGCGCCGGCAGGTCCAGGCGCGGCGTGGCGGTGTGGTGCAGCAGGCGCTTGACCAGGTCGACCATGGCATCGGCCAGGGGCGCCGACTGGAACAGGTGGTAGCGGTCCAGGCGATAGCGGTCGAAACGGTGCAGGTAGACGTTGTTCAGACTCGCCCCGGTGTAGATCACGCAGTCGTCGATGATGCTGCCCTTGAGGTGCAGCACGCCGAACAGTTCGCGGGTTTGCACCGGCACCCCATGGATCACCACATCCAGCCCGCGCAACTGGCGCTGGGCCTGGTACCAGGCGGCATTGCCCGGCTGCCGCCCGGCCCCCAGCAGGCCACGGCGAGCACGGAACCAGTCGACCACGATGACGATCTCCAGGTTCGGCCGGACGGCCTTGGCCTGATACAGGGCATCGAGCACCTCCTGCCCGGCCTCGTCCTCCTGCAGGTACAGCGCGACGATGACGATGCGCCGGGTCGCGGCGGCAATCCGTTCGAGCAGGCAGGCGCGGTAAGTGGCGGCGTCGGGCAGCACCTGGATCGCGTCTGCGGCGATGGCGAAACCTGGCAGCGCCGCCAGCATGGAATCGGGGTTCACGTAGGTCACCTTCTGTCTGCAATCAGGTCCATTCCTGGTCGCTGCGTGCGGGGTGTAAGATCACCCGGCAACGACCCATAACAACAAGAAACGTGCGAGGCCTGTTTTTCCCACTGCCCCTGACGAACTATGCCTCAGCTTGCACAGGAAGATCGCAATGGTCCACCCCGCTCCTGCCATCCTAACCCCTTCGCGCACCAGGACCTTCGGTTTTCTGGTCCTGCCCAACTTCACCACCATCGGCCTGGCCTCAGCGGTGGAAACCCTGCGCATGGCCAACCTGGCCGCCCGCCGCACCCTGTACCGCAGCGTGCTGATCGCCGCCGAACCCGCGCCGGTGATGGCCAGCAACGGCATGCGCATCCTGCCCGATCACAGCATCGCCGACACCCCACCGCTGGATGCGTTGTTCGTGGTGGGTGCCAACCCGATCGACCGCGGCCGCGGCAATCGGCCGCTGACTGACTGGCTGCGCCAACTGGCCCGCCAGCAGGTGCCGCTGGGCGGAATCTGCACCGGCAGCTACCTGTTGGCCAAGGCCGACCTGCTCAAAGGCTACCGCTGCACCATCCATTGGGAAGACATCCAGGCCTTGCAGGAGCACTTCCCCGGCATCGTCATCTCCAGCCAGCTGTTCGAACTGGACCGTGACCGCTACACCTGTTCCGGCGGCGTAGCGGCCATGGACATGATGCTGCAACTGGTGGCGCGGGAGAAAGGCGGCCAGGAAATTGCCGCCAAGGCGGCCGAACTGCTGCTGTGCGACCGCGTGCGCGGCGAGCGCGAGCGCCAGCGCGTACCACTGCGCACCTTGCTGGGCAGTGCCCAACCCCTGTTGAGCCAGGTGGTGGCGATCATGGAGGCGAACCTGGAGGAGCCGCTGGGGCTGGAAGAACTGGCCAGCCTAAACGAAGTGACCGTGCGCCAGCTGGAGCGCCTGTTCCACAAGTACCTGCAGCGCACGCCCAGCCAGTACTACCTGGAGCTGCGCCTGTCGCGGGCACGGGAGTTGCTGCTGCGCAGCAATGTGCAGGTACGCGAGGTGGCGCTGGCCTGCGGGCTCAGCTCGCCGGCGCGCTTTTCCAAGAGTTACAGCCGGTTCTTCGGCTTGTCACCGCTGGGGGAGCGGCGGCAGGCTTCGTTGCACTGAAGGGCCGTATCGGCCCGATCGCCGGCAAGCCGGCTCCCACAGGGGCCCCACAATGCTCAAGCGCTGTGGTCTACCTGTGGGAGCCGGCTTGCCGGCGATCGGGCCGCAAAGCAGCCCCTGTTACTTCAGATCAAACCGGTCCAGCTCCATGACCTTCTCCCAGGCCGCCACGAAGTCCCTGACAAACTTGTCCTTGCCATCGCTGCTGCCATACACCTCGCTCAATGCCCGCAACTGGGCATGCGAGCCGAACACCAGGTCAACGCGGCTGCCGCTCCACTTCACCTGCCCGGTCTTGCGGTCGCGACCCTCGAAGGCCTCGTTGTCGGCCGAGGTCGGCTTCCACTCCACGCCCATGTCCAGCAGGTTGCGGAAGAAGTCGTTGCTCAAGGTGCCCGGCTTGTCGGTGAACACGCCGAGCTTGCTGCCACCATGGTTGGCGCCCAGCACCCGCAGCCCACCGATCAACACGGTCAGCTCCGGCGCGGTCAGGGTCAGCAACTGGGCCTTGTCCAGCAGCAGCTTCTCGGCCTTGACGCTGTAGCGGGCCTTGCTGAAGTTGCGGAAGCCATCGGCCAGCGGTTCCAGCACGGCGAACGACTCGACGTCGGTCTGCGCCTGGGAGGCATCGACGCGGCCTGGGCGGAACCTCACACTGCCACTGTAGCCGGCATCCTTGGCGGCCTTTTCCACCGCGGCGGTACCGCCCAGCACGATCAGGTCGGCCAGGGAGACCTTGTTGCCGGACTCGGCGCGGATTTTCTCCAGCGCCGCCAGCACCTTGTCGGTGCCCTGGTTGGCAGCCCAGCCGTTCTGGGGTGCCAGGCGCAGGCGGGCGCCATTGGCGCCGCCGCGCTTGTCGGAGCCGCGGAAGGTCGAGGCGGCAGCCCAGGCCGTGGAGACCAGCTCGCCAACGCTCAGGCCCGAGGCGAGGATCTTGCTCTTGAGTGCAGCGATGTCCTGCTCACCCGGCGCCGCCTGGTCGGCCTTGGGCAGCGGGTCTTGCCAGAGCAGCTCCTCGTTGGGCATCTCCGGCCCGAGGTAACGCGCCAACGGGCCCATGTCGCGGTGGATCAGCTTGTACCAGGCGCGGGCAAAGGCATCTGCCAGCTGGTCGGGGTTGTCCTTGAAGCGCCGGGCGATCGGCTCGTAGATCGGGTCGAAACGCAGCGCCAGGTCGGAAGAGAGCATGGACGGCGCATGCTTCTTGCCCGGATCATGGGCATCCGGCACGGTGCCTGCGCCCTTACCCTCCTTCGGTCGCCACTGGTTGGCGCCAGCCGGGCTCTTGGTCAGCTCCCATTCGAAGTTGAACAGGTTGTTGAGGTACTCGTTGCTCCAGCGCGTCGGCGTCGAGGTCCAGGTCACTTCCAGGCCGCTGGTGATGGTGTCGCCACCCTTGCCAGTACCGAACTTGTTGGCCCAGCCCAAGCCCTGCTGCTCCAGGCCTGCGGCTTCCGGCTCGGGGCCGACGTTGTCGGCGGGGCCTGCGCCGTGGGTCTTGCCGAAGGCGTGGCCACCGGCAATCAAGGCCACGGTCTCTTCGTCGTTCATGGCCATGCGCCCGAAGGTCTCGCGGATGTCTATGCCAGACTTCACGGGGTCGGGCTCACCTTCCGGGCCTTCCGGGTTGACGTAGATCAGCCCCATCTGCACGGCAGCCAACGGGTTTTCCAGGTTGCGCTCGGCCTGCAGGTTGCGATTCTGTTCCTCGCCATGCTTGGCGGGCTCGGCCACCAGGTCACCCTGCCCGGGCGGTTGGGCCTTGAGCTGCTCCTTGCCATAGCGGGTATCACCACCCAGCCAGACCTTTTCCGAGCCCCAGTACACGTCTTCGTCCGGCTCCCAGACGTCGGCGCGACCGCCCGAGAAGCCGAAGGTCTTGAAGCCCATGGATTCCAGAGCGACGTTGCCGGTGAGCACGATCAGGTCGGCCCAGGAGATCTTGTTGCCGTACTTCTGCTTGATCGGCCACAGCAGGCGCCGGGCCTTGTCCAGACTGACGTTGTCGGGCCAGCTGTTGAGCGGAGCGAAGCGCTGCTGGCCCGAACCTGCCCCCCCTCGGCCGTCACCGATGCGGTAGGTGCCGGCGCTGTGCCAGGCCATGCGGATGAACAGCGGGCCGTAGTGGCCGAAGTCGGCCGGCCACCAGTCCTGGGAATCGGTCATCAAGGCCGTAAGATCACGCTTCAAGGCCTGGAAATCGAGGCTCTTGAATGCCTTGGCGTAATCGAAGTCCGGGTCGGGACTGGACTTGGCGGAGTGCTGGTGGAGAATCCTCAGGTTGAGCTGGTCAGGCCACCAGTCACGGTTGGTGGTGCCGCCACCTGCGGTTTGATGGAACGGGCATTTCGATTCGTTCGACATCTGCTATTACCTTTGGGTCGGTTATCCAGATTTCCGGTCTATGCCAGGTGTTCTTTCCAGCCGAGCACATGGGCTCATGCCTACCCCTCATCAGGTCTGGTCGGTCACGTTCCGACACAGGGCTCGCGAAGCTTGCGCGGCGTGGCGGCGCGGTTTGCACCAGGTGCCGGAACGCCGCCCGCGCGCGCGATCCGCGGGGCCACGGTCAAGACTAGTCGAGCTTGGGCAGACTTCTAATAGAGTGGCTATTGCGGGTTGATAGGTTGGCTCTGTCAGGGATGACCGACGCTGCTTGTCTGCCGCCGATTGAACTCCCGCGATTGTCCGGTCCTCTTAACAGTGAGTGGTAATTTCCTTCGGCTTCACGCTATTGGAGAACACGACATGCGCCACCTAATCCTCGCCCCTGCGCTGCTGCTCCTGCTGCCTGCCGGAGCTGCCCTGGCTGACGTCGATGCGGAAGACGTCGCTACCTCCGCCGGGGTCTCCGCTTCGCTGTACTCAACCTTCAAGGACGACAAACGGATCATTCCGGCCCGTGACGAACTCTCTGCCTTCGTCGCCAGTGACGGGGTGATACGTGGCGCCTATGTGGAGTCGGCGCTTGAACAAGTGCGCAGGGACCATCCTGGCCTGCAGGCCAATGACGAAGAAATCGCCAGGGCCATCCTGTCCCAGGACGAATCCATCGCCAATCATTGAACCCCTGTCGCCGGCAAGCCGGCTCCCCCCCATCCAGGTGGGAGCCGGCTTGCCGGCGACAGGGCCGCCGCGGCCCCTCCCCCACCCTGTCCCTATTCATCATCGCCCGCACCCTGCGCTGTTCGTACTACCCTCCAATCTGGCCATCCCAAACTGGCAAACCGAGTGAGCCCATGAACATCCTCTACGACGAACGCGTCGATGGTGAGTTGCCGGCCGTTGACCTGCCAGCTTTGCTGCAGGCCCTGCGTGCTGCGCTGCCCGACCTCGAGGTCCTGCACCGCACGGAGGACCTCAAGCCCTACGAGTGCGACGGCCTTTCGGCCTACCGCACCGTGCCGCTGCTGGTCGTGCTGCCCGAGCGCCTGGAACAGGTACAGACCCTGCTCAAGCTGTGCCACCAGCGCGGTGTGCCGGTGGTGGCGCGCGGTGCCGGCACCGGCCTGTCAGGGGGCGCATTGCCGCTGGCCAAGGGCATCCTCCTGGTTATGGCGCGCTTCAACCGCATTCTCGAAGTAAACCCCAAAGGCCGTTTCGCCCGTGTACAACCGGGCGTGCGCAACCTGGCGATCTCCCAGGCCGCCGCGCCCCATGGCCTTTACTACGCCCCCGACCCCTCCTCGCAGATCGCCTGCTCGATCGGCGGCAACGTCGCCGAGAATGCCGGGGGCGTGCATTGCCTCAAATACGGCCTGACCGTGCACAACCTGCTCAAGGTCGAGATCCTCACCGTCGAAGGCGAACGCCTGACCTTGGGCAGCGACGCCCTCGACAGCCCCGGTTTCGACCTGCTGGCCCTGTTCACCGGCTCCGAGGGCATGCTCGGCATCATCACCGAAGTCACCGTCAAACTGCTGCCCAAGCCCCAGGTCGCCCGCGTCCTGCTGGCCAGTTTCGACACTGTCGAGGATGCCGGCCGGGCCGTGGCCGAGATCATCGCCGCCGGGATCATCCCCGGCGGCCTGGAAATGATGGACAACCTGGCGATTCGCGCCGCCGAAGACTTCATCCACGCCGGCTACCCGGTGGATGCGGCAGCGATCCTGCTGTGCGAGCTCGATGGCGTCGAGGCCGACGTGCAGGACGACTGCGAGCGAGTCGCGGCGGTGCTGCGCCAGGCGGGCGCCCGCGAGGTGCGCCTGGCCTGCGACGAAGCCGAGCGCGTACGTTTCTGGGCCGGGCGCAAGAATGCCTTCCCGGCGGTGGGGCGAATTTCGCCGGACTACTACTGCATGGACGGCACCATCCCGCGCCGGGAGCTGCCGCGGGTACTCAAGGGCATCAGCGAGCTCTCCGCCGAGTACGGCCTGCGCGTGGCCAACGTCTTCCATGCCGGCGACGGCAACATGCACCCGCTGATCCTGTTCGATGCCAACCTGCCCGGTGAACTGGCGCGGGCCGAGGCCATCGGCGGGCGCATTCTCGAACTGTGCGTGGCGGTAGGCGGCAGTATCACCGGCGAGCACGGTGTGGGGCGGGAAAAGATCAACCAGATGTGCGCCCAGTTCAACAGCGACGAAATCACCCTGTTCCATGCGGTGAAGGCGGCGTTCGACCCCCAGGGGCTGCTCAACCCGGGCAAGAACATCCCCACCCTGCACCGCTGCGCCGAGTTCGGCGCACTGCACGTGCATCACGGGCAACTGCCCTTCCCCGACCTGGAGCGTTTTTGATGAGCATGGACCGCGACATGAGCCAGGCACTGCTGGAGCAGGTCAACCGGGCCTTGAACCTGGGCACCGCGCTGCGCATCCAGGGCGGCAACAGCAAGGCCATGCTAGGTCGTCCGGTGGCCGGTGAGGTCGTCGATACCCGCGGCCATCGCGGCATCGTCAGTTATGACCCCACCGAGCTGGTGCTTACCGCGCGCGCCGGTACGCCCTTGCGGGAGATCGAGGCGGCGCTGCACGAAGCCGGGCAGATGTTGCCCTGCGAACCTCCGCACCTGGGTCCCGAGGCGACGCTCGGCGGCATGGTCGCGGCCGGGCTGTCCGGGCCACGCCGGCCCTGGGCTGGGTCGGTGCGCGACTATGTGCTGGGTACGCGGGTCATCACCGGTCACGGCAAGCTCCTGCGCTTTGGCGGCGAGGTGATGAAGAACGTCGCCGGCTATGACGTCTCGCGGCTGATGGCTGGCAGCTTCGGCTGCCTCGGGTTGCTGACCGAGGTGTCGCTCAAGGTACTGCCGCGCCCGCGCCAATGCTTGAGCCTGCGCCTGGAGCTGGGCCGCCGTCAGGCGCTGGGCGCCCTCGTCGAGTGGGGGCAGCAGCCATTGCCGATCAGCGCCGCGTGCCACGACGGCGACGCCCTGTACCTGCGTCTGGAGGGCGGCGCAGGCTCGGTGCAATCGGCCCGTCAGCGCTTGGGCGGCGAAGTGCTCGACAGCCGCTTCTGGGGTGACCTGCGTGAACAGCGCCTGGCGTTCTTCGACAACCCGGCCCCGCTCTGGCGTCTGTCGGTGCCCACCGGCACGGCCGAACTCGACCTGCCCGGGCAGCAACTGATCGATTGGGGCGGGGCGCAGCGCTGGCTCAAGTCGAACGCATCGGCGCTGAAAATCCGCGAACAGGTGGCCAATGCCGGCGGCCACGCCACCGCCTACGCTCCAGGCGACGTCAGCACTGCACCGCTGCCGGCCGGGCTTATGCGCTACCACCGCACCCTCAAGCGACAACTCGACCCCCAGGGCCTGTTCAACCCTGGCCGCCTGTACCCCGATGTGTGAGGCCACGCCATGCAAACCAACCTGAGCGAAAGCGCCAAGCGCCTGGCCCGTGGCGAAGAGGCCGAAAGCATCCTGCGCACCTGCGTGCACTGCGGCTTCTGCACCGCCACCTGCCCCACCTACCAGTTGCTCGGCGATGAACTGGACGGACCGCGCGGGCGCATCTATCTGATCAAGCAGGTGCTCGAGGGCGAGCCGGTCAGCGCCAGCACCCAACTGCACCTGGACCGTTGCCTGTCCTGCCGCAACTGCGAAACCACCTGCCCGTCCGGTGTGAAATACCATGACCTGCTGGACATCGGCCGCGCCGTGGTCGAGCAGCAGGTGCCGCGATCACTCAGCCAGCGCTTGCTGCGCCAGGGCCTGCGCGCGGTGGTGCCACGGCCGGCGCTGTTCAAGGCCCTGGTGCAGGCCGGCCGGGCCCTGCGCCCGGTGCTGCCGACAACCCTGAAAGACAAGCTGCCTGCCCAGGTGGCACCTGCTGGCGTACGCCCGGCGCCGCGCCATGCGCGGCGGGTGCTGTTGCTCGAAGGCTGCGTGCAACCTGCCCTGTCGCCCAATACCAACGCGGCAGCAGCGCGCCTGCTGGACCGGCTGGGGATCAGCGTCGAGCCTGTGCCCGAGGCCGGCTGCTGCGGTGCGGTGGACTACCACCTCAATGCCCAGGAACAAGGCCTGCAGCGTGCCCGACACAATATCGACGCTTGGTGGCCGGCCATCGAAGCCGGCGCCGAGGCTATCGTGCAGACGGCCAGCGGCTGCGGCGCCTTCGTGCGTGACTATGGCCACCTGCTGGAACAGGACCCGCACTACGCCACCAAGGCCGCACGGGTCAGCGCGCTGGCACGCGACCTGGTGGAAGTGCTGCGCGACGAGCCCGTCGAGCAACTGGGCCTGTGCGCCGAACAGCGCCTGGCCTTCCACTGCCCCTGCACCCTGCAGCACGCCCTCAAGCTCGGTGGCCAGGTGGAAAGCCTGCTGACTCGCCTGGGCTTCATCCTTACCCCGGTGCCGGACGGGCACTTGTGCTGCGGCTCTGCCGGCACCTATTCGCTGACGCAACCGGTGTTGTCGCGGCAATTGCGCGACAACCGCCTCAACGCGCTGGAAAGCGGCAGACCGCAGCTCATCGCCACTGCCAACATTGGTTGCCAGACCCACCTCGAGGGTGCGGGCCGAACGCCAGTGCGGCACTGGATCGAAATCGTCGAAGCAGCCCTGAACCCGGAGAACCGCCATGCATAGCAAGTCCGTGATCGGCCAGGCCGAAGTGACCCGCCTGCTCGCCGCCGCCCGCCAGGAGGCCGAGGCACAACAGTGGAGCGTGACCATCGCCGTGGTCGACGACGGCGGCCACCCGCTGGGCCTGGCGCGTCTGGACGGCTGCGCCCCGGCCAGCGCCTACATCGCCCTGGAAAAGGCGCGCAGCGCAGCCCTCGGGCGCAAGGAAACGCGTGACTACGAACAGATGGTCAATGGCGGACGCACCGCATTCGTCACCGCACCCATGCTCACCAGCCTGGAAGGCGGTGTACCGTTGCGGGTCGATGGCCAGGTGGTGGGCGCCATCGGCGTGTCCGGGGTCAAGCCGGAACAGGATGCCCAGGTCGCCAAGGCCAGTGCTGCAGCATTGTGAGGGTGAGTCCTTGCAGCAGGGTACGCCTGCTGAGTTGCTGGGGCCGCTGTGCGGCCCATCGCCGGCAAGCCGGCTCCCACAGGCTGAAAATACCCTGGGCGGCATGCTCATTCCTGAGTATCGACCACCACCGCCTCGCCAATCGCATAGAAATGCCCACCCGCCACATAGTGCAAGCTGCGCCACTGTGGGTCGGCATGCTCATAGGCCCAGTGCCCGTCCCTGAACACCCGGTCATCCGCCCAGGCCGCCACCACCTCGCCAATGAACAGGTCATAGGTGCTCTGGTTGTGCGGCTCGTCGATCACCCGGCACATCAGCCAGGCCGAGCAGCCTTCGACCAGCGGCGCCGCATGCCCCTCCACCCGCACCAGCCCGACGCCCAGGCGGGCGAGCTTGTCGGGTTGGTCGAACAGGCTGCGGGTACCGACCTGGTGGGTCAGCCGGGCCTGGGCAGCCGTCGGCACCTGAAGCACGAACCAACCACTGCCTTCGACCAGTTGCCGGGTACGGGCGGTCTTGTCCAGCACCACGGTGACCTTGGGTGGATCGAAGTCCAGCGCGCAGGCCCAGGCTGCGGCCATGACGTTGTCCACGCCTGCATGGCTGGCCGAAACCAGCACGGTCGGGCCGTGGTTGAGCAGGCGGTAGGCCTTCTTCAGGTCGACGGGTTGAAAATGGCTGTTCATCGAAGTCCTCGGTCTGCGAACGGGTGGGCGAACAATTGTGTCGCATCGGCACGGCTGGAGCACCCTTTCAACGCTATCAGAAAATTCCTACGCAACCCTCGGAATCGCCTTAATTGCCGACCTCAACATCTGGAACAACCATCGTCCCTGGACGGTACCGGCCTCAGCCCGGCGCCAGCGTTAGATCCAGAGGAATTTCCGCATGCATCCGCACCTCAGCACCACCGCCGAACTGCGCAAGACCTTGCGTGAACTGATGGCCCACGATGTCAGCAACCCGGACGATGACCCACACCTTTCGGGTGTGCTGTTCTTCTGCGCGACCGACGAGCGCACGCGGCAACTGGTGGAACGCATCGAACTGCTGGCCAGCGAAGCGTTCTTCGATGTCTGCGGCCGTGCCATCGCCCAGCAGATGCGGGCCGTCGCCATCGAGGGCGTGTGCATCAAGCAGAAACGCAAGGCGTGCGTGGACGAAACGGTCATTCGCATCGCCGTGCTCGACAAGGGCTACATCACCGTGAGCACCGCCCGCCTGTGAGCCCCAAGGGTCGGCTTGCTCAGCCGTAGAGGTAGTCGATGTCCTTGTAGGCCAATGCCGGTACCTGGCCGAGCAGGAAGTCGCGCAATTTGCCCATCTGCCGCGCCTTGGGGCTGGATTTGAGCCACGTCATGTAATAACCATCGCCAGTGGCGACGGCGTGCTTGAACGGCGTGACCAGCCGCCCGGCACCCAGGTCGGCGGTAGCCAGCGCCAGGTCGACCACCGAAATGCCAAGGCCTTGCTGGGCGGCCGAGATCCCCTGGTCAAGGGTATCGAACACCTGGCCCTGGTCGATGCTGATGTCCAGCGCATCCATGCGCGCCAGCCAGCGTCGCCAGTCGCGCCGGTCGGGAGAAGGGTGCAGGATCTCGCAATGGCGCAGGTCTGCAAGCTCCGGCTGGGCCTGCTCCATGTAGTCCGGATGGCAGACCGGGATCAGCCACTCATCGAACAGCTTGACGCTCTCGACATCGGCCGGGAAGCGCCCGCTGGCCAACAGAATGGCGCAGTCGTAGGGCTCGGAGTAGAAATCCACCGAGTCGATGTCCATCCACACGCTCGACAATTGCACGCTGCAAGCGTCGTCTGCCTTCTTGAAGGCATCCAGGGCCCTCAGTAACCAGCGCACCGTGAGGGTCGAGGGCGCCTTCAGGCGCAAGCCATAGCGGTCCTGGCGCAACAGCGCGCAGGCGTTCTCGATGATCTTGAAACCGACCTTGAGCTCCTGGGCCAGCAGGCGCCCGTGCTCGGTAAGGCTCAGCTTGGGGCCACGGCGCTCGAACAGGTCGCAACCGAACATGGCTTCCAGGGTCTTGATGTGATGGCTGACCGCGCCCTGGGTGAGCGCCAGCTCTTCGGCCGCGCGGGTAAACGACCCGTAACGCGAGGCGACCTCGAAGGCACGCAGTGCGTGCAAAGCCTGGATCCGTTCCGACATGAAGCCCCCGAAGCATGAGTGAGACTAATAGTAGGTCATAGTTCCACGCGTTTTACAACGTTAAGTACGTCTCAGAAAATGCAGGTAAATAACAAAGATAAGCCAATAACCTGCCTGCATATCACTGGAACTTTTCGTTTAATTGAACGCCTGGGGAAATCATGTTTACGGGTTATGGAAATTGCTATCGCCTGGATGCGCTAGAGCTGACCGCTGAACCTGTGCGGAACACGCAACACTGGACATACCAGACACTACAACACTTTCGCGACGTTCTCGCCAACCCCGAGTTTCCGTGCCTGTTCGGACGCAAGGCGGTGAACGGTGCGACCTGCCATATCCTCTTCGCCCGCGCCGAGCAACTGGCCGACGACATCGCCCAGGGCCTGGCCGACTACGTGCGCCACATTGCGCCGATACCGGTCAAGCAACGCATCGGCAGCCCGCTGGTGGTGTTTCTCGAAACCGCCGCCGAGAGCACCCTTGCCGATCAACAGGCACTGGCCTGGAAAGTCCTGCGCGGCGTCCATGCGCGTGACCCGCACCCCTGGCCATCGTCGGTCCCCACCGACCCGGACGACAACGGCTGGTCGTTCTGCTACGCCGGCATGCCGCTGTTCATCAACATGAATTTCCCCGGCCATCGGCAGATGAAAAGCCGCAACCTGGGCAAGCACATCACCTTCGTCATCAACCCGCGGGAAAACTTCGACGAAGTGGCCAATGCCGGCACCGAGAGCGGCCAGCGCATTCGCGCACGCATCCGCGATCGCGTGCGCCACTACAACGACGGCGTCATGCCGGACAGCCTGGGCTTCTTTGGCCAGGACGACAATTTCGAATGGAAACAATACCAGTTGCAGGAAGCAGGCTCGCTCAACCCGTCGCGCTGCCCCTTTCATGCCCACTCCCGTGCAACACCTGACACATTGACCGAGAACTGATCGTGAATACCGCCCTGACCGCTACCTACGCTTTGACTGTCCTGCTGCTGATCGCCACCCCAGGTCCGGTGGTGGCGCTGATCGTCAACACCGCTGCGGCATCTGGCTCGCGAAAGGCCATGTTCACCGCTGTCGGCACAAACTGGGCATCGTTGGTGCTGATCGGCGCCGCGGCCTGGGTCATCCTGACCAGTGCAGCCATCGACAAGGCCTGGCTCAGCGGCATGAGCCTGCTGGGATGCCTGTTCATCGGTTACATCGCCGTGGGCACCTTGCGCGAGTGCCTGCAGGCGCCGGCCGGCGAAGACCTCCAACAGACGCCGAAAGCTGGACGCGGCGGCCTCTGGCAAGGCTTCATGGTGGGCATTTCCAACCCGAAGGACATCATCTTCTTCATTGCCTTCTTCCCGCAGTTCATCCAGATCACCGAGTCGTTCGGCAAGAGCATGGTGGTGCTGTCGCTGCTGTGGGTGCTCATCGACTTCGCCGTGCTCAGCCTGTACATCTTCGCCATAGGCAAGATCGCCTCGGCGCGCAGCAATCGCATCATCTCCCTGGCCTCTGGCGTTGCCCTGCTGCTGATTGCCGCCGGCGGCCTGGCCTACAACCTCAAGGAACTGGCGGGCTGACGCCCGGCCAGCCCCAAGGAAGCGCCCATGACGCCCCTCGATACCGCGGTACAGGGCCTGCGCGCCGTGCTGCAGCAGGATTACCAGCGCTTCCTGCAACTGGGCAGCCGCCGCGCGCCCCACAACCTGCACGTCCATGAAAGCGGCTACCGCTCCGGCACCATCAATACCGACGCCTTGGGTCTGCGCTACAGCCATCACGCCGGAAAACGCTTTTCGGCAGCTGAACGCGGTGGCGTGGCGCGCATCAACCTGCTGGTAGGCGGCTCGACCGCGATGGGCATCGGGGCCAGTTCCGACGAGCATACGGTGGCTTCGCACCTGTCGATGCTGACCGGGGAAGTGTGGCTGAGCCTGGCGGGCTGCGGGCTCAATGCCAGCCAGGAACTGTTGCTGTTCCTCACGCACCAGCACCGCCTCGGCGAGGTTGGCCATGTGGTGCTGCTCAGCGGGCTCAATACCCTGGCACACGAAGCCCTCGGCGAAGTCCTGGCCGGCCCCCACGATCCGCACCACGCCAAGGCCCACCTGGCCTACCTCGGCAGCTTCAACGAAGGCATGCCGCCTGTTGGCCCGACCCGGCCAGCGTCCCTGTTGCGACGCCTGGGGCAGGCTTTCATTCCACCTCGCCCGGAGCCCCTTGCGGACTGGCCGCTGTGCGCGCCTGAGAAGCGCCTGGCGCGCGCCGCCGACACGGTGGGCCGGACCCTCCGCCAGTGGGACCGCATGCTGGCCGACAGCCATGCCACCCTCACGTTCATCCTGCAACCGCTGTTGCCCTGGTGCCGCGAAACCCTGCCAGCCGGCGAACAGGCAATGCTGACGGCACTGGAACGGCATCCGGCCAACTTCGACCGCCTGCTGCAAGGCACCTTCGACAGCCAGCTGCACATGGACTTCTTCCGGCGCATCAAGAGCCAGGCCGACCCGGTGCCGTGCTACGACATGAACAGCATGCTCAGCAGTTCACCGGTATTCGGAGCCGATCTGTTCATTGACCGTCTGCACCTGAACGACATGGGCAACAATGCCTTGGCCAAGGTCATTACCGCCAAGTTGGGCCTGGCCCAGGAAAAGCACGCGCGCAAGGTGACGCCGATCAAGCTCGTCTGACAATCGCATCCCGACCTTTCGGTCAGGCCGCTCGGTTGGCTAGAATAGCGGGTCGTTCCGATAGGCCCGAGGCCCACCTGCATTGGTCATGAACAACCAAGCCGTCCGTCCATTCCTGGCTGCGCTGCTCATCGCACTGGTGCCGCAGGCCGCGCACGCGCTCGAAGTACGTATCGACCCCCATGCCGACCTGCTCTATCGTCAGGCCCTGCCGCTGCTGGAACAGGCCGATAGCCAGAATGACAACATCAGCCCCATGCGCACGGCCATTGGCAACGATCCCGAGCTCAATCGCCAGGGTGAGGCCATGGCCCGCACCCTGCCAACGGCTGTGGCACTGCTGAAGAAGTCGGTGGAGCTTGGCCATCCGGTGGCTCAGTATCGCCTGGCGCTGTACTACACGACGTATCTGCCTGCGGCGCAAATCCCCGATGCCGCCTGCCCGCTGCTGGAAGCGAGCCTACAACAGGGTTTCGCCCCGCCCGCGATGGCGATCGCCACCTGGTGCCCGCCCTATAACGCCAGCCTGGCCTACCGTGAAGCGCTGGAAGCGATCCCGACCATGGCCTCGCTGTATGCATCCTACTATCCGCAGCCGGCCACGCGCCTGGCCTGCAGCCGCAGCCAGCCGCAGGGTCTGGAAATGCAGTGGGGCCGGCAACGTGATTACCAGGCCGAGATCTATCGACTATTGAGCGACCTCGATCCACGGCATCGCGCGACACTCTTGCAGAAGGCGGTGGAGATCAACGGATGTGTAGCTGCGCAGCGACGACTGACCAGCCTTCGCTGATCGTTCCACGCTCGCCAAACGAGCAAGATCGTTCAAGCCAGCCGCACTGTCCTCTGGCAAGCTGTCCTGCCGAGTAACCGTATCGCAGCCATCATGCCCAGCCATCCCCCCGCAGCTCGCCAAGCCTTTCTCCATGGCGCCATTGCCATTCTTCCACTCTCGCTTGCAGTGGCTCCTTGGGGCCTGCTGGCAGGCTCCATGGCCATCGAGGCCAACCTCAGCGCCTGGGAAGGCCAGGGCCTGTCGGCGATCGTCTTCGCCGGCGCTGCGCAACTGGTGGCCATCGGCATGCTCAAGGGCGGCGCCAGTCTGCTGTCGATCCTGTTGACCACTCTGCTGCTGACCTCGCAGCACTTGCTCTACGGCCTGTCGATGCGCCCCGTGTTGTCCAACCAGCCGCTGCGCTGGCGGCTGGGGCTGGGCTTTCTGCTGACCGACGAATTCTTCGCCCTCACCAGCCAGTACGACCAACAACAGTTCAATCGCTGGTATGCCCTGGGCGTCGGCCTGACCTTTTACGTGGCCTGGAACCTGTTCACCCTGGCCGGCATCGTGCTGGGCCAGAACATCCCGCACCTTGACCAGCTGGGCCTGGACTTTTCCATCGTCGCCACCTTTGTCGCGCTGATCGCGCCACTGGTACGCAACCTCGCCACGGTGGTCTGCGTGGCGGTGTCGCTGTTCTGCTCGGTGCTGTTCAGTCACTGGCACTGGGAGACCGCCCTGGTGGCGGCCGGCCTGCTGGGCATGGCAGCCGGCTTCATCTGCCAGAAATTTTCCGGAGCGCGCGCATGACCTGGTTGCTGATCTTCGCCATGGGCGCGGTGGTGTTCCTCAACCGCTACGCCTTCCTCGAACCGCGGCTGCCGCTGCGCCTGAGCTCCAACGCGCGTCAGTTCCTCGGCTTCGCCGTGCCCGGCATGCTCACCGCCATCTGCGGGCCGATCATCTTCCTGCCCGGCCACCAGCTCGACCTCAGCCTGCTCAACCCTTACCTGCTCGGCGCCCTGGTCGCCATCGCCCTGGTGCTGTTGACCCGCAGCGTATTGCTGAGCATGCTGGCGAGCATGTTGATCTTCTTCCTGCTGCGCAGCTGGCTGGCATGACCACGCCCCTGCGCGAACAGACCCATCTCTGGCAAGCGCCCGCCCTGGGCGATGTCGAGATGTTGCATGCGCGCTACTTCCAGCAACGCTTCGCACCGCATGTGCATGAGGGCTACGTGTTCACGGTGATCGAGTCCGGCGCCCAGCGTTTCTGGCACCGTGGCAGCGAGCACCTGGCGCCGGTCGGCAGCATGGTGCTGATCAACCCGGATGAACTGCACACCGGCGCCACCGCTCACGAAGCTGGTTGGCGCTACCGCGGCTTCTATCCCGAGCATGAACGGGTTACCGGCGTACTGGACGAGTTGGAATTGGGCCGCCACGGCATGCCCCACTTCAAGGACAGCGTGATCCAGGACCCGGCACTGGCATTGGCTTTCAGTCAGCTGCACCAGTTGTCGGAGTCGAGCGCCAGCGCCCTCGAACAGCAGACCGCCTGGCGCCAGGCGGTGCTGGCGCTGGTGCAGCGTCATGGCCATTGCCCTGAACCCACGGCCCCTGGCAACGAGCCCGTGGCTGTTGCCCGCGCCCGCGAGTTACTGGAAAGCCAACTGGCGGACCCGCCCTCGCTGGAGGCGCTGGCGGCTGCGGTCAACCTGTCACCCTTCCACTTCGCCCGGGTGTTCCGCCAGGCCACCGGGTTGCCGCCGCATGCCTGGTTGAAGCAGCGGCGTCTGGCTCGGGCAAGGGAATTCTTGAAGCGCGGCCTTGCCGCGTCTGACGTGGCCTTCAGCCTTGGATTCGCTGACCAGAGCCACTTGAGCCGGCAGTTCAAACAGGCTTTTGGGGTAACTCCAGGCGCTTATCGCAGCGCCTGCCTGGCCGGATAAGCCTGCTACACTGACAGGGCTAAACGGAGGATCCTGCCATGTCCGAAAGAGAGCTCACCACCCTCCTGTCGCTGATGACCCAGCGCCAAGCCTGCCTGAGCAGTGCCTGCAAGGAGATTGCCGACTGGATCGACCGGCAGGGCGATGTGCCCGCCGCCGGCAAGATCCGCGCTAGCCTCAAGGCGCTGGAGGCCGACGAAGCCCAGGTCCGCAAGACCTTGACCTCGCTGACCCTCGACAGGCCTTTGCCACGTTTTCGTAGCTGAATGAACTGGGGCCCAAAGCGGCCCCAGGCGAATCGGTTGTATCAGTGGTTCATGTGCATGTGGTCATGCCCGCCCGCGCCCGCAGTCAGGGCTCGAACTTCTGCCTGCACGTCCAGCGTTTCCTTCGCGCCCTTGGCATCTTCGATGGTCAGGGTCAGCGGCACGTTCTCGCCTTCCTTCACCTGCTGGGTCAGGCCCATCAGCATCACGTGCAAACCATTCGGGTCCAGGGTCACCGGCTTGCCCGCCGGCAACTCGACGGCCTTCACTTCCTTCATGCCCATCACGTCGCCGTTCATGGTCATCTCGTGCACCTGCACGGTCTTGGCCACTGGCGAAGCCACGCCCACCAGCTTGCTGTCGGTGCTGGCGGTCAGCGTCAGGAAGGCACCGGTGGATTGCTGGTGCGGCACACTGGCACGCACCCAGGCATCGCTCACGGTGGTCTCGGCAAGGGCCGGCAGGGCCAGGCCCATCAAAGCCAGAACGGCCAGGCCGCGCTTGATCAGTTGCATCGACATTCAGCAGATCTCCATCAGGGTGCGCAGGTCTTCGGCACATTCCTCGGCGTTCAGGGAATGGCCCAGGCTCAGGCGCAAGGTGCCACGTGTGTCGTAGACGTAGCTGGTGGACGAATGGGAAATGGTATAGGTGTCACCGGCCGGGACCTTCTCGTAGAACACCTTGAACTCCTTGGCCACCTCGGCGATTTCCTCGGGGGTGCCGGTGAGCGCGGTGAACGTCGGGTCGAAGGCCTTGACGTAGGCATCCAGCACTTCAGGCGTGTCACGCTCCGGATCCAGGGTGATGAACACCGCCTGGAACAGGTCGCGGTCGCGGCCCTTGAGCAGCTTGCGGATTTGCGCAGCGCGCGCCAGTGCGGTCGGGCAGACGGCCGGGCACTGGGTGAAGCCGAAGAAGATCATCGGCATGCTGCCGTAGAAGCTCGACAGGGTACGCTCGTTGCCCTGTGGGTCCTTGAGGCGGAACTTGCGCCCGAGGATCTCGTTGCTCATGTTCTTGCCGTACTTGAAGTCGAGCCCCCGGGCCGGGCTGCAGCCAGCCAGCAGGCCGAGCCCGAGAACGCCCATCCCGGCGACTACCGCGCGCCGGGTCAACAGATCAGTCATGGAACCATCCTTTTCAGGGAAGGTGCCGGCCCCAGAAGCGGGCCGGCTGAAAAACCGGGGCATTCTTGCATGACACCCAGAAGGGTTCTACCCGACCAGGGCGGTGACGGCCTGCAGCCCTTTAAACATGGGCTGCGGCCTGTTGTCGCAGGGGTTGAAACCGTAACACTTTGTTGCTAGCGCCCATCAGTAGTAGGCATTTTCTTTCTGGCTGTGGTCGGTCACGTCACGCACGCCCTTGAGTTCTGGAATACGCTCTAGCAACGTACGCTCGATGCCTTCCTTCAAGGTCACGTCGGCCTGGCCGCAGCCCTGGCAGCCGCCGCCGAACTGCAGCACGGCGATGCCGTCGTCGACCACATCGACCAGGCTCACCTGGCCGCCGTGGCTGGCCAGACCTGGGTTGATCTCGGTCTGCAGGTAGTAGTTGATGCGCTCGTTGATCGGGCTGTCTTCGTTGACCATCGGCACCTTGGCGTTAGGCGCCTTGATGGTCAGCTGGCCACCCATGCGGTCGGTGGCGTAGTCGACCAGTGCATCTTCCAGGAACGGCACGCTGACCGCGTCCAGGTAGGCGGTGAAGCTCTTCAGGCCGACCGGCTCGTCGTCGGGCTTTTCTTCGCCCGGCTTGCAGTAGGCGATGCAGGTTTCGGCGTACTGGGTGCCCGGCTGGGTGATGAAAATGCGGATGCCGATGCCAGGCGTGTTCTGCTTGGAAAGCAGATCGGCCAGGTAATCATGGGCGGCGTCGGTAATGGTTATAGCGCTCATGGAAGTTCCTCACAGACTTGCGGCCAAGTGTACGCCAACCTGGCCTTTGTACAAAGTCCTAGTATTTGACTCGGGAAAGCGCGAACGCCGGGGTTTGCTCCCGTGGTGCCGCCAGCCAGGCCTGCAGCCGCCGGTACAGGCCACGCTCCAGCCACTGATAGCTGAACCACGACATTAGTCCAATGGACGGCACGCACAGGGCGAACACCAGGTAGGGGTTCAGGTGCAGGCGCTGGCTGGCGAACCAGCCGGCGTACAGCACCAGCACGTGGACCAGGTACACCGAGTACGAGCAATCGCCCAGCGCCTTGAGCACGCGGTTGCCATGGAAGTACGGCTCCAGGGCAATGAAGGCCAGCACTATCAGAGCGCTTGGTAGCCCCCAGTGCAGCAGGCGCTGGGATGCATCCAGGTGATAGAGCGCATAACCCGCCACCCCGAGCACCGCCAACGGCAACCACAGGCCCTGTCGTACCAGGCCACGGCGGTACAGCACACCGATGCCGATGCCGAGCAGGAATTCGTAGATGATGTCGTTGCTGTAGAAATGGCTGAGCACGCCAAGGCGGCCCAGCCCCTCGCTGACCAGCAGCAAGGCGGCCGTCACCAGCAGCAGGTGGTGACGCTGACGCACCAGGAACGCCAGGCCGAACAGCAGATAGAAGAACATCTCGAAATTCAGCGTCCAGCCCACGTTCAAGGTCGGGTACAAACCGTAGCCGCCTGGGTTTTCCGCCGGGATGAAAAACAGCGACAGCAACAGGTGCCGCCAGGCGAACGCCTGGTGCGGCATCCATTGGCTGAAGGCCAGCAGCAGCGCCGCCATGAGCGCCGTGTAGAACCAGTAGGCAGGGACGATCCGCAGCGCCCGGTTGAGCAGGAACTGGCCCGGCTCGATGGCTTTGTCACGGGTCGAAAGGTAGATCACCAAGCCGCTGATGACGAAGAAGATGTCGACGCCCGCAGCACCGCGATCGGTGAGGAACTGGCCAACGGGGCCGGTGGCGTGGAAGTCGAAGAAGATCTGCATGAAGTGGTGGCAGACCACCACCCAGGCGGCGAACGCCCGCAGTGCCTGAAGCGAATACAGCATGAAATACCCTGCGATTGCCGGTGCATTGAGGCCCGGCGAGCGCATCGCGCTCGATCGCCGGCAAGCCGGCTCCCACAAAGGTCAGGTGCAACATCGATCCCTGTAGGAGCCGGCTTGCCGGCGATTGGGCCACCCACCGTTTCCGACCGCAGTGCCTTCGGAAAGGTCAGCCGAACCGATCAGAGGTTCTCGTAGCGGTTCATGTCCAGCACACCCGCCTCCACCGGCGTGGTCTCCTTGATGTAGCTGTTCAGGTCATGGAAGTAGCGCCAGAAATCTGGATGACTGCGGCGCACTCCCCAGCGCATGACGATGCGCTCGAACTTGGCCGCATCGTCACGCGCGTACTCCATGTCTTCGACGAACTCCGGCACATCCTTGGTCGGAATGTTGAACATGAAGTTCGGATAGCTGCTGAGCACCCCCGGGTACAGGGTCAAGGTGTCCAGCCCCGGCATGTAGCGACGGGCCTCGCCCAGCAGGAAGGCGACGTTGCTGTGCGCCCGGTTGCGCAACAGGCTGTAGACCTGGCGCTGACCGCCCTCGCCTTCGATGCGCAGCATGGTCGCCTCGGGCAGCTGGTTGATCACCGGCAGGCCCGCTGCCGGGCGCGACACCAGGCGGCTGAGCGACTGCTCGGCATTGCGGAACTCTTCCGTCATCTGCGGCCGCGAGCAGTAGGCGCCCTGGCAGCGGTTGATCGGGTCGGGCGCGGCATTGAGGCTGCCGGTGCGCTGCAACAACTTGAGGCCGAAGTCGCGCTTGGGGTCGCGCGGGTCAAGCTTGATGCCGCTTGGGGTGTCGGTGTCGATATCCTCGTAGTCGAGCCACATCTTCACCTTGCCGCTGTGCTGGTACCAGTCACTGAGGATCGCCCCGCGCTGGTCCGCCGGCATCAGGCGCAGGAAGTTG
Source organism: Pseudomonas plecoglossicida NBRC 103162 = DSM 15088 (assembly GCF_000730665.1). Classification (GTDB taxonomy): domain Bacteria; phylum Pseudomonadota; class Gammaproteobacteria; order Pseudomonadales; family Pseudomonadaceae; genus Aquipseudomonas; species Aquipseudomonas plecoglossicida. Next base: position 84,181 of record NZ_BBIV01000014.1, read on the forward strand.
ATCTCGGCACCGTTGCGGATCAGGTCGAAGTACAGGCGCGTCTGCAACTGGTGCGAGACATTGCCGAACACATCGAAGTTGACCGCCAGCTGGTAATAGGTGCGCTCGAACAGCGGGTAGTCGAACAGCCACACGGTCAGCGGTACGTCACCGATCAGGCCCTTGGTCACCGAGGCGCTGTCGAAGTGGCGGAAGATGCTCAGCAAGGCGTTGTCGTTGCCCGCCCACAGGGTCGCCCAGCCCGGCGCTGGCATTTCGGCATAGGCTTCGCGGCGCAGCTTCTCGTAGTCGTTGCGCTTGTCGCGGTAGGCGTGCCAGAGGCTGAGGACGCTGCCTACGTCGTCGATCTGACCGGGCATGGCCAGCAACGGCGTGGCTTTGCCCCGGTACTCGGCGTCGGTGAGGTAGCGGTCGTGGGCCGGCTCCTGGAACAAGGCCCAGAAGTTGTCGCGGATCACGTCGGTGGCGATCTGCCCGCGGCACACCGGGCCACGGATGAAGGTCCGCACGAAGTATTCGGCGTTGTCGAGCATGAATTGGTAGCGCGCCACCGCCGGGATCGCCTCGAAGGTCTCGAACGGGTTGGCCCGGTGGCGCGGCCCGTAGCCCGGCAACGCCGAGGCGTGCCAGTCGCCGGCATAGAACAGCTGCTTGACCCGCTTGAGCTTCTGCGGCCCCATCGGGTAGGTGATGTGGGTCTTGTGCACGATCACGCCTTGCACCGGAATCAACCGATAGTAGAAATCGGTGCCCGGCGGGTCGTTGGGGCGCCGGGTGGCGATCAGGTCGACCGGCTGGCCGCTTGGCGTGCGCGAACGCACCCACTGGAAGAAGTGGCCCTGCTCGCCACCCACGAAGTAGATGTGCGCCAGGAACAGGTGCTCGTACAGCCAACGACCGACCAGCGCCTCGGTCGAGCCAGGGCGATTGAGCAGCTCTTCCCATTCGCTGATCTGACTGGCTTCCGCCGAACTGGGCTGGATCGGCTGGTACTCGACCGGCGCGCCGGCTGCCAGCCAGTGCTGGAGGGTCTGGTACTCCTTGTCGGTCAGGCCGGTGACCGCCAGCGGCATGCCCTCTTTCGGGTGGGCGCCGGCATAGGCGTCGAACTCGTGGGGCAACGGGCACATGTTGTTGCGCTCGAGGCCCAGGACGATGTCCTCGGGCAGCTTGGCATTGGGGGTCAGTGGCGTCTTGTGCCCCAGCTCGAGCATGCGCGCCATCAGCGCCGCCTGGCTGCCCTGGTTGTCGAGCACCGAATAGAAGCCCTTCTTGCGCCACGCTTCTTCGCTGTGGGCGTCGTAGAACAACCGCGTGGTGGCCACCGCCTTGCTCCGATCACCCTGGTACACCGGTACCTTGGTGGCACCACGTACCGCGCCCTCGGGGCTTTCCAGCTTGAGCTGGCAGGCGGCGTCGTTACACGCGTGGCAGGCCACGCACTTCTCGGTGAAGATCGGCTGGATATCCCGGGTGTAGGAAATTGCCGGGCTCGATTGGGGGGGCTGCCCGAACACCATGCTGCTGGTCAGCAAAGCGAGGGCGGCAGCCATGAGGCGATGCACCATGTGCCGTAAGTCCTGGTTCTTGAAAGCTATCACGATTGCCTGGTCGTCCCTGGGTGCTGGAAGCCTCAACATGAACAGAATTCATGCAAATGGCCGATGCGCCTAAAATCCGCGCAGCTTTGTTATGATTCCGCACCTTCTGATATTTGCCCGACCAGGTAGTTCCTATGTCCGACCGCAGCGCTCGTCTCCAAGCACTCCAGAACGCCCTCAAAGAGCGCATCCTGATCCTCGACGGCGGCATGGGTACTATGATCCAAAGCTATCGACTCGAGGAACACGACTATCGTGGCACGCGCTTCGCCGATTGGCCAAGCGACGTCAAAGGCAACAACGACCTGCTGCTGCTCAGCCGCCCGGACGTGATCGCCGCCATCGAGAAAGCCTACCTCGATGCCGGTGCCGATATCCTCGAAACCAACACCTTCAACGCCACGCAGATTTCCCAGGCCGACTACGGCATGGAATCGCTGGTCTACGAACTCAACGTCGAAGGCGCGCGCATCGCCCGTCAGGTCGCCGACGCCAAGACCCTGGAAACGCCAGACAAGCCGCGCTTCGTTGCCGGCGTGCTCGGCCCGACCAGCCGCACCTGCTCGATCTCCCCGGACGTCAACGACCCCGGCTACCGCAACGTCACCTTCGACGAACTGGTGACCAACTACATCGAAGCCACCCGCGGCCTGATCGAGGGCGGCGCCGACCTGATCCTGATCGAGACCATCTTCGACACGCTCAACGCCAAGGCGGCGATCTTCGCTGTGCAGCAGGTGTTCGAGGACGACGGCATCGAACTGCCGATCATGATCTCCGGCACCATCACCGATGCCTCTGGCCGCACCCTGTCGGGCCAGACCACCGAGGCGTTCTGGAACTCGGTGCGCCACGCCAAGCCGATTTCCGTAGGCCTGAACTGCGCCCTCGGCGCCAAGGACCTGCGTCCATACCTCGAGGAGCTGTCGACCAAGGCCGACACCCACGTCTCGGCCCACCCCAATGCCGGCCTGCCCAACGCCTTCGGTGAGTACGACGAAACTCCGGCGGAAATGGCCGCGGTGGTCGAAGAGTTCGCCGCCAGCGGTTTCCTCAACATCATCGGCGGCTGCTGCGGCACCACCCCGGGTCACATCCAGGCCATCGCCGAGGCCGTGGCCAAGTACCCGCCACGGGAAATCCCGGAAATCGCCAAGGCCTGCCGACTGTCGGGCCTGGAGCCGTTCACCATCGATCGCCAGTCGCTGTTCGTCAACGTCGGCGAGCGCACCAACATCACAGGCTCGGCCAAGTTCGCCCGGCTGATCCGCGAAGAGAACTACACCGAGGCCCTGGAAGTCGCCCTGCAGCAGGTCGAGGCCGGCGCCCAGGTGATCGACATCAACATGGACGAAGGGATGCTCGACTCCCAGGCCGCCATGGTCCGCTTCCTCAACCTGATCGCCGGTGAGCCGGACATCTCGCGCGTGCCGATCATGATCGACTCCTCCAAGTGGGAAGTGATCGAAGCGGGCCTCAAGTGCATCCAGGGCAAGGGCATCGTCAACTCGATCTCCATGAAGGAAGGCGTCGAGCAGTTCAAGCACCACGCCCGCCTGTGCAAGCGCTATGGCGCCGCCGTGGTGGTGATGGCCTTCGACGAGGTCGGCCAGGCCGACACCGCCGCGCGCAAGAAGGAAATCTGCCAGCGCAGCTACGACATCCTGGTCAACGAAGTGGGCTTCCCCCCGGAAGACATCATCTTCGACCCGAACATCTTCGCCGTTGCCACCGGCATCGAAGAGCACAACAACTACGCCGTCGACTTCATCGAGGCCTGTGCCTACATCCGTGACCACCTGCCCCATGCCCTGAGCTCGGGCGGTGTATCCAACGTGTCGTTCTCGTTCCGTGGCAACAACCCGGTGCGCGAGGCGATCCACTCGGTGTTCCTCTATCACGCCATTCGCAACGGCCTGACCATGGGTATCGTCAACGCCGGCCAGCTGGAGATCTACGACGAGATTCCGGCCGAGCTGCGCGAGAAGGTCGAGGACGTGGTGCTCAACCGCACCCCGCACGGCACCGACGCGTTGCTGGCCATCGCCGACGACTACAAGGGCGGCGGTGCGGCCAAGGAAGTGGAGAACGAAGAGTGGCGCTCGCTGCCGGTGGAGAAGCGCCTGGAGCACGCGCTGGTCAAGGGCATCACGGCGTTCATCGTCGAAGATACCGAAGAGTGCCGCCAGCAATGCACACGCCCCATCGAAGTCATCGAGGGCCCGCTGATGAATGGCATGAACGTGGTCGGCGACTTGTTCGGCGCCGGCAAGATGTTCCTGCCGCAGGTGGTGAAGTCCGCCCGCGTGATGAAGCAGGCGGTGGCCCACCTGATTCCGTTCATCGAGGCCGAGAAAGGCGACAAGCCCGAGGCCAAGGGCAAGATCCTCATGGCCACGGTCAAGGGCGACGTGCACGACATCGGCAAGAACATCGTCGGCGTGGTACTGGGCTGCAACGGCTATGACATCGTCGACCTCGGGGTGATGGTGCCGGCCGAGAAAATCCTGCAGACCGCCCGCGAGCAGAAGTGCGACATCATCGGTCTGTCCGGGCTGATCACCCCGTCGCTGGACGAGATGGTCCATGTTGCCCGCGAGATGCAGCGCCAGGGCTTCAACCTGCCACTGATGATCGGCGGCGCCACCACCTCCAAGGCGCACACGGCGGTCAAGATCGAGCCCAAGTACAGCAACGACGCCGTCATCTATGTCACCGACGCCTCGCGCGCGGTGGGCGTGGCGACCCAGCTGCTGTCCAAGGAGCTCAAGCCAGGTTTCGTCGAGAAGACCCGCCAGGACTACGTCGAAGTCCGCGAGCGCACCGCCAACCGCAGCGCCCGCACCGAGCGCCTGAGCTATGCCCAGGCGGTGGCGACCAAGCCCAAGTACGACTGGGCCGGCTACCAGCCAGCGGTGCCCTCCTTCACCGGCGTCAAGGTGCTGGAGAACATCGACCTGCGTACCCTGGCCGAGTACATCGACTGGACCCCGTTCTTCATATCCTGGGACCTGGCCGGCAAGTTCCCGCGCATCCTCACCGACGAAGTGGTCGGCGAAGCCGCCACGGCGCTGTACAAGGACGCCCGCGAGATGCTCGACAAGCTGATCGAAGAGCAACTGATCAGCGCCCGCGCCGTGTTCGGCTTCTGGCCAGCCAACCAGGTGGCCGACGACGACATCGAGGTGTATGGCGAAAACGGCCAGGCCCTGGCCACCCTGCACCACCTGCGCCAGCAGACCATCAAGCCCGATGGCAAGCCGAACTTCTCCCTGGCCGACTTCGTTGCACCGAAAGACAGCGGCGTCACCGACTATGTGGGCGGCTTCATCACCACCGCTGGCATCGGTGCCGAGGAAGTGGCCAAGGCTTACCAGGACAAGGGCGACGACTACAGCTCGATCATGGTCAAGGCCTTGGCCGACCGCCTGGCCGAAGCCTGCGCCGAATGGCTGCACGAACAGGTGCGCAAGGAGCACTGGGGCTATGCCTGCGATGAGCACCTGGACAACGAGGCGCTGATCAAGGAGCAGTACAGCGGCATCCGCCCTGCCCCGGGCTACCCGGCCTGCCCGGACCACACCGAGAAGGAAACGCTGTTCCGTCTGCTCGACGGCACCGCGATTGGCGAGACCGGGCCAAGTGGCGTGTTCCTTACCGAGCACTTCGCGATGTTCCCGGCGGCAGCGGTCAGCGGCTGGTACTTCGCCCACCCGCAGGCGCAATACTTTGCCGTGGGCAAGGTCGACAAGGACCAGATCGACAGCTACAGCGCGCGCAAGGGGCAGGATGTGAGCGTCAGCGAGCGCTGGTTGGCGCCGAACCTCGGGTACGACAGCTAAGCCCCATCGCCGGCAAGCCGGCGATGAGGCCGGTACATTTCACCTACACTGTCCCTGATTGCCTCTGATTTCCTCAGGAGCCCCCATGGACGATTCCAGCCAAGGCAACCCCCCGACCTTCTGGCAGATGCTGCACAGCGTCCTTGCCGCCGCCTTCGGCGTGCAGAGCGGCAAGAACCGTGCACGCGACTTCACCCATGGCAAGGCCAGCCATTTCATCGTGCTGGGCACGCTGTTCACCTTGATCTTCATCCTGGTGCTGATCGGCCTGGTGCAGCTGGCCTTGCACCTGACCGCCCGCTAGAACGCAATCCGCCCGCGGAAGTCCATTCCGCGGGCGGCTCAGGTTGCATCACGGTCTTGAGATTCAAGGTGCTACTGGTGGCTGACCCAATATACGGCAGTGACCACCACCAGAACGATCAGACAGAGGATCGCCCAGGCATCGACGCTGCTGTCAGCTTTGCGGACCTTGGTAGAGTTTCCCATTGCATTGCCTCTTGTAGTGGTTATGGGAATGCACTTCACCACCAGCAGTTAAGACGACCAAAGTCCTTTGCTCAAGCAAGGTCTTTCAATACTCGACGGGTGACGCAAGAAAGGGATATTGATAGTTGGCAGGCCGCCCTTCGGCACTGTAACGCTGGAAATCGACACCGTAGTCTTCCTTTTCCAGCAGCTTGAGCCAGCGCTTGGCCTTGGCCTGATCGATAGATTGCAACACTGGCAGCACATGCTCGGCTCGCCCATCCCGGTTGACCTGCAGCCCTTTGGCGTCGTCATGCAGCATGACCATGGCCCAGCCACCCAGGCTGAAATGGCCGCCCATCAACACCCCCAGGCGCCCGTCGATCCGCGCACGCAGCGCTTCGGGGGAGCTGTTGACCGCGCTGAACACCACATCGCGCCCCGGCATGCGCCCCGCCGCCTCGAACGCCTGCATGGCGCCAAAGGCCATCTCGTCATTGGCCGACCACACCAGCTTGGTCTGCGGGTAACGCTGCAACAGCAGTTGCGCCTGCTCGAACGCCCTCTGCCGGTTCCAGCCGCCGTACACCACCTGGCGCAACCTCACCTGGGGGAAGTCGGCCAGGGCCCGACGCATGCCCTGTTCGCGCAACTGCGAGGCAGGCGTCGTCTTGACCCCGGAGAATGCCACCAGGTCGATCGGCTCGTTGCTGCGCGGCAGCAAGGCCACCATCTGGTGCAGCATCTGGTAGCCCGCCTGCTCGTCATTGCCGGTGAGCGTGCCCAACAGCTCCCCGTACTTGCCAGGTTGCCCCTCGATGCTGTGGGCCTGGCCCGCCGTCAGGCCGTTGTTGACCAGGAACAGCTTGACCCCGGTGCCCTTGGACAGGCGAATGATTTCCGGCGCCACGTACTGTTCGTTGACCAGTACCAGGTATTCAGGCCGCTGCGGGCCTTGCAGAATCGCCCGCGCCTGGGTCAGCGCCCGTTCGGCATTGCGCTCGCCATACTCCACTCGCAAGGTCATGCCCAGGTCGTCTGCGGCCGCCTGCATGAAGCGAGAATAATCAAGCCAGAAGGTTTCAGTGGATTGGCCGGGGTTGAGGAAAACCACCGAGGCGGCCTGGGCCGTGGCTGCCAATGGCAAGCTCAGCCACAAGCTTCGGCACAGCGCCTTGAGCATGCGGTCAACCCCGTGGACAAACGCGGGAGTATAAACGCCGGCGGGGCATTCAAGAACAAATGCCAGTCAGTCTCAGTTAGTTCGTTTGGTTCTTTTCATATGCAAAAACATCACTTTAGCGCATAACCCCAACCTGATATCGTTCCCCCGCTCCGTACCGGAGTGCGCGGCCGTGCGCGCGAATAGCTGCATGCCTGAGACAGGACTTTTATGTACGTATACGACGAGTACGATCAGCGGATCATCGAGGACCGCGTCAAGCAGTTCCGTGATCAGACCCGCCGCTACCTGGCCGGAGAGCTGAGCGAAGAAGAATTCCGCCCTCTGCGCCTGCAGAATGGCCTCTATATCCAACGTTTCGCGCCGATGCTGCGCGTCGCCGTGCCTTATGGCCAGCTGAACGCCCGCCAGGTCCGCACTCTGGCCAAGATCGCTCGCGACTACGACAAAGGCTACGCCCACATTTCCACCCGCCAGAACGTGCAGTACAACTGGCCGGCACTGGAAGACATCCCGGATATCCTCGCTGAACTGGCCACCGTGCAGATGCACGCGATCCAGACCAGCGGCAACTGCCTGCGCAACACCACCACCGACCAGTTCGCCGGTGTGGCCGCAGACGAAATCATCGATCCGCGCCCCTGGTGCGAGATCGTCCGCCAGTGGACCACCTTCCACCCGGAATTCGCCTACCTGCCGCGCAAGTTCAAGATCGCCATCAACGGCTCGAAAGAAGACCGCGCCGCGATCGAGGTGCATGACATCGGCCTGGAGCCGGTGCGCAACGCCGCCGGTGAGCTGGGCTTCCGCGTGCTGGTTGGCGGCGGCCTGGGCCGTACCCCGGTGGTCGGTTCGTTCATCAACGAGTTCCTGCCGTGGCAGGACCTGATCAGCTACCTGGACGCCATCCTGCGCGTGTACAACCGTTACGGCCGCCGTGACAACAAGTACAAGGCGCGGATCAAGATCCTGGTCAAGGCACTGACCCCTGAAGTGTTCGCCGAGAAAGTCGAGGCCGAAATGGCCCACCTGCGCGGCGGTAACAGCACCCTGACCGAAGCCGAAGTGCAGCGCGTCTCGCGCCACTTCGTCGATCCGGAGTACCTGGCCCTCGACAACGTCGACTACAGCGCCCAGGACGCCGAGAACCCAGGCTTCGCCCGCTGGCGCTCGCGCAACACCCGCGCCCACAAGCGCCCTGGCTATGTCGCCGTGACCCTGTCGCTCAAGCCCACCGGCGTTGCCCCTGGCGACCTGACCGACAAGCAGCTCGACGCTGTGGCGGACCTCGCCGAGCGCTACAGCTTCGGCTTCCTGCGCACCTCCCACGAGCAGAACATCATCCTCGCCGACGTCGAGCAGCGCCAGCTGCACGCCTTGTGGCTGGAACTGCGCGAAGGTGGCTTCGCCACGCCGAACATCGGCCTGTTGACCGACATCATCTGCTGCCCGGGCGGTGACTACTGCTCGCTGGCCAACGCCAAGTCGATCCCGATCGCCGAATCCATCCAGCGCCGTTTCGACGACCTGGACTACCTGTTCGACATCGGCGAGATCGACCTGAACATCTCCGGCTGCATGAACGCCTGCGGCCACCACCACGTCGGCCACATCGGCATCCTCGGCGTGGACAAGAAGGGCGAAGAGTTCTACCAGGTGTCGCTGGGCGGCAACGCCGCGCGTGACGCGAGCCTGGGCAAGATCCTCGGCCCGTCCTTCGCCCAGGATGACATGGCCGATGTGATCGAGAAGCTGATCGCCGTGTACGTCGAGCGACGTACCGAGGAAGAGCGTTTCATCGACACCTACCAGCGTATCGGCATCGACCCCTTCAAGGAACGCGTCTATGCAGCGAATCATTAAGCACAACCAGATCGTCGACGAAACCTGGCACCTACTGCCCAAGGAAACCACCCTCGACGAGCTGACCAACTGCGACGACTACATCGTCCCGCTGCAGCTGTGGCGCGACCATGCCCACGTGCTCAAGGCCCGCGACGGCGGCCTGGGCGTGTGGCTGGACAGCGACGAGCAAGCCGAAGAAATCGGCGACGACGTCAAGCACTTCCAGGTCATCGCCCTGAACTTCCCGGCCTTCACCGACGGGCGCAACTACTCCAATGCGCGCCTGCTGCGTGACCGCTATCAGTTCAAGGGTGAACTGCGCGCCATCGGTGACGTGTTGCGTGACCAGCTGTTCTTCATGGCCCGCTGCGGTTTCGATGCGTTCGCCATCCGTGCCGACAAGGACCCGGAAGACGCGCTGCAGAGCCTGAAGGACTTCTCGGTGACCTACCAGGCCGCCACTGACGAACCGCTGCCGCTGTTCCGCCGCCGCTGATCGTCCCTGCCGTACCGACCAGCCCGCCTTTGGCGGGCTGGTTCGTTTGTGCCGCCTGGATTATCCGATCTGCCAGCCCTGGCGCTGTACCGCTTCGCGGCTCAGCTCGATGAGCAAACCCTGCTCTGCTGCTTCGCGTTCGGTCACGACCTGCTCCACCTGCTGCAGGTATTGCTGATCTGCCATCATTGCCCCCTGCTCGATCAATGCCTCCAACCGCCACCTCGGCATGCTGCTCGCAGGCGTCGATGATCTGCCACACCCGCGCCTGCATGTCGCGGGGCTGGTTGTGGTACTCACGGGTATCAAGCAGGTCCGTGAAGAACCGCATCAGGTCCCCCGACTGCGGATCACGTTGCAGACGCTGCCATTGCGCCAGCCGCTGTTCACGCTGTGCGGGGGTGAAGCCACGCAACCATTGCGCGTCAGGCGCGCCTCCCGCCGGGGCGTGTACCCGGCGGGACGATCCCCCCGCATCAGCACTGGCACGCGCGCGCTGCAGACGCAACGCGCTATCCTCGGTGAGCGGGTTGTCGTGCAAATGCAGGCGCTGCAACAGCCGCGGCGAGTAGCCGAAAAGCTCGTCAGGCAACACACGAATCTGATTGTCGCGCATGTCCAGCGCCTGCAAGTGGGGATGCACCGACAACTCTGCCGGCAATACCTCCACCCCCGTGCGGCGCAGCGACAAGCGACGCATCTGCGCAAACGACGCCAGCGGCGGCAGCATGCCGATGGGGTTGTCATTCAGGTCCAGGCGCCGCAGGCCGCTCAGCTGCGCCAACCGTTGATTGTCCTCGGCCGTGAGCACGATGCGGTTGTTGCCCAGGCGCAGGTTCCTGAGCCCGCCCAGCTGTTCGACCCCTACAGGTAGGCGGGTCAGGCGATTGCCTCTCAAGTCCAGGTTGCGCAGCCCGGAGAAACGCGCGAACAAGGAGGCATCGAGTGCATCCAGCTGCATGTCGCGCAGGGTCAGGTGAGTGATATGACTGAAGTCCACATCCGCAGGTAATGCCGGCAACTCGCCTACCCGGTCGCCTTCGATGGCCAAGTGGAAGTCACCTTGCACCATGCCCGGATACATGCGCCGCCAACTGCACAGAATGCGCCTGGCCACCCAGGCACGGCGCAAGCGCCGGATCAACCCTTGGCCTGGCTCGTTGCGCCAGGTGTGCAAGGCCTGCTGCAGGCTTGCCCGGGCCTGACGCAACTGGCTGAAGTGTTGCCACGGATCCAGCTGACGCTGCGTCAGCGCCTGCACGTAACCCTCCAGCTGGGCATCATCCAATAGCGGAAACAGCTGCCCAAACCCCTGCAGCAAAGCCTGCCGGCCTCCCTGGCCGCGACCGCTGAGCGGATAACCCAGGCGCCCGTCCATCAAACGCTGTGGGGGGCGCATGCCCTGGCCGACCGGCACCAGGCCAATCTGCTTCGCCACCGCCGCGCGGTCCACCGTCACGTCCTCGCCAATGGCCGCTTGTTGATACAAGGCGGCACAAGCACGGTCCAGCCGGCTGTCGCGTACCGCCCAGCGTGCCCGTTCAGCCAGGCTCAATGGCACTCGTTGCCCATTGAGCAGGCTGTCCAGCTCGACGCTGTTGGCCTGCTCGACGATTTCCCGTGCGCAGCGCGGTGTGAGCCCTGCGAAGTCACGCATCAGCACCCGGTCTGCCGGTTGCGGATTGACCTGGCGGTTAATGAAGATTTCTTCGAAGGCATCGCCCTGCACGCGCGGATAGCGCTCACGCAATTGCTGACGCTCGATGACATCCAGCAGCCGCGCGGGGGGCGCGGCGTTTTCCAGATGCAGCCGACGCAGACAGTCGGTGTCGATGCCTGTGATACGCAGCGCGCTCTGTGCCGCTTCCTCGGTGATTGCAGCCGTTCGACTGGAAAGGCGCCGTAGCAGATAGACAGGATCATTCCAGTATCGCGGCTGTTCCAATTCATGCGTCCAGCCACCGGCGCCGTTGTGCACCAACTGTGGCCTGTAGGCATCGGGGTGGTCAGGGTGGCGGATACGCCAGCCATCGCCGGTCGAATCCTGCTCGACCACGTAAGCCCCTTGGTACAGGCGCCTGTGCTGTCGGCCACCCTGGTGGACGATCTGGCCTACCTCCAGTGCCTGCTCGCCCTCCTCGAGGGCATACCCTGGCAGGTCAGGGTCACACAGACGTAACCGCCCATCTGCAAGCGACACCGGCAACAGCCTGTCGACCCTGGCGACCCGCTGCACCAGCTTGCCCATGCCGTGCGCAGCGGCAGATGTAACCCCAACCAGCGCGACCGTTTCAGCGACATTGAAGAGATGACCCAGCGCCGCCTGCCGGTCGCCCAGTTGCCAATCCTGGTAACCTTCATAGACATCGCCGGCAATCTGAATGGCGATGGCACCGAGCATCACTTCACCAAGCCCTGGCACGAAGAACGCTGCCAACCCCAGCAGGTCGAGCGCCAACTCCGTGTAGGCCTGCAAACGCGCCAGACGATCCGCGCTGTCCTCGTCCCCCGTCGGCACCGCCAGTACCCGAGCGTCATCGGTCATGGCAGGGGGCCCGTTCGGGAAGAGGAACGGCAGCTGACCTCGGAGGGCCCGATGACAGGCTGTATCTATGTATCGATGGCATAGCCGGCAAGGTGATTCGTGCTCACAGGTCAAATAACCTTGACTGAGGTGAGCCTTAATCAATGCGGGTGAAACGCGCACACTGCCTGTCACTCGAACATCGACCGGGCCACGGCCCGCTGAATTCAGGAGCAGCCACCATGAGCATTCCATCCTTCGGCCTCGGCACCTTTCGCCTTACCGGCCAAGCCGTCATCGATTCGGTAAAGTCCGCCCTGGAGCTGGGCTACCGGGTCATCGACACCGCGCAGATCTACAAGAACGAGGCCGAAGTCGGCCAAGCCATCGCCGAAAGCGGCGTGGCGCGCAACGAACTGTTCATCACCACCAAGATCTGGGTCGACAACTATGCAGCCGACAAACTCATCCCCAGCCTGCGCGAAAGCCTGACTAAGCTGCGCACCGATTACGTCGACCTGCTGCTGATCCACTGGCCAGCACCTGGCAATGGCGTTGAACTGCGCGAATACATGACCGCACTGGCCGAGGCGAAGACGCTCGGACTGACGCGGCAGATCGGTGTTTCCAATTTCAACATCGAACTGACCCGGCAAGCGATCGAGGTGGTCGGCAAAGGTGAACTCGCCACCAACCAGATCGAACTCAGCCCCTACCTGCAGAACAGCAAGCTGGCAGGTTTCCTCAAGGACCAGGCCATTACCGTCACCTCCTACATGACCCTGGCCTACGGCAAGGTGCTGAAGGACCCAGCGCTGGCGGAAATCGCCGCCAAGCACAAGTCCACCGTCGCGCAGGTGGCGCTGGCCTGGGCGCTGCAGCTGGGTTACGCGGTCATTCCGTCGTCCACCAAACGCGAGAACCTGGCAAGCAACCTGCTCGCCCGCGACCTGAAGCTGGATGCCGATGACATGGCCCACATCGCCTCGCTCGAACGCAATGGCCGCGAAGTCAGCCCTGACGGCCTGGCGCCGGAGTGGGACTGACCAGCGATGAGCACACTCTCTCCTAAACGGGTCCTGTTCGCCCTGGCCATCGGCGCCTTCGGCATCGGCACCACCGAGTTCACCCCAATGGGCCTGCTGCCGGTCATCGCCGAAGGCGTGGATGCCAGCATCCCCAGCGCGGGCATGCTGATCACCGCCTACGCCATCGGCGTGATGGTCGGCGCACCGATCATGACCCTGCTGTTCAGCCGCTTCGGCAAGCGTGCAGCGCTGATGTCGCTGATGGCCATCTTCACCCTGGGCAACCTGTTGTCGGCACTGTCGCCGGACTACTACACCCTGCTCGCCTCGCGCCTGGTCACCAGCCTCAACCACGGGGCCTTCTTCGGCCTCGGCGCGGTGGTCGCCGCCAGCGTCGTGCCCAAGGACAAGCAAGCCAGCGCCGTGGCAACCATGTTCATGGGACTGACCATCGCCAATATCGGCGGCGTGCCGGCGGCCACCTGGATTGGCCAGCAGGTCGGCTGGCGCATGGCGTTCGCCGGTACCGCCGTGCTTGGCCTGCTGGCCATGGCCGCGCTGTGGTATGCCTTGCCCAAGGGTGAGCGCGGTAGCGTGCCCCACGTGCGCAAGGAACTGGCCGTGATCGCCCGCCCCAACGTCCTTCTGGCGATGGCCACCACCGTGCTCGGGGCGGGGGCGATGTTCACCCTGTACACCTACGTGGCGCCGGTGCTCGCCGAACTGACCGGCGCCTCGGACAGTTTCGTCACCCTTGGCCTGGTGTTGATCGGGGTCGGTTTCACCCTGGGCAACAGCCTGGGTGGACGCCTGGCGGACTGGTCGCTGGACGGCGCGGCGCGGATCTTCCTCGGCGCCCTGGCGCTGATCATGTTGCTGATGCCGCTGGTGCTCGGCAGCCACTTGGGTGCCGCCCTCGCCTTGCTGGTGTGGGGCATGTTCACCTTCGCCGTGGTACCACCGCTGCAGATGCGGGTGATGACCGCAGCCGCCGAGGCGCCAGGCCTGGCTTCGTCGATCAACGTCGGCGCATTCAACCTGGGCAATGCCGTGGGCGCGGCCTTGGGCGGCGCGGTGATCAGCCTGGACCTGGGCTACGCCGCGGTACCGATGGCCGGTGGCATGCTGGCCGCTGCCGGCTTGCTGCTGGTCTGGCTCGGCGGGCGCGGCAAGGTGGCTGAAAAGGCCCTGAGCGGCACGGCCTGATCGCCAGCGCACCGAGGCTGCGTTGCAGCCTCGGTGCCTTGTTCGTCGGCGAGACCGATCATTGCGCTTGCCGAAATGATGAAATGCCGCGGGCGCCCATTCTCGGCCCCGCTCCCCCGTACTACGCTCCTACTGCGAATTCATTCCGAGGAGCTCACGATGTCCCGCCCCCCATTGCCGCCGTTCACCCGCGAAAGCGCCATCGAAAAGGTCCGCCTGGCCGAAGACGGCTGGAACAGCCGCGACGCCGCCAAGGTGGCGCTTGCCTACACGCCCGATACCGTCTGGCGCAATCGCGTGGAGTTTCCCCGTGGCCGTGATCAGGTAGAGGCCTTTCTGGTGCGCAAGTGGAACCACGAACTGGAATATCGGCTGATCAAGGAGCTCTGGGCCTTCAGCGGAAACCGCATCGCCGTGCGCTATGCGTATGAGTACCACGACGACAGTGGCCAGTGGTTCCGCGCCTACGGCAACGAGAACTGGGAGTTTGCCGACGATGGCCTGATGCAGCATCGCCACTCGAGCATCAACGAACACCCGATCACGGAATCGCAGCGCAAATTCCGCTGGCCCCTGGGCCGGCGCCCGGACGATCACCCCGGGCTCAGCGACCTCGGACTCTGAGGCTGGTCAGCCGATGGGCAGCGTGACCTTGACCTCGAGCCCACCACCGAGGCGGTTTTCCAGGGTCATGCTGCCGCCCTGCTCGAGCACGATGGCGCGCGCTGCCGGCAAGCCGAGGCCAACGCCACCGGTGTCCTTGTTGCGCGAGCCTTCGATGCGAAAATACGGCTCGAACACACGCTCCTGCAGTGGCACGGCAATCCCCGGCCCACGGTCGAGCACACGGATCACCAGTTGTTCGGCATCGACCGTGAGCCTTACCGAAGGCTCGCAACCATACTTCGCCGCATTGTCGATCAGGTTGACCACGACCCGCTTGATACCGATCGGCCGGCCGACATAGACACAGCGCTGTGGCCCGACGTAGCTGACATCCAGCCCGCCATCGCGGAAGTCGTCGACCGCCGTCTGCAACAGCTCGCCCAGGTCGAACGCGGTGGCCGGCTCCAGCCGCGCGTCATCGCGGAAGAACTGCAAGGCGGCATCGACCATGGCCTGCATCTCGTCCACGTCCTTGAACATCTTCGCCTGCAGTTCGGTGTCCTCGATGAACTCGCCGCGCAAGCGCATGCGCGTCAGCGGCGCGCGCAAGTCATGGGAGATGGCCGCCAGCATCTGCGTGCGGTCATCGATGAAATGCTTGAGCTGGGCCTGGGTGGCGTTGAACGCCAGGATGGCCTGGCGCAGGTCGTGGGGACCGACCACCGGGATCGGTGGCGCGTTGAAGTCCTTGCCGAAGCGTCGCGCACCTTCGGTGAAGCGCTCCAGCGGGTCGGCCAGGTAACGGGCGGCAAACCAGGCCACTGCAAGGCTGGAGAACATCATCAAGGCCAGGATGATCAGGTTGCGTGGCAGCTCATCCAGGCCCCAGCTGCGATCGTTGACGTGAAACAGCACCCACGACCGGTCCGAGAGCTGGACCAACAGGGCATAGCCGCGTTGCGCCGCTGGCAAGTTGCCGGGCCCGAACACCTCGATCTGCACATCCGGGCGTTGCAACAAGGCGCTCAGAATCGCCGCGCCCTTGTGCGTGTCGCGCTGCACCTGCGCCGGCAAGCCGGTCTCGTCCCGCTGGCGCAGCCATTGCACGCTGTACGAGCCATCGCCCGCAGCACTGGCGATGTTGGCGCGCTGCGACACCTCGGCTGCATCGACCATGCGGGTAACGGTGGCGATCTTCTCGATGACGCCGCTTTCCAGCAACGGCGGCTGTGCCCAGACACCCAGCACCAGGCTGAACAGCCACTTGAGCAGCAACAGGCTGAGCATGGCCGCCAGGGTGGTCAGCGCGATCCAGCGGGCGATGGTAATACGTGGCCGGGGCATGGCCTTGCGTGCCCGGGCAAGCCAGCTCATCGCTTGTTCACGGTGGCAGTGAACAGGTAGCCGACATTGCGCAGGGTGCGAATCAGTGGCTCGCTGTCGCTGTCGGTTTCCAGCTTGCGGCGCAGCCGGCTCACTTGCACATCGATGCTGCGATCGCAGGCGTCGTGCGCCTCGCCGCGCGCCAGGTCCAGCAACTGCTGGCGGCTGAGCACGCGCCGGGGGTGCTCGGCGAACACCAGCAGCAGTTCGAACTCACCATTGGACAAGGGAATTAAGACGTTCTCGGGCGAACGCAGTTCACGGCGCATCACATCCAGCTGCCAGCCCGAGAACTCGAGAAATGCCCGTGGGCTGGCGGGCGGGTTGCTGGCACTTTCGCTCGCCCGGCGCAACACCGCGCGCACCCTGGCCAGCAGCTCGCGGGCCGCGAATGGCTTGGTCAGGTAATCGTCCGCGCCCAGCTCCAGCCCGACCACCCGGTCGCTCAGCTCGCCCATGGCGGTCAACATGATCACGGCGACCTTGTATTCGGCGCGCAGGCGCTGGCACAGCACCAGGCCGCTGTCGCCTGGCAGCATCACATCGAGAATGACCAGGTCCGGCACGCGCCGCTCGAGCGCCTGCCAAAGCCCTGCGCCATCACTGGCGACATCGACTTCATAACCTTGCTGGCGAAGGAATTTCTGTAACAGGTCAAGCACTTCGACATCATCGTCGACAATTAGCAAATGACTCACGCCGGGGCACCGCGAACGAAGTGAAATAAGGCGTACTGTAATGCCACCTTCCGCTGTTCGTCATATATTTCTGCGCTGCAACAAAGTGTCTTCGCCGAGATAATCCGGACATTCCCAGGCAATCAATCCTCTGCAGCATTGGCACCAGTTCTTGACTGGAATCTGCCCCATGCCCAAGTCTTCTTCAGCTTACAAAACGGTTCTCGCCCTGACCCTGGTCGCCGCCAGCGGCTGCAGCAATCGCCCGCCTGCCAGTACCTGCGGGCACGCGGCCTATCAGGTCAGCGACCCGGCCGAGCCAGCCAACCGCGCCGTGTTCGCCTTCAACCGAAGTGTCGACGACTACGCGCTGGCCCCGGTCGCCCGTGGCTACAAGCACTTGCCGGACTTCACCCGCCAGGGCGTGCACAACTTCACGACCAATTTCGGCGAGCCGAAGGTCTTTGTCAACGATGTGCTGCAAGGCAATGGCGAGCGGGCGATGACCAGCCTGTCGCGCTTCATGTTCAACACCACCCTGGGTGTGGCGGGCCTGTTCGACGTGTCCAGCAAGATGGGCCTGCCTTACCACACCTCGGACTTTGGCCAGACCTTCGCGGTATGGGACATGGCCGATGGCCCGATCGTCGAAATGCCGCTGCTGGGCTCGCACAACCTGCGTGATGCCACCGGCGCCGTGCTGGGCCTGGCGCTCAACCCATTTGGCGACAGCAGCGACACGGTCGCCACGATGACCACCGTGGCGACAGCCGGCGGCATGGTCGACGGTCGCGCGGCAGCGTTGCCGGTGACCGACATGCTGAGCCTGCAACCCGATTACTACAGCGCCTTGCGTGACTACACGGCCCAGCAGCGTGCTGACCGGGTAGCCGAGGCCGAGATCGGCGCGCCGGGCAAACGCCCGTCGAGCTGCCAGGAGACGACTCGCGATGAATGATGTCGTCCAGTCCCCGGTGCTGTTGTTCCGCCGTCTGGAAAGCGACCCGCAGCAGGCGCTGCTGCACGAGCTCGAGGCGCGGGTGTCCGACGATGGCCGGGACCTGATCGTGAGCCGCTATCGCGAGCGGTACGGCAACGGCAATGCCATCCAGCGCCAGGAAGTGCATCGCCGCGTGCCGATTGCCACGCTGTTGAAGTGGATGGCCAGGGAAGGCCTGACGCTCTAGCCATCCATTAGCGAGGGTTCAGAGCGCCATCTTGCTGACGGCGGCAACGAGCAGCGGCCCGGTCTGCTCGTCGGTCATCGCCGGATAGACGTGCATCTGCATCAGGTCGCTCCAGTCCATCGTCCATTGCAATACCGGGTTGAGGTCATCGCTTTCGACCACGGCGAACCCCAGCAGCTGCCCCACGGCATGCCAGCGGCCCAGCACCTTCAGGTTGGCGGGCGCCACCCCGCCGGTCTTGGCGAAGCGAGCCATGGCGGCATTGCGATTTTCCGGGGCGATGGTCCAGTGAATGATGAACAGCATGTGGCACCTCCCAGTTGCTCGGCACCTCTGCGATACGCCCGCCCTGGGGCACCGCGGCCATGAGCGAGTGAATGCGCCAAGATTAGGCATAGCAGCGACCAGGGCCTTTTGCACGGTTGCCCGTCAAGGCGGCGTGCGAAAGCGCCAGTTCCATATCTTCCCGATGTCTGTCATTCAAATTACGCCGCCGCCTGGTCAGCTCATCAAGATCACTGTCGCCCTCTGTGCCTTATCAGGAAATCGGCATTTCTCACACTTTTAAAATGGCCTATCAAAAATGTCAGTAGACCGCCTGACAGACTTGGGCAACTATTTGGACAACACGCGCACCTTTGGCACACAAGTGAATCTGGAGCCAAGACATGGACGAAACAACCAGCACGGCCACTCATGCCCACAGGAGCATCTTCGCAGCAGCGCTTTGCAATTTAGCCCAATACCCCAACAACGCCATGCTGAGACAGTTGCGCCTGGCTCAATACAATCTCGGCCACGCGGCTGTACGGCGAATTTTGACGCACAGGCGGCTGGAACAAACGTCCGACAACATCATGCGCCCAGCGTTGTTCATCCTTGCTTTCATGGTGCCTTAGTTGCTCTGTGGATTCGGCCTGACGTCGATTGAGCTGGTCGACAACCCCGCTAATATGCTGCAAGGCTTTGTCCAGCCGGCTGATCAGTCGCTTTGTCTCTTCACGCCCGCATTTAGGCACGGCCAATGGCGCCCCCAGCAGGTTGTCTTTCTGACTGTCTATCGGGGTAAAACCGTCTTTGCGAAACAGCTTGTCCTCCCCCTGAACCGACAGCTGATCCTTGAGTTTGCGCCAGTGCACTTCGTCAGCCGAGAAACTCAGTTGGTCTGCACCGGCCAATTGCACATGTATACCCGCTCGGGACAGTGCGCTGTTGATCCGATACAGCAACTGCTTCGGCGGCATATCGTCATCCAGCACCACAGCAATAGGGCCCGGCAAGTAGCGCCCGGTGTTAAACAGTAAGGTCTCACTGCCGGACGCCTGCACAGCCTGCATAGACTCCAGCCCCTTTATGGTGAATCGGCTGCGTAACGGCTCATCAAGTTTGAGGTTCAACTGAGCATCCAGGCTACTGCCCGACCGTTGAGAACGGTCGTCGAGCAATCGATTGAGCCGGACTACCAAACGGCTGAGGGCGTTTTCATCCACTACTGCCCCGCTTGAGGCATTAGCACCGTCGCGCAACCCTCGCTTGAGCTCGTCAAGCAGCTCGGCCACCTCTTGCAGGTAGGCCAGCGCGGACTGAACAGAAGAGGACTGCTGGTTGATTTGCACACTCAGCTGTGCAATTTTCTCCATCTGCAGTTGTGCGGATGGCGCAGGTATCGGAAACGCCACACGGAGGTCACGCTGAGTTTCGACGGTATTGCGCAATTGACTGCGCGCCCGCACGCCGATGCCATAAGACGCAACAACCGACCGTTCTTTGGCAATTTTCATGAGCGCCTCGTTTGTTTAAATCAGTTCAAACGGAGAAAATTTCGCCAGTAAGCTGTATACTTTCTGGCTGGCTTGCATCGACACTTCATAGTTGCGCAGCTTTAAAATCGCTTCAGTCATGTCCTGCTTCGCCAAACCATCTTGCGTTCTCTGGTTAACCCCTTGACGATCAATGTTAATGTTTTCCATCAACTGCAACATATTTTGTCGCGCCCCCAGGTCGCCGATGGCACTCCGTACCTTGGCGCGAGCAACCTCCAGGAAAGCTAACGAGTCTTCCAGCAATTGCTTGGGGCTTTCCTCCCCCGGGGTGATTTTTTTAAGCCCGTCGACCAACTTATGCAGCCCGTTAAGCAAGTCAGGGGATTCACCCAGTAAATCTGCGGCCGTGACATTTGCGTCAATCTCAACGCGGTTACCGACCACGGCCTTCCTGACCGTGCTATTGCCAATAATCTTATACTCGCCTTCGCTGTACCGAACCGCCGGCGTGTCGGTTTTCGTACCGGAAAACAGGTAGTTTCCAGCGTCATCCTTGGCATTGAAGCAATCGACTACGATTTTCGCGTAATTCGACAGCTCACTGGCAAACGCCGCCAGGTTCTCGGCGCCATTACTTCCGTTACTCGCTGCCAGTAACAAATCGCCCAAGGCGTCCAGCGCATCGGAGCTCGACTTCAGATGGACTTCCTGAATCTGCAGGTCGCCGATCACGCTGCCAATGTCTTTATTGTATCGAACCAAGCTAGCCTGCTCGCTCTGCATAGCTCGCAGGCGAGCACTGGCGACCGGGTCGTCCGAGGGTTTATCCATCCGCTGACCGCTGGCGATCTGCGACTGCAGCTTGGCGATTTCTTCGCTTTTACGGTTCAGGTTGGCCTGCATCGCGGCACTGGTTTGCGCGTTTGAAACTCGGGGCATCGTTAACCTTTCCGAACTCATCGTGGATGCGGCTCAAAAGCACGCTAGGAGGTAGCCGAACAACTCGTTGTCGACCTGGATTACCTTCATATTGGCCTGCACTGTCTTGCTGTAATCCATTATCGCCAGCGCTTCTTCGCTGTCGCTCACGGCGCTGACACTATCGCGCTGTGCCTGTGCCTGCATGGCAACATCGGTGGCAGTTTTGAGATCTGCTTGATTACATCGGCTGACGCTGGCGACTTGCCCCAGCATCGAGCTGAAGGCCTCACTCAATGTGACCTGGTTGCCCTGGATTTGAACTTTTTTGTTTTTCAACTCGATCATGCCCAACAAAACGGTATTGCTGCCCTTTTCGTCCGGCTTATCAGCAAACGCCAGCCCCTCAGGCCTGAGGTCGTTCATCTGCAGCAACTTGGTGACATTGCCGGGATTGCAAGTCAACAATTCCAGGCCAACCAGGCCATTGAGGCCATAACCTCGCGACTGGGACTCATTGACCATTTCCGTCAACGCTTGTGCCATTTTCCCTAGGCGTTCTCGTGCCTCCAACAGTTCGCCATGCTCGACATTGTGCAAGCCACCTAAAGCGCCACCCAGCGCGCTCTGCCCCAAGACGAAGTGGCTATCGATAAAACTCAGCGAAACCTCCTGCCCTCCTCCGGCAAGGGCCATGATCGACAGCTGCCCTGCCGTATGTCCTGATACCATTGGCAGCCCATCAGCCAGGGAAACGCTCAATGCGCCTGTCCGAGCCTCGGTAACGCGTATATCGACGTACTGGCTCAGTTTGCCTATCAACAAGTCGCGCTCGTCCTGCAACACAGAACTGTCACCGCCATGGGACTGGGTTTCTACGACTTTCTTATTCAAGCGGGCCAAGTTACCTGCCAAGCCATTGATCTCATTGACAATGTCAGAACGTTGCCCACGCAGTGCCTTGAGTTGGTCGTCAATGTTGCTATTCAAGCCATTGACGCACTGGGTGAGACTTTTCGTCTCGTCCAAAACCTGCTGACGCTGCGGCAGATCAGCAGGACGGCTACTGGCCTCGCTCAGGGCAGCAAAAAATTGGTCAAGGCCAGTGCGGACGCTTGCCCCCTCGCTGTCCATGGCGCACTCCAGCGAGCCCAGGTACTCTTGGGCGGCCTTGTACCGATGCATTTCAGTGGTTGCGTGCCATAGCTGCCGATTTTTGAAGTCATCAACAATGCGACGCACCTCCGAGACCTCCACGCCGCCGCCCGCCGACAAGCTGCTCGGCCCTGCAAGCGACCCCGTCACGGTAGTCAGACGGCTATACCCTGGGGTGTTCAAATTCGCGACATTCTGCGCCGAAGCGTGCAACCCGCGCTGTCCGGCAGCTATGCCTGAATAGCCGATCTGGCTCATCGAACTCATGATTCAATCTCCTGGCGCACAAGCCGCAGGTTCGGGGCAAAAGCCGCCGAGCGAACGCCAGCTGTGCTGATGACGGTGGACGTTGGTCCTGTACTAAAGGCGACCCTTGCCTCCATACCCTTAAGCGTTGTCGCCTGGATAGCCGAAACGGTCGGCTGGGGTGTCGGCAAGCTGCGTGTTCGGGCAACGGCGTCCAGATCGGCCAGAATCGAGCGGGTGTACTGGCGTGTCTCCTGGAACGGAATTCGCTCCACCCATTGTTCCACGCTGAGGCCGCCCTGACGGGGATCGCCAATGCTCTTGAGCCACTGGTCTATATACCCGGGGCCAGCGTTGTAAGCAGCAACCGCCAGGGCAACCGCACCGTCGTAACGTTTGAGCATTTTGCTCAGGTAGGCGCTACCCAGACGCTTGTTGTAGTCAGCGTCGGAAGTCAGTCGTCCTTCGGAATACTCCAGACCTAACTCATCGGCCATTTCACGAGCAGTCTCTGGCATCAGTTGCATCAGACCACGGGCACCTTTGTTGGAAACAGCAGCAACCTGACCGGCAGACTCGTGTTTGATCACCCGCTCGACCAAGGCCATCAATCCCTTGGCTGTTGAGGCAAGACTGTCAATACCCTGTTGCCAGGTATCGATGATCGGTGCCAGCAGGCCATCAACTGTTGGAGGAGCGGATGCTGCAGGGGGCAGGTCATGATGCGTAGCCCCATCGACAGCCGCTGCGCGACTCCCTGAAAGTTGCTTGACCAGCATTTCGGTGACCCCGGTCTTACGCTGGCTGGCAAGGTTGTCGGCCAGGGCTTCGTCGTAGAGCTCACTCAGGGTGTCCATCTGGCGGCTGCGCAGTGAACTGCCTTCAGACAGAACGTCACTAGCTTTGCGCATCTGCTTCAGAATCTGGCGCAGAAACATCGCTTCGAACTGTTCGGCGGCCATCTCCAGACGAGCCTGTTGAACCACAGGTGCATCCTGATTCCCGCCGGGTACCGGTTTTCCGTGCTGCGTAATAGGAGTAACGCTCATGACAGTAAGGCCTTAAATCACAATCAGTTCGGCGTTCAATGCACCGGCCTGCTCAAGGGACTGAAGAATGCTCATGACATCGTCAGGCGTTGCCCCGAGGCTGTTGATGGTCTTGATAATGCTGTCGAGGTCGGAACCTTCAGGCCAGGCGAACATCCCGTTGCGGCTGTGGCTGACATCGATATCGGAGCGCGGCACCACGGCGGTCTGGCCTCGCGAAAACGCCCCGGGCTGACTGACTTGCGGGGCCTCACTGATCGTCACACTCAAACTGCCGTGAGCCACGGCCGCCGCCTTGACCCGCACCCCCTGCCCCACCACCACCGTGCCGGTGCGACTGTTGAACACCACTTTCGGTCGGCTTCTACCCTCTTGCACCTCAACTGACTCCAGTATGGCCATGAACGTGACTCGCTGGCTGCTCGACTGCGGCGCTCGCACCGATACCTTGGTACCGCTCAGTGCCCTGGCCGTGGAGGCACCGAAAAGGGCATCAATCGCTGCAACGATGTGGCTGGCAGTCTGGAAGCTTGGGACACGAATATTGAGCATGACATCACTGCGCTCGCTGAAGTCGCCGGGAATCATCCGCTCGATGGTTGCGCCATTGGCTATCCGCCCACCGTTAGCGGTATTGACCGTAACGCTGGAACCGCTTGCCCCCTCGGCCTTGAGGCCGCCGACCATCAGCGCCCCCTGGGCCAGGGCATAGACCTCTCCGTCAACGCCACGCAACGGCGTCATCAACAGCTGTCCGCCTCGCAAGCTCTTGGCATCGCCCATGGACGCGACGGTGACATCCACCGTCTGGCCGGCGCTATAAGACGGCGGCACTGTTGCAGTCACCATCACTGCGGCCACGTTCTTGAGTTTGGGGTCCATGTTGGGCGGCAGGTTGACACCGAATTGTTTGATCAAGTTGACCGTAGACTGGCTGGTGAACTTGACCTGAGATTTGTCACCCGTACCATCGAGCCCGACGACGAGACCGTAGCCGATCAACTGGTTACCTCGGATACCTTCGACATCCACCAGATCCATCAGGAGGACTGCCTGCACGGGGGCACACAACACAACGCTACATGCCAGCAGCAGGTACTTCAGAGCACATTGCATAGGATGAATTTTCACTCACAAAGGAAATAAAGGGTGGGTGAAAACACGCGTCAACCAACCGGCAGAGTTGCTGTCGTTCAATGCGCCGCGACCAGCGTAGGAAATACGTGCGTTGGAAATGCTCTGGGACGACACTTGGTTGTAACGATTGATATCTTCTACCCGCACCAGACCAGCCAGACGAATGAATTCATCGCCCTGATTCAGACGCAGAGATTTCTCACCCTTTACCAGCAAGGTGCCGTTGGGCAATACCTTGTGCACCGTGACAGCAATGGAGCCCCGCAAAGTGTTCTGCTGCAGGCTTTTCGCCGAGCCATCGAACTTCCGGCCCGCAGCGACGGAAGTCTCCATATCGGGGTAAGCCTTGCCCAACACCGTGGGTACTTCGATGTCTATGCCTGTACGCTTGCCAAAACTTGTACCGGCGCTTTTGCTCGATTGAGTGGATTCGTCGAGCACCACGGTCAGGATGTCACCAACCTTGAGGGCTCGCGTGTCCTGGTACAGCGAACCGCCATTGCCGAACCGGTAAAGCCCGCCGTAGCGCGCCGTCGCCATGTCGTACTCCAGTGGCAACGGTTCATAGGCACTGGAGTCTTCGTCGGGCAGCAGATCGGAAAAGCTTTGGCACCCGCCCAGAGTCAACAGCAACGAAAGCAGGATTATTGTGCGCATTATGATGTTCAGACCGTCTGATTGAGGAACTGCAACATCCCCGACGACGCATCCAGGACCTTGGCATTGGCTTCATAGGCACGTTGAATTGCCATCATCGAAACCATGGCCTCAACTACCTGAACGTTCGACCCTTCCAACTGCCCTTGCTTGATCACACCCAACCCGTCCTCACCGGGAACACCCTCGACCGGTTCACCACTGGCAACGGTCTCTGCGTACAGGTTGCCGCCCAACGCCTGCAGCCCGGATGGATTGGTAAAATTGACCAGGGTAATCTGCCCCACTTCTACCGGCTCACTCCCGCCCGGTAGCTCGACGGTGACGGTACCATCAGTGCCGACCTTGAAGCCCTTATGGCCCACCGGCAGTTCAATCGTAGGTGACAATGGCAAGCCCTGGCTGTTGACCAGCATGCCCTCGGCATTGAGCTGCAACTGCCCGTTCTGGGTGAAATAAATTTCGCCATTGGGGCCTTCAACCTGGAAGAAACCTGGGCCGCTGATCAGCAGGTCCATCGGTTGCCCCGTAGCCTGAATAGTGCCCTCGGTGAACACTTTCTGGGTGCCGGCCACCCGCACGCCACTGCCTAGTTGAATGCCCGAAGGCACCGTGTTGACAGCATCGGCCTGGGCGCCTGGCGGCACCTCGATGCTGTAAAACAGATCTTCGAATACCACCCGGTCGCTTTTGTAGCCAACCGTGTTGACGTTCGCCAGATTATTGGCCACGGTTGCCATGGCCTTGTCTTGTGCGGCCAAGCCAGTCTTACTGATCCAAAGTGCGGAAGTCATGTGTTTTTTCCTCTGGGCATCAAGTGCCGCGAATCATGCCGTTACCGGCCTTGGACAAGTCGTCGGCAGCTTTCATCATCTTGACCTGGGTTTCGAACAAGCGACTCAGGCTCATGCTGCCAACCAGCTGATCGATCGCATTGACATTGCTCGCCTCAAGAAACCCGGGGACCAAGGTCACGTCTTCATCTGTAGCGGCCGGCTCGCCGGTGCGGCTGACCAACAAGCCCGCACTGTCCTTTTGCAACTGCTTAGCCGGAAGGTTCACCAGCTTGATGCGGTCGACTTCGACCATCAACGGCTCGCCCCGTGGCAACACCGAGACGCGCCCATCGTCAGCGATATAGATCGTGTCGAACTCAGGCAGCTCGATAGGCCCACCTTCGCCCAACACTGAACGCCCATTGATGGTCAGACGCCGCTCTGCGTCCACTTGCAAACTGCCGTGACGGGTATAGGCTTCGCCGCCCTTGCCCTCCACGGCAATCAGCCCCGCACCCTGGATGGCAAAATCCATCTCACGCCCGGTCGCCATCAACGCGCCGGGGGCCAGATTGACACCATTGCCTTGGGCCGTTACCAGGTGCCGGCTGTCATAACCCGCGCCACGCAGCGGCACATGCGCCGACTGTTCCATATCAGCGCGAAAGCCAGGGGTATTGACGTTGGCCAGGTTGTTGGCGCGCACACTCATCGCGGTCATGGTGCGACAGGCGGCCCCCATCGCCGTGTATATCAAATGCTCCATGAGTCAGCCTCAGATTGCGTGGAACAGTACTTGGATCAGCTCTTTGTCAGTCGACAACACTTTACTGTTGGCCTGATAGTTGCGCTGCCCTTCCATCAACGCCACCAGTTGCTGGGTCATATCCACATTGGACTTCTCCAGCGCCCCGCTCCTCAGCTCCCCCAACACACCCGTACCCGGTGCACCGATCAGTGGCTTACCGGACTCGCCAGTGGCACTCCAGCGGGTGGCGTCCTCGTTTTTCAAACTGTTGGCATCGGCGAAACTGGCCAGCGCCACCTGCCCTTGCAGCAGGCGTTCGCCGTTGCTGAACGTGGCATATACCTTGCCGTCTTTTTCGATCGACACACCGGTGTTTTCCCCGGCAGCGTAGCCGGACGCATCGTTGGCCGACACGACGAAGCCCGAGGCACTCTGAGTGCTGCGCTGGTAGTCCATCGCGATTCGCAGTGGAGCAGCTCCATCGAGCGCGAATTCGATATTGACCGCCGCCATTGGGGCGGTCAAACGGCCCTGCATATCGAACCGAAGCTCGTGCGGTCCCGCGTCACGCCCATCAACGCGGTAATGGACTTGCCAGGTATCTGCATCTGTCTTGACAAAGTACTGGCTCAACGCGTGCTGCTTGCCTTTGGAGTCGTACACCGATGTGGTGTAGGTGTCGCTGTAGGTTGCAGGGTTTTGAGGGCCGAAGTTTCGGTTGACGATCCCGGGCTTGGTGTCATCCAGGTTGGCCACAAAGGTGACGGCGTCGGTGGCTTTGGCCGGCAGGTTGCCGCTTTGCAAACGCAAGTCATCGAGCGCCCCCACCTTCAGGTTCCAGTCAGCATCCACCGGGTAGCCCTGCAGGCGATGGCCGCTGGCATCGACCAGAACACCCTCACGATTCTTGCTGAAGGCACCGGCACAGGTGTAGGTGGTATCACCATTGCCGCTACGGGTGACGAACAGGCCTGAGCCGCCGGAGATGGCAAGGTCCAAATTGTTGCCGGTCAGCTCCAGGGCACCGCGCACACCCATGGACTGGGATTTGCCCAGCACGCTAACGCCCATCGCCTGGGCGCCAGCGTACAGGCTGCCGAATTCGGTTCTTGATGATTTGAAGCCGGTGGTACCGACGTTAGCGATGTTGTCACTGATGCTGTTGAGTTGTTCCGTGACCGCGCTCAGGCCGGTCTGGGAGATGCTGAAGCTCATGGTGTTGGCCTTGTGTAAATTGGCTGAGGGCAAGCCCGGACGGTCAGCGCCCGGCGCGTTGGCAGATGCGGGAACCTAGCTGAATCCGCTGATACGACTGAACGGCACCCGGCCGACTCCGGCCACATCGAGAACCGACTCGCCATTGTCCTGACGGACATTGCCGACTTTGCCTTTGACCAGAAGGTCAAAGGCTTCGCCACTGCTGGAATCGACCCTGATGTCGTATTTGCCTGGCGCGAGGCCCAGCTTCCGTGGATCGATCGCGAACGCCAACGGGCCTTTACTGCCGGCGGGTAATAGCATTTCGGCGCTGACGCCGTTAACGTCGGTCAATACCGCGCGCAGGTCATTGGTCGCCTGCCGCAGCTCGATCTCGGCGTGCACGGGCTCACCTTGAAGGTCCAGATGATCAGCGCATACCTTGACGGTCTTATCCACAAGGCCAACGGCGCTCATGTGGCGCAGATTTTCCAGCACCGCGTTGTTTTGCTTGGTCAGCGCAGCCATGTTTTCCAGGCTTTGCACCTGGGACATCGACGCGAACTGATTGAGAAACTCGCTACTGTCCACTGGTTTGGTCGGGTCCTGGTTACGAACCTGCGCCACCATCAATTTAATGAAGGTGTTTTGCATCTCACCAGCAGCCGAGTTGGGTTTGATCCGCTCATTGGCCTGGACATTGTTCGACGTGTCGTTATGCACTGCACTCATTACGCCTCTCCCAGCTTCAGTAAACCTTGCTGCATGCTTGTGACCCGATTGAGCACCTCGATAGCCGTCTCGAAACTGCGCGTAGCCGACATCATGTCGGTCATCTCTTCAATCTCGCTGATATCGGGGTAGTACACATGGCCGCTGCGATCGGCCAGCGGATGTTCCGGCTCATAGCGCTTTTTCGCCTCACGCCCGGAAGCCACCACATCCAGCACCTGCACATTCGCCCCGCCCAAACCAGTACCACGACTGAGCTGATGGTTCTGATAAACCGCGGCGAACACAGGCTTGCGCGCCTGGTAAGCCGTGCGGGTGTCAGCGGCTGCCGAATCAATATTGGCCAGGTTGCTGGCCACCGTCTCCAGGCGCACCCTCTGCGCATACATCGCCGAACTTGCGATTCGATAGATAGCGTCGAAAGCCATTGTCGTCAGCGCCCCTCTATGGCTTGCTTAAGGCCACGAAACCCTATGTTGAGAAAGGTCAGGCTGACCTGGAAATCCGCGCTGTTTTTGGCAAAGGCCGCCTGCTCCACGCTCAACTCAACCGTATTGCCATCCAGCGACGGCTGAGCGGGTACCCGATACTGGAGCGGGGCCGGCCGGGCATCGGCAGATGCCGGTGACGACTGGTATCGCGCCATTTGCGCGGCGAAATCCAAATCACGCGCCTGGAAGCCCGGGGTGTCTTCATTGGCCAAGTTGGCCGCAAGGATTTCGCTACGCTGCAGATGCAAGTCGAGGGCGCGCATATGCACCCCCAATGCTTCATCCATCCGTATACTCATCGCCATATACCCCTTGATCAAAGTTCGCTTCACCCCTTGATAGCAGCATTCATGCCAACGCCGAAAAAAAATTAACCTACTGATTTAAAAGAACTTAATGAATCGAAAGCCAATTAAAGAAGCAATTTCACTTCCGCTTTTTGCAATCATCAGAGCATGCCGGGGAAGTAACTTTTCCGCATCGCGCGAATTGATGGCCCTGCTGCTCATTACCCTGCCGACAACAACATGGGGTGACAGCGAACTCAATGTGCAGATCGAAGAGGCCACCAGAGGACACCTGGAGCAACGTCTTGGCGCCCAGGCGCAACGCGAGCACTGGCAAGGCATGCGCTTCACCCAGAAACTGCTTGCCTTACCGCCTGATGCGCCTACAGCGGCCTGTACTGCCCCCTTGACGGTTCGTGCGACCACTGAGAGTGCAACGCTCGCCGAGCGACAGCGCCTGGACCTGCTGTGCACGGCGCAGCCGGGCTGGCGCTTGACGGTAACAGTGCAGGTCAGCGTATTCGTTCAGGCGGTCGTTGCAGCCAAAATCCTGGAGCGAGGGGGGGTAATCACAGCCGACATGCTTGAACGGCGGGAAGTGAGCGTGAGCAAAAACAGTCGAGGCCTTTTCAGTCAAGCCGATGAAGTCATCGGCCTGAGCGCCAAGCGCCGGATTCGCAGCCAGCAGGTGCTCAATCAGGGCATGCTGGTCTCGCCCTGGCTGGTCCGGCGCGGCGAGCGCGTCAGGATGGTTGCCCGCCATGGCGAAATTCAGGCTGTCACTCAGGGCGAGGCACTAAAGGACGGACGCAGTGGCCAAGTGATCCAGGTGAAGAACCTTGCCAGCGGCAGCATCATTGACGCCCAGGTCACCGAGCCTGGCACGGTAACCAGCACCTTCATCCCTTCGCAAAAATAAATTCCGACAGCTATTTAAGTCCACCGCACAGCATGTCGCCTTGGGTAGTCAGGGGGGAGTGAACCTCTTCCCCACAACCCACTTACTGATTGACTAACAAGGGACACACCTCATGCCACTTTCGATTCATACCAACCATGGAGCACTTACCTCCATCAACGTTCTCAACAGGACCAGCCACGACATGGTCATCAGCCAGCAGCGCCTGGCCACTGGCTATCGCATCAATGGGGCAGCTGATAACCCCGCCGGCCTGCAAATCGCCAGCCGTCTAAACGCACAAAGCCGTGGCATGGAGGTCGCCGGGCGCAACATCGCCGATGCCACGTCCATGCTGCAAACCGCCGACAGCGGACTCGAAGAAGTCGGCAACATGCTGCTCCGCATGAAAGACCTGGCCACCCAGGCTGCCAACGGCACGAACGGTACCTCAGACCGCAAAGCGATGCAGAAGGAATACGACGAGCTGGGTAAAGAGTTGTACAACATCCTGGAGAATACCCGCTTCAACGACGAGCAGCTATTCGGCACTAAAGGCGGGGAAAGCAAGCTCAGTAAGGCGATCGATTTCCAGACTGGCGCCAGCGCTGACGAGAAACTGAAATTCGACGCTAGCGCTTTGCTTACTAATCTGCGCGAGACTTTGCTCCAAGCAACCGAGAAATTCGATCCGCAAAAGGTAGCCAACGACCTTCAGGCAAGAAAAACCCCGGCTGAGAATGCACTCGAAGCAGCGAGGCAGAACCCGAATCCAGATCCGGCAGCTATAGCCGCACTGGAAAAGGCACTGAAAGAGGCGAGCGCAGAAGCCGGCAACGAAATCAGCGACAACGTGAATGCCTCCAATTCGATCAGCACACTGACGAAGGCACTGGATTCTGTCGGCGAGATGCGCGCCTCGTTCGGTGCCAATCTCAACCGTCTGACGCACATCGACAACAACTTGAGCAACGTTAGAGATAAAACCGACGTCGCCCGTGGCCGTATCATGGATACCGACTACGCCCAGGAAAGCGCCAATAACGCCAAGAACATGATGCGGGCCCAGGCCACCATGTCAATGCTGCAAAATGACAGGCAGATGTCAGGCATGGTCCTCAACCTGCTTCGATAAACGCAGCCCATACGCCCTCGACGCGACTCGGGGGCGTTTTGAGCAAGGTGATCTACCACTACTTGCTCCTTCCAGCCTTAAATTCAGACCTCTGGCACCCTTAGTCCGTATTAAGAGCTACGCCACCGCTCCCTTTTCATAATTAGATGGGAGCGATACTGTACTTGCTTCTCCTCTCGCAACGCCAAGCGCGCCCCCCCAAAAAAGATCGACGCCCATCATGCATCCGGGTTTCTGGCCGCCCGTCCGTTCCGAGGAGGAAAAGAGCACGTCAGGCGAGGTGCGCCTTTTGAAACGGTCACTCGGTTATCCAGTACACAGGGCTCCGCCTCTATCCGCCACACGGAACCGCTACACAACAGCGCCCTGCCCGCCAGGCTCGCTGTACCCTCGAAAGCTCAAGAATTGCCTTGCAGTAAATTCAGCCAATTCAATAGGTAATTAAGAATTTCCTTGCATCAACCTCAGGCCATCCAATAAAAAAATAAGGCTCTTCCTACAACCATCTCGAACTTTTCCATGACCACATTTTTTCCGAACATAAGGACCGGTCACAGCGAGCACGCCGCTATTTTCTGCCCGGTGTTTCACACACTGACAGTACTCAAAGGAGAGGAAACTGAGAAAATCGAGCTGGGATATGCCGGCGGCCGTTTGCTGGCTCGGCTGATGCAGGAGCCCGGGCAGTTAGTACCTCGCGCAACACTGATCGCCCATGCCTGGAGTGACCGTATTGTCGGTCAGGGCAGCCTTAACCAACAGGTGTATACGCTGCGCAAAATACTCGGTGATGAAAAGAGCCGCCAGATCATTCAAACCGTCCCCAGGCGCGGCTACCTGCTCAACCCTGCCTTTCTGGTCGCCGCTGCTCCAGCGCCTGCGCCGGTTACTGAAACGTTCGAAAACCCGCTTGATGGCACTGCGCAGCGGCCAGCGCCAAACAATCAACCCGCGGTACGATCGAACACACGGCGCACGCGGACAGTGGCCATCGTATTGGCCACGCTCCTGCTGGGCTATTTGTACGCTGCATTGCCAAGCCAACACTTCCCCGAGCGCCTGCAGGGCACTGAGAATACGAACAATCGCCCACCCCAGACGCCGAAGCTGATCAGCCCCCCACAGACACTCACCGAACGCCTGATCAAACTTCAAACGGAGCGAAAAACCGGTCGCATTGGTGATACGTCGACAGGGAAGCCGTTAAATACCCCCGGGCAACCCAGCGAGAACTGCACCATCACCCTGCATGATAGCGTCCCCCCTGATCTGAGCGACAACCGGCTGCGCGAATGTGTCTATTGATGCACCCCGCCCAGCCTGCTTACCCAAAGCAGCGCGCATCGATCGCACTATTCAATTTTTTGCGCCCTGGGCGCGCCAGGTTCGACAAAATCGGCCGCATGGCCGGTGTAGCGTACATACCGCTCACTGAACAATTGCCGATACAAGGCCTCTGCTTGGCTGGTCAACAATAGCAATTCAATCCGTCGATTGGCACCGCTGAGCGGCTCATCGCTACGCAAGAGCATCTGATCGGCCTGGGCTGACACTTGCAGAATACCGGTCGCGGGCAAGCCGGCTGCGACCAGTACGGCGCGCGCCGACAAGGCCCGCTCGCCTGACAAATTCCAGTTGTCATAACCACCAGCGCCTCGATAGGGTGTGGCGTCGGTGTGTCCACTGATAATCAGTTTGTTCTCGACCTTGAGCAACTCCGTGGCCAAGGCAGCCAGCAGGGCACGAAAATGAGGATTTAACTGGGCACTGCCACGCTCGAACATGAAGCGTCGTTCGTCGTCCTTGATCAGGATACGCAAGCCCTGGGGTACCACCTGCACCTGGACGTTGGCCAGGGCGTCTGCGCGCTCGGCCAACAGACTCATCAGCCTGGCCAGTGTCTGCAACTCGGCTTCGCTGTCGTAGCGTTCTGCGGCCTGCCCGGCATCCTCAATATCATGGGGCTCTCTGGACCGCTCGGGATTTTGCACCAGACCGACGAAGTCGATCGGCTCTCGGCTGACACTGTCAAAAATACCAAGACCACCCTGCACAACCGTAGCGCCATGTTCAACCGTCGGTGTTCTGAGTTGCTCATCGATCTGCGGCTGGATGATCCACAACACCATGAACAGCGCCATCATCGCCAGGGTAAAGTCGGCAAATGCGACCTTCCAGGCACCAGACTGCTGCTCAGCATGGCCACGCTTGCTACGGCGCTTGACGATAACCCGTTCGCCTTGCTCGGCACGTAGGCTCATAGCGGCCCCCGCTCGTCTTCATAACTGGTGACCCATTTTTCCAGGTGTTTGAACGCTGGCTTGACATCCTGTTCAATCAGTTTCCGACCAGCATCCACAGCCAGCAGGGTCGGCTTGCCGGCAACATGGGCCACCAACGTGGTGCGGACACATTCAAGGGCCGAGAGCTCAGTGCGAATGCGCTGCGTCATGGCATTGCTCATGGGTTCCATCAGGCAATAGCAAAGGAAGATGCCCAGGAAGGTTCCCACCAGCGCAGCGGCCACATGAGTCCCGATCTCTGCAACTGACCCGCCGATGCTGTCCATGGTGGTGATGATGCCCAGAATCGCCGCCAGGATACCGAACCCCGGCATGGCCTCACCAACCTTGTGCAGCGAGCGCGACGGCAACAGCAGAGTGTCATGCATGGCATCAAGCTCCTGCTCCAGAAAGCCTTCCAGTTCGTGGGCTTTGATCTTGCCCATGGCCATCAGGCGGAAGTTGTCGGCGATGAACGCCATCAGGTTTTTTTCCTGAAGGATGAGCGGGTACTTGGCAAACAGCTCGCTTTGATCCGGCTCCTCGATGTGCGCATCCAACGCCCTGAGGCCACCGATCTCTACGGTTTCAAGCAGTTCATACAGCACCATCAGCAACTGACGCTGAAACTCTTCGCCGCGCCGCTTGAATGAGAAAATGCCTTTGATTTGCGAGCACATTTCCAGCAGTACTTCCTTCGGATTGCCGATGATCAGACTCCCCAGCGCCGCCCCCAGTACAATGATCACTTCTGCGGGCTGCCATAACACCGATACACCTCCCCCGCTCGTAACGAAACCGCCCAGCACGCAGCCGATAATAATTAAAGCGCCCAGAATTTTTTGCACGTTCAGTTACTCTTGGTTAGACAAGCACAAGCCTTTTCGATGGCCTGCTTACTCAACTGACAGACCCGGGCGTCACTGACGTTCAGCACCAAGCCAATTTCTTTAAGAT
This sequence comes from Pseudomonas plecoglossicida NBRC 103162 = DSM 15088, assembly GCF_000730665.1. Taxonomy (GTDB): domain Bacteria; phylum Pseudomonadota; class Gammaproteobacteria; order Pseudomonadales; family Pseudomonadaceae; genus Aquipseudomonas; species Aquipseudomonas plecoglossicida. The sequence continues at coordinate 118,655 of NZ_BBIV01000014.1, forward strand.
TCAGTTCATGCTGGTAGTACAGCGTCAGCACCAAACGCTCGCGCTCATCGAGATGGTCCAGCGCCTGCGCCAACAAACGCTCGCCAAGTACCAGGTCCTCAACACTGGTACCGCTCTGAAGAAACCCTCGATCGGGATCCAGGAGCAGTGTATCGAGGCTTTCGATGGCTTCCGCCGCCTCGGCTTGCAGATAGGACTGGTACTGCGCATGGTTCAAGCCGGTGGCCTCGAGCACCTCTACATCCTTAGGCTGGCGGCCTAATCTGCGACTGAGCTGGCGTACTGCGTCGCGGACCTTGTGCGCCTGTTGCCGCAGCCGCCGTGGACGCCAGTCCTGCCGACGCAGCTCGTCGAGAATGGCCCCACGAATGCGCATCGCGGCAAACCGGGCAAACTGCTCATCGGGCACGCCATAGCGACGCAGCCCCTCGAGCAGCCCCATCAAGCCAATCTGCTCCATGTCGTCACGGTCGAGGACTTGGCTGGCCTGTATCGATAGCTGATTGACAATGCGCTTGACCAGCGGTAGGTAGTCCATCAACCAACGCTGCTCGGCGCCTGGCAACAATGGGGGCGACAAAGCGTCGCGGGGATCTGGACCGTAAGCGACCAACCAGTTGTCGTCCATGGTCGCTTTACTGCGCCAGCCACTTGCTGACCAGCACTCCACTGAAGGGTATCTGCATTCCCTTGGCGGTGAAATCCCTGGCCAGCTCAGCGTTCAAACGTTGCTGAACTTCATTGATCCGCATGGCTTTCAATTCGCCGAGCGGGAGGCTCGACAGCGAGGCGATCACCGAATGGCGCACCAGTGGCTCAAGCTGTTTGAACAGGCCGGCCTGCTCGTTCTTGTCCACCTGCAGCGCGAGATCAAGGACGAAGTAATGCTCGCGGTCCTCACCTGGCAGGTTCAACACGATTTTTTCCACAGGGTAGAACGCGTACTCGGAAATATCTCGCTGAGCAGGTTTGACGTCGCCCAACTCAGCCAGCGAAACCGCTGCAGGCATAGCGTTCAGATACAGGTAGACGAAAACTCCGCCGCCCACGGTAATTACCAGGTTCAGCCCGACCACTAACAAAATGACACGCGATATTGACATGAGTGTTTCTAATCCATTTAAAACTGAGTGGTGAATTTGGTGTACGGCTGACAATTACGCGTACTAAACCGTGACGAGCACATCGCTAGGCCGTTGCCTGTCCGTTACGGTCGAGGGTTGTTCCTCCGCACGGGCTGCGGAAATGGTTGCGTCGCGACGCGACTGACGCGGCTGGTCGCGCGACTGACGCCCCTGGCTATCGGAAACCTGCACGCTGACTGGCAGCGAACTCTGTTCCAGCAGATCCAGGCGCAAGCGCTCGCTCGTGGCATTCAGCAGACGCACAACATCACTTTGAGCTGCCGACAGATGAACGCTCAGGCGACCAGACTCATGAGTGATGAAAATCTCCAGGCTACCCAGTTCCGGTGGATCCAGGCGAATGGTCGCCTGTTGCAGCCGTTGTTGAAGCTGGACCTCAACCGTTTCGCGAAGCGCGTGCAGCATTTGCTCACCCCAACGCGCCTGCGGCGCGGCAAGCTTGAGCTGGCGGTCAAACACCTGCTCGGCAAGTGCATCGACAGTTGGCGCTCGGGCATCCACACTGACCGACTCAACGTTGAATATCGCGTCCATGTGCATAGCTGCCCTCGCCGGCGCCGGCTGAATGGACACTGATGACGCCAGCGTCGTCCGTGCCTGCTTGTCCGTCAGCTTGCCGAGCAGAAACCCCATGTGCACGTTTTCGTGCCCCTCGACCACCTCATTATCTGCAGCCTGGTCAGCAACCTGCAGCGTTGTTTCAAGCTGGGTCAGCGCCTGCGGGCCACCCCGCGCAAGAGGTGTTGAAGGCGGAGAGTCCCGGGCCTGCACCTGCAACGACTGCTGACTCAACATCATGGCCAACCAATGCTGCGGGCTCACTACCGGCACCGGTTCAGGTTCTGACTCAGCCTCAGACTCAGACTCAGCCTTACGCTCGACCTGCACTTGACCTTCATCGCTAGCGTCCATACTGCTGCTCACCAACCTCTGCGTTTCAAATGGCGCCGATGGCTCAGCAGAGACAGATATCTGGGGGTCTTGCAGCAACAACTCAAAGCTGTCGCCCGGCAGCGTCGTCTTCGGTAACACCTCGAACAATGGTTCGACCGGGGCGACGCCACCCATCAGCGGGAGTGAAACGCTCATGACCTAAGCCACTCCCTGGTCGCTGCCGGCCAGAAAGTAAGCAGTACGCCCTTCGCTGTGCTCGATATGCCGGTTGAGGACGCTGCGCAAACGCTCAGACTCGACACGACCGGCCTCCAGCACTTGCGTATACCGCTGTCTGAACAGCGCCAGTTGACTGACGACCTCGCCTGCAATTGCTCCGCGGCCCTGCAACTGCTGCAACTCCAGGCGTATCACGCCATCGAGTTCGCCGATCGCTGCCCAGTCACGCGCGAGCCACAGCTGACCCAGCCGAGACTGCAACAATGCGAGTCGATTACGATCATTTTCGGGCAGCATTGACACCCTCCCAGCCCTCGCGTAACTGCTCCAGCAGGTACACCACCTCATCCAGCCCCGGCAGCGACAGCGATACACTGACATCCACCAAACGGTGCAAACAGTAATCGTATAGTCGCGACAGCGACTGCACGACCTCGCCCCCCATGTCGTAATCAAGGCAGCTGTTGAGTGCAGAGAGGATGTTCATGCATTTCTCCAGCGATTTCCCTTTTTGGGCGTAACGCTGGGCCTCGATATGCCCACGCGCGCGACTCAACTCATCGAGCAGGCCGTCGAACAGCACCAGAACCAGCTCATAGGGCGACGCTGAGCTGGCCCGGACTTCCAGATCGACCGTGCGATAGCTTTCATAGCTCTCATTCATTTCTTGGGCTCAAAAATACATGGCAAAAGTTTGCGTCATTGCGTTGAGGGCCTGCTCCGTTGCAACCAATTGCTTGAGCTTGCGCCCATAAGAGGCGTTTTGTTCTGCTTCGATGCTTGTTCGCTTGTGCTGGAGTTCCTTCAGCCGTGTGGTGATGCTGTCTTTTTGCGCTTTCATGGAACCGCTGGTGCGATTGGTGTAGGGCGCAAGTGACTCGCTCAAGCGGTCGAGCAACTGGCCTTTACCAGTGATCAGCTTGTCCAGTGCTTGTGGGTGGCTATCCACCATCCTGTCGAGGACTTTGTCATCGAGGCTGAACTTGCCGTCGCGGGTCGCCCGCAGGCCGAAGTCCAGCAAGCTTTTGTTTTCTGCATCGGGGAAACTCTTGCGCACCTCGGTTCCGAGCAGATATTTAACCGCACGGATGATGGGGGTTCCGGCCAGCACCCCACGCCGCCCCTTTTCACCCCCTGGAGCCGACAGGCTATCAACGTCGCTCAACAGTTTGTTGATGGCGGTGATGAAGTCCTTGACCTTTTCCTTGGTGGCCGGCTTGTCACGACAAATATCCAGCATCAAGGGTGTCTCGCCAGCCTCATGGGCCTTGCTGACCGTCACACTGACACCCTCGACCAGGTCCTTGAACGTGTTCGAGTCTTGCTGGAACCTCAAGCCATTTTCATTGCCTAGGTAAACAACTGCATCTGCGCCTTCAGATAAAATCCGCCGCCCTTCAAGTGAAGCGATCAACTGCTCGCCTGCATTTGAAGACCTCAAAGTGAACTGTGAATCTGCCCCTGTTTTTTGCGACGTCAATACCACTGACACTTCACCCTGACTTCGAGCCAGAGTAGCCTTTACACCGCGGTTGTCAGGATGTTTATTAATAGCTGCGGCAAGTGCTTCCTGAGAGACTTGACCGTTACCTTCACTACCTACCGCTGCTAAATCAACCTCAAATTCCGCGCCATTTTGGCTAATCCACAAACTACCGCTGTCGCCCACATTTTCTCCCAGACCGCTGAGTGAGAGCTGATGGACGCGAGCGATCTGTCCGATGAATAATGAATAGGAGCAATCTTGCGCATTGGCACCGAGCGTCGCGCTGGCCATGCCGTCTTTGCTGAATGCAGCAGTGCTTACCAGCAGGCTTTTGCCCGGCCCCTGCATGCCCTTAACAACGCCCTCGAATGACTGGAGTGCATTGTCTAGTTCTAAGACAGCAGACTGCTCTGCCTTGCACCGTTCCGACTGTCGATTTACCTGGTCCTTGTTTATCTGGACCTGTTTCTTTACACAGTCCCACGCCTGCTCTTGGATTGACTGAATTGGCATATTGAATTCCTCCTCGCCATGCCAAATAGCAAAACCAATGCCAACATTTAAATCATTGTTTTTAAAGGAAATTATCTGATAACGAACGAAATAAGATTTCCCCTATTGCCTTGCTCATGATGGGTCGGCGGAAACACCTCTTCCGCACCACTGCTGTGCAACGCATGCCTTACAGACGCGAGCGGATTGAATTCATTAACTACGCCTCTTCACGGGCAGATAGACGCCGCGCTGAAACAACTTGATCATTTGAGCAGCGCTACAGGCAGGCGAACATGCGCTCGATGATTTTGCGCCGACCACGCTGGCTCGCTGGAGTACTGCCCTCGCTCAGGAGGGGTGGGGCATAGCTGATGTCACTGGCCTGGCCGCCAGGAACGAGGAAGAGCAACGGTGTTCCGTTGGCGGCGCAGAGCATGTGGATTTTGGTTATTAGGCCACCGCAACTGTGGCCTGGAGGGTGATCAGCAGGCTCGTCAACCCGCTTTTTGGCGACCGCCAGATGAGGCTCGGATTGCACGCAGAGCTGGCGAGCCAATCAGGCCTTGATCATTGAGCTTGCGATGGAATCGAAAGCACCCCACAGAACACCCGCAAGCATCAGCCGATCACTGGCGCGCGACCTGCCTGTAATGCGGGTTCCAGTGAGAAGTTCAGTGCCCCACCCTATGCTTCGCCCGAGGACTCATGAACCTCGATTCTTAAGCGGCGCAAGCGCAATGCGCGGGATTTCGTGAAGCACCTAGTAGGAAGGCTGGTAAATATGCGCAGGCTCTCGATCAAGTACCCGCTGGAGGATTTCACTCTGCATCGCGAGTAATTTGCCATTTCGCTCATTGAGGACGCGACAGCGTTCGACCTGCGCCCGCAGACCCGACCAGGCACTCAGCAACGCGGCCCGACGACCGGGCTCGAACAACCCGAAGAGTTTCTCCATCGCCTGCTCATCGACCGGCAAACGAAAGGCTTCCATGACCTTTCTCCGACGCTGAACACGCACTACTGCCGCATCCAGCAACGCGGTGATCTGCTGGTTGCTGATGTCGATCTGCACAGCGTCGCGCACAAGCAACAAACCATGAAGCCGATTCATAAGCTCGACCAATCGGTTATAAGCCTGGAAGTCCTCGCCCACGTCCCGCTCAATGACGCGCAGCAGTTGCTCGCGTCGACTCACCTGTCATCACCGCGATGAAAGGCCACCATCGCTGCTGCCAAGGATGAATTGTCGAGCGTCAACTCACCGGCCGCCAGCTCGCTCTGGATTCTCCCGACCTTTTCCAGGTCTACTTGCGGCATCCGAGCGAGCTCCTGCTGGATTTGCCCGAGCGCGGCCTGGGTCGACGCCCGCGGCACAGCCACAACCGGAGAAGCACTGGCGTGCTCGCAATGACTCGTCGCCCGCGCTTCATTGGTGTTACTCAAACGGATAGTGGGCTGCCCGGTGACTTTCATAATGACGTCCAGAATTGGGTATGAATGGAATAGGCGACCACTCGGACCGCGACTTAAATCGAATTTTCCATATTCTCAGAATTCGGATGAAGCCTTGAGGTTGCGCCACCAGACCTGGGAAGCCAAGCCATCCTGTCTGCCCTGTTCCTGACGACCCAACTCCGTTTGCCTGTCGCGCACCTTGACCTCAATGACCTGGGTGAGCACTTTCGCAACGCGCACCGCTTGCATCAGTTGGTTCTGCAAATGCGCCAGGTGTTCTTGCGCCACCGCCAGCTCCCGCACCTGAAGGTTGATCATGCCATGCAGAGTAGCTTTGTATTGCTGCTGATTCTGGCGCTGCACCGCCGAAGTGACGGTATTGTCGTACCCGCACAGGCGGTTCAAGCCGACGATATTCTCGCGATAACGATGACAAAGCATCTGCTGATAATCGACCCGTCCCTTCGCCTGGCGCACCTCAATACCGCGCAGTGTGGCAAGCCGGCTCAAGACATCTATACGATCTTTCATAGCCCACTCATTTTCAACGGCTGATTATTTAACGATGTGCTGCAAGGCCTCGATACTCAACGACAGTTCCGCCCTCGCATTGACGTCCTGGCGCAGAAAGCGCTCCATGCCGGGCCAGAGTTTGACGGCACGGTCGGTGCCTGGGTCCATGCCCGGCGTGTAGCCGCCAAGGGGAATCAGGTCTTGGATGCGCTCATAGATCCCGACATACTCCTTGAACGCTCGCGCCGCCTTGAGGTGCAGATGACTTCCCACCTGGTTCATGCAGCGACTGACTGACGCGGCAACATCAATCGCCGGATAATGGCCGATATCCGCCAGCTTGCGCGACAGCACGATGTGCCCGTCAAGAATGGCGCGGGCGCAGTCGACGATTGGGTCTTGCTGGTCATCGCTTTCGGCCAGCACCGTGTACAGGGCACTGAGGCTACCTTGAGCGCCTTCACCATTACCTGCGCTTTCTACCAGCTCCGGCAACATGGCGAACACCGAAGGCGGATAGCCTTTGGTCGCTGGCGGCTCACCGAGCGCCAGGGCGATTTCACGCTGAGCCATGGCATAGCGCGTCAGGGAGTCGACCAGCAACAGCACGTCCTTGCCCTGATCACGAAAATAAGCAGCGATGCTGTGGCACAGTTCCGCAGCCTTGAGGCGCATCAGCGGTGACTCGTTGGCCGGCGCGACAACCACCACCGCCTTGCGCAGCCCCTCCGGACCAAGCGATTGCTGAATAAATTCCTGCACCTCGCGGCCGCGCTCACCGATCAGCCCAACCACCACCACATCAGCCTTGGTCTGCCGGGTGATCATGCCAAGCAGGACACTCTTGCCCACACCACTTCCGGCAAACAGACCAACCCGCTGGCCCTTGCCCATGGTCAGCAATGCGTTGATCGCCCGCACGCCAACATCCAACGCTTCCGTCACCGGCTGACGCTTAAGCGGATTGACCCTGGGCAACTCGGTCAACAGTTCGTCACGCCCGGTCAGCTTGCCCAGGTCGTCCATGGGCTCCCCCAGACCGTTGAGCACCCGCCCCAGCCACGACTCATCGATTTGCAGCAGCGCCTCGTCCTTGACCGGAAAAACCCGTGAACCGGAGCTGAGCCCCACCGGCTTTTTGAACGGCATCAGATAGGTAATCTCCCGATTGAAGCCGACCACCTGGGCATCGAGCATACCGCCGCCCGCCTGCTCGACCTGGCAGCGCCGCCCGCTCACTCGCTGGCAACCCAGGCTTTCCAGAAGCATTCCCGACATGCGCACCAGCCTGCCGCTGACCGTGGCCAGCTGTACCGCATCCAGCGAACGCAGGGCTTCATCCAGTTCGAAGCGTTTGAACACGGACTACTCCTCGGTCAGTTGCAAATGACCGGACAAGGTTTTGACGCAAGCGTCCAGGCGCTGCTGACAACCGACGTCGACCTCAGCCTGGGGCGTGACGATGCGGCACTCACCCAACGCCAGGGTTTCATCAGCCACCAATCGCCAGGCCTCGGCACGGTCAGGCGCCAGGTCTTTGATTTGCGCATATTCCTGAGGGTGCAGCTGGATATACATGTCATCCATCTCCACCGCCATCCCCGCCAGCGCTTCTTCGACCAGGGCTAACAACTGTGCGGGATTGAGGGTCAACTCGCAGCGAATGACCTGTTCGGCGACTTTCTTGACCAGCGCCAACAATTCCTGGCGACGCTTGAGTTCGAAACTCTCGAAAAAGACGCTGAACTGGCGAGTGATCGCCTCCAGAGGCGCACTGGCCTGATCGAAGGCCTGACGCCCCTCCAGCCGCCCCTCCCGCAAACCATCCTCACGACCCGATTCAAGACCATCGCGCTGTCCCTGCTCGCGTCCTTGAGCGAGACCTTCCAGATAGCCCTTTTCGTTACCTTCCTGAAAACCGTCGGCGACAGCCCGCTGTACGGCGACCGGATCGTCCACCCACGCCTGTCCCTGGCGGTCCGGCAAGGGCGGAAAACGAAATGGCCGCCACTCACGGCACTTGTTCTTTACCACTTTGATCGACACGTGGTGCACCTCACTCGACGGTTTGTTCGCGGAACAGTTGTATGGCCAGACCACCGTCAGTCGCCATCTCACGAACCACGGCCATGATTTCTTTGCGTACCTGCTCAATCCGACTCAGCGGCACGGGCCCCTGGCGCCGATTCTGCGCTTCCATCTGCTGCATCTGGCGCCGCGGCATGGCCCCTTGTATCGCCTTGGTTAAGGCTGGCTCAGCCCCCTTAAGGGCCACGACCCACTCACTCAGCGGGATAACCTCCAGAAGGGTCTGCAGCACTTCCTGGCTCTGCCGCGACAGAATGAAGAAGTCGTACATCTCGTCTTCGATTTTTTCCACCAGCGTGTCATCGTGCCCGCGCAACATCTCGAACATCTGCGCCCGATCACCTTTGAAACGATTCATGATATCGGCAGCTTGCTTGACCCCCCGCACCTGAGAACCCTGGCTAGAAAGTACCGACACGCTGCGCTCGATCAATTGCTCGAGCTCCTTGATCACATCGCCGTTAACTTCGTTGAGGTTGGCGATCCGGTACAGCAGCTCGTCCTGACGCCAGCTCGGCATGCTTTCCAGCACTTCACTGGCCATGCCCGGCGGCAAGAAAGCCAGGAACACGGCCTGCATCTGCGCATGCTCTTTGGCAATCAGCGTGGCGAACTGTTTGGGGTCAACCCATTCGAGCTTGACCATCTTGGTACGGATTTCTTCGCCATAGATGCTATCGAGCAAGCTGCGGGTAATGTCGCTGCCCAACGCCTTGCCTAACATGCCTGCCAGGTAGCTGCGCGAAGCCCCCTTGATGCTGCTTTGCTCTTTGTAATCTTCGAAGAAACGCAAGATCACTTCCGAGACCATCGGTTGCTTGACGTTACTGAGCCTGGCCATGGTCTGGCTGATGATGACGATCTCTTCCCGCGAGAAGTGCCGCAACACACCGGCAGAGGCGCAGTCGCCCATGCTCAACATGAGAATCGCAGCCTGCTCAGTCGAACTCATCGATCGGGTTTGTGCTGTTCGCGCACGCAGCTGCTGCACGGCATCAACTGGACGGAGTGAGGGTACTTTCATTACGACCTATCCACTGCTTGATCACTTCCGAAACACGTTCGGGATCGTTGTTGGCTAACATCTGCAGGTGCTCGACCTGTAGCTCAAGACCTGAGCCCGGCGCCGGCAGACTGACTTCCGAGAGCGGGTTGAATCCGTCGAGCATGCTGGCAGCATTACGGCCAGTTTCACCCGCAGGCAGCAAATGCTCTTCGGTGCTTGGTTCGACCTTAACTTCATGCGCCAATGCAGGGGTAGATTCAGCAGTCCGCCCCATCAAGCGCGCGAGTGCCGGACGCACAACGAGCATCAGCAACAGCAAACTGATTAGGCTGAACACTCCGAGCTTGATAAGCGCGTAAATGTGTTCGTCCTGCCACCAGGCAGGTTGCACTACTGACAGGTCCGCGGCAGCAAACGGGAACACACTCAAGGTCAGTACGTCGCCACGGCTGGCATTGAAACCGGCTGCGCTTTTGAGCATTGCTTCAAGCTCGGCCCGCGCCGCAACAGGCCAGCCACCATCAGCTTCGCTCGTGGCATTAAGGACCACGGCGATACTCTGGCTACGCAATTTGAACGGCGAGTGTTTGACATGGGTAACGCTCTGATCGTAGTCGATCTTGCGCGTCGACTCTTTACGCAAGGAGGTGGCGCCCTTGTCGGCGACCGACAACTCGCTCCCTTGTTCAGGGCCCTGAGCAGTCTGCGGAATCGGACGATTGCTTAGTGATCCCGGCACCCCCAGGGCCAGTTGGTCCATTACGCTTTCATCCTGGAGGATCTCATTACGCAGGCGCGGTGTATCACCGAAAGCCTGAACGGTTTCCTCCTTTTGGCTGAAATCGATGTCGGCGGTCACGCTAATACGGTAGTTACCCAGACCTAGCAAAGGTGCAAGCACCTGCTCGACATTGGTCACGGTCTTCTGCTGGTAATCATCCACCACTTGCCAGCTCTGTACCGGTCCACCCGTGGCAGTGATGCCACGGGACAGGAGCGCGCCATACTGGTCGACCACGCTGACATCACCGACTTGCAACCTGGTTACGCTGTTAGCCACCAGGTTGATGATGGCCCCCACCTGCTCCGCACTGAGCTTTTTCCCCGGACTCATTTGCAATATGACCGAGGCCTTGGCGGGATCACGGTTGCTGATGACGAATGAGCTGTTTTCTTGCATCGCCAGATGCACGCGTGCACTGTCGATCCCCTTGAGGGTCATGATGGTACGGGCCAACTCGCCTTCCAGGCTTCGCTTGAGGCGCACATCCTGGACAAATTGGCTAGTGCCCAGCGGCTCTTCCTTGTCGAACACCTCATAGCCAGCTGGGACCGCCACCTGTACACCCTTAGCGCTGAGCAACATGCGTGAGCGCCCCAGATCGGTATCGCGCACCATGATCTGGCCACTTTGCGGGTGCACCTGATAAGGGATTCGCTCCGCATCCAACACCTGCATCACTTCGGCGGCCGGGTATGGCTCGCCAGCGCCATACAGCGGGCGAAGCGCCCCTTGGTCGCGCCACAGATATAAGACCACGCTGATAGCCAGCACAGCGGCTGAAGCCGCCATCAGGCCCAACGCCACACGCTGGTCCAGCTTAAAGCTGTCCCGCAGCATTAGAAATCGGTTATTGATCGCTTGCAGCACGTTAAGCACCTACTCTCAGTCACACCGGCATTCTCATCACATCATCGAAAGCCTTGGCAAATTGGTTGCGCACTTGCAGCAAGGCACTGAATTCAACATCGGCCTTCCGGCTCTTGATGATCGCCCCGGCCAAGTCGTCGCTCTGACCGCTATCGACCGCAGCCATGGCATTGCTGGCCAGGTGCTGCTGAGCATCAACCTCGCGCATCACCTGGTTGAAAGCCACGCTGATCCCACCCCTGACAGGCTGGTCAAACACGGCAGCCTGTCGAATGACGGGGGTGTGCATCTGATGCTTGGCTTGTTCCATCTGACCCAGCATCTGCTGCTGAACACTCAGGATTGAACTCATGGGCAATTCTCCACAGGGGTTGCCAAAGGAATGGTGGGTAAAAAGATTCAGAACGCGGGTAGTTGCACGCCTTGCTCGCGCATGGCGCTCAGGCGATACCGCAAGGCACGTGGCGTCATGCCCAGACTTTGCGCAGCCTTGCTTTTGTGCCCATCGAACTTGCGAATAGTGTCGAGGACATGTTGGTACTCAGCGCACTTGCCCGAAGCCCGCAACGCTGCCCTGCCGTCGAACGGCGCCGATCGCTCCGTAGGGGCCGCGCGCGCCCCTGCCGGCAAGCCCAGATCCTGAGCCTGGATAAACAACCCCTTGCGCATGACCAGCGCACGCTGCAGGGTGTTTTCCAGTTCGCGGACATTGCCCGGCCAGTCGTGCAATAACAGCGCACGGCTAGCCGCGTCGGTCAACAGATCGTCAGCCTGTTCTTGAGGCGCATAACGGGCAATAAACCGCCTGCTCAACGGCAGGATATCGTCCGGGCGATCCCGCAACGGCGTAATGTGTAAAGGCAGCACGTCCAGGCGGAACATCAGATCGGCGCGAAACCTTCCTTCGGCTACTTCCAGTGTTAAATCCCGGTTAGTGGCTGCGATAACGCGGACATCCAGCTTGATCTGCTTGTGCCCACCCAGGCGCTCGACGCACTGCTCCTGCAGCACACGCAGTAACTTTGCCTGCAGGCCCAACGGCAGCTCGCCGATCTCATCGAGCAACAGCGTGCCGCCATTGGCCATTTCGAACTTACCCGACTGGGCACTGACCGCCCCTGTGAATGCGCCACGCTCATGACCGAACAACAGTGACTCGAGCATTTGTTCGGGGATGGCTGCGCAATTGACAGCCACAAAAGGCGCTTTGTCTCCGGTGGCAAATTGATGGATGTAACGCGCCATCATTTCCTTACCCGTGCCGGTTTCACCCGTAATCAGAATCGGCGCCCTGGTGACTGCCACGCGTTGCGCCATCGCCAGCAATCGACGTCCGGCCTGGGAGCACGAGACAAAGCTTTCCTGGACGGCAACAGACGCCTCCTGACGCTTTAACAGGCCAGTGATTTGTGACTCGCTGAACGGTGCCAGCAGATAGTCCACACAACCATTGTCCAATAATGCGGCAGCACGACTTTGCTCGGCATATGCGACGATCGGAACCACACTGACATGCGGTACCCGGCCAATCAAAAGATCAGCTTGGAGGCGCAATGCATTATCGGAAAGTCGACTAACAAACAAAAACACCAACGCACCCTGAGCCAACAGCTTCGTATCAATTTGCGAGCACGTGTCATAGCAAGCAATATGACAACACTGCGAACGAAGCGTGTCTACCAATAGGGCGTAACCACTATCATCGCCACTACCGACCACCACAACTGTCGACGGCCCAGCAGGACTGCCAAGCGCTTCAGTGCGCGAATAATTAAAAGTCTGACCGACCGTTCTCACCGTTTGTACCTGCCATATAGATAGTGCGGGCGAAACTCGTCAACCGATAACGCGAGGACTGCCACCCTCGTTGCATAGGCGATATTGCTGACTCGTCGCGATGGGGTTCGCCGTCGTTGGCATGGGCATTCGGGCCACGTGAAACGGCACGACCTTGTGCGCAAGCAAACTCTAGAGGCAATGAGGAGTACCGGTAAAATCAGATACCGTCAAAAACGCGCAAACCCCTATGAAAGCGCAGCTTTGACAGCTTTTGATTTAACCTGGCCGCCGCCAACCCTTACACTTGGAATGCTCTCAAAGCGATGCCTCCGGCCCTTGCCGCACGCGAAAGGTCAAAGGTCTTGGTGCCAGTGACTCGTTATTCACCTATCCGAATCCGCTGCCCGTGTTACACGACCCGGTGTACAGGGACGCAACGCGGCGTCTACTAGGAAAACAGCATTTACCATGATCGGTCACAAAAAAGTTCTGCACAGGGTGCCTGTAGAGCACCTCACATTTTTGAAGCCAGATAAGCTTGGTCGAAACTACCATAAGGTACCAGAGCATATAAAATGGATGACAGGAAAGCACCCAAGAGCGATCACCGATTATGTGTTGAGCCATTACAGAATCAATGTAGACATGCGTGACATCCGGATTCAGGAACACTTCACTGAACTACCTGAATGCCGCTACCGCTCCGCCATCGGTAACGTCGGTTTCAGCATTGAGCGCCCGTTACTGGCTGAATTTCTGGAAAGTTACTACGGTGGCACCACCCTGCTTTTGCAAGATACCCCGCCTGTCAGTGCTTCGGAAAACCGGATGCGTGAGCGCCTGGGTGTCGACATTGCAAAGATCTGCGTACGCCTTCTGCTCAGCGGCACACCACTTGACGATTTCGACGCGTCCATCAGCGCTTACGAAGAAGTGCTCTGGAGCTATCGGATCGAGTTTGTATGTTGCAGCCTGGCTACCGGAGCGGAGTCGTCCATTTACCTCTACCTGGACTCGCAGGTTGCGGATGAGTTGACCCGGCGACTGACCGACGAACCTTCGACCCTAGCCAGTGATGGCGCTGGCCGGCGTATCACCCAATTGCCCGTGCAACTGGATTGCGTACTGGCCAGTACGCAGATGCCACTTTCTGACGTCCTTGCCCTGCAGCTTGGTGACATCCTGATGGCGCGTCTGCTGGATCGCTGTGAGGTGCACATCAAGCAACAAAAACTGTTCTACGGGGCCATCTCCGAAGATAACGGTGCCTTGTTTCTAACCTCCCTGGACAGCGTGAAAAACCAATGAAATCCACCCTTTCCGATAGCGAACTCGACAACTTGTTTGATGACTCCAACCTCGATCTGGAAGCCAGCATCAACGAAACCCTCTGTACACCACCGGCTGAGCCGCTGGCGCAGAAGGATTTGAAATTCTTCGGCAATATCCCCGTCAGCGTCACGCTGGAAGTGGCCTCCACAGAAATTTCTTTGCGCGAACTGATGGATGTCGGCACTAGCAGCGTCATCGCGCTCGACAAGCTGGCCGGGGCGCCACTTGATGTGAAGGTCAATGGTGCACCCTTCGGCAAGGCTGAGGTGGTGGTAGTGAATGGCAACTACGGCCTGCGAATCGTTGAGTTGAGCGGCTCCAACCTGAGCGACCTGGCCGGATGAACATCAAACGTTGGCCGATTGCTTGCGGCCTGATACTGAGTACTTGGCTTGCCCCGCAAGCGGCGTTCGCCGTCGGTGGGGATATTTCCCTGTTCAACCTCAACGACAGCGACAACGGCCAGGTACTGAGCATCAAGGTGCAGATCCTGATCTTGATGACATTGCTGGGGTTTCTACCGGCAATGCTGATGATGATGACCAGTTTCACGCGCTTCATCATCGTTCTGGCTATTCTGCGCCAGGCCCTCGGACTGCAGCAAAGCCCGCCCAACCAAATCCTGATTGGTATCGCGCTGTGCTTGACCATGCTGGTGATGCGACCGGTTTGGCAGGACATCTATCAGCATGCCTATGAACCGTTCCAGAACGACGAGATCTCTATGGAGCAAAGCCTGCAGTTGGCCAAGAAGAGCCTGAGCGGGTTCATGCTCGCTCAAACCAACAAGGCTTCACTGGAGACGATGGTGGCCCTGGCTCATGAACACTTGCCGGAAAACCTTGAAGAACTGGATTTTTCCCTGTTGCTGCCCGCCTTCGTGCTCAGTGAGGTCAAGTCAGCATTCCAGCTGGGGTTCATGATCTTCCTGCCGTTTCTGGTTATCGATCTGGTAGTCGCGAGCGTACTGATGGCGATGGGCATGATGATGCTCTCGCCGATGATGATTTCCTTGCCCTTCAAGTTGATGATTTTTGTCCTTGTCGACGGCTGGGCTTTGTTGATGGGCACCTTGGCTACCAGTATCCAGCCCTTCGGAGGTTCCTGATGTTGACGCCGGAAGCCGCGGGGGACCTGGTGATCAATTCCATTCTAATCACAGTACTTATCGTCTGTGTACTGGTGGTGCCGAGCCTGCTGGGGGGGCTGCTGATCGGCGTGTTTCAAGCCGCGACCCAGATCAACGAACAAATGCTGAGCTTTTTACCGCGCTTGCTGATCACTCTCGGCATGTTGATGTTCAGCGGACACTGGATCATGCGAACCCTCAGCGATCTGTTCATCGAAAGTTTCATGCAAGCTGGGAAACTGGTGGGCTGACGCCATGAATGTAAATGTGCCCCTGATGCAGGCGGGCGACTATCTGCATGCGCTACAAGGTTATTGGTGGCCTTTCTGCCGCCTGATGGCGGTCTTCAGCATGGCGCCCTTGTTCAATCACAAGGCGACACCCAATCAGACCCGGATTCTGCTGGCGCTTGGAATCACTGCCGCCATTAGCGGAGCCCTCCCCAGCCCTCCCCTGATCGATCCCCTGTCGGCCAAAGGCCTGCTGACCGCATTGGAGCAGGTCACCTTCGGCCTGGTGCTCGGCTTGTCGCTGCAACTGGTGTTCACTGTCTTTAGCGTGGTCGGCGAAGTGGTGTCTACGCAGATGGGCATGAGCATGGCCCGCTATAACGATCCAGTTAACGGTGTCTCCTCGTCCTCGATCATCTATCAGCTCTACTTCGTCTCGCTGGCGCTGCTGTTCCTGTCCATCGACGGCCACTTGCTTGTCGTCAGCGTACTGTACAAAAGTTTCATCCTCTGGCCCGTCGGCAGTGGCTTGAACTACCTGAGCTTCATGATCTTTGTGCAAGCCAGCGCCTGGGTCTTCAGCGCAGCCGTGCTGATGACCCTGCCGATGATTTTCTGCATGCTCCTGGTGCAGTTCTGCTTCGGCCTGCTCAACTGTATTTCGCCGGCAATGAACCTGTTTTCCCTTGGCTTCCCTAGCTCCATCCTGGTTGGTCTGTTGTGCGTCTATATGACCATCCCCAACCTGCCGGAGAACTACTTGCACCTGACCTGGGAATTGCTGGACAACATTCATCGCATGATGGACGCCCCGCATGTCCAATAACAACGCAGAGGAAAAAACCGAAGGCGCATCAGAACAGAAATTGCGCAAGAGTCGT
Organism: Pseudomonas plecoglossicida NBRC 103162 = DSM 15088; assembly: GCF_000730665.1. Taxonomy (GTDB): domain Bacteria; phylum Pseudomonadota; class Gammaproteobacteria; order Pseudomonadales; family Pseudomonadaceae; genus Aquipseudomonas; species Aquipseudomonas plecoglossicida. The sequence continues at coordinate 134,958 of NZ_BBIV01000014.1, forward strand.
GAGGATGGTCAGGTTTCCCGTTCCAAGGATCTGTCTACCGCCGTTTCCCTCCTGGCGACGCTATTAGTGCTCAAACTAAGCGTCACCTCACTCTACGGAGAACTACAGCGAAACTTCCGCCTATCGTTCTTGAATTTTCACACCAGCGAAATCTCCCAGGACGATCTGGCGTTGGTACTGACTCACAACCTGGGGTTGTTTGTAAAAATACTGGCTCCCTTGCTGGTGGTCAATGTGATGGTAGTGCTGTTTTCGCTGGTACCCGGCGGCTGGCTATTTGTTGCTAAAAACTTCTACCCAAAATTCGAAAAGCTAAACCCGATCACCGGATTGGCGCGGATCGTCTCTGCGCAAAGCTGGACGGAACTGCTCAAATCCCTGGCCAAAGTTACCGTACTGCTTGGGGTGGCCTGCGTGTTAATCAGCGATGCCATTCCCCAGCTGATCGCGCTGCAACGCACCAACCTGACAACAACGATCGGCGCAGCCATGGCAATGTTGTTCAACACCATGCTGGCCCTGCTGGGCATGTTCGTTGTCTTTGCGGTAATCGATGTGCCCATTCAGAAATACTTCTTCCTCAAGAAACTACGTATGAGCAAACAGGAGCGTAAAGAGGAGCGAAAAAACCAGGAAGGCCGACCGGAAGTAAAGGCCCGGATCAAGCAGGTCCAGCGTCAGATGGCCCAACGTCAGATCGGTAAAGTCATCAAGACCGCCGACGCTATCATCGTTAACCCTCAGCATTATGCGGTGGCGCTGAGGTATGACACGCAAAAGGCCCAGGCCCCCTATGTCATCGCCAAGGGGGTGGATGAAATGGCCCTGTACATCCGCAAGATGGCGGTGGCCAACAAATTGGAAGTCATCGAGATACCACCACTGGCGCGGGCGATCTATTTCACCACCCAAGTAAACCAGCAAATCCCGGCTCCGCTTTACACTGCCGTGGCAAATGTATTGACCTACGTTTTAAAACTCAAAGCCTACAGAAATGGCCTACGGGCCAAACCTGAGCAGCCGAAAAACCTCCCAATCCCCGAATGCATGGCGAACAAGGCGTAATCATGAACGTACTGCACAACCTCCTTCCAACCTTGCGAAGCGGACGGATCGGGATACCGGTCATCATCCTGTCGATTCTGGCAATGATCATACTGCCGTTGCCGCCGCTGCTGCTGGATATTCTGTTTACCTTCAACATTGCCATGGCCATTCTGGTACTCATGGTGAGTGTTTCATCGAAAAGTCCGCTGGATTTCTCGCTGTTCCCCACCATTATCCTGATCACCACCTTATTGCGTCTGACCCTCAACGTGGCATCGACCCGCATTGTCCTGCTAGAGGGCCACACCGGTACCGGTGCGGCGGGTAAAGTCATCGAGGCATTCGGCGAAGTGGTCATCGGTGGTAATTTTATCGTCGGTATGATCGTGTTCGTGATTTTGATGATCATCAACTTTATGGTTGTGACCAAAGGTGGTGAACGTATTTCGGAAGTCACTGCGCGCTTTACCCTCGACGCCCTGCCCGGCAAGCAAATGGCGATCGATGCCGACCTCAATGCCGGCTTGATAACCCAGGAACAAGCACAAAAGCGGCGTCAGGTCATCGCCAAGGAGGCGGATTTTTACGGCGCGATGGACGGCGCCTCCAAGTTCGTTCGAGGCGACGCGATTGCTGGCATCCTGATTCTGGGCATCAACCTGTTCGGTGGCTTTGCCATTGGCATGCTCGTCTACGAATTGCCTGCAGGCCTGGCTTTCCAACAGTTTGCCTTGCTGACCATCGGTGATGGTTTGGTCGCCCAGATTCCTGCCCTGCTGCTGTCGACCGCAGCGGCATTGATTGTCACGCGTATCAATGAGTCAACAGAAATAACCACCCAGGTACGTCGTCAGTTGCTGGGGTCACCCAGCCTGCTGTACACCGTCGCAGGCATCCTGCTGGTACTGGGTATCGTCCCCGGCATGCCCCATGTCGCGTTTCTCTGTTTTGCCGCCACCGTGGCGTTTCTGGCGTGGTGCGTGATGCGCTTCCAGCCGCCCGCCGAGGCCATAGAACTTGAAGCTGTCGAGGCCCTTAGCGATGCCATGCAGCAAAAGCACGCTCAGAATCTGACTTGGGAAGACATACCCCAGGTCGAGCGGCTCTCGGTTTCACTTGGCTATAAACTAGTCGGCCTGGTAAATGAGGCCGCGGGCGCCCCCCTGACCCAACGGATACGTGGATTGCGCCAAAATCTCTCGCAGAGCCTGGGGTTCCTGCTGCCGGAAATTCAGATTCGCGACAACCTGAGACTCAAGCCAGCCCACTATTCGATTCACATCAATGGCGAGCACATCGAAGGCGCGGAACTCCACACAGAACGCCTTATGGCGATCCCTTCGGCCGAACTTTATGGTGAGGTGGACGGCATTCTGGGTATTGATCCTGCCTACAAAATGCCAGTGGTGTGGATTGAAACATCACAAAAAAGCCGGGCGCTGAACCTGGGCTACCAGATCATCGACTGCGCAGGCGTGATTGCCACGCATCTGAACAAAGTGATCCGCGATAACCTGATGGATATCTTCAAGCACGATGACGTCGACCATCTGATGCAACGTCTGACAGAACTGGCTCCTAAACTGGCTGACAGCTTGAGAGGGCAGCTCACCTATACCCAACAGCATCGGGTATATCGGCAATTGTTGCTGGAAAACATCTCACTTCGCGACATTGTGAGCGTCGCGACTGCAATGCTGGAAGGCAGTGAGAACACCAAGGACCCGATACTGCTGGCAGCAGATGTACGTTATGCACTACGACGCGGCATCGTCGGCAAACTCATCGGCGCACAGGAGGAGATCAACGTCTTCGTACTCAACAACGCGCTGGAAAATACATTACTGAGCGCCTTGAGCATCGCCCAGCAGGCCGGCGCTGTCAGTCTGGACAGCGTCCCTGTGGAACCTAACCTGCTCAACCAGCTTCAAAACACAATGCCGGTCGTCAAAGAAAAGCTGCGCAAGGAGGGCCATCCCCCCGTGTTGACAGTGATGCCACAGCTGCGTCCGTTACTGGCACGCTACGCAAGAGTGTTCAGCCCTGGACTCCATGTGCTGTCACAAAACGAGATTCCGGAAAACGTCAGCGTGAACATCGTAGGGGCACTGGGTTAATTACAGTATCCAGGCAGGACGCCAAATTTCCCTCAAGGCTTATCATCTTAGTTTGTCTGCGGCGGGCAGGACGAAGGTGATTTCATCCTGTGGAGTGAGCAGGACCAGGGTGAAGTCGCCCTGGTACCGCATGCGCCGCACGCTCATGCCCTCGAAACGGCCATAGACACCCCCGATGACGATGCCCTCCGCCAGGCGCGGCATGTCGGCGTAGAGGTTGCCGTGGAGCTGGGTGAACAGCGCAGCGAAATCGTCGCTGCGCATGTTAGCGCAGCGGAACATGAACTGCTTGCGGATTGTGCCGGCGGACACCGTGGCGAACACCTTGGGCTGGGACGGGACAGGCACGCTAGCAGGTGTGCATGACAGGGGCGTGACGAATTGGGCTAATACACGCTACGCCCTACACTTCAGTTCGGGCTCGGAGGCCTTCGTGCAGCAAGGTCTGAGGCAATACGAAGCCTTTGAAGAGCGTCTGCGTAAACGGATTGTTTGCCTTCTCCGTACTGATGCGATAGCGCATCCCGCCTTCTGGCACGGAGAACATGATGTCCACGCTGGTACTGGTTGCACCGTTCAGACGCGCCTGACTCAGCAGACGGTAGAGCGACCAGGGCCCGCGATAGACCAATCCATGACTGCTGCCGCCTGCGTTGATCAGGGTGACTCGGCTTTCGTTGCTGGACGCCAGGGTATTTGGCCAAATGAGCCCAGTACTGGTAGTGGGCCCATGGTTGTATGTGATCAACTGCCCTTCGACACTCAGCGAGCTGCTGCGTTGGCTGGGCGCCAGGCCCAAAGGCTCGACATAGAACTGCACGCCAAGCAGACCGCGGCTGTTGAAGAAGGCATCGCGGATGCGATCGGCCGATTCAAGTTGCGAAAGAACATCGGCACGTACCAGGTAGCCACCCAGGCGCTCGACGTAAAGCGCTTCGAGATTTTCTTCGACGAAGAGGTTCAAGTACTGATTGCGAAATTGTTGCAGCTTGCCTTGAGGGCCGAAGAACACGGTGAAGTCCTCGAGTGAAGCCTCTTCCCGACTGGCAGGATTGAACGGATAGCGGTTTGCCAACCGTTCACGGTAGAACCGATGGACGTCGGCGTCCCAGCGCCGTTCCAGTTCACGCAGAGCCTCCACCAGAATGACCCGCGAGGACTCATTGGCCAGTTTCGCCACCTGATGGTTAATCGGCTCAGGTAAATTGATGGCAATGCGTTGAAGGTTGGCAATGGGATCAGGGCCCTTCAACGAGAACCGCTCCAGCACGATGGCCAGAGCAGCCCTGCCACGGTCGGGACTGTCGTGAACAATTCGTACCGTGTCCTGCACGCTGCCGATAGCGATCATTGTTTCATCCAGAAACGTGCCCCGCTGCCCTTTGCCTTCCAGGAGCTGGGTCATGGGTGCGAAGGCTCGAGCGATTTCCATGACCGGTGGTGCCGACTCCGTGCCAGGGGTGTTGTAGGCGTTCTTGTCGACCTGGGCTGCCTTGTCGATATGCGTTTCTGTACTGCCCTTGATCGAGGCCGGTCTGACGCCGAACTCACTGTTGTCGCGTACTGTCTCCACCAGTCGCTGCAGGGGGGCTGCGGGGCTGACGACGCTACCCAGAACGCTGATCGCTTGGGAGATATCCTGGAAATCGCGCACCTCCAGTTGATTTAGATTGCGCTGCCAGCTGTCTACATAGTCACGACTGTAAATTGCTCGGATACGTTCTGCCAGGGCGGCCTTGTCAGCATCCGAATAATCGATTCCGTTACGCTCGCCGAGCGCCCACTGGTCGATCATTGCCAACTCCGTCAAGTCCTTGGCATGGGGGGCGAAGAAGTCCTGATAGCCCTTGGCGGTCAACAACGCATCAATACGACCGTTGGCTGACGACTCGGCGCCTTCGTCGTTGCTGGCAAGCTGAGGCTCGTAGACGATGTCGAAGGCAGGACCGATTTCGTTGCGCAGGTCCAGTGGAGAGCGCAGGGACATGCCTGCCTCTCGGCGCATGGTCATGTATACGCGTTGCGGCAGCGGAATCTGACGCAATTCTCTCTGCGCTGTTTCCACCCGTGACTGGTACTGGGGCAAGCGGGTATCGGCGTATTTCATGGCGTAGTCAAGATGCCTCGTCAGCGCACGCCGAACACGGACTTCCCTGGGGAATGCATCTTGCCAGTGCGCAGCCATCCAGCTTTCCACGATCGGCGGGCGGCGATTCTCACGATCTTCCATCATCCGGTACACGCGCAGGGCGGCCAATCGGGCGTCGCCATCGGTGTCAGTACCATCGAGCGCCGCCATCACCCCGCTGGCCAAGGCCGGCAGAAAGCGTTGCGACAACAGCGCCAGGTAAGCCTCATCGACCTTGGGGCCAATTGCACGCCCTTGATACAACCCCATGTCGGCCAGCACAGGCCAGGCATCGCGGTAGTCGCCATAGACAGCTACCGCGCCACCGATCTGGTTCAGCGGTTCCAGCAGATTGCGCCCGGTCGTATCCAGCTGGCCATCAATGGCATGGGCGCTGAAATCGCGGCTTCGCTCGAGGACATTGAGTGTTTTGTCGAGGTTGACGCTGTAGTAGTGATGCCAGCCTCCGATGATCACCATACTGACCAGCGAGGCAGCAGCGAAACGAAGGGCCAGCGCATGCTTTTTCTGTGCGAGGACCCGAGGATTATCACCGGCCAGGCCCGACTCGGGATAGATGATGCGCTGGAACAGGTTCTGGGCAAAATACACCAGCGCTCGTCCGCTGGGCTGCAGGTGATTGACCGGCTCACGAAGATCGTAGGACTGAGCCGCCGAGGCGATGAAAGTGTTGTTGAGCACCCCCTGCTGATAGACCGAGGAAAAGAATGCGCCGCGGGGCAAGGCAGGCGTCGCGAAGCGATCGCTGCCCATCACATCCTCCAGAAAGCCCAACAGCACCGGCCCGAGCCCCGACAGTTGTCTCACCAAAGAGTAGAGGGATTCACGCTGCACGGTTTCGCTGGCATCCGCCATGGCATCGAAAACCTTGTCGTTCAGCCGTTCGAGAAAGGCGTCATAGCGTACGCCCAACTCCTCCAGCCAAGCGTCGTAGTCGTGCAGGGAATCCAGCGTGAAGGTGAAACCGAAGACGTCCTCTCGTACTGATTTGGGCAGACGCGCGAACAAGGCGTCAAACCCCTCGAGCAGGTCGAACATGCTCAACACGACATACAAGGGCGGGCGCGTCCCCAGCTCCCGGTTGAGCTCAATCAACCGCGCACGCAGAACCACTGCCAATGCCTTGCGGTCGCTTGGTTTCTGGTTCAAGAGCGTAACCAGACTGACCATCAGCACGACGCCATTGAGCGGTCGGCGACTTCGATTGCGCCCCAGCCAGCTCACAAAGCTGTCCCAAAGACGCGCATGAAGGTCCTCGGGCAGGTTTGCCGTGAGTCGCCGCGCGGGGACACCCTGGGCGGCAGCCGCTTCACCCTGCCCGTCTACCTCGATCCGAGCCTGGCTGACAAGTTCTCCCGGTGGGTCGATCAAGACCGCTTGCTCGCCCATCCACCAATCGATGGTGTAGATCTGATCGGGATCCTTCTGCAGACGTCGGCTACCCGCTTTCACCTCCCCGGTCAACGAGAAACGCTGGTTGGAGCGATTGACGAAGCTGGTCTTGCCCGAGTTCTCCTGCCCCAGCACCAGGTACCAGGGCATCTGGTACAGAGCATTACGCCCTGTGAGATTGGACCGCAGCAGTGCCAAACTTCGGTCCAGCCCCCGCTCCTGAGCTTCCACGTAGCGCCGACAGGGATCAACCCGCAGTGCCTCATCATGCTGCCGCTCGGCTTCGAACAACCGGGTGCGTTGTCGAAGACGCAGCGCCCAGGTAAGCAGTGGAATGAACAACAGCACAACCGTTGCAAGGGCCCGAGCGGCCACACTGGCGAACGGATGTCGCTCGCTCACTGCCAATTGGGGCCCGAGCCACCAGATGGCAGCCACGGCCAAGCCCAAGAGCGTCACCAGCACCAAAGGCATTCCCGCTTTGAACTGGCGCGGCAGCGGGCGGCCGTATCGTTGGAGGTAGGACCAGATTTTCCACATGGCAATGCTCCCTGTTCAATTCTTGGATTCGACGCCAACCGACGCATGCCGCGCCAGGAGGTTGAAGAGCTCAGGCTCCCAGGCGCGTGCCGTGGCGCCTTCCATGACGCTGTGTGCTCGGGCATACAAGCCTTCGGCCAGCCATTCCAGTCCCCGGGATGCCAGAAGCTCGGCGGCAATGGCCATGACATGACAGCCATGGCGCACATCGTTCTTGCGCTGCTTGAGTGACTCCAGGGACCGGAGCATCACTTCCACGCCACCGGAGGCGAGCAGCGTGCGCAGCTCGTCGGCCACAGCCGAGTACTCCAGGCCAGATGCCACATATGCGTTTTCCGCCCCCTGCTCGGAACCGCTCAACCAGGCTTGGGTATCCCCATCGACGAAGGGCCGGCCATCAGCGAATTCCAGTTTGGCCAAGGCTGGTAGACGGGTGACGAATCGCTCGGCGGCCAGGCGAATGGCTTCGGCCACCCGTGGCATCTCCAACTGACCTGCGATCCGCGCCGAGAGGAAGCTTCCACGCAGCCAGTACGGCGATGCTGCCACGCTGCGCTCCACTTTCTGCAAAAGTGCCGGGTCGATGTTGCCGGCGCTCAGCACCTCGCCATAGCGGTCCGCAATATCTTTTGGCACCGCCATCAACTCGGTACGGTTGGCCTTGCGGGTCGATGGCGCCTGCGTCAGGTGCGCCCACAGCGCAAAACGCCGCAGCAAGTAGCCTGTCGGGTCATAGGCATCTTGCCTGGTGATGATTTCCGCAGCCGACAACAGCGAGCGACGGTTTTCTCGTTCGTTGCCCGGATGGGCCTGGAGAGGCACGAAAAAGGCATCCGTCACAACCTCGCGCTTGGCAGTCAGGTCAACGACCTGCTCGACCAATTCCGGCGCACGTTTGGATTCGGCATGCTGCCTCAATTTCGCTTCCAGCCGACTCAGTTCCGCCACATCGAGCTTGGTCAGTTCTGCGCAGGCATGGAGGGTGTCGAGCGCCTGTTGGCCGGCCTGATGGTAGTTTTCGGCATAGCCATCCAGCGACTGCAAGCCAGCACCCAGTCGCTCCAGGCATTGGGAGACCAGGCGGCGCTTGTTCAGGTAACCCGCGGCCCCTGGCTTGGGGTACCCGGACTCCCAATAGCGCTCCACCATGCCGGCCAGCACAGCGGCGGCGTCAGCCCAGCCATGCCAGTTGCACAAGCGCAATCGCGCCATTATCAGGTGGCCAGCCATGCGAAAATGCTTGCATTGATGGCTCAAGAAGCGTTGGGCACCTTCGTCGACAAAGGCCCAATCGATACTCCGCTCCTGCAAACCACCAAGCTTGATCATTTCGTCATCGATGCTATTGAACAGCTCATCCTCGGGGTCGAAGGCGCCCGCCGGGTGTCGATCATCCAGCGGGGCCATCAGGGCCTTGAGGTCGAGTGGGGGAAATTGCTTCACCAGCGACATGCCTCCCGCTGCTGCACAATCTGATGGGCCATCACGCTGACGTCGAAGCGCACGCCGTCGAAAGGGCCATGGTCGCTCTCGATTTCCAGCACCTGGCCTGGATGTGTCAGATGGCGCAACTGCTCGATGGCAACCAGCCCGCGGCCAGCGTCGATCACAGTGCCGTCGTCGAGTACCTGCCAAGGCCGGGCGTCGGTAATTGGCCGGCCATCCAGCAGCAATCTGATGCTCACGCGATTTACCGGCAAGGGCTTCGGTGCCAGCAACTGCAGCCGGGAAATGTTCGACAGGCAGCTGATCGCCAGGTACGGACGCGGCAAGGCGCCGCCCAGAGCCGGCGCGGAAATCACGACTTTTTCCTGCCCCGGCAGAACATCTGCGGCTCGGTTGACGAGCGATGCCGTCTGGTCGCTGCGCCGATCAGCTTCATTGGCACGGACCAGCACGACAATCTCAGGCGTCCTGTCGTCAGGCGCGACAGCCGCCGGTGCAGCGACAGAGGGCACTTGAAATGGAAACGGTGGCGTTCCGGCCATGGCGTCGAAGCAAGCGAGCCGCTCGACGGAAGATACGATTTGGGTGCAGTCCTGACTGGCTGCGCTGGCTTGCTGGTATGCGTCGCAACCTGATAACCCCAAGGCAGACACCATTGCCAGACTTTGCAATTTCATACGCTGCAATCCTCTGCGTCCAGACTTCTCTCACCACCCAGGCGCATCGTGTATGAGTAGGCCAGATTCATCGCCTTCACGACGCCCTCCTGCCCAACGACGCCGAGAACACGCCGTCGGCCCAAGCCACCACCACTTGCTCGATCTTTTCCCCGCGAGACAAGCAGTTGAGGACAGCCAGGGACAGCGGTGGAAGCAATTCGCCATCGATGCTCGCATCGAGCATGCGCGGTCTTGCGCCGGCGCGAGAGGATGTCGACCACCAGATCAATTTCCACGTCTCGACACAGAACAGGGTCTATGCGGCCATCGCGAGCCTGATCAGTGAAACTATGTCCGTACTTGACAAGCGCACTGTCATGCACCGTCGCATTCGCCGAACCGTCCGGCTCCGCGCCAATTCCAACAATTTCCGCAGGCCCTGATAGCAGCGTGGAAAAGCCTTTGCGCAGTGTTTCGCGATTGATTTCGGCGAACAACCGGATGGCCGCCAGAGGCAAGTAACGCGCGGGGTTGAGCAAGCTTGCCAGGAAAATTGCACCGCTTCGGACATGGGCCAGCCGGAGTTCGACCGAACTGAGCAGCCAAGCCTCCTGCAGCACTTCGATCAACAGCGGCGAGAACGATGGGTACTGGCTGTGAGAGCCGCCACGATCAGCGAACGCAGTGGACAAGGATTGCCTGGCCGCATCGACATCAAGCCCGGCTGCAGCCAGCGTAACGCGAACATCGCTCCCAGGCCGGTCGAGGAATGCCGCCAGCAGATGCGCAACGGTCACCTCCCCTTGGTGATGTTCGATACACAGGCTTCCTGCTTCCTCCACAGTGATCCTGCAGAAGGGACTCACACGTTCTAACAGCGCCGCCAAATCAACCGTGATCATTTCATGAAGCCCATTTCAAAGAGATAGCGTTTCCCTGTTCCGAGCAGCTCTATTATTCGAGCAGCCAACACCGACACGCGGAAGGTCATGTTCTGCGCACACTTCTAAAGTTGAGCGCGTGCGGAAAATGACGCCAGAGAGAAACACTCTTGAATACCCATTGCACATGGGAAATATCTCAAAGAAACAAAGAAAAATCCTCACGGCATCCCATCTAACGGAGCCAACTTACTTGACGCTGACTTTGGGAAATTTCCTATTCCTTTGACGTCTTGCCGCCATCTAGCCTCGAACCTCGTTGTCAGCGTGAGCATTCCACCGAGCAGCACGTTTTGGTTTTGCACCCGCGCCATGTCAACTGTGAACAACAAAATCATCTCGAACTTCCGAAGGAGTGGCTCATGGCAAACCAGCAGGGATCCGTTGCCCCAGGGGAGCGCATCAATATCACCTACGTTCCAGCGACCAATGGCCAACAAAAGGAAGTGGAACTTCCTTTACGCCTTCTGGTTACAGGTGACTTCCTGGGGCGTGAAGAAGAAGTGGCACTCGAAGATCGTATGCCGGTTCGCTTCGACAAGGACAACTTCAACGACGTGATGGCCGAACAGCATCTCGGCCTGAAGATGGACGTTTCCAATGTGCTTTCGGAAGGTACCGCCGACCTGCATGTCGACCTTGGATTCCGCTCTATCGACGACTTCAATCCAGATGCTGTCGCCCGCCAGATCCCCGAACTGAAGAAACTGCTGGAACTTCGCGAAGCGCTGGTCGCCCTCAAGGGACCGCTGGGTAATGTTCCCGCGTTTCGCAAACAGTTGCAGGCAATTCTCAGCGACAAGAGCGTGCGCAGCGAACTGGCAAAGGAACTGGAAGCAGTGCTGGGCGAGCGCCAGCCCTGATGCCGCCGTCTGCGTGTACACGCCTGGCTGAGCCACTGGTCTCGAGCACATCGTCAGATACAGGTATCGACACGGGCAGGACTGACGGCCACACGCACAGCCTCTTCACATTCAGGTTTCCAAGGACATGACCATGACGCAAGCGCAATCCACCGTTGTCGATAAGCCAAATCCCCAGCCGCAAGGAGGCCTGCTGGCCCAGATACTCGCGCAAACGCGCATCGAGCCCAGCCAGGAAGGCTACGCCGTCGCCGAGAGAGGTGTCGCCGCATTCATCGCCGAAGTGTTGAAGTCGCCTGATCGCGAGCAACCGGTCAACAAACAGCTGGTCGATCAGATGCTGGCTCGGATTGATGACACGCTGAGCAAGCAATTGGACGTTGTACTGCACAGACCGGAACTGCAAGGACTCGAAAGCAGCTGGCGCGCGCTGAAGCTCCTCATCGATCGCACCGATTTTCGCGAAAACATCGTGATAGACATGCTGCATGTCACCAAGTCGGAATTGCTCGACGACTTCGACAGCGCCAGCGACGTCACCCGCAGCGGCCTGTACAAGCATGTCTACACCTCGGGCTTCGGCCAGTTCGGCGGTCAACCGGTCGGATGCATGGTCAGCAACTACACCTTCGGCCCTTCGGCCCCTGACATCAGGCTGCTTGGCTATGTCGCCTCGGTAGGCGCGATGGCGCATGCGCCGTTCCTCGGTGCCGCAGGCCCCGAAATGCTCAATCTGGACTCCTTTCAGGACATCTCGAACCTCAAGGAAGTCAAGGACATCTTCGATGGCCCGCGCTTCTCCAAATGGCGTGGCCTGCGAAACTCCGAAGATGCTCGCTACCTGGGTCTCACCATGCCGCGATTCCTGCTGCGTCAGCCGTACGACCCACTGGAAAACCCAACGCGTTATTTCGACTACCGCGAAACCATCGACGGCAATCACGACAACTACCTCTGGGGCAATACATCATTTGCGCTCGCAAGTCGCATCGTCGACAGCTTTGCCAAGTATCGCTGGTGCCCGAACATCATCGGCCCGCAGTCTGGCGGTACTGTTGACGATCTGCCAATCCACCTGTACGAATCACTCGGCCAACTCCAAGCCAAGATTCCCACCGAGGTGCTGGTCTCCGACCGGCGCGAATTCGAACTGTCCAGCGAAGGCTTCATTCCGCTGACCATGCGCAAGGACAGCGATAACGCGGCCTTCTTCTCCGCCAACTCCGTACAGCGCCCCAAGCTGTTCCAGAAAACCCCCGAAGGCCTGGCGGCACAGACGAACTACATGCTCGGCACGCAGCTGCCCTACATGATGATCATCAACCGACTGGCCCACTATCTCAAGGTGCTGCAGCGCGAGCAGATCGGCAGCTGGAAGGAGCGTCAGGACCTCGAGCGCGAGCTCAATACCTGGATCCGTCAATACGTCGCCGACCAGGAAAGTCCTTCCTCCGATGTGCGCAGCCGGCGACCGCTGCGTGCAGCCAGGATCGAGGTGCAAGACGTCCAGGGCAATCCTGGGTGGTACCAGGTCTCGTTGTCGGTACGTCCGCACTTCAAGTACATGGGCGCCAACTTCGAGCTTTCGCTCGTCGGGCGACTCGACAAGGAGTGAGCCCCAACCCATGCCTCGATCTCCAGTACAGGGAAGTTTGTTCGACCGGCTTACTGCAGATCCAGCACAGCGGTGTTCTCGCACGCAGCAGTCTGCGGCAGGAGAGCGCATTCGAGCCATCAAGAACAACCTCGAGCAATTGCTCAACTCGCGTCGGGGAGGCTCGCAAAGCTGCCCCGCGCTGGGGCTGCCCGACATGAATGACGCCGCTGCGGGGCAGTTGGAACTGCGAAACCAGATCTGTCGGGAAATCCAGGAATTGGTGGCGTCCTTCGAGCCCCGGGTCCTGGTCACCGACGTCCGCCCGCTCGCTGCCGGTGAGCATCCGCAGGGGTTGTGCTTCCGATTGCACTGCCGGGTTCCGCTCGAGGATGCCGCCGAGCAAGTGGAGATAGATCTGCTGGTGCACCAGCGACAACAACGGATTCAGGTGATGTGACCCATCGCCAAGGGGGCTAGATGCCACTGAAAAGCAAGTTTCGGGAAGAATTGGACTACCTTCGCCGGCTCGGGCGAGTGTTCGCGCGCAACAATCCACAGCTGGCAAGGTTCCTCGGCGATGAGGCGACCGACCCGGACGTCGAGCGGCTGCTCGAGGGCTTTGCCTTCCTGACCGCCAAGCTGCGCCTGAAAATCGAGGATGACTTCCCCGAACTGACGCATCCGTTGCTGCAGTTGTTGTGGCCCAACTATCTGCGACCACTGCCCAGCAGCACGATCATCCAGTTTGCGCCAGCGGACCGCGCCATTACCGTGCGTCACCGCATCGCAAAAGGGAGCCGCATTCTGTCGCGCAAGGTCGAAGGGATGCGCTGCGAGTTTCGCACCTGTGCGGACGTCGATATCTACCCACTCACGATCCTTGAAGTCAGCGATGCGCACTCCTTGGAGAAGTCGACGGTGCATGTGGATCTCGCCTCGCTGAGCGACAATCCTCCCAGCACTTACGACTGCGACCGGCTGGACTTCTACCTGAGCGGTAGCGATTACAGCGCCATGACCTTGTATCTGTGGCTGTCGAAATACCTGGGCGACGTTCGCCTGGAGTGCGATGGCGTTGTCAAGCACATACCGGCCAACCACCTTGTATTCCCGGGTTTCGACTCCGAGCAAGCACTCCTTCCATACCCGCAGAATGCACTGGAAGGCTACCGAATCCTGCAAGAGTACTTCCTGTTCCCACGCAGATACTTCTTCTTCGGCATCCCCGGATTGCAATCGCTCTGGCCGAATCACCGCATCGAACGCATACGACTGGAGTTCAATTTCAACCGTCCCTTGCCCAGCGACATGCGGGTGCATACCGGTGACCTGGCGCTGCACTGCGCACCTGCAATCAATCTCCTGAAACACGAAGCTGAGCCTGTGAGGTTGAACGGGAAGACCGTCGACTATCGCCTTCGGCCTTCAGGACAGAGGCCGGACGCCTACGAGATTTTCAGTATCGATCGCGTCGAAGGCTGGAAGAGCGGAACCTCGGGTCACCCGGGTACCTGGCTTCGCACCTATCAGTCTTTCGAGTCGCTTCGCCATCAAATCGACTTCGAGCTCGGCAACACCGTCCTCTACTACCGCACTCGGCTCGCACCCGCGATGGTGAACACTGGCGTAGACCATCGGGTGTCATTCGTACGCGGCGACGAGCAGCACTACATCGGGCGAGAGGAGACCGTCTCCTTTTCCCTGACATGCACAAACCGCGACTTGCCGCTGGCATTGGCGGTAGGCGACATCTGCGTCCCTACACCCGAGATCCCGAACTTCGTCTCCTGTCGCAACCTGATCGCGCCAACACCGTCGTATCGCCCTGTACTCGACGGGGACCTGCAATGGACATTGATATCCAATCTGTCGCCTACCTACCTGTCCCTGGCATCACCTGCCTCGCTGAAGGCAGTGATTCGTGCCTACGACTTCGCAGCCCATCATGACATCCAGCGCGCTCGCGCTACCCAGATGCGGCTGGACAGCCTGCTGGAGGTGACTTGCACCCCGGTCGATCGCATGTTCAAGGCGCTTCCTGTGCGTGGACTGCGCACCCTCGTCAAGCTCGATCAGGACGGATTCTCGTGCGAAGGCGACCTCTATCTGTTCGGCACGGTACTGAGTCACTTCCTGGCGGTTTTCAACAGCATCTCGTCATTTCACGCGCTGGAAGTTATCAACATCAAGAATCAGGAGCATTACAAATGGCCGTTACGCACCGGCACACAGCCTCTGACTTGAACGACCAACTGCTTGACGAGGCCCGCAGTCACGACTTCTTCAACCTGCTCGAGCGCCTGCACGGCTTGCATGGCGAAGACCTGGAATCCGGCGATGCCTATGCTGCAGAACGGCAGCTCATCCGCTTGAGCAACTACGCGGGCATGGGGTTTCCAGCCTCGGATGTATCGCTGGCGCGCCGTCTCGAGGAGGGCTTGCCACACCAGTATCTGGTTCAGGCAACGTTCTTCGGCATGCATGGTCCAGACTCTCCGCTGCCTTCGTACTATCTGGAACGTCTTGCCTTCGAGGCCGGTCAGGGTGACGGCGTTCGGCCGGCGTTCTTCGACTTCTTCAACCACCGTCTGTTGACCCTGCTGCATCAGGCCTGGCGCAAGTACCGCTACTACATCCGCTTTCGTGCCGGTGCCACCGACCAGATGTCCCAGTATCTCTTCGCGCTGGTGGGACTCAAGGATGAAGCCGTCCGAGGTATCACGCCCATCGCCTGGAGCCGGCTGCTCAGCTTTGCCGGTGCCGTCGTCCATCGCAGCCGTTCGCCCACCATGGTGTCAGGCCTGATAGCGCACTGCTTCGATTTGCCGACAGTGACCATCCGCGATTTCGAGCTCCGCTATACGGACATCGCCATGGAGGACCGCACACGCCTTGGACAGCATAACGGCCAATTGAGCGAGAGCTTTCGTATCGGCACAAGCGTACGAACGCGTCACTGCAAATTCACCATCGTCATTTCCGACCTGTCGGAAAGTCGGCTTCGAGCGTTTCTACCTCAGGGGGAAAACTTTGCGCGGCTACGCATGTTGATCACCTTTCTGCTCCGCGACGGAACGCCTTGCGACCTCGAACTGGGACTGTGCGAAAACGAAGTCCCGCCCTTCAACCTCGGACAGACCACCGGCTCCCAATTGGGCTGGACCAGTTTCCTCGAGCAGCCTGAACTGCGCAGTCCTCCACGAGTTCGTCTAACGGTGTGCCCATGACTCCTTCCAACTTCGAACGGCTTCTGTCCCTGGTCGTAGAGAATCCGCAGGCGCTGCAGCATGGCAGCCAACCACGGCACAGCTTCGGTAGCGATGGCGGCACCATCGGGAGCCAGGGCGCGGACTGGGAACTTCACGACCTAAGCAGAAGCGTGCACCGCCAGCACTGCGAAATCCGCCATGAAGATGGCGGCTTCCTGGTGATCGACCGCTGTGGCGAGACGCTCGTCAACGACCAGATGCAGCCGCTTGGTCCCAATGCCAGCGCCAGACTGCGCCATGGGGACAAACTGCGTATAGGTCCATTCTGGATCGGCGTTCATCTGGACAACGATTTTCATTCTCTGCCCGACCCCGCCCGATCGCTCGCAGAGCACGACCTGGGGGAGTTCCTTCACGTTCCCACGCACTACGTCGATTCGACGCGGGACGACACTCCATACGACATCGAGGGTGAATGTCGGCAACGGCCGGGATGGGCCGAATTCCAGTCATTGGCCGAACCATTGTCACCCAAGGGACTGCTCGACCCGCTAGAAGCGCTCGATGCGGTTCGCAACCTGACCCAGTCGACCGACAGCAACTCGCCAGCGATCGACCCGCATCACTACGGACATACCTTGCTGGCCGCTCAGGCGGATGCCAGTACCACCCCCTTCGAAGCCATCTATGGCTCGCCCACCCCTGACACAGGAGCTTGTCCCATGCTGGAACAGGAGATTCAAACCCCGGCGTCCCGAGAATGGCTACAGCGTCAGCTCTCAGACGGTGCAGATCCTGCCAGCCTGGTCGAACCCCTGCTGGAAGGTCTCGGCGCACCGCTCGGCAGCGTCGACGGGGCTGAAGTCCATGCTCTGTTACACGAAGCAGGCCGCACCCTCGGTGCGCTCATTCGCGGACTGTCTGCCCTGAACGTTCCCCTGCCGGGCGAACAGCAACGAATTTCCCTCGCTGGCCGCACGCTGCAGCCTATCGAAGACAACCCTTTGCGTCTCGGACAGAACTATCAGGAAACGGTTCGTGCGCTGTTTTCTGCACAGCGTAGCGCCGTCCACCTCTCACCCTCGGCGGCGGTAGAAGAATCGCTGGAACATATCCACCGGCAACAGGTTGCCGTGTACAAAGCCATCACTGCCGGGCTCGGCGCGCTGTTGCAGGCATTCTCGCCAGAACAGCTGCAGCAGCGCTTCCAGCGCTATCGCAACGGTCAGACAGGACAGCCGCCAGCAGACGACTGGGCCTGGCGCATGTACGAACACTACTATGGCGAACTGACCTCGGGCCGCCAGCAAGGTTTCGACAAGTTGTTCTGGGAGGTCTTCGAACCAGCATTCGATCAAGCGCTGCGCGCGGAGGTGGGATGAGACCCGCCATCGTGCTCATGCTTGCCGTGCCCCTGCTGGCCGGCTGCAGCACCGTGGGCAATGTCTTCAAGAAGACGGCGCAGATCATGATGGACCCGACTATCGCGGTCGGAAACCCGCAAGACCAGCCCACGCAAATTGCCCTGAGCCTGTACGCGAGCGCGGATGTGAACCCCAACCCGGTCAGCATCCCGGCAGTCGCGCCCCCCGAGGACAGCACGCCGATGGAGCGGGACACCGCAGAAACGGATGCACACGTCCATCTGGGCGTGGGGCAATACAACCGCGCAGCGAGCATTGCCCCAACGCCCAACGCGCGCAGGACCGCTGTCACCGCCACACCGATTGTCTTTCGTGTCTTGCAGCTCAAGGACGACTCCATGCTGGAGAACGCGCCCCCTGAACTGCTGCAAGACAATCCCGAGAAGGCTTTGGGCAGCACGCTCGTGGCGATGGACGACTACGCGCTGGTTCCGGGGCAATTCAAGTTCATCGAGTTCGCGTCCATCGAGGAAAAGTCCCGCTACATCGCCGTGGTCGCCCAATTTCACGACCCCAGTGCCGAACGCTGGTACGACGTATTCCGCGTCGAGCCACGCGGGCGCAAGTACCCCCTGATGGTGATGCTGCAGACCACCCGTGTCGCCATCACCGACGAGCGTTTCCGGCCTGCGCAGGACGACCTCTGCCTGCCCCCTCCTGCGAGTACCTACCGATGACCACACGCAACCCCGTCGCCTGGAGCGAAGGCCTGTTCGTCAAGCCCCAGCATTTCCAGCAGACCACCCGGTATCTGGAGCACTACATCAACGCACGCCATGCCAGCCGGTACGGGTACGGCTTTTCCGAACTGGAGCTGAACCAGGAGTTTCTTGCCTTCGGCAAGATTGCCATCGTACGCGCACGAGGCATCATGCCCGACGGTTCGCTGTTCAACATTCCCAACGACCAACCGCCTCCTCAGCCCTTGACCCTCTCGGACGCGGGCCTGGCGAACCAGACGGTCTACCTCACCCTGCCACTGCGATCGGACGGCATTGCCCAAGTGCGCTGGCCAGACACCCATGGCAATACCCGTTATGTCCTGCATACGGAGGAACTACTCGACACGCACAGTCATCAAGGCAGCCACGCGCCAGTGGCCCTGGCCGTACCCAGCCTGCAACTGGCACTGCAACGCGATGACCGAAGCGCCTTTACCAGCCTGGCCTTGGGGCGCATCCTCGAGCGCAGGCCCGACGGCCATCTTCTGCTGGACACTGCGTTCTACATTACCGGGCTGTACCTCAGCGCCATCCGTCCGCTGGTGCAGTTCATCGAAGAAGTGTTCTCCCTCATGCAGGCGCGGGCCAAGAACATTGCACAACGCATCGGCTCCCCAAGCCAATCCGGTGTCGCTGACTTCAGCGACTTCAATCTGCTTCAGGCCCTCAATCGTTGGCAGCATCAGTTTCGGCACATGGCACAAGATCCGGACGTCAGTCCACTGGACGCCTACCTGGCTTGCGGCCAGGCCTGTGGGGAACTGGCCACCTGCATCGACCATTCAAGGCTTGCCCCGGAGTTTCCTGCCTATCAGCACGACAACCTCAAGAGCACCTTTCAGATGCTCGAGGATACCTTGCGCCGCCTGTTGGGTACCGTGCTGCAGCCGCGCGCGGTTTCCGTGCCGTTGGTCAAACAGGGGCACGGCATCCTCACTGCGCAGGTTACGGATAGCAGCTTGATGGACAGCGCCGACTTCATCCTCGCCGTCCGCGCCCGGATGCCACTGGACCAGATGCGGCAACTGTTCCTGCAGCAAACCAAGGTTGCGTCCCAGCAATCGCTACTGGAGCTCATTCGCCTGCAACTTCCGGGCATACCTCTGAGCCCGCTGCCAGTGGCGCCGCGGCACCTGCCGTTCCATGCCGGCTTCACCTACTACCAACTCGACCGTACCTCCACCGCCTGGCAGAAGCTGATACCCCGGGGCACCAACAGCTTCGGTTTGCACATCAGCGGTGAATTCCCGGAGCTGCAGTTGCAGTTCTGGGCCATCCGGAGCCAATGACATGAGCACCACCATCTGTAGCGAAAACGGACTGCGCGACCGCCGCTTCAATGCTGTGGCTGAGGCATCTGCGGCCAACGAGCAGAACGGCCTTCCCTCCGACCCGCCGAGGGATGACTTCTTGCGAACCGCACCGACTGCAGGCATCCCCGACAAGACCAGCATCGTCTACGACACAGTATTGCGGACTGACGATGACGCCGACCTTCAGTTCCAGCTTCGTGGCCATAGTCTCAATCCCTTGATCGACGCCGCTCAACCTCTCTTTGGCCTCGTCATACGCCTGCGCCGCCTGGAGCGCTGCAACGACATACCCAAGCTCTATGCAAGCGTGCGCGACCAGATAACAGCACTGTCTGAAGAGATTCGTCAGCACGGCTACGACGCCGCTACGCAACTGGCCTACCGATATGCCCTGTGTGCGTTCATCGACGAGGCCGTCATGGCCACCGAGTGGGGCAGACAATCCGTGTGGCGCGAACGCTCGCTACTGAGCTACCACCACAACGAAACCTGGGGCGGGGAAAAGTTCTTCACCGTGCTCGCTCGGATGCAGATGGACCCGACCCGCTACAAGGACGTACTGGAGTTCAAGTACCTCTGCCTTTGTCTGGGCTTCATGGGCAAATACGGCCAGCAACACAACAGCAAGGACTCGCTCAATACGCTCATCCTCAAGCTGCATCGCATGCTTCGCGCGCAACGTGGAGACACGCCCGAGCACCTGACCGACACACCTGACAACGTCGCATCGCGCCATTACCGCCAGGCCCGGCAATGGCCGCTCTGGACCCCTTGGGTCGTCGCCACAATCGTGCTGGTTGCGACCTATCTCTATTTCTCCATCAGCCTCGACAGCAGTACCGAGCAGGTGTTGCTGAGGCTCGAGGGCATCCTCAAGCCCTGAGCCTGATGCAACACCCAAAGCACAACACATGACGGCAGGAGGGCAAGCAACCCAGACAAAGAACATCCACTCCTACACCTATGGCGAAACGGTCTCTTTCGGCCACTCAAATCAACGATACAAGGAAGATTTACATGGCAACTCCCGCCTACATCAGCATCAAGGGTAAAACTCAGGGCCATATCACCCAGGGTGCCTTCACCGCCGAGTCGGTTGGCAACATCTACCAGGAAGGTCACGAAGACCAGATTCTTGTCCAGGAAATCGAACACCTGATTTCCACGCCAACCGACCCGCAAAGCGGTCAGCCTTCTGGCCAGCGCGTGCACAAGCCGTTCGTGTTCACGGCAACGCTCAGCAAGGCCACTCCCCTTCTGTACCAGGCCTTGGCCTCCGGCGAAATGCTGCCGGAAGTTGAAGTGATGTGGTACCGCACCTCTTCCGAAGGCAAACAGGAATACTTCTTCTCCACCCAGCTGGAAGACGCCACGATCGTCAGCATCAACACCGTCCTCCCCCATGCCCAGGACGAGGCCAAGGCTTCGTATACCCAACTGGTCAAGGTAGCCATGGCCTACCGCAAGATTACCTGGACCCATGTCATTGCCGGTACCGAGGCCTCGGACGATTGGCGCAAGCCCATGGAAGGCTGAACCGATAGCCACCTCCGGCAACCGGCGTGGCAGGCGTCGGTTGCTCACCACCCGGGATCATCGAGCCCCACACTAAGTCCGGTAAGGATTTCATATGGCAGCCCAATCCGATTTACGCTTTACCTTCACTGCGGGCGAGGACGGCGTCTACGACTTCGAGGTCGTCGAGTTTCACCTCGTCGAAGGTCTATCCGAAACCTTCCGGCTCGACGTGGACCTGAGTTGCGCGAACTCCGCCGTAGATTTTGGCCTGATACTTGACCATCAGGCGCTACTCACCCTCTGGCAGGCGAACCGGCCTGTACGCTACCTGCACGGCTCGGTGTCCTCATTCCAGCAAGGCGACACGGGCTTCAGGCGGACCCGCTATCGCGCCACCGTGGAGCCCCGTCTGGCACGAATGCGCCTGGCTTCGGACTGGCGCATTTTCCAGGGCCCCAACGCGCCCGAAATCGCCAAGGTCCTGCTCACGAAGCATGGCCTCACCCTGGATTACGAGCAGCGTCTGACCCACACGTATCAGCCCCGGGAGTATTGCGTTCAGGCCGGCGATACCGACTACCACTTCGTCGAACGCATCATGCGCGAGGAAGGCTCCTTCTATGGCTTTCTGCACAGCGCTGAAGGACACCGCCTCATTCACTGCGATCGCCTCTGGGTCTTCGGCAAGCAACCAGGGCCGCCGCTCGAATACAACCCCATGGCAGGCGGCGATAGCCCGGGACCGGCGCTGCACAGCTTTGTCTATACCGAAAATGTGCGTACCGCGTGCCAGACCCAGCGCGACTACAGCTTCAAGAACCCCATGTACAACCAGGAAACAGAATGCAAGGGAACGGACCTGGATCACCAGTCGAACAGCTACGAGCGCTACGACTACCCAGGGCGCTACAAGGGTGAAACGGGCACCGCATTCACGCGGGACCGTCTGAGGGGCCTGCGTTCAGATGCGCGTATCGTCAGAGCGCAAGGCGATGATGCTCGCCTTGTACCGGGTATCTGCTTCGATCTGATCGGCCATCCGCGGCAGGACATGAACCGCAGCTGGCGCCCTATTCGCATCGAACACCATGGCAAGCAATACACCAGCCTGGCCGAGGAAAGTGCCGAAGCCGAACGTGGCACGCACTACAGCAGCACCGCCATCCTGGTGCCGGACGATACAGAGTGGCGCCCCTCTCCCTTGCGCAAACCCCGTATCGAAGGGCCGCAGCAAGCCACAGTGGTCGGCCCGGCCGGGGAGGAAATCTACTGTGATCGGTTTGGTCGCGTGAAGGTGCAGTTCCCCTGGGACAGGGAGGGAAACAATGACGAGCACAGCTCTTGCTGGATTCGCGTTTCCCACAATATCGCCGGTGCCCTCTGGGGCCACATGGCCATCCCGCGCATTGGCCAGGAGGTCATCGTCGGCAACTTCGATGGCGACCCGGACCAACCCATCATCACCGGCCGAAACTACAACGCCAACCAACTGCCCCCCTACGAACTTCCTGCCCACAAGACGCGGATGACCATCAGGACCCAGACCCACAAAGGCGAGGGCTTCAACGAAATCCGCTTCGAGGACGAGGCCGCTCAGGAAGAGATTTTCATCCACGCCCAGAAGGACCAGAACAACATCGTCAACAATGACGAGACCACGATGGTTGGGCACGACCGCAGCGAGCGCGTCGAGAACGACGAGACCCTTGTCATCGGCCACGACCGTACCGAATCCATCGGCAATGACGAACAACTCACTCTTGGCAGGGACCGTCGACAGGATATCGGCCAGGACGACCACCTCACCATTGGCCGTAACCTGGCAGTCGTCACGACCAAGGATCGCATCGAAGAGGTGGGTAACAACCGACACGACAAGACGACAGCCAACCAGTGGATACAGATTGGCGGTCACCTGGAAAAGCGGGTTGAAGGTCATGTACTGCTGAATGCTGGGCAGCACATCAGGCATCTGACTCAAGACTACGAGATTCTTGCTTCAAGAAGCGTAACCCTCAAGGCCCCCGGTGGAACCCTACGCATCGACGACAGAGGCATGACACTTGATGGCCTCTCGATTCGGATGCTGGGCGCCGTGGCGTTGAACTCCGAGGGCAGCAACAACAGCATCGCCGCCAACGGCGTTGCTACTGCGGCCGAGCCCGTTTGCCTGGGTTGCTTGCTCAAGGCAATTGCAGAGGGCCGCAGCCTGGTTCGAATGGAAGGAGCGCCCGACGCATGACACCCTTCGCTACCGAACTGGTGGAACAACTGCGACAGGCGCCAGATCATCGATTGATGGCGATTGTCGAACTGGCTCGGCTGCAGGACAGCGAGCGTCAACAGCTGCAAGACCGTTTCACCGACGACGCACTGCCAATCCTCTACCACGAGCAGTTCACCCATCTCAGGCACATTGGCCCCTGGCTCTTTTCCCCTGGTCAGCAGACCGATCTGCAAAGCCAATACGACTTCCATTGCACACTGACCGAGATGGCAGGCGATGCACTTTGCGGCTGGTTGGTGAGCGCCCAGACACCTTCCAGGCTCGTCCATCATCTTGGCCAAGGCGTTACCGCCTGCGGACCGGATGGCGACACCTTCCTGTTGCGTTTCTACACGGAGCAAGCCTTTCCCATATTGCATGCTCGCCATGACCTGCCAGGTATCGCCCATCTACTGGCGCCAATCCGCTCCTGGTGGATCATGGAGCCTCATTCCGAACATAAAGCCTGGCGACACTTCGCGGGCTACGACCTGCCGCAGTTTTGCGGCGTCCCTCTCATCCAGCTCGACCAGACATGCTGGGATGCGTTGGATGGAGACCCGATGAGCTATCACCTGGCCGACCAACTCCAGGAGCTCCTGGGCGCCAGCCTGTCAGAGAACTGCCATGGAGCCCGGATTGGCCATGTACGCAAAATGGTGACCGAGGCCCGGGAGAAAGGCCTGACCCGCCCGGGGGACCAAAGTGAGTACGTAACGCTCCTCACCCAGCGCGGTCCCGACCTGCTTGCATCGCTTGCCTGGCAAGAAGCTTTGGCAGAAGCCCGCGACCACGGCCGTCCACTTGCAATCGCGCTCCAGGCGCGCCTGCTCTCGAATCCTGACTGAGGCCCGCCATGAACAGTTGGCAAGCCATC